>NZ_JBUPZY010000008.1:0-265201 GCF_055524115.1 Marinobacter sp. V34 | reverse complement strand
CTGAAGAATTTTGAAACTCGAAATCTTCAATCAATTCAAACGGTTGCCTTTCAATTTCTGACCCGCCTCAGTGGCGTGCCCCTCGAAAGAGATGCGTATTCTACAGAGCTCACTTAAAGTGTCAACGAGCTTTTCAACATTTTCCCAAAAAGCCCGAATTCCGTTCAATCCTTGATCAAAACACGGGCGATCTTCTTCTTACCCGCCTGGACAACACAGTCATCACCCGCCGCAAACATCCGCTCGTCGGTTACCTGCTCACCATTAATATATACAGCCCCGCGAGCGAACACATCCTTGGCAGCCTTGCCATTGCTCGCCAGATTCGCTTCTTTCAGCAACGACACAACGTGCAATTCACCACGTCCGGCCAGGAAAACCTCAACCGTCGGCACATTCTCGGGAATCTCGCCGAGCCCAACCCGGTTACCGGCCGACTTATGGGCCGTAGCAGCCGCTTCGGCGTCATGGAAACGAGTAATGATCTCCTCCGCCAGTAGCTTCTTGTACTCTTGGGGATTCGCTCCACCATTAACGGCAGCATGAAACTCCTCCACCTCTGCCAACGGCCGGAAACTCAGCAACTCAAAATAACGCCACAGCAGATCATCCGGCATGGACAGCAGCTTGGTGTACATTTCACCAGGCGAATCATTAACGCCCACATAATTGCCCAGTGACTTTGACATCTTCTGGACACCATCCAACCCTTCCAGCAACGGCATGGTCAGCACAGCTTGCGGCTGCTGGCCATAGTGCTTCTGGAGAATACGACCCATCAACAGATTGAACTTCTGGTCCGTTCCACCCAACTCCACATCAGCCTCGAGGGCAACCGAGTCGTACCCCTGCACCAGCGGGTAAAGGAACTCATGGATGGCGATGGGCTGTTCAGAACGGTAGCGTTTAGTGAAATCATCGCGCTCGAGCATTCGGGCAACCGTAAACTGCCCCGCCAAACGGATCATGTCAGCCGCGGAAAGCTTGCTCATCCAATCGGAGTTGAACACCACCCGTGTCTTTTCCCGATCCAGGATCTTGAACACCTGCTCTTTATAGGTAATGGCGTTGGCTGCGACCTGCGCCTCTGTCAGAGGCGGACGAGTGGCGCTCTTGCCAGTGGGATCACCGATCATTCCCGTGAAGTCCCCAATAAGGAAGGTCACTTCATGCCCCAGATCCTGAAACTGTCGCAGTTTGTTGATCAGAACCGTATGCCCCAGATGGAGATCAGGGGCCGTAGGATCGAATCCGGCCTTTATTCTGAGAGGGCGCCCCTCCCGAAGTTTTTCAATTAACCCTTCCTCGGGGATCAACTCATCCATGCCGCGCTTGATTACGGCCATTGCCTCATCAATAGATGCCATGTACCACACATCCTCAATTCTGATCATTTGGGCCCGACGACAGTTACAGAGATCTACAAAAGAAATCTGTGCGTTACCAGCACCCCTGTTAAAGTGTACCTGCTCAGTTTTTGAACAAAGCCGCATATTTAAGGCCCGGCATTATAACAATCCCGGCCCTAGAAATCCGGCCAGTATGCCAGTAACGGTAATGTTCGATGCTGTCCTGAGCGCATTTTATACGGTAATCTGTTGGACTATACTTGAACAACAGCTTTAATTAGGTAGTACAACCTACCGGAATACCGATTAAAACGGATGCGACACGTGCTGAAAATGTTTCCTAAAACCCATATCACCATTGCCGCTGCGACCAGTGTTGTCGTCGCAGCCGCTATTCTGATGAGCCCCAGCGCCGATGTAGAAGCCAACAGAATGGCTTATTCGCTGGACCTCGACGAGGGCACCGTCAAGGAGTCAGGCACTCCATCTCCCCGCCCGAACGACCAATCCGCCGCAGGCAAGATGCCTGAAGACAAAGCAACAGCAGTTCCTGAACTGGCATCCATCAGCAATGAGCCTCAACTGCCCGAGGCACTGGACACCGCTGCTGCCATGGCTGAGGTCAACGAGCCGGAGCTGCAATGGCAGGAATACAAGATCAAGTCCGGCGACACACTTTCGTCCCTGTTCGGCAAGGCCGGCTTTAACGACGGCATTATGCTGTCTGTGATCCACGGCTCCGGCGAAGCCGATAAACTTCAGCGGCTTTACGCCGGTGAAACTATCGCCTTTGCAACCGATGATGCCGGCGAGCTCGCAGCCATTGACCTTCAGCGCAACCTCCTGGAAACCCTTCACGTTGAAAAGACCGAAGAAGGCTTTACCGGAGAAACCGTTGTCCGCGAGCCCGACGCCAAACCCGCCTTTGCATCAGGCGTTATTGATGGCTCCCTTTACGTGGCCGCTCGAGAAGCCGGAATGACCGACAGGCTTGCCATGGAAATGGTCGGTATCTTCGGGTGGAACATCGACTTCGTCTACGACGTTCGCAAGGGTGACCGATTTGAAGTGGTGTATGAGGAGCTCTATCTGGATGGCGAAAAATTCGATACTGGCAACATCCTGTCTGCCCGCTTTATAAACCAGGGTAAAGAGGTCATTGCCCTGCAGTACACTGACAGCAACGGTGATACCGACTATTACAGCCCGGACGGCAGTAGTATGCGCAAGGCGTTTCTGCGCACCCCTATCAATGCCCGCGTCTCGTCGTCCTTTAATCTCCAGCGCCGCCACCCGGTGCTGGACGTCGTTCGCCCACACGAGGGTACTGACTACGCTGCACCTCCAGGCACTCCCATTAAGGCAGCAGGGCACGGCAGGGTACAGTTTGCTGGCTGGAAAGGTGGCTACGGCCGTACGGTCATTCTCAAGCACGGCGACAACATTACAACTCTTTATGCCCATATGAGCCGCCTAGGCAAAGGCATCAAGACCGGCACCAAAGTCAAACAGGGTGACACCATTGGCCATGTCGGCTCTTCCGGCATGGTTACCGGGCCCCACCTGCACTACGAGTTCCGGTTGAACGGTAGCCCGCGAAACTCACGGACAGTGAAGCTCCCCGACGCGAAACCGGTGCCGAAATCAGAAATGGCCCGTTTCAAGGGATTTGCGGAGCAACAAGTTGCCAAATTTGAACTGTTCCGCCAGAACTACCAGCATCTGGCCCTGGCCGCTGACGAGTAAACCACATGAAAGCCTGGATTGGTTTGATGTCTGGCACCAGTATGGACGGCATAGACGCCATACTGGTGTCATTCAGCGGCCAAACAATCCAGGTGCATGCCACCCACACCACCGCCTACCCAGACGACATACGCCGAAGGCTGTTCAATCTCAGCCAGAACCGGGGAACGCCAGACGACGTCGGCGAGCTTGATCGCGCCGTCGGCTCACTGTTTGCACTCGCAGCGGAGACCGTGATCGATAAATCCGGCTTCCCGGCCTCGTCCATTAACGCTATCGGCAGCCACGGCCAGACCCTGCGGCACCACCCTGACAGTTCAGCACCTTTCTCCCTGCAGATTGGCGACCCCACCGTTATCACTGAGCGAACGGGCATCACGACGGTGGCAGACTTCAGACGGCGCGATCTGGCGGCAGGCGGTGAAGGCGCACCACTGGTACCGGCGTTTCATAAAGCCTTCTTTAGCTCTGCAGGCGAGAGCCGATGCATCCTTAATCTTGGCGGCATCGCCAATATCACCCATCTTCCAGCAAACGCCGATGAGCCGATAACCGGTTTTGATACAGGCCCCGCGAATGCGTTGATGGATGCCTGGTGCATGGATCAGACTGGCCGCGCGTTTGACGAAGATGGTGCATGGGCAGAGGAAGGAGAGATCAATCAGGCTCTGCTAAGCGATCTGCTTTCGGATGCCTACTTTTCGCGCCGGCCACCCAAGAGCACCGGTACCGAAAAGTTCAATCTTGAGTGGATTAAGACCCTGTTACGCCGCCATCCAGACCTCTCCGGCGCGGATGTACAACGCACCCTGCTCGAGTTAACTGCCGTCTCTGTTGCGCAGGAGTTACCACAATCACCGGGAATGACGATATTTGCGTGCGGGGGCGGTGCTAAAAACAGGATCTTGATGCGTGCACTGCAGCGAACCTGCAGCCCGGCCCGCCTTGCGTCAACAGATGAATTGGGCCTGGACCCACAATGGGTAGAACCTGCTGCCTTCGCCTGGCTTGCCAGCCAGACGCTGTCCGGCAAGCCTGGAAATGTTCCGGAAGTTACCGGAGCAGAAGGAAAAAGAATACTTGGGGCGGTGTACTACGCCTGAACACGGGCGTCAGATGGAGAAGGAGCTACCGCAACCGCAGGTTGAACTGGCATTGGGGTTCTGCACCACAAACTGCGACCCCTGCAATCCTTCCTGATAATCCACGGTTGCCCCGACCAGATACTGGTAACTCATAGGATCCACAAGCAACATCACGCCATCCCTTTCGATGACGGTGTCTTCCTCATCCTGCGCTTCATCGAATGAGAAACCATACTGAAAACCAGAACAGCCGCCACCGGTCACAAACACGCGAAGCTTGAGGTCGGAGTTACCCTCCTCATCCACCAGCTCCCGAACTTTGGATACCGCGCCGTCACTGAAAAACAGCGGTGTGATTGCCTGTTGCTGAACTACACTCAAGTCCGCCTCCGGTTACAGAAAAATCTAGTCTGATTATCATATTCCTGACTAAAACAATCAACTATTCCTTGCCAGGCACCTCTGTCGACTCTTCCTCCTCCGGCTTCTCTCCCGGACCGGCTTCTCCGGCAACGTCGTCATGCTGCTTGTCCCTGCTCAACAAACCCACGGGCTCGTTCTGATGAACCAGGCTCCCGTTGACGGACGCGCCCATAGCCATCTCAATCAGATTGTAATAGACATTACCATGGATGGAGGCTTTTTCGGCCAGTTCAAGATGCGTTGACGCGTACACATCACCGTGAACCGTTCCGTTTACGATCACATGAGGGGCGACGATGTCACCCTCCACGGAGCCCACTTCAGAAACCCTTAACACCGCATCACCGCCTTCTTCGGCAACAACCCGGCCGCGAATGGTGCCGTCCACATGCAGCCCGCCGGAGAAATGCACGTCCCCCTTAACCGTCGTGCGGGACGAAACCAGGGTATCGAAGTGCCCAGCGGGACGCCTAGGTTTCTGTTTCTTTTTTCCAAGCATTTCAGTTCTCCGTCAATTCATCCCAATCAAAAGTTCGTTCGGCCTGGGACGATTTTCTGCCTTCAGCACGCGCCACTACCTGAAGCTCTATAGGCTCGAAACCGTCGGGCAATCGTAATACCCCTTCGATATCCTGAAAATACCGATAGCGGAATTTGACTCCCAGATCGTCGATATCGTCCGACAGGTCCCGTAGCGCGATCACTTCCTTTTCTTCATTCCGCATGCCGATCACGTTCACCGCAACCACGCCCGATATATAACTTTTGTTGTCACCAATCTGGGTTAGCACCAGCTTAAAACCATAAGAGTCGTTCTGGCGCCCCTGCTGTAGCGTGAACCGATCAACCTGCAGCCCTTTGCTGGTTTCCGAAGGCGCCATGATGTTCTTATAGAAAGTCAGGTCCGCTTTCAGTGACGCGATCCGGGTTTCCAGATCAACAATGCTCTTTCTTGCCTGGTTAAGAGCTTGTGCATCAATGGTTCGCCCCCGTTCCAGGTTGACCAGCTGCTGACTGTCCTTTCGGTTCTGCTCTCGAAGATCTTCAACCTGTTCTTCCAGCAGGTCGCGGGACTCCTCGGCGGTTGAAAAACGGAATCCGCCTTGCGCCATACCGGTCACATACCCCAAAACCGCAGCGATGATGGAAAACGTTAGCAATATCAAGCTGCGGCGCAGTCGGTAACCCGGGCGATGCCGGATGACAACGTATTCTTCAGCGGGTTTTCTGTGTTCGCTCACCGGTCAGGCCTATGGTAGCAGTGCGGGCGCTTCCAGCCCGAGGGTTTCCTTGAGGTCAAACATGATGTTCATGTTCTGGACCGCCTGCCCTGCCGCACCTTTTACCAGGTTATCAATGACCGATGAAACGATCACAATGTTGCTCTGCTCCTGCCGGTGAAGAGCCATACGACAGTTGTTGGCGCCACGGACACTGCGGGTTTCCGGATGACTGCCAAACGGCATCACATCCACAAAAGGCTCATCCCGAAAGCGGTCCTCAAACAGCGCCTGGAGGCGATCAAAGTCAGCGGGGTTCCGGAGCTCCGCGTAAAGCGTCGCCTCAATGCCCCGGACCATCGGAATCAGATGTGGCACGAAGGTTACTCCAACATCACCACCCGCTGCCTGTGACAGGCCTTGACGGATCTCCGGGAGGTGGCGATGGCCTGATGCACCATAAGCCTTGAAGCTCTCGCCCACTTCGCCGTGCAGCATACCGATCTTGCCTTGCCGCCCGGCACCGCTGGCGCCTGACTTGGCATCCGCGATCAGTCGCGACGGATCAACCAGCCCGCTCTCCAGCAATGGCAGAAAACCCAGTTGGACGGCTGTGGGGTAACAGCCAGGGTTGGCCACCAATTGTGCTGTGCGGATCTTGTCCCGCACCACTTCCGGCAGGCCATAAACTGCCTTCTCTGCCCACTCGGGACTTTCGTGGGGCATACCGTACCATTCAGCCCAGACATCAAGATCCCGAAGGCGGAAGTCGGCCGACAAATCCACAACGCGGGTTCCCGCAGCCATCAATTCCGGCATCATACGCATGGCCACGCCATGAGGCGTGGCGAAAAACACCAGATCACAGGCCGCCAGCGTATTTACGTCCGGCTCGGAGAAGGCAAGGTCATAGTGGCCGCGCAGGTTCGGATACATATCGGCGACCGGCATACCAGCCTCCGATCGCGATGTAATACAGGTCACCGTCACATCCGGATGGACTGCAAGAATCCTCAGAAGCTCCACACCGGTATAACCGGTTCCACCTACAATGCCTACTTTTATCACCTGTTTCTCCAACTGAAATCGGGTTCGTGAAACCCTCGTAGTCTAACATGATAAACCAATGACTTATTGCAGCCCGACCGGCGCTGGCTACAATATCGTCAAGAAACCAATCGTCTCTGGAAAACCGGCGTTCATGCGTAAACTGAGAAACAAGATCACTCAAAACCTGATCCCGGTTTTCCGACGCCGGCTATCCGGTGTCGACGCATTGCCGCAACTGGCTGTTCTCGGATTGCTATCCGGCCTGTTTACCGGTGGCGTGATTCTGGTTTTTCGCCTTGCCATTGAATGGCCGCTTGGGTATTTCCTGCCTGGCGACGGCTCTGAGTCGTTTGAAGAACTGGACATTCTTACGCGTGCCATCCTGCCACTGGCAGGTGCCGTTGCGCTAGGCCTGATGATGCACAACCTGGCAACCCACGACCGCAAGGTGGGCATCGTGCACGTAATGGAACGCCTGAACTACCATCAGGGCTACATTTCCGTTCGCAGCGCGCTTGTCCAGTTCGTCACTGGTGTTGGCACCGTCATTACCGGCCAATCCGCTGGTCGGGAAGGCCCCGCCGTGCATCTTGGCGCTGCTATCTCCAGCCTGATGGGGCAATGGATGCGACTACCCAACAACAGCATCCGGACCTTAGTCGCGTGCGGCTGCGCTGCCGCCATCTCCGCTTCTTTCAACACTCCCATTTCAGGCGTTATTTTCGCCATGGAAGTGGTGATGATGGAGTACACCATCGCCGGTTTTACCCCCATCATCCTGGCGTCTGTTACCGCAGCAGTGGTCACCCAGGCCACGTATGGCTCAGAGCCAGCGTTCAGTGTGCCGCCTCTGACCATGAACTCCCTGCTGGAAATCCCCTGGATTATCGCCATTGCAATCATTATCGGGATCGCGGCGGCAGCATTCATTCAACTGGTCGACACCACTGGCCGACACCACCACCGACCGGTATTGCTGCGGCTTACTATTGCCGGACTTCTCATGGTGCCGTTTGCCATCGTTGTACCTGAAGTGATGGGCATCGGATACGATACTGTGCAGTTCACAATCGACAACCAACTGCCGTTCTGGCTCTTGCTGGGCGCTGGCATTGCCAAGTTGTTGATCACTTCGGTCACCCTCGGCCTTGGCATGCCCAGCGGCGTTATTGGCCCTACCCTGTTCATGGGGGCCACCCTGGGAGGCGCCATGGGACTGATCGGGGCCCAGATATTGCCAGACATGGCTTCGTCCGTGGGTTTCTACGCCATGCTGGGCATGGGTGCCATGATGGGGGCCGTGCTGCAGGCACCACTGGCAGCGCTCATGGCGCTGATGGAGCTCACAAGAAATCCCAACATTATTCTGCCGGGTATGCTTATCATTACAACATCGAGCCTGGTAACCAGTGAAGCCTTTGGCAAAAAGTCTCTGTTCCTGACCATACTCAAGAGCCAGGGGCTGAGTTACCAGAACTCACCGGTCATCCAGGCTTTACGACGTGTGTCCGTCGGCGCCATCATGGACAGGAGCATCTTACGCACCGAACGCTTCCTGTCGCGTGAAGAAGCCAGAAAAATTCTCAAATCCGAACCAAAATGGCTAGTAGTGGAGGGAAGTAGCGGCCCCACTGGCCTGCTGCCGGCAGTGGATCTGGCCCGTTACATGGAAGACACCAAAGCGCCAGCAACGGATGGTGAAGAAAGCACAGCGCCAGAGCAGATAGACCTGATGGACATCCCTGCCAACCGTCGGGACATTGCGCCGGTGCAGTACCAGGCAACCCTGGATGAAGCACTGAACGAATTTGATCAGACCAGCGTAGAAGCCCTCTACGTGCAGCGTCACGTTGCCCCGACAATCCAACGCGTCTATGGCGTTGTGCTGAAATCGGATATCGAGAGTTACTACCAATACCGACGGAGTTGATAAATGCTGTGGGTTAAAGCCCTGCATATTGTGTCCATGGTGTGCTGGTTCGCCGGCCTTTTTTACCTGCCAAGACTGTTCGTCTATCACGCCGCCTGTGAGGATGAGCCCGGTCGCCAGCGCTTCAAGATCATGGAACGCAAGCTCTATCGGGGGATCACCACGCCGTCCATGGTGGCGACGGTTGTTTTTGGCCTCTGGCTCATCGGTTACAATGTCGAAGGTTACATGAGCCAGGGCTGGGTTCACGCCAAACTGTTGTTGGTTGTCCTGCTGATCGGCTACCACTTCTACTGCGGACATCTGGTGAAGGTGTTCCGCGATGACCAGAACACCCGCAGCCACGTTTTCTACCGCTGGTTTAACGAGATGCCCGTTCTGGCACTGGTCGCTGTCGTTATTCTCGCTGTCGTCAAACCATTCTGAGGAGCCAGACTATCAACCTTAACAGCCGTCCTCACGTTCTGATTATTTCCGGCCTGGACCCCTCCGGCGGTGCAGGCATCCAGGCCGACATCCAGGCGGTTACCGCCCTGGGCTGTCATCCTTTGCCGGTGCTGTCCTGCCTGACTGTGCAAGACACCCGGAACGTATACAACGCCACCGCAACGGATCCGGACATCCTCCGCCAACAACTGGAATGCCTGGCTGCGGACACCCCCATTCACGCCATCAAAACCGGTGCCCTCGGCAACGCCGATGTGGTGGATGTGCTGGTGAACTTTCTTGCCAACCACCCAGACATTCCGCTGATTACCGACCCGGTGATCAAGGCCGCCGGCGGCGGTGACCTCGCCGACGAAGCGCTGATTGCACGCATGAAGGAACGCCTGTTCCGGCACGCAGAGATAATTACGCCAAACAGCATCGAGCTGGCGCTACTGGGCGAGGATGAGGACCCTGAGAAAGCGGCCCGCAACCTTCTAAACGCTGGCTGCCAGTCAGTACTGGCCACGGGAGGCCATGGCGAAGGCGAGGACATCATTAACACCCTCTACCACCAGACTGAAGAACCTTCCCATTTTTACGTTGAGCGGGTTGGTGGTGAGTATCATGGCACCGGGTGCACCCTGGCGGCTTCGATCGCCGCCGGCAGGGCCTCAGGCCTAGCGGCCGGGGCAGCGATCGACCAGGCCCAAAACTATGTTCTCCGTGCTATCCGGCACGCATTGCGAGTTGGCAAAGGGCAGCCAGTGCCCGATCGGGGCACTCCATGGCAGAGCTAACGCCTTCCGGCACCTTCAGTGCCCGGGCCATAGCCAAGGGACTGAAGCCAGGCCTCTACGCCGTTACCGACAGCGGCCTGCTGTCGGAAGACCGACTGCTGATTGCGGTTGAAGCAGCCCTTCGAGGCGGGGCCGTATTGGTACAATATCGTGAGAAGAACGCGCCACAGCCGGAGCGGCTGAAACAGGCACAGGATCTGGCCGCATTGTGCTATAACGCCCGAGTGCCGCTGATCATCAATGATGACCCCGAACTGGCCCGACGCTGCGGTGCCGCCGGCGTGCATCTGGGCCAGTCCGATGGCTCCCTGGCAATGGCCAGACGACAGCTTGGCGACCATGCCATCATCGGCGCAACCTGCCATGCCGACCAGGCCCTGGCTTCCCGTGCCGACGCGGACGGCGCCGATTACCTGGCCTTCGGCCGCTTCTTTAACTCAACCACGAAGCCTGACGCGCCCGCTGCCAAGCCCTCAGTCCTGACCGAGTCACGACAGTTTGGCAAGCCCGTGACCGCCATTGGCGGCATCACCACGGACAATGGCGAAGGCCTGATCCGCGCCGGCGCCGATCTGCTGGCCGTGGTCGGCGGCCTGTTCGATGGCGACGTCGCCACCATTGAAGAGCGCGCACGCCGGTTTAGCCGGATGTTTGCGCAACATCACCCACTTTTTTCATCGTCCGTACCTCAGGAGTCCTGAACCATGACCCAGTCCGAAACCCTATTCGAACAAGCTCAGAAATACATCCCGGGAGGCGTAAACTCCCCGGTCCGAGCTTTTCGGGGAGTCGGCGGTACCCCACTGTTTTTCAAACACGCCGAAGGTGCCTACCTGTACGACGAAGATGATCGCCGCTACATCGACTACATTGGTTCCTGGGGGCCGATGATCCTTGGCCACGGCAACCAGATCATCAAGGATGCGCTCCACGCGCAGGTCGATCAGGGCATCGGTTACGGTGCACCGACGGCGATCGAAACCGAAATGGCCAAGAAGGTCTGTGAACTGGTGCCTTCCATTGACCTCGTGCGCATGGTTAATTCCGGCACCGAGGCCACCATGAGCGCGGTTCGACTTGCCCGCGGCTATACCGGCCGCGACAAGATCGTGAAATTTGAAGGCTGCTACCACGGCCACGTGGATTCACTGTTGGTGAAAGCCGGTTCCGGGGCGCTAACTCTGGGCGTTCCCAACTCACCGGGCATTCCCGCAAGCCTTGCGGAACATACGCTGACCTTGACGTTCAACGATATTGAAAGCGTTCGCGAAACCTTTGCGGAAATGGGCGATGACATCGCGGCCATCATTGTTGAGCCGGTAGCCGGCAATATGAACTGCATCCCCCCGGTACCCGGTTTCCTGGAAGGTTTGCGGAAGGTGTGCGATGAGCACGGCACGGTTTTGATTTTTGATGAGGTCATGACTGGCTTCCGAGTCTCCCTCGGTGGTGCTCAGGACCTCTACGGGGTCAAACCGGACCTGACCGCCCTGGGCAAGGTCATCGGCGGCGGCCTGCCCGTCGGCGCGTTTGGTGGTAAACGGGAAATCATGGAACACATTTCTCCGCTGGGACCGGTTTATCAGGCTGGCACTCTAAGCGGCAACCCGCTGGCCATGTGTGCCGGACTCGCCACATTGAACGCCATTTCAGAGCCCGGGTTCCATAACCGGCTGACGGAAAAGACCAATGCCGTTCGCGATGGGCTGAAGGAAGCTGCGGACAGCACCGGCGTCCCACTGGCAGTGCAAAGCGCTGGCGCCATGTTCGGCTTCTTCTTTACCGACGCCCCCAAGATCACCCGCTTCGATCAGGTCATGGCCTGTGACGCCGAGCGGTTCAAGAAGTTCTTCCAGGGCATGCTCAAAGAAGGCGTGTATCTGGCGCCTTCGGCCTTTGAAGCCGGCTTTACCAGCGCCGCCCTGACCGACGATGACATCCAACAGACAACGGAAGCGGCACGTCGTGTCATGAAAACGCTCTGACCAATGCCAATTGCCCCCCTGACCCCGAAATTCTGCCTGCAACAAGGACATGTCTTTCGGGGCCCCAGGGGTGACCCGCGTCACACTTCTGACCACCCAAACCGACCCGGCCCCTCCTGCCGTTGACTTCGCTCACCCCATGATCAAATTATGGTCAGATCTCAGACAAGAGATGCACTGACTGCGACCATCTAACAATCACAAGACAGAAGTCAGCGCACGGACGCCATGCAGTACTGCCTTGGGCTGCCCGAAAAGCAGTAACCGGCACAACCTGTTAGGTCGAGCCGCAGTTTGACAACAAATACAACAGCAAACTGTAGGTGCAACAATGAAACAATGGATCAAGGCATTCGCCATGCTGGTGGTACTGGCATGGTCGGCGCCATCAATGGCCTGGTGGTGGAACTCTACGCCATCCAACTACACCGACACCCGCTATCCGGTGGTGTTGGTTCACGGTATGTTCGGATTCGATTCAATTGCGGGTGTGGACTACTGGTATGGCATTGCCGAGGACCTGCGCAAGTACGGTGCCGATGTCTACACCACCCAGGTACCCGCTCTGGACAGCACCATCGCCAGGGGTGAGGCACTGCTACCACAGATCGCCTCAATCGCGGCGGTTCATGGCAAGGTAAACCTGATTGGCCACAGCCATGGCGGGCCCACCGCTCGATACGTCGCACGGGTGAGACCGGACCTGGTGGCCTCGGTAACCTCCGTAGGTTCTCCCCACAAAGGCTCACCGGTTGCAGACCTGATTTACGGGTCTCCGGCGGAAGGTCTTGCGGCATCACTGGGCAACGCACTGGGAAGCCTGATCGACCTGCTCTCCGGTGGCGGCTACAACCAGGACCTCCAATCAAGCCTCTACTCACTGACCACCGAGGGCAGTGCCGAGTTTAACAACTTCGCGCCCGCTGGTGTTCCTGCCAGTGCCTGTGGTGAAGGTGCCTATTCCAGCAACGGTGTGCGCTTTTACTCATGGGGTGGCACTGGCGTACTGACCAACGTGCTGGACCCGTCCGACGTGCTATTGGGCACCACTAGCCTCGCGTTCACGTTCAGCGCCAATGATGGTTTGGTAGGTCGTTGCAGCAACCATTTCGGAAAGGTGATTCGTGACAATTATTTCATGAACCATTTGGATGAAGTGAATCAGGCTATTGGACTGCATAGCCTGTTCGAGACTGATCCAAAGACCGTCTTCCAACAGCAGGCCAACCGCCTGAGAAATGCCGGGCTTTAAACCCCATACCCCGTGGCAGGACATGGATGTCCCGCCATGGCCTCAGAATACCGTCTCAAACCCGAGCATCACTTCCCGACGGCTGTAGTCATAACGTTCAATGGTACTGCGGTTGTCCAGCATGCTCCATTCCGCCAGCATCATCCATTGGCCTGCCAGACGGTATTCCGCCAGCAGAGAGCCGCGCAACCGGTTATCTCTGCGCCGTTCTGAGACCAGCGCCCCGTTCGATACAAACCTTTGATCATCCTTGTAGCGAGAGTGGCGAACGTCGGCCTTGCCGCCCAACGAGAATCGGCCCGACACATAGTGACGAACTTCAGCCGACACAAGATTGCGTATCGGGGATACACTGAAGAACTCCTGTTGTGTCGACAGATCTCTTCGATGGTTGTCTTCCAGTTGATAGTGGCCGCTAAGAACCCAATCTCCCAACGCCTTATCAGCGCTGGCACTAAACCGCAGCATCTCGCCATCGTAGGCGCTGTAATTGCTACCACCTTCAATCGTAGAAACCGAACCACTTACGCTGCATTCAACACCAGACACAACAGGAGCCAAAACGCACCGATCGGGGTGATAAAGCATCTCGACTCGGGCCTCGCGCTCAAGAGGATCGCCTCCAAACCAGGATGTCGACAGGTTCAGGCTGGATGTGAGCTCTCCGCCCCCCAACTCTGTCGGCCATGACGCACCGGTGCTGAGATAAGTGCTATCAAAAGCTGAGTTCCCAGGGTACTGGCGAGTGAAGGCAACCCCGTGCACACTGAGTTCCTTCATTCCGAGCTGAACACTTCCCGCCGCCAGAGCGTCCGCAAAGCCACCTTCCTTATCACTGGAAACGTCATCCGGGGTTCCGGCAATATTGTCGTCGTATCCTCCAACGACGGCGAGATAGCCACTACCATGGCGCTGATCCGATGAAGATTGCGCGGTCACGTCAGACAACTGGTGACGAGCCAACGCCTGGACTTCTTCAGGTGAATCCTGGCTGGCAGCGCGTTCGAACCACTGGCGGGCGTCGCCCACCTTCCCCATCCTCTGTTTTACCAGACCGAGATTGTAGTAAGCCAGCGGCGCATGAGGCGTTTTCAACAACGTCAGGAATACCGTTTCGGCCGACTTGAGGTCGCCGAGACGGAAGTAAACAACACCGAGATTGTAGAGTAGGGATGGAGAGTTGGAGCCAGACGCCCTTGCTCGCTCGAAAAAAATCCGAGCCTCTTCCAGGTTTCCTTGCCGAAAGGCCTCCACCCCGGCATCGAAATCCGGCTTATTGATGACCTCCATGGCTATCGCCGCAGGCGTCGAGGTCATCAGGGCAATAAACAGAATGGCTGATCGTGGGAACCCCAAGCTTTACTCCGGACATACGCTGTGGTGACGTCCCTCAAAACAGACGCGTTAAGTGAGGGCACGGCAAAAACCGGAGTATAGCAATTGACGAAGTGCTTCGTCGCAGAAGGAAAATTACGATGCCGTATAGTTAGTAAGGGACGCTAGGGGCGGTCAGGACGATTGGAGGCGTCTGGCAGATCAGGCAACTCAGGGCGCCCCTTTCGACCATTGTCATTACGGACTTCCCGAGCCCGCTCTGACGCCGCGTTGGCGGCTTCTCGTCCTCGCTCGCGTGCGTCCTGTGCCTTTTCCGCGGGATTAACCGGCTTATCAGCGCCACGATTATTCGACGGTCGGCCAAGTGATACGGGTTCACGCAGGTTGATCTCACGCACGACAGACTCCGTAAGGTCCTCGTCGTCTGTAACCATTCTCATGGTCACATCAAGATCATTACTCGCAAAAACCGTTGACGGTCCCACCAAAAACAGGCTGAGACAGACGAAAAAAACAGTTCTCTGCCAGATTCCCGACATCATGACGAGGGCTCCGGACGTCCATTTATTGATGGGCCGCTGAGACTGGCCCGGAATGTCTTGGTTCTTTGACCATCGTCAAGATGAGCAACCAGTTCACCCTCGCCAGAAAACAGTATATTCAACGGCAGGTTTACCACGTTTTCGCCTTTATCCAGGTCTACCCTCCAGCTCAATCTTTGATGCCCCGGATAATTCGAGACCTCTACATGAGGAGGCAACTCAACCGTCAAAGTAACACCCTGCAGAGCTTCCCTCGAGCGAAACGCAAGCCGAACATTCCGGGCAACCGGCTTCAGTACCGAGCGCTCATCCGTGTTTTTATCAACAACGGTTACTCGATGATCGACTACTGAATCCGTTTTAGTATGCGCCAACTCATTCGTCGGCTCCTGGTCTGAACGCAAGCCAAAACCAAGCGCAATTCCCAGGACCAGGGCCGCCGCAATGGCACCGCCCGCCCATGGGGCACTCCAACCAACGTCTGAAAGGGTTTTACGGGACCGTCGCCCTCTTCCAATGGCGACATCCAGAACCTGTTTCTCAAAATCCGGCGACGGAGGAGGTATCTCCTGGCTTTCACGCATTGCGGTGAAGATTGCCATTTCATTGTGTGCAGCAACAGAACAGCTCTCACACTCGGCAATATGCTGCTCAAGGCGGCTAGCCTGAGCGGCCGACAGCTCGGCCTTTGCCCAGGAACCCAGATTGTTTTTGCACTCGTCACACGTCATTGCCATCACCTCATTCTTTCACACGCTCGGCCTGCGGAAAAAGTTCCGGACGCCCAAGTAACTTTTCCCGCAAGGCGGCCCGACAACGATGGACTCTCGATTTCACGGTACCAACCGGTACCTCAAGCACCTGAGCAATATCTTCCTGACTCCAGCCATCCACATCGTGCAGCAGCATCAGAGTTCGCTGATCCGGCGACAGAGTCTGAATAACCTCGTCCATAACGGGCTTTAGGCGCTCGGAACTGATCTGCTCGCTCACGTCGGGGATATCCGCAGCGTATGAGTCTAAAAAGGAGGACTGCTGGTCGGGTTCTGCTACATCGCTAACAGGCCTGTCAGCGCGACGTCCTTTGCGTCGCACCTGATCGATAAAATGGCGGTAAAGTACCCGATTAAGCCACGGTCGAAGCTGTTCAATTCCTTCCAGCTCTTCAAGTCGGGGATAGAGCTTGATTACCACGTCCTGCACCAGATCTTCTGCATCATGCTGCTGCCCCGACAGCCGGAAAGCGAATCGGTACATAGCGTCAAGATGAGGCTGGACCAGTTTTTCGAATCGTGCTGGCCTTGCGGCCCTTTTGAAAGGTATCAACGACAAAACACTGCCCCATAAACACTCACAAAAGACGACAGGCTCGTACCAGACAATGCACCGACGTGCGCTGACGGCGCCCGCTGATGCCGAATCTCGATATGTACATTCTGTAACACGATAAGCAGGAACCTCAGGCTAAACCCCGGCGTTATAAATTCAGGCATCGGACTCCGCAAGTGGGTATAGGACACCCGACATCATACCAACAAAGTTGGCCTACGAGTTCATTAGACTGCAGTACTGGAGATAAATTATGAATCATGCATTGATTAAAGGTTTTGGTATTACCGCGCTGGCAACAGCCATTGCAGCCTGTGGAGGAAGCGGTGGCGACAGCAGTGACGGTGAGGCGACCGGCACTGCCTCGTTTGGCGTAACAGATGCTCCAACAGCGCAGTTTTCGGAGGTCATTATTACCTTCACAGGGCTTTCCGTGAAACCGGCAGAAGGTGAAGCCGTGGTTTTCACCTTTGATGAGCCCAAGACGCTGGACCTTCTGACCCTTCAGGGCGGTAACCAAGCGCCACTACTGGAAAATGAGGAGCTTCCCGCAGGTGACTACGAGTGGATCCGACTGACCCTGGATGTCGACAATTCTCTCGTTTATGAAGCCCAGAATCCTGACGTCCCTTTATCACTTTTCATTCCCTCCGGCGCTCAGACTGGCCTGAAACTTGTCAGCGGCTTTACCATTGCCCAGGGTGGCGACCACAACTTTACCGTGGACTTCGACGTTCGCAAGTCGATCGTAGACCCTCAGGGTGGGCAGGCTGATTACTACCTCAAACCGGCGCTGCGTCTGATTGACAATCTGGAAGTGGGCTCCATCAGCGGCCAGGTGGATCACGCTCTCATCAACTCCACCCGCCTGAACGACGAGACGCTCGCAGACTGCGCCTATGAAGGTTCTGCGTACATATACGAAGGCGCGGATGTAACACCAACCGACCTGAACGTAAACGAAGAAGGTGGACCGCTCATGGTCGTGCCGGTGACGGCTAACGAGAATGACGGCCTGTACAGTTACACCGCTGCGTTCCTGACCGCGGGGAACTACACCGTCAGTTACTCCTGCCAGTTGGATGACAACGAGATGTCCGACACGCTGGAGTTCGATGGCACACAGAACGTAACCGTGGAAGCCGGTATGGAGGCGCAAGCGGAAACCATCCCACTAGCCCCGTAAGCAACGCTGATTGGCAACCCAAAGCCCCACCGGACTTCCGCTGGGGCCTTTCTCGTTTACAGGCTTGCCGCCCGGGCTTCTGCCTGATCCGCCCCAGCCACATTACCCCTGGCACGCCGGATATCCGCCAGCAGCAGCCATCCCGAGCGCTGCAATGACGAATTGCTGCCCGCCAAAGACAACCCTTTCAACGTGAACTGCTCCGCCGAACCCAGTTGATCCAGTGCCACGTAGGCTTGCGAGAGTTTGAAGTACACCTGCGCCGAGCGTGGAGCGATCCGCTGCGCCCGCTCCAGCTGCGCGACGGCTGCCTGAGTCTCGCCGGACGCCATCAGGCTGTCTGCCCTCTGGATAAGGCTTCGTGCCGCGGGTGACAGGGCGTCCCCTTCATCCTGGTAGCTGGGGGCCGTGCGCTCTGGCTGCCGCACCGGTTGATCAGGCTGCTCGCTTTTACGCTCAATCCGCGGTTCGTCACGCGGCTCACCGGCTTTTGGCGGCTGGGGCGCCTCGTCAGGGGATGACCGATCGCCGGCTGGCACATAAATGGACCCACCACCGGGGCCGGAGGCACAGCCGGCCACTACCAGCGAGAGGACCATTAAACCAGCACATCTGAACGTGTTAAATTTCATTGGAAGAGTCCTTCAAACCAGCCCCGTATCCGCCGCTCGATATTACCTCCGCAGGAAACCTCCACATCAGGCTCACTGCCGGTGATGAACGGTACGAGGCGTGCATTATCACAATGTTCTTCTGTCAGGGCGACTTCGTCGGGATTGACCCAGAGATACTCTACCCCATCCGGTACCACCGGCGAGAAGCCGTGCTGCGGTACCTGGCTCATAAATCGGGACCACACCGGTAACGCGCCGGTGGCGCCTGTCAGAGACGTTGGGCCGTTATCGTCCCGGCCAACCCAGGTCACCGCCAGCAGGTCGCCGCTGAAACCGGCAAACCAGGAATCGCGGCCATCATCGGTGGTTCCGGTCTTCCCTGCAAGCGTAAGCTCCCTCGGCACGGTGCGGTACGCGGAACGCCCGGTGCCTTCCTGCATGGTTTCCTGCATAACGTACTGGACAAGATGTACCGCTGCGGGATCAGCGACCTGATCCACTTTCAGGCTGTAGCGCGAGAGCGCCTCGCCTTGTGCATCGGTGACCTGCCGTATGGTTCTCAGGGGCGTATTGAAACCGGAGGTAGCCAGCCCTTGATAGATCTGGGCGACCGTTACCGGTGTCATGGAGACTGAGCCGAGCAACATTGAGGGGTACTCCGAAATACCTCCGGGAACGCCAAATCCCTGCAAGGTAGACTTCACAGCATCGATACCCACATCCAGCCCTACACGCACTGTAGGCAGGTTATACGAGCGGGACAGCGCCTTGTGCAGGGGCACCTCGCCGCGCTGTTCCTTATCGTAGTTTTCCGGCTCCCAACGGCGCCCGTCGTCGAACACCAGGGAGAACCCCTTGTCCTCGACAGGCGTGATCAGGGTATACCGATCCGGGTTCTGCAGCGCCGTCAGGTAAACAAACGGCTTGACCAGGGAACCGATAGGACGACTCGCATCCACGGCGCGATTGAAACCGGCATATTTCGGGTCACGCCCACCAACCAGGGCCAATACCTCTCCACTGTCCCGCGAGGTCACCACCATGGCGGATTCCAGCGTGGTATCGGAACTCCCCTCCATTCGCCCGAGCATATCCTTGACGGCAAACTCCGCCGCGTACTGAATTGCCGGGTTCAACGTGGTGAATATGCGAAGGCCTTCGCTCTGCAGATCTTCCTGCTTGTAATCCCTGGCCAGGTGACGGCGCACCAGATCGATGTAAGCCGGGTACCGATTTTCCGAGTATGAGGCCCGGTTCGTAACACCCAGTGGCTGGGCACGGGCCCTGGCGGCGTCCTCTTCGCTGATGAGGTCGGTTTCGGCCATTACATCAATGACCAGGTTGCGACGGGACAGGGCACGCTCCGGATGGCGCCGGGGATTATAGTAGCTCGGCCCCTTCACCAGGCCGACCAACAAGGCAATCTGATGGGCTTGAAGATCACGAATCGACTCGCCGAAATAGAACTGGCTGGCCAGCCCGAACCCGTGAATGGCTCGTGTGCCGGCCTGCCCCACGTACACCTCGTTGACGTAGGTTTCCAGTATGTCGTTCTTTTCGTAATGGAGTTCCAGCAGCAGCGACATCAGGGCTTCGTTGCCCTTGCGCAACAAGGTTTGATCCCGGGTCAGGAAGAAGTTCTTCACCAACTGCTGGGTCAGCGTGCTGCCCCCCTGCACGATCTGCCCGGCCCGGATATTGGCCAGCATTGCCCGGCCGATGGATAGTGGAGCGATCCCGACATGGTCATGGAAGTTGCGGTCCTCAACGGCCAACAACGTATCGGTGAAAAGGTCAGGCACATCCGCCAGCTGCACCAACACCCGGTCTTCCTTGTGGGCGGGATAGATACCGCCGATCTGGGCCGGTTCCAGGCGCACAATCGGCGAAGGGTCGCCCGACAGTACCCGGAAATCCTGCACCTGGTCGCTGTAGATGTTGAGCGACAGGCGTCTACGAGGTTCCAGCCCGTCGGTAAACAGAAAGCCCCGAGTGCTGACAATAAAGTGGCCGCCATTGCGACGATAGGTACCTGCCCGGCTGCCATCACCTGCGCGATAGCCGGACAGCTCAAGCTCCCGCTGCAGCGCACCCGAACTGACGCTCGCACCGTCATAGAGTTCCAGTGGTCTCGCGTAGACTCGAGACGGCACTTCAAATCGACGGCCTTCGAAGCGGGAGGTGACCACCGCATCCAGGTAAACCATCCAACCGGCGAGCAGCACCACACCGATAAAAAAGACGCGCAGAAACAGGCGCCAGAACCAGGGGCGGCGGGCAGACTTTCCCTTGCGGGTGTTTTTCTTGGGCGATTTCCGGGGGGAAGCAGATTTTTTCATGGCGGGATTATAACGAATCCGGGCATCGGTACGGCAGGTCATCCGTGTGTTATTTCTGTAATCTGCCCGTTTTGCTCGTTATGATGGGGGCGATAAAAATCAACGAGTTCAAGGAACCCAAGGAGAGAGCCGTGAGCGATGCACCTTCCGACAACCTGATTCTGGCACTGCAGGATCCGGCACTGTATGACCACCCGGTGAAAGAATTTCAGGTTATCGAAACACATATCTCATGGGTCATCCTGACCGGCGATTTCGCCTACAAGATCAAGAAGCCAATGGACTTCGGCTTTCTCGACTTCTCAACCCTGGAGCGGCGCAAGCGCTTTTGCGAGGAGGAGTTGCGGCTGAACCGGCGCCTCGCCAACAACCTATATCTCGACGTATTGCCCATAACCGGCTCCGCAGAGGCTCCAGCGCTCGGTGGCGAGGGGGACGCGTTCGAGTACGCCATTCGCATGCGCCAGTTCAACCAGAACGAGCTATTCGACGTGCGGCAGGAAAACAGCAAACTCACGCCTGAACTTCTCACCAGCCTCGCCCGGCAGGCCGCGGATTTCCACGACAACCAACCACCGGTTGAGCCCGGCAAACCACTGGGAACGCCAGAAGCGGTCTTCGCTGCGATGCAGGAAAACTTCGACCAGATCCGCCCGATGATTGACGATGACGCCCTCCTGCTTCAACTCGACAATCTGGAACAATGGACCCGCAGCACCTTTGAACGTCAGTCGGCCCTGATTTCCGTACGCTACGACGGCGGGTTTGTGCGGGAATGTCATGGCGACCTGCATCTGGCCAATATCACGGTCTATGACGGCGACGTGACGATATTCGATTGTATCGAGTTCAGTGAGCCTTTCCGCTGGATTGACGTGATCAACGACCTGGCGTTCCTGTTGATGGATCTGGAGTCCCGCCGTGAGCCCGAACTGGCGAACCTGGTTCTCAATACCTACCTGGAATACCGGGGTGACTTCGACGCACTGCCGCTGCTGCCTCTCTACAAGGCTTACCGGGCTATGGTCCGCGCCAAAATCGCCCTGTTTACCCTGGGCAACCCATCGCTGACCGATACTGATAGAGAGGGGCTGATGCAGCGCTACCGTGATTACGCCCAATTGGCGGAAGACTACAGCGCCATACCCAATCCCTACCTGCTAGCCACCACTGGGCTCTCCGCCAGTGGTAAATCTTGCGTCAGTGGTTCCATGGCGGCGGAGTTGGGGCTGATCCGGCTGCGTTCGGACGTAGAGCGCAAGCGGCTTTTCGGCCTGGGCCCGCTGGACCACAGCAAATCCCCGACCGGTGAGAAGCTGTACACCGAAGAAGCCAACCAGCGCACCTATGAACGCCTGGCTGAACTGGCCGGTGACCTGCTGACCAGCGGTC
Organism: Marinobacter sp. V34; assembly: GCF_055524115.1. Taxonomy (NCBI): domain Bacteria; kingdom Pseudomonadati; phylum Pseudomonadota; class Gammaproteobacteria; order Pseudomonadales; family Marinobacteraceae; genus Marinobacter; species Marinobacter sp. V34. Next base: position 243,198 of record NZ_JBUPZY010000008.1, on the reverse strand, counting down.
TGCCGGTCATCGTAGACTCTGCCTGCCTGAAACAGTCCGAACGGGAGATGATGGCGGACGTGGCGGAGAGCCGAGGCATGCCGTTCGCGCTCCTGCATTGCGAAGCGCCCCTGGAAAGCCGCAAGGAATGGGTTCGCAATCGCTCAGATGATGCCTCCGAAGCCACCGAAGAATTCCTGGAAGAACAGGAGGCCTGGCTTGAGCCCCTTACCACTGAGGAAAAAACCCACACTATCCATCTGTATACCGACCAGGAACATGTGGGAGAGGCGGTCGCAGACCGAATCCGCCAGCATTTCGGCCTGCCAGGAATGTAAAGCGTCTACATTAAGCCGTACGTGCCCGGGTGCGCTACAACATCCTGAAGCGACCGATTCAGGCTTCCAGGATAACCGGCACGGCCTCCCTCAATGAGATATTCCCATCCGGCCCCTGCGGGCCGGACAGCACTGCCTTGTATGCCAGCAACTCAACGCCGGCCGCTTTTGCTTCACGCAGCAGTACGCCATAGGCGCTGTCGATATGATCAGCCGGCCGCACACTATCGATGCCGGTGTGGTTGACCACAAAAAACAGCACTGCACGCTCGCCGGCCCTGGTCTGGGCCATCAATTCCCTTAGGTGTTTCTGCCCACGAGTGGTTACAGCGTCGGGGAAAAACCCCTGTCCATCCTCACACAGGGTTACATTTTTCACCTCTACCCAGGCATCCGGGTGACTGATGTGGCCGCTCAGGTGAAGGTCGATACGGCTTTTTTCCGAACCATAGCGCACTTCTGCCCTGCAGATTTTGTAGCCGGCCAATTCCGGAACATCCCCACCTTCAATGGCTTCACGGGCCTGCGCGTTCGGCCGCGCCGTGTTGATGCAGGCCACCTCGCCCGGCGCGGTTTCAACCAGCTCCCAGGTATATTTCAGCTTGCGCTTGGGATTGTCACTGGTACTCAGCCACACCCGGGCATCTTCAGGCTGACACCCCAGCATGGAGCCCGTGTTGGGGCAATGGGCGATGACCTCACTGCCATCCGGCAACCGGACATCAGCCAGGAACCGCTTGTAGCGCCGTATTAGCCGGCCTTCGATCAATAGTGCGGGCAACTTCATTTTGGTCTCCGTGCAAAAGTAGGCGTCACAAGGCTGGCACCCCTGTGACTAATCTGCTATTTTCCGCAAATTCCCGTTTCAGGACGAATGCTTTTTCCAGGGTAATGACCGGCCAGTATTCGCTGGCCGCCGGAAGTAAAGCGCTCTTGCGAAGTACAAACATGAGGCCGGGTTCAATGGCAAAGACTGCAGAACAACCACGCGAACGTTTCACCAACTTCACCCCTTATGAAATGAAGAAGGGTGAAGAGTACATGAGTGCGGAAATGCTCGAGCACTTCAAGAATCTGCTGCTGCAATGGAAGCAGGAGCTGATGGAAGAAGTGGACCGCACGATGCACCACATGCAGGAAGATGCGGCAAATTACGCAGATCCAAGTGACCGCGCAACCCAGGAAGAGGAATTCAGCCTGGAACTGCGCACCCGTGACCGCGAGCGTAAACTGATCAAGAAAATTGACCAGACCATCGACCGCATCGACAAGGATGACTACGGATTCTGCGACCAGTGTGGCGTTGAGATCGGCATTCGTCGCCTTGAGGCACGGCCAACCGCGACATTGTGCATTGACTGCAAGACCCTCGCTGAAATTCGCGAGCGCCAGACTGGCATCTGACCCCAAGCCCCTGAGTATGCTGGCCCCCGAACCCGGGGCCGGTATTCACCAGCCATGATCGATTCCCACTATCGCGGCCGATTTGCGCCGTCTCCAACCGGGCCTCTGCATTTTGGTTCATTGGTCACTGCGGTTGCCAGCTACCTGGAGGCCCGAAGTCACAATGGCACCTGGCTGGTGCGGATTGAAGATCTTGACCCCCTGCGGGAATCCCCCGAAGCCACCCAGCGGATACTGGCCAGCCTGGACGCCCACGGCCTGCATTCCGACGAGCCCGTACGGTTTCAGTCGGAACGCGATACCCACTACCGCGCGCTGACCGACCAGCTACTCCATCAGGGGCTGGCCTATCGCTGCGCCTGTTCACGGAAGCAACTGCAGGAAAACGGTGGGCGCCACCCGGAGCGCTGCCGCAACGGAAAGGCAGAACCAGGAGAGCGTCCATTCGCTGTCCGCTTTGCCCTTCACGACGAGCACAGTGAGTGGCACGACCAGCTACTGGGTCCTCAGGTGCAACAGGTACAGGCCGAAATGGACGACCCTGTCATCCTGCGCAAGGAAGGCTTCTATGCCTATCAACTGGCCGTGGTTGCCGACGACATCGACCAGGGCATCAGCCACGTCGTCAGGGGCTCCGACCTGCTGGACATGACCGCCCAGCAACAGCAGATCTACTATTCGCTGGGCGCCTCACCGCCTCACTGGATGCACATTCCGGTTATTCTCAACGCCGATGGCCAGAAACTTAGCAAGCAGAACCACGCACCAGCCCTGAATGACCGTGAAGCAAAAGACAACCTGAAACAGGCCCTTGCCGCATTAGGGCAGGATCAACGTTTGTTGGCAGGGACATCAGACATCGGTACCCTGCTTGCCCGGGCTGCAGCCAATTGGGCACCGGAGCGGATTCACCTGACAGTCCGGTGAACGACGTGTTATAAACCTTCTCACAAGCGACAGTGCGGATATCATGCCTGATGTATATCTACCGTCTGGTCTTCCTTCTGGTTCTGGCCATCTACATATTCTCTCCCAACATTCTTGACTGGTGGACGTCACCAGGGAATGCCTGGTACAGCCCCTACGTAATCTGGGCCGGCCTGATTGCGATCGGCTTCTGGCTGGAATGGCGACGAGACCCCAATGAGTTTTAGCGCTCCCGGCCTATTGCTGGCCAGCCTGTTATATCTGGTACTGCTCTTCGGCATTGCGTGGGTGACCGAAAAAGGCGCACTGCCCCGCAGCTTGATCAGGCATCCCCTGGTGTACACGCTTAGCCTTGGTGTGTACGCCGGCATCTGGGCCGTGTACGCGGCCGTGGGCATGGCCGCTGAATCGGGGTTTGGCTTCCTGGCCTACTACCTGGGCATCAGCGGCGCCTTTCTGCTGGCACCGGTTCTGCTCAACCCGGTGATGCGGATTGGCCGCGCCTACCAGCTCACGTCTCTTGCCGACCTCTTCGCCTACCGCTATCGAAGCCAATGGGCGGGCACGCTGGTGACCATCTGTTCCGGCACCGCCATATTGGCCTTGCTGAGCATGCAGATCCAAGCGGTATCCACGTCTGCCAGCCTGTTGGCACCGGATACATCCCCCCAACTCATCAGTGTGCTTTTCAGCATTACTGTGGTCCTGTTTGCCATGCTGTTCGGCACACGGCGCAGCCAGGGTTCCGAGAACCACCAAGGCCTGGTGCTGGCCATTGCCTTCGATTCCCTGGTGAAACTCTTTGCCCTGCTGATCCTTGGCGGAGTCATCCTGTTTGGTGTGTTCGATGGCATGGCTGGACTGGAAAGCTGGCTGGCAGACCAGAGCACCCCGGTGAGCACGATGACCATGAGCATCGATGATGGCAGTTGGCGCGCCTTGATGCTGATGTCCTTCGCCGGCGCCCTGGTGCTTCCCCACATGTACCATATGACGTTCAGTGAGAATCCGTCGCCCAAGTCGCTGGCAAAGGCCAGTTGGGGATTGCCCCTGTACCTGCTGCTACTCGGCCTCCCCATTCCACTGATTCTCTGGGGTGGTCAGGCACTGGCTGCCACCACGGGACCAAACTTTTACGCCATCGGCACCGCCCAGGCCCTCGGCAGTCCGGCGCTGACACTGATGATGTACATTGCCGGCCTGTCAGCCGCCAGTGGCCTGATGATCGTCAGCACCCTGGCGCTGGCAGGCATGGTCCTGAACCATGCAGTGCTTCCACTACGAACCCCCAAGGACCACGGTGACATCTACCACTGGCTAAAATGGGTCAAGCGCCTCCTCATCGCGGCCATCATCTTCACAGCACTGCTATTCCATGAAACCCTGGGCAAAAACCTGGACCTGTCGATTCTCGGCGCCATTTCACTATCAGGCATGCTTCAGCTGCTCCCCGGTGCGCTTGGCGTCATCTACTGGCCAGAAGGCAATCGCCGTGGCCTGATTGCCGGGCTGATCTCTGGCCTGGTCATATGGGTGGTTACGCTGGTGTTGCCGTTCTCCCATACCGCCAACCTGCTGGACTTCGTCGGGGCTCCCCTGGTGCCGGATTACAGCAACTGGCACATCTTCACCTTCGTTAGCCTGACGGTGAATGTCACCATCTTTACCCTGATTTCAGTTCTGAGCACCAGTTCTGCCGAAGAAGCCGGGGCTGCCCAGGCATGTTCTCTGGGCGCGCTTTCACGGCCCCAGCGCAGGGAGTTACTGGCAACCTCGTCTGCGGACTTTACCCGCCAGCTCGCGGTTCCGTTAGGCCTGGGCGTTGCAAGAAGAGAAGTGGAAAAAGCCCTTACCCAGCTCAAACTGCCCAACATGGAATATCGACCTTACCAACTTCGCCGCTTGCGCGACCGCGTGGAGGTAAACCTTTCAGGCCTGCTTGGCCCCGCCGTCGCTCGTGATCTGGTCAAACGGCACCTGGGCTATAAGCCCATGGCCAGCGGCGGTACAGCGCAGGATATCCGCTACGTTGAACGAGCTCTCGGGGATTACCAGAACCGCCTGACCGGGCTGGCCGGGGAGCTGGACAACCTGCGGCGCCATTACCGACAAACCCTTCAGAACCTCCCCATTCCCGCCTGCTCTGTCGGTGAAGACGGCGAAATACTGATGTGGAACAACGCCATGGAAGCTCTCACCAGCATCACGGCCGACGATGTTGTGGGTGCCCGACTGATGGCCCTCCCCGAGCATTGGCACCTGCTGCTGGATGATTTCAACAGCGGTGAGGACCTGCACCGGTATAAACACCGCCTGGACCTGAAAGGCCGTCCCCACTGGCTTAACCTGCACAAAGCAGCCTTGAGCGGCCCCGATCACACCGAGGGTGGCAGCATCATCCTGGTGGAAGACCAGACTGAAACCCGCCTGTTGGAAGACGAATTGATGCATAGCGAACGGCTGGCATCGGTGGGCCGGTTGGCGGCTGGCGTGGCCCATGAAATTGGCAATCCCGTCACGGGAATTTCATCATTGGCACAGAACCTCAAACTGGAAACCGATGACCCGGACATTCTGTCCACTGCTGAGCAGATACAGCAGCAGACCCGCCGCATCTCCACCATCCTCCAGTCGCTGATGAACTTCGCCCGGACTGGCAATCACGCTCACGCGAACCGCTACGAACCAGTGGATATTCGTCGCTGCGTGGATGAGTCCATCAACCTGCTATCGCTCAGTGACAAAGGCATGGGCATTCATTACCGTAACGACTGCCCCGATGAACTGATGATTCTGGGAGACGAACAGCGGCTAGTGCAGGTGTTCATCAACCTGTTGGCCAATGCCCGGGATGCCTCACCCATTGGCGGAGAAGTGCGTATCAGTGGAAACCGCGACGGCTACTCCGCTATTATCGAAGTCACCGACAACGGGTCCGGCATACCGAAAGACCAGCTGGACCATATCTTCGAGCCTTTTTACACCACGAAGGCCCCCAACAAGGGAACTGGTCTGGGCCTGTCGCTGGTGTACAGCATCATTGAAGAGCACTACGGCAACATTCAGGTGGACAGCCCGGCTGATGCTGACGCCAGCCGGGGAACCTGTGTGCGCATGAGGTTACCGGCCTACGAGCCGGACACCGGAACCACCACCAGCCAGAACGAAGGGTCGTAAACGCGTTATGCCTCGCATTCTGATTGTAGAAGACGAAGAGATTATCCGTTCAGCGGTTCGCAAGCTGCTCCAGCACGCCGGTTATGAGGTTGCCGACGCCGGCTCCGTGGAAGAAGCCGAAGACAACCACGACCCCAGCGAGTTTGACCTGATCATCTCCGACCTGCGGCTGCCCGGCGCACCAGGAACAGAATTGATACGGCGCGCGCCGGACACTCCGGTATTGATCATGACCAGCTACGCCAGTCTCCGCTCCGCCGTAGACTCCATGAAAATGGGCGCAGTGGAGTACATTGCCAAACCCTTCGACCACGACGAAATGCTGGAAGCCGTAGAGGGCATTCTTGCCAGAAAACCCCAGACTTCCTCCGCCTCGAGTCGGCCGTCAATGGAGCGCGAAACCGCCAGCGCGCCAGACAGTGACCCCGCCAGCATTATGTTCGGTCATTGCGATGCCATGCAGAAGGTGTTCACCCTGATACGCAAAGTGGCGCCCACGGAAACCACCGTGCTGATTCAGGGCGAATCCGGCACCGGCAAGGAGCTCGCCGCGCGCGCACTCCACTTGATGAGTCCACGGGCGACCAGACCGCTGATTTCCGTAAACTGCGCTGCGATCCCGGAAAGCCTGATCGAGTCAGAGCTGTTCGGTCATGAAAAGGGGTCGTTTACCGGGGCGGTATCAGCACGCACAGGGCTGATCGAAGCCGCTGACGGCGGCAGCCTGTTCCTGGACGAAATCGGTGAATTACCCGCCGAGGCCCAGGCCCGCCTGCTACGAGTGTTGCAGGAAGGCGAGATTCGCAAGGTGGGCTCCACCCAGAGCCGCCAGGTAGACGTGCGCATGATTGCCGCCACTCACCGTAACCTGAAAGCCATGACGCGGACAGGGAATTTCCGGGAAGACCTGTTTTACCGACTGAACGTTATGCAGGTACGCATACCGCCGCTGCGGGAAAGGCAGTCGGATATCCTTGGCCTGGCTCAGCGATTCCTGCAACGCCAGGGCGAAAAAATGAGCAAACCCGGCTTGAACCTGACACCAGAAGCCATGCGCGCACTGGAACGACACCGCTGGCCCGGCAACGTCAGGGAGCTGGAAAATGCCATCGAGCGCGCCACCATCCTCTGCGACAGCGACCTGATCACCCCGTCATTGCTGGATCTGGACGGTGAAGGCGGCGACGTTAACATTCCCGAAACCCTGGTTGACGGTAACAACGAGCAGCCCCCCTCCCGGGAAGCCGAGGCCACCAGCGACCTCTCCCTTGAGGATTACTTTCAACACTTTGTGCTGGAAAATCAGGATCGAATGAGTGAAACCGAGCTGGCCCAAAAGCTGGGGATCAGCCGTAAATCTCTGTGGGAGCGGCGGCAACGCCTGGGCATCCCACGAAAGAAAAGTTCGGGGAACTGAGACTTTTCCGGTATCCCTCAAGCAAGCGTTGTTACCGGAAAAGTGTGAACCTGAGCTCAGTTGTTACCCTGTGTTCCTGACGGTAACACCCCAGATCTAAAAAACGCGACCTCAGTAACACTTAAGTCTTACGGCCCACCTTTCCAGATGGCCAAAAAATACTAACCTGCTGTTAATAAACAGTTTTAAAAAACTGGCACACGGACTGCACTCTATAGGGCGCACAACAACAAAAACAACAGTGACAACGCAGCGCCAACAACAAAAACAAAAAGCTGTAGAAGACGTTCGGTAACAAAAACAAAAACAGAACGTGAGCGAACTGAGTGTTTTGGGTACTTTGCTTTTTAGTGGTCCCACGGCACGTGTGAGTTGTAGATGTAGAGAAGAATCGTCTTCCAGGCGGCACTGCATTTACCCAATGACTCGCCCGATGTCTCTGACTGCTCTGTGTATTCAAAGCTTTCCGTTTGCACTCCTGAAATCCCTAAGTTTGGGGATTAACAGTGGGGTAGAAAAACGAAGAAAAATCCCGGTAAAAACAAAAACAATGCAGATCGTCAACGCTTTCAGGGCGGGTTCGTGTAAACGAATCCGCCTTTTGATTATCTGGCCCAACCGTTTTTCAACTTGGCCGTTTTCGCTCTTCCCCCGGTTGTTTTCACCAGCTTATGACGCCAAACGTGTGCAAATCCCGCCCAAACCGTTAAACTCTCGCTTTTGCTCAGCGCAATAACGGAATTCAATGCTTAAACGACTATTGTCATACGTGTCAGGAAACGGGAAGAAAAAAGCCCGGACCTATCAACGTCAGGAAATCCCTCGGGACCAACACAAGGTCTCCCGCTCGTTCATCAGCGAGCCCGCCAAGAAAGTGCTCAGTCGGCTGAACAACGCAGGCTACGAAGCTTATCTGGTGGGCGGTGGTGTTCGCGACATACTGCTTGGTGGCAAACCCAAGGATTTTGACATCGCCACCAACGCCACGCCGGAAGAGGTGCATGACCTGTTCCGCAACTCCAGGCTGATTGGCCGGCGCTTCCGCATTGTCCACGTCCTGTTCGGCCGGGAAGTCATTGAGGTCACCACCTTCCGCGGAAATGCTGCGGAAGCGGAAGAAGATGACGACGACGATGACCGCAGAACCAGCGAACACGGCCTGCTGCTACGGGACAACGTCTACGGCAATCTGGAAGAAGACGCCCTGCGCAGGGACTTCACCGTGAACGCCCTCTATTACTGCATCCGCGACTTCACCGTGGTGGACTTCGCCAACGGCATTGAAGACTTGGAAAACCGTCAGATGCGGCTGATTGGCGATCCGGAAACCCGCTACCGGGAAGACCCGGTGCGCATGCTTCGTGCCGTGCGCTTCGCCGCCAAGCTGGGCTTCGATATTGAACCTGACACCGAGGCCCCGATCCGGGAGCTTGCACCACTGCTGACGCACATCCCGCCAGCAAGGCTGTTCGAGGAAGTACTTAAACTGTTCTCCGCCGGTTACGGTGAAGCCACATACGACCTGCTCAGCGAATACAACCTGTTGGCACCTTTGTTCCCGGAGACGGTACAGGCCATCAACAACGGCGAGCCGGATGATCTGATCCGCAAGGCCCTGCGAAATACCGATGCCCGCATCGCCCAAGGCAAATCGGTAACACCCTACTTCCTGTTTGCAGCCATGCTCTGGCCTGCACTGCAAGCGGAATGGCGAAAGCGGCAGGATAACGGTGAGCCGGTACAACCAGCATTGCACATGGCCATCGCCAAAGTAATCGGCCGCCAGGTACAGGCCACCTCGATCCCCAAGCGCTTCTCCGGCCCGATGAAAGAAATCTGGGAGCTGCAGATGCGCCTGCCCCGTCGCCAGGGTAAGCGCGCATTCGCCACTATGTCCCAGCCCCGCTTCCGCGCGGCTTACGACTTCTTGCTGGTACGGGAAGCCTCCGGCGAAATCGAACCAGGGCTGGGCCAGTGGTGGACTGAGTTCCAGGAAACGGACGAGCGCGGCCAGGAACGCATGTTGACACAACTGGGCAGTGACGGCCCCAAGAAGCGCCGCCGCAAGAAACCCGCGAAGAAGGCCTGACCGATGACGGCCGCGGATGTTTTTATAGGGCTCGGCAGCAACATGGCCGAGCCTTCCGCACAACTGGCCGGTGCCGTGGCGCGGCTGGCTGCACTACCGAAAACCGAACTGGTGGCCCAGTCCCCCTTCTACAGCAGCAGGCCGGTTGGCCCACAGGACCAGCCCGATTTCGTAAACGGCGCAGCCTGGTTACGCACGGAACTCCTCCCCCTGGAACTGCTGGACCAGCTGCAAGCCATTGAACAGGCCCATGGCCGCGAACGCATACAGCACTGGGGACCAAGAACCCTGGATCTGGACCTGCTCCTCTATGGCAATGAAACCATCGTCAGCGAACACCTGACCGTACCTCACGCCGAACTCGCCAACCGCGACTTTGTCTTGCAGCCGTTACTGGACCTGAAGCCCGAACTGGCGCTGCCAGACGGCCGCACCATTGCGCAACTGCGACAACAATGCCCGGACAACGGGCTACAGAAGCTCAACCCGGTGGAACGGACACCTTTCCCGTCCGGCTGAGATCAACGGCTCGGCGTGCGGCTATTGCCACAAACACACCCCCGGATTACCCTAAAGGCCTGGATGCCGGCATACACCCGGCCCGGTCTGGCCCATCCACCCACAAGGCAAGGATTCTATGGCTGTTACCATCAATACTCTGCGCGACTACAAGCAGAAGGGCGAAGCCTTCTCCGTTCTGACATCCTACGATGCCACCTTTGCTCAAATTGTCAGTGAGGCCGGTGTTGATGTCATCCTGATTGGTGACTCCCTTGGCATGGTACTTCAAGGGCATGACAGCACACTGCCCGTTACCATGGACCAGATGGTGTACCACGTGTCGTCCGTAGCCAAGGGCAACCGGGGCTCGCTGATCATGGCAGACATGCCGTTCATGACCTATGGCACCACCGAAGCCGCCCTGGAAAACGCTGCCGAACTGATGCGTGCGGGCGCCCACATGGTCAAACTGGAAGGCACCGACTGGATGAAAGACACCATCCACGCCCTGAGCGAACGCGGCGTGCCGGTATGCGCTCATTTGGGCCTGACCCCTCAATTCGTCAACAAGTTTGGCGGCTACAAGGTTCAGGGCCGGGATGAGAAACACGCCGAGCTAATGATCGAACACGCCTGTGAACTGGTCGCAGCCGGTGCCGATGCGATCCTGCTGGAGTGCGTACCTGCGCCGCTCGCGGCCAGGATCACCCAGGCAGTGCAAGCACCGGTGATTGGTATCGGTGCCGGCGCAGACACCGACGGCCAGGTACTGGTTGTCCACGATATGCTGGGCATGGTCACAGGCCGAAAACCGCGCTTCGTAAAAGACTTCCTGGCGGAGTCCGGTTCCGTCAAAGGCGCCATCGAAGCCTATGTGGCCGCCGTTCGCGACCGCTCATTCCCCGCCGAGGAGCATACGTTCAAGGCATGAGAACCGTACATACGCTTAAAGAACTCCGGGCCATGCTGCGCAGCTATCGCCAGCAAGGGAAACGTATCGGACTGGTCCCCACGATGGGCAACCTGCATGAGGGGCATATTTCACTGGTCAGAAAGGCCCGTGAAGCCGCCGACATTGTCGTGACCAGCATTTTCGTGAATCCGATGCAGTTCGGCGCCACTGAAGATCTGGACACCTACCCCCGCACACTGATTGAAGATCAGGAGCGACTTGAGGCTGCCGGCAGCACCCTGGTGTTCGCCCCTTCCAATGAAGAGATTTACCCCGAAGGACTGGCCCGGCACACCCGCATTATTGTTCCGGAAGTCAGTGAGGGCCATTGCGGCGCCAGCCGGCCCGGACACTTTGAGGGCGTAGCCACGGTCGTCACCATGCTGTTCAACATGGTGCAGCCGGATATCGCGGTGTTTGGCGAGAAGGATTACCAACAGCTGGCCGTGATTCGTAAACTGACCCAGGACCTGATGATACCGGTGGAAGTCATCGGCGGCCCAACTGTTCGCGAAAAGGACGGCTTGGCGAGAAGCTCTCGCAACGGATTCCTCACTGAGGATGAGCGTGCCATCGCGCCCGCTGTCTATCAGACGTTAAAAAACACCGTAGAACAGATTCATACTGGCCGGACCGATTTTACAACCCTGTCCCAGGAGGCCAACGATGCACTCAGTAAGGCGGGGCTTCGCCCGGATTACTTCAACATCGCCAACAGCCTGACCCTGAAACCGGCCAACGCCGACGATACAGAACTGACACTGCTGGTGGCAGCGTTTCTGGGCACCACGCGACTGATCGACAATCTGTCGATTACCCGTTAATCCGACTCCCACTGACAGAAAGGATTCCACAATGTCCCAGGGCTCTGCACCACTCACCAGCCGGCCCGAGTGGCAGGCACTGAAGACACATCAGGCGGAACTGAAAAGCACCCACATGAGGGAGCTTTTCAGCAGCGACCCGGACCGGGCCAGCCGCTTCTTCATACGCGGCGGCGGCCTGTCGCTGGATTACTCCCGCAACCGCATGACCGATGACACCCTGGCAAAGCTAATGGCATTGGCTAAGGAATGCGGTGTACCGGAGCGTATCGAAGCCATGTTTCATGGCGACCACATCAATGTCACTGAAAAGCGCCCCGCGCTTCACATCGCCCTACGGGACACCAGCGGAGCCCCCATCAACGTCGACGGCATGGATATCGCACCGGAAGTGGAACTCACTCTGAATCGCATGGAGCAGTTCGTAAACGACGTGCTCAGCAAACGCTGGCAGGGGCATACCGGCAAAGCCTTTACGGATGTGGTCAGTATTGGCATTGGCGGCTCCTTCCTCGGCCCCAAACTGGTATCGGAAGCCCTTCGCCCTTACTGGCATGGCCAATTGAAGGGCCATTACGTCGCCAACATCGACGGCACCCAGATGGCCGAGGTACTGCGCCGGGTCAACCCGGAAACCACCCTGTTCCTGATCCAGTCCAAATCCTTCCGTACCCAGGAAACCCTGGAGAACAGCAAGGTGGCCCGGGACTGGTTCCTGGACAACGGCGGCAACGAAGACCAAGTTGCAAAACACTTCGTTGCGGTTACTGCCAATACGCCGGAGGCCGTTAGCTTCGGCATTTCCGAAGACAATATCTTCCCAATGTGGGACTGGGTTGGTGGGCGCTACTCGCTGTGGTCTGCCATCGGCCTGCCCGTGGCACTGACCATCGGCATGGAGAATTTCCGCGCCCTGCTCTCCGGCGCCAACGCCATGGACCAGCACTTTCGCACCACGCCGCTGGAGCAGAACCTGCCCGTGGTCATGGCGATGCTTGGGCTCTGGTACAACAACTTCTGGGGCGCCGAAACCTACACCATCCTGCCCTACGACCATTACCTGCGCAGCCTGCCAGCGCATCTGCAGCAACTGGACATGGAAAGTAATGGCAAGAGCGTCACCCAGAGTGGCGAGCCGCTGACCTACCAGAGCGGGCCGGTCATCTGGGGCGGCGTGGGCGCCAACGGCCAACACGCCTTCCACCAGCTACTGCATCAGGGCACGCGCCTGATTCCGGCGGACTTCATTATTCCTCTCGAGACCCACAACCCGGTCGCCAGTCACCACGTTACCCTGTTTGCCAACTGCCTGAGCCAGTCACGGGCGCTGATGGCCGGCAAGACCCTGGACGAAGCCAGGGCGGAACTCAAAGCCGAAGGCATGAGCATTGACGAGATCGAAAAACTGGCACCCCACAAGGTGATTCCAGGCAACAAGCCCAGCAACACCCTGTTGATGGATAAGTCGACGCCGGACACCGTCGGCGCCCTGATCGCACTCTACGAACACCGCACGTTCGTTCAGGGCATTATCTGGGATGTGGATTCGTTCGATCAGTGGGGCGTGGAGCTGGGGAAACAGATGGGTAAAGGAATACTGGACCGTCTGACCGACGATACCGAGGGAGCCGACGAGGCTATCGACAGCTCAACGGCCAGCCTGATCCGGCTATACCGCTCGCATCACGGGGCATAAGGGCCAGATTATCGCTCAGAGGCCGGCGAGATTCGCCTGCCCTGCCAGGTAAAGTCCACCGGCCACAGCTTCTGGTCACGGTCATAAGCCTTCCACAGCGCTTGGTAGCACTCGCCGCAGACCGGATGAACGGCAGTCGGCGCAATTTCAGCCAGTGGCAGCAGCACGAAAGCGTTTTTTAGAATCTCGCCCCGGGGCAACTCAACACCGTCGACCCGGCCCACCTCGTCGTCGTATATGAGAATATCCAGATCCAGTGTTCGTGGGCTGAACTTCGGCACATCCCGCCGTCGACCATTGTCCGCCTCTAGTCGTTTGAAGCGCGCTGACAAGTCGGCCACACTAAGGCCTGTATCGACGCCTACCACCAGATTGTAGAAGGGCGAGCCATCGAAACCGACGGACTCACTCTCATAGACAGACGAAATGAGCAGTTCGTCAAACCAGCCAGCCAGCGCATCCAGCGCCGCCGTAATATAGCGCTCGCGGTCAATGTTACTACCGATACTGATATACACCCGCGCCATCAGCGACTCCCCCGTTCAATCCTTACGCCCACGGCTGCTGCAGCTGGAACAGCGCCGGGCTTACGAAGGGTCAGTCTTACCCAGCGCACATTGAATTCGCTCTGCAGCAAATCGGCAATGCCTTCTGCAGCGGTTTCCAGCAATTGGGGGCGAGTCTGGACCAGATAGACCGAAACCCGCTCACTGACCATAGCGTAGTTCAGTGCATCGCTGACATCATCCGACGCCGCTGGCACTCGGTTGTCCCAGGCCATCTCCAGATCCACCAGCAGCCGCTGACTGATTTCCCGCTCCCAGTCGTACACGCCGATGATTGCCTCAACGGCCAGACCTTCGATCAGTACACTATCTGTCAACGGATGGATCTCCCGGGCTAACACTCTTTGCTGATTGAATAACGCACAGGCAGCGGATACTGTGTAAATTCTGACCTGCTTTGTCGCGGGGCCGGCATTTTCTCATAAATGACCAGTACGCGTCTTTGCGTCTTTTTCACTTTGCCAACGAACATCGCCGATGAGTTTTCTGAGTGACCCGGTACTGACGGTCCTGCTTTGCGCCCTGGCATACTTGGCGGGTTCGGTGCTGTTTGCGCTGCCAGTCTGCCGCGCCTGGCACCTGCCTGACCCACGCGCTCAGGGGTCCGGAAACCCCGGCGCCACCAACGTCTACCGTACCGGCGGATGGCCGCCGGCGGCACTGACGCTGTTTCTGGATGCCGCCAAGGGCTGGCTACCAGTGTGGCTTGCCCACCAGGCAGACCTGACCATTCTTTCCCAGGCCATGGTGGCACTGTGCGCGGTGACCGGGCACATGATTCCGTTGTTTTATCGATTCAAGGGCGGAAAAGGCGTGGCGACGGCACTGGGGGCTGGGCTTGCGCTGGCGCCAGCAACCACTCTTTTGCTGGCTGCCATCTGGGCCCTGGTGATGTGGCGCTGGAAGATCTCGGCGCTCGCATCAATCGTGGCCATCGTCAGCGGCCCCATCATCAGCGCCTTGATCGAACCAGACACCCTGCCGCTGTTCGGCTTGCTGGCCATCCTGATTGTGGTACGTCATCGTAACAATCTGATCCGTATGGCCCAGGGCCGGGAACCCGGCTTCTAGTCCACCAGCCCATTCGTCCGTAGCTCGTCAACCGGTGGTAGCGTATTCATCGGCCAGCGCGGCACCGCCACAATCCGGTCGCCATCCTGCTGGCCGGCGTTCATGCGCTGACAACCCGCGTAGGCAATCATGGCGCCGTTATCCGTGCAGAACTCGGGGCGGGCGTAGAACACGGCGGCACGGAGCTTCTCAGTCATTTTCTCAAGCCCGGCACGCAACCGCTTATTGGCACTAACGCCGCCGGCAATCACCAAACGCTTGCAACCGGTCTGCTCCAGAGCCCGGCGGCATTTGATGGTCAATGTATCTACCACCGCCGCCTCGAAGGCCAGGGCGATATCGGCGCGGGTCTGGTCGTCCAGTCCGTCGGCTTTCTTGGCTGCCGACACGGTATTCAGGGTAAACGTCTTCAGGCCACTGAAGCTGAAATCCAACCCGGGCCGATCCGTCATCGGACGCGGGAACCGGTAGCGGCCAGGAGCGCCCTTTTCAGCCAGCGCGGCCACCCTTGGCCCACCGGGATAATCCAGCCCCAGCATCTTGGCGGTTTTGTCGAACGCTTCACCGGCCGCATCGTCCACAGATTCACCCAGCATTTGATACTCACCAATACCTTTAACCAACACCAACTGGGTATGGCCGCCGGAGACCAGCAAGGCAACAAAGGGAAACGCCGGAGGATTGTCTTCCAACATCGGTGCCAACAGGTGGCCTTCCATGTGATGGACACCCAGCACTGGCACACCCAGGGCAAACCCCAGGGCATGAGCTACAGAGCCACCGACCATCAGCGCTCCCACCAGGCCGGGACCGGCGGTGTAGGCAATGCCTTCGATGTCAGCGCGAACCCGGCTGGCATCGGCAAGCACCTGATCACACAGCGGCACCAGCTTACGGACATGGTCGCGGGAGGCCAGCTCCGGCACCACACCGCCGTAATCCGCGTGCATATCAATCTGGCTGAACAACGCATGCGCCAGCAGCCCACATTCGCTGTCATAGAGGGCAACGCCGGTTTCATCACAGGAGGTTTCAATACCGAGAATCAGCATAAATAAGGGCCACTACTCCGGGCTGGTAAACGTAATCGACGCATTTTAGCAGAAACCCGAAACCCTCCGTCAGTTTCATCGAACAAACATTGACCTTGGCCATGGGCAGGCGCTATCATTGCCGGCCTTAAATACGCACTGGTCGAGTTTTAGCCAATCTGACCAGGTATCGAGTCGATTTGACAGACAGGTCGATCAGATAAAACAGAAACCGAATCAATCAGGTAGGTGATTTTCGAATGCCAGCTGTTAAAGTGAAAGAGAATGAACCGTTTGACGTAGCCCTTCGTCGCTTCAAGCGCTCCTGCGAAAAAGCAGGCGTTCTGTCGGAAGTACGTCGCCGTGAGCACTACGAAAAGCCGACAGCCGTGCGCAAGCGCAAGGCAGCTGCAGCCGTCAAGCGTCATCTCAAGAAGCTTCAGCGGGAACAGCGCAAGTTCGAGCGTCTGTACTAAGCTTTACCGGACGCCGCTTGACTGCAAGCCTATAATCGCCTGTATAACCACAGGTTGCACAGAGCGATACCAAAATGCCGCCGAGGCCTGGCTTCGGCGGCATTTTTGGCTGTACTTCCAGGCCCGGCATTTCCCGTGCGACCGGAGACATCATGAGTGGACTGATCCCACAACACTTTGTTGAAAACCTGCTCGACAGGATAGACCTGGCAGAGCTGATCGGATCACGTATCACCCTGAAAAAGGCCGGTGGAAACTATAAGGCCCGCTGTCCATTCCATGACGAAAAAACGCCGTCTTTCAACGTTCGGCCGGACAAGGGCTTCTACCACTGCTTTGGCTGTGGCGCCCATGGCGATGCCATCAGTTTTGTCCGCGAATTCGACGGCCTGGGGTTTACCGACGCGGTAGAGGAACTGGCCCGCCGAGCCGGCATGGAAGTGCCCTACGACCAGAGCGCGCGCCAGGAAATGCAACAGGCGCGAACACTGACGGACGCCCTGGATTACGCCAGCCGCTTCTATCAGTCCGCCCTGAAGAGCCAGCAAGGTGAATTCGCCCGGGACTACCTCAAACAGAGGGGCCTGGACGACAGCATCATTGAGCAATACCAGTTGGGCTACGCCCCTGGCACCGGCACCGCCCTGTTCGACAGCGCAAGCAAGGACCTGCAGGGGCCATTGGTTGAAACCGGCGCCGTGTCTGACCGTTACGGGCGGCCCAGGGATTTGTTTCGCAATCGGGTAATGTTCCCGATCCGCAACAGCCGCGGGCGAACCATTGCGTTTGGCGGGCGCACACTGGGAGACGACAAGGCCAAGTACATCAACTCTCCGGAGTCTGATGTATTCCATAAAAGCCGCGAAATCTACGGCCTTTATGAAGCCAAACAGTCGATCCGCCAACTCGACAGGTTGCTGGTGGTGGAAGGCTACATGGACGTCATTGCGCTCGCGCAGAATGGCATCCACTTTGCCGTGGCCACGCTGGGCACAGCCACGAACCAGGACAGCCTGTCAGCACTGCTAAAGCAGGTACGGCACCTGGTGTTCTGCTTTGACGGCGACCAGGCCGGTTACCGGGCGGCGGACAAGGCCCTGGAAAATGCACTGGAATTGCTGACCGACGGCCTGCATCTGCAGTTCCTGATGATGCCGGACGGTGAAGACCCGGACACACTGGTGCGCAAGGAAGGCCCTGACGCGTTCCAGGAACGCATCAACGGCGCCACGCCCCTGTCCCGCTACCTGTTCAACCGGCAAAGCGAGGGGCTGGATCTGACGCTACCGGAAGACCGGGGCGAGCTAAAGGCACGGGTAGAACCGCTGCTGAAGAAAATGCCCAGGAGCACCCTCAGGGATGCCATGTGGCATGAAATGCTGCGACTGTGCGGCAACAACCGGGGCGACTGGCAAAACCGGCGCCAGCCGAACGGCAAAGGCGGATACGGCGAGCGCCGGGTACAGGAACAACGGATTGACGTAAAACTCAGCAAGGATACGCAGCTTTGCCTGGCCCTGCTGGAAGCGCCGGACATGGCCAGCGAAATTGCCGAACTGTGCCGGAGCAGCCGCCAGTACCGGCAGGCCGGACAGTTTGCCGGCTGGATTCTGGAGAACGCCATCAAAGACAGGCGCTCCCTGGTCCGCGAACTGGCAACGGATAACCGCGCCAGAGAACAGTTTTACAGCCTGTTCGATGGCATTGAACACATCCCCGCACGGGAACAGACTCTGGCTGGCGCCAGGGAAATGCTGAACCCGAACCGGGAAGTGGCACGTAAGCAGCGGCTGGCGTCGCTGCTATCGGAAAAACGCAGCCTGGCGGACCTTAGCGCTGAAGAGCGGCAGGAACTGAAGGCACTGACTGGACAGAACGACGACTGACCAGCGTTAGAAAACAGAGCCGGCGGGCCGAAAAAACGCAATAACTGCAGCCGGAAACGGCACTGCACTTGAAACTTGGAGTGTTGATCACCATCTAACCATCCGGTGGCAGAGCAACCGCGCGACAGCTATAATGGCTGTTTCACTTTTTTCCTTTTACCAGCGAGTTCACAAGGTGTCTATGTCAGGCAATTCGCAGAAATCACGTCTTAAAGACCTCATTGCACGAGGCAAGGAACAAGGTTACCTGACTTACGCCGAGGTAAACGACCACCTCCCGGAAGACATTGCTGACCCGGACCAGGTCGAAGACATCATTCGCATGATCAACGACATGGGCATCCAGGTGTCTGAAGTGGCACCGGACGCGGATACACTGCTGATGACCGACGGTGACTCTACCGCTGACGAAGCAGCGGCCGCCGAAGCCGCCGCCGCACTCGCTGCCGTAGAGTCAGACGCCGGCCGCACCACCGACCCTGTGCGCATGTACATGCGCGAAATGGGCACCGTGGAGCTGCTGACCCGTGAAGGCGAAATTGTTATTGCCAAGCGCATCGAGGAAGGCATCCGCGATGTAATGGCCGCTGTAGCCCACTTCCCCGGCATCACTGGCACTGTCATCCAGGCCTACGACCGCATCATCGAGAACGAAGGCCGTCTCAGCGACATCGTCTCCGGCTTCCTCGACCCCGACGGCGCCGAGCCGTTTATGGAGGAAGACACTACCCCGGACACGTCCAGCACCTCAGACGACTCATCCGACGATGATGACGATGACGACAGCGAAGAAGAAACTGAAAGCGGTCCGGATCCGGAAGAAACCCGCCTGCGCTTCGAGCTATTGAAAGAAAAGCTCGACACCGCGGACGCTTGCCTGGCCAAACACGGCCGTGGCCACAAGAAAACCCAGGAAGCCCTGAACGAGCTGGGCCAGGTGTTTGCACCATTCAAGCTGGGCAATAAAGCTTTCGATGAGCTGGTGAACGTTGTTCGCTCCACCAACGACCTGGTGCGTGAGAACGAGCGTGCGATCATGAAAATCTGTGTGCGTGAGTGCAAGATGCCGCGCAAGGATTTCATCAAGACATTCCCAGGCAATGAAACCAGCCTGGACTGGGCCGAGAAAACGTCCAAGGGCAAGAAGGCCTACGCCCCGCTGATCGCCGAGCGTATCGATGAAATCGTCCGCCTGCAGAAGCGCATTGCCAACATTCAGACCGAAGTGGACCTGGACGTTTCCGACATCAAGGAAATCAATCGTCGCGTCTCCATCGGTGAAGCTAAGGCACGCCGCGCCAAGAAAGAAATGGTGGAAGCCAACCTGCGCCTGGTTATCTCCATCGCCAAAAAGTACACCAACCGCGGCCTGCAGTTCCTCGATCTGATCCAGGAAGGCAATATCGGCCTTATGAAAGCGGTCGACAAGTTCGAGTACCGCCGTGGCTACAAGTTCTCCACCTACGCCACCTGGTGGATTCGTCAGGCCATCACCCGCTCCATCGCGGACCAGGCCCGCACCATCCGTATTCCGGTGCACATGATCGAAACCATCAACAAGCTTAACCGCATCTCCCGTCAGATGCTGCAGGAGATGGGCCGCGAGCCCACACCGGAAGAGCTTGGCGAGCGCATGGAGATGCCCGAGGACAAGATCCGCAAGGTATTGAAGATCGCCAAAGAGCCGATCTCCATGGAAACCCCGATCGGTGATGACGAAGATAGCCACCTGGGCGACTTCATTGAAGACATCCAGGCGCTGTCGCCCGTCGACTCCGCCACCGCAGAGGGCCTGCGCGAAGCCACCCGCTCCGTGCTCTCCGGCCTGACCGCGCGCGAGTCCAAGGTGCTGCGCATGCGCTTCGGTATCGAAATGAACACTGACCACACCCTGGAAGAAGTGGGCAAGCAGTTCGACGTTACCCGTGAGCGAATCCGCCAGATCGAAGCCAAGGCCCTGCGCAAACTGCGCCACCCTTCCCGCTCCGACCACCTGCGCGGCTTCATTGACGACCAGGGCAACGGATAACACCACAACAGTAGCGGGCGCCACCGCTCACCGGTATAATGGCGCCCGCTTTGTTGTTCCCCCGGGGCAACACCCTGAAAAGCAAACCTTTAAGCAGCATCCGCTGACAAAAGGGCCTATAGCTCAGTTGGTTAGAGCAGAGGACTCATAATCCTTTGGTCCCTGGTTCGAGTCCAGGTGGGCCCACCACTCCCCCATCTTTTACGTTTAAATAAGCCTCTGCCCATTACTCACCTTGTGGTCCGTGCTCACCAAGGTTATCGCTCCCTCATCATTCTTGATCCCCGTCACCAGGCACTCGGACATAAAGGGGCCGATCTGTTTGGGCGGGAAGTTGGTCACGGCAAGTACCTGTTTACCCAGTAACGACTCAGGGTTGTACAAGTCGGTGATCTGCGCACTGGATTTGCGGACACCCACCTCTGGGCCAAAATCGACTTTCAGCTTATAAGCCGGGCGGCGGGCTTCCGGAAACTCATTCACTTCGATGATAGTGCCGATTCGCAATTCTACGTTCTCAAAGTCTTCCCAGCTGATCATGCCTAGTGCGTCCTCTTGCCTCTATATGAATGCGGTTATTTTCTGTGGTCCGCGAGCAGGGTTCCGACCGTGAACGCGATGTCCTCGTGTTCGGTGTCCCGCCACGGTTCTGCAAGGGATTCGGCTTCCCACTGCTGCATACTGCCCAATGCCAGGATCCTTTCCACATAGGCGGAGGCGTCTTCACTCAGGCCCAACCCATAGGTGCGAACCCGGTAGACAACGGGGGCGAAGAAGGCATCCACGGCGGTAAAGTGGTCGCCAGCGAGGAATGGACCACCAAATTGCTGCAGGCCGTGGGACCACAAACTGTCGATGCGGTCGATGTCCTTTTGCAGACCCTCGCTAACAGTGTGCATGCGGATACGCAGGCCCACGTTCATGCTGCAGATATCCCGCAACGACTGAAATCCAGAGTGCATTTCAGCGACAGCACAACGGGCCCAGGCGCGGGCCTTTGCGTCTTTGGGCCAGACTCCGTCGTGGCGCTCCGCCAGGTACTCAATGATGGCCATGGAGTCCCATACAGTTATGCTTTCGTCCATCAGGCAGGGTACCTTGCCACTGGGGCTCAGGCGCCTGTATGCCTGCCAGGTGGGTTCGTCACCAAACACGATGAGCTGTTCATTGAATTCAATGCCCTGCTCTTTCATCAGGACCCAGGGCCGCAATGACCATGACGAGTAGTTCTTGTTCGCAATATGAAGGGTGTACATCCCTGTCTCCATCCAGGTTGGGTGGTTTTATCCGGAAATCATTTTTGCCGAATTCCGTGGCTTCGTATACAACTACACTAAGGCCATTAAAAATAACACAAGGAACGCACTATGCCCTTCTCTTCCGACCACATTGATGAACTCAACCTGCTGGCCATGTTCGATCTGTCTTCCGCGCAGGAGGGCATCAAGGTTCACCAGCATTCGGCCGCGCCAGAGATGGTGAGAGCGGCAGAACGTCTTCACCAGAAGGGGCTGATTACCCAGAAGGATGGCGGTTACCTGACGAGTTTGGGCAGTGAAATGGCCGAGCATGCACAGAAGGTGCTGTCCGTGCTTACAAGCGCTCAGAGATGAACGTTCTAGGCTGTCCCATAAGATAATTTGGGGGCTAACCCCAATACAAAAGCGCCCGTATCGCAAAGCGATACAGGCGCCTGTCGTTAATCAAACCGATCAGGAACCGGCCCGATCCACCCTTACGACTGCAATCGACGACGTCTACCCGACACAACCAAGCCAAGAGCGCCAAGGCCAAGCAGCCCTAACGTTCCCGGTTCAGGAACTTTGGTAACCGGCGTGCCGGTACCAGAGGCGTCGTCATAACCAAGGGCTTCAGAGTTAAGCGACTGCCACCGAACGCCGAAGTTGTCCAGTGTAACCGCCCCTGGAAGACTGGCGAATCCCAACTCCAGAGAGAAGCTGGCCGAGCCGCCAATTCCGACTCCCCCAGGACCACCACTGCAACTGCCCTGAGACTGACCTTTGACGCAGATATCCAGGGCTCCAAACTGGTTAGGGAAACTCCCACCAAGCAGAGCAACCCAAGGCGAGCTTGCCGTTACACTGGTTACGTTAGAGTCAACATTAAAGCCAATCCGAGAAACTCGCGATTCTTCCCACAGTGAACTGCTGGTATTCGCCAACACAATATCAAACACAAAACTGCTGGTCTTAATCTCTGTTAGCGTGAAACTGGTGCTGGCAGCAAGTCCCTCGACTTCCGTCTGCTCGATGTTGCCTCCGTAATAGACCGTCCCGGAATCGCCAACACTATCAAAGGAAATCATCGCCGCGCTGGCGCTACCTGCGATCATTAAACTGGCAACAACCAACGATGTTTTTTCGAGAATGCTCATCATGCAACTCCACCTGTCAAAAACCGGAATATTCCGGCAACGTAACCCAAATGGCCCAACACTCAGCCTTTCCGCTAGTTAAGCAATAACGAGGCCGGTCACCAGAAATAACCTATTTTCAGTTTGTTAAAAAAAGCATCTGATCATGGCACTCACCTGAGTGGAAAGAATCCTGACACATTTGGCAAACAACCATTGCACCGGTTGCCTGATGCCAATCAATTCACAAAACCGATAACAAACGCTTACACAAGAAAACACCTTCCGGCCTGATAAGACCCTGTATTTCCTTCATTTTTAAACCATTTTTAACTAGAAGGTGGTCATTCCGACACCAAAAGCTGTCAAAAAAGCCAACGTCCCGATAAGACAAGAGCACTACACTGCTTTTCGAACAAACGTACCAACAATAATTGCCAGCCCTGTTACCCGGCTCCGGGGGCACGGCGAAGGTCCATAACAAAGACAAACGAATGGAGTGTGTTTCATGGTTTCAACCTCCCGCTTTTCCCTGCGTGCGATGACACTCGCCGTTGCAGCCGTCTCGGCCGGCTCTTCATTGAATGCCTCTGCCAGCATGGGCAACATCGGTACAACCTATGGCGTGATGCCCGTGGACGTGGCCACCGCCCAGTCCCTGTCGATGTTCAACGAGCAGGTGTCAGCCACCTATTACAATCCGTCCTACCTGACCAGTGATGAGCGTGGCGAGCTGACCGGCGGCATCCTCCATGCGGAGCAGGAATTGCGCTCCAGTCGTTCCGATGCAGACGGCGATATCATTTCCGATTCTCCCAGTCAGCATGTGCTGATTGGCATGAAAACCAACCTGGCGGGCCTGACCCGCTTTGACCATCCGATTTACCTGGGCTTCATCGCAGGCGTTGAGAAGTATGGTAAGGAAATGCTGGCGTTCTCCTCCGAAACCTCCGAAACCGGGCAGTACCTGCAATACGGCAAGGAACCCCTGTTCCTCAATATTGGTGGCGCTACCCCACTCTGGCGGGGCATCTCGGGCGGTTTCTCGGTGCGTGTCACTCTGGAAGCGGCCGCTCAGTTGGATGCCGTTTCAACGCTTGGCGGTGAAACCAGCCGCGAGCGACTGGCGGTCAACGCCGAGCCTTCGCTGAAGTCCATCCTCGGCACCACCATCAAGTGGGGCGATACCTTCTGCCCGGACAGCGACTGTTTCCTCGACGGCTGGGAAAGCGCGGTCACCTATCGCGCCAAGTCATCCGCTTCGACGTCTGTGGACTCCAACATCATCGTGACCCAGACCATCCCCGACCCAGGCCTGAGCCTTGCGGTGGCCACCATCGATTCCTTCCAACCGGAAACCTTTGCCATCGGCACCCAGTACAAGGGCAATGGCTGGCGCATCGGCGGCAGCATCGAGCAGCAGAACTGGTCGGAGCTGGAAGACGAATTCTCCGGCGACACGATCAAGGACCAGGAGGATGTCAGCGCAGCCAATCGCATCCGTTTTGATGACATCCTGGTGCCTCGCATCGGCGCTGAATACCAGCTTAGCCGCCACTTTGCTGTTCGGGGCGGGCTTGCGTATGAGGAGTCTCCCCTCAAAACCACCCGCAACCCGGAGCTGAACTATCTGGACACCGACAAGATCGTGGCCGGGCTCGGCATCAGTGCAACCTATGAACGCACACGCGTGCTGGCCTACCCGGTGCGACTGGATATCGGTTACCAATATCAGCAGTTGCAGGACAGGGATTTCACCATTGTCGACTATGACGGCAACGAGCAACAGGCGACCGCCGACGGTGACGTCCACGTTATCAGCGGCTCGATCACCCTGAAGTTCTGAGGAGAAGTTTGCCATGAAACACAACAAGACATTGGCACTGGTTCCCGCGATGCTCCTTGCGGCATGCGGCGGGAGTGATGAACAGACCATCGACGAGCCCAATAGCCCGGGAGAGGTGGTCTACTCCTACCCGGCGGATGGCCAGAGTAACGTCAGCCCCAAGGCCGACATGGTACTGCGCTTCTCCCATGCGCTGTCTGACAGCGATGTCGCCAGCAAAATACGCATCACCGATGGAAGTACCGAGCTGAGCTTCTCTTCCGAAAGCGTGGATGGCGGGCGCAGCCTGACATTATCACCACAGGGCAAACTCCGCCCCGGAGCCGACTACACCATTGAGTTCACCGAAGCACTGCAAGCGGAAGGTGGCCGTACGATTTCTAACCCCAATGCCTTCGGCCCGGAGGGCGTGCAGTTTTCAACACGGGGTGCATTCAGCGGCATCGCCGGGCTGGACAACCTGAGCCCGGAGTTCGCGGTTGCGGAAATGATTCCGTCCGAGGGCAACGTGTTCCAGCCCATGAACTTCTCCACATTCCGTCTGCAGATGACCCAGACCGTGCATCCGGATTGGGAAGCACAGGGCGGTGTGATTGAAATCACTGACAGTAACGATAACGCTGTACCGGCCACGGTGATTGTCAACGGCAGGGACATAACCATTGACCCCTGCCTTGCAGACTCAAAGGAGCGCTGTGGCCGTGAGGAGGACGTACTGACCTCGGGCGAGACTTACACCGTGTCAGTCCGCAACCTGCCGAGTCTCCATGGCGGCACGCTGGACGACTTCAGCGAAACCATCACCCCACGCGACACCGGCCCGACCGTTGTGCTGTCTCAGCAAGTGGTGGATTCCGGTCTGAACGCCGGTGAGAGTGCCGACAACACCCGCAAGTCGCGGCTAAACGGGCAGATTATCAATGGAATCACCCTAAACTCCGTGTTGCAGGGGAATGCCGGACCGTCTCAGCAAACCGGCGACCTGTTCGCGGAGCTTGCTTACGCGCCGGCGTTCGAAGCCAATGAGCCCTTGCCATTGCGGGTACCAAAAGGCAGCCTGCTGACCAGCAGCAGCCTGGATGTCCGTATCAACGGAGAGGTACCGGTTATCGACCCGGCAACCGGCAGCATCCAGAAAACCGGCGACATTAAAGTCACCATGTTGTCGGACGCCACTGGCTACCTGATGCCGAACTCCTACACGGACAGCATGAACGCCCCTCGCCACGTCAAACTGTTCATGGACGTTGCCATGAACACCGAGGAGGCACAGCCCAATGCTTCACTTTCCCAGGACCTGCTTGGGGTGGAGCTGACCGGCATCGCGATCGTGGAAGACGGCGTGCTAACCATCGACGCCATCGGCATGGTCGAACCCAACCTGCTGGGCCAGGAATTCACCGACGCCACCATTGCCTTTCGCATCGAAGCCGCGACGGATTCCGAGTCCGCACTGGATGCCGCCGAACAGCGGGACAAAGAGCTGGCCGACAACACTGGCCCACAGTTAGTGAGCTGGATGCCAGGGCCGGACGATGCTGTCCCCGATACCCGCCAGGACATGCAACGCCCGGGTGACCCCATTGTACTGAACTTCAATGAGCCACTGGACGCTGATACCATCGCCGACGGCATCGTATTGGACGAAGGCGGCGTTCCACTGACTACCGGTGATGGCACCCTCGAGGCCATACTGGACGGAACGGTTCTGGTACTGAACCCTGAAGGCGGACTCAGGCATGGCGTTGACTACACGGTACAGATCGGCAACGCCCTGACAGACCTGGCCGGTAATGGCGCAACACCCGAGGACCTGACATTCGCACTGCCAGATCTGGGAGGCGACTCTGTCGCCAAGGCTTCGCCTCTTGCGCTGACCACCTACCCCGGTTACCCCTGCGTGACCACCGGCGTAGATCTTGCCCAAGGCACACATGGGCAATGCACAGACGCCGCCGAAGGCGGGCCTGCCGGTGATGTGCTGCCGGTTACCGAACACCCGGAAGACCGCCCCATCGTAGTGGTTTTCTCCCAGTCGATGGCTCTCGGCACCATCAACGAAAACACCTTTGTTGTTGAGAAAGTAACGGATGCCTCCACCCCAGTCGGCTCCGGAGATATCGTTAATGGCCGGATAGAGAAGAACAACCAGCGCATACGGTTCTACCCGGATTCCCCTTGGGACACATCAGATGGCAGCTTCTACCGTTACACCATGCGTTCAGCGACCGGAACCGGCAACTGCGATACCGCAATCTGTTCAGAACAGGGTTACCCCCTGCAAACGGATTTGCTGGTGGACCCGACCGACGTCGGGGGCCCGAACATGACGATTTACTTCCATAGCAGCGAAGCTCAGGAAACCGTATTCACACCTCTACGTAACCTGCCGATCCGTGATACCAACTCTAACTACGAAGTCGACTGCCCAAGTGTCGGGGATGAGGATTGCTTAGAGCCCTTCAACCATGAGGGCAACGACACAGACGGCTACCTCCCCTCGGCAAACGCGGCAAAACTGTTGGTCAACACCGCGGAGGACGACTCCTCCAGAGTAGGCTGCAGCCCGCGTGAAAACGACTGTCCGAGAAACAAGTTCATCTACCAGACCTACGCTCTGAATACCGAAGTGACGGGTCCGGCCACTGACCCTGAAACCGGCAAGACAGGCGTGGGAATCCTGCTGTACCCAACCATGCTGGCAACGACTTCGGCGGAGACTTATGTTGATCTTGGCCTCTTGGTAGCCCATTCATCAACCGGCCCTCAGATTCTGCGTATGCGCTATGCCAAGGACGATCCCGATTGCACCGGTAACGACTGCGCCAGGAACAGTCTGATTCCCGGCATTATCATCGAGGGTGACGACGGCCAGCCGATTTTCAAAACCAACGCGGAGCTGACCCTGGACGCGCCAGCGCTGACAGCAGATGTGAGCATCGAGCACAATCTGTACAGCTACCCGTTCGAACTCAAACTGGAAGGCCCCGTCAGGTTCTTCGACGACGGCCGTATGCAGGTCGAACAGCGGAATAACAATATCCCGGAGATCGATGTGGAGGCAACGGCGCTCTCAGTTATACCCATCAACATCCCGTTGATCATTCCACAGCAGGGCGTTTACCTGAACTTCCTCTCCAACCCCATCAAGGAGATTCCAGCAGAGTACTAACTTCAGGCTCCGCTACTTATGGCCAGCCCCCGGGCTGGCCTTTTTTGTGGCCTTAATAGCCGAAAAGCGGTTTCCCCCTCCCAGGCATTTCCTGCTAATCTGGTTTTCTATTGAAACTAATTGCAAAGTCCGAGGCCGTGCGGAGACGGTGCTCGGAAATGCTCAGAGTAAGATAATAAAAACCTATTTGGAGAGACCCCATGGAAAACGGCACCCACTACCGCACCTGCCACCTGTGCGAAGCCATGTGCGGCGTGGCCATTGAGGTCAGGGAAGGCCATGTCACCTCCATCAAGGGCGACGAGGATGACCCGTTGAGCCATGGCCACATCTGCCCCAAGGCCGTCGCCCTCCAGGACCTCCACGAAGACCCGGAGCGCCTGCGCAAACCGGTACGGCGCACCACCGACGGCTGGCAGGAAATGGAGTGGGACGAAGCCTTTGACCTGGTAGCCAGTCGCCTGCACCGGGTACGCAAAGAGCACGGCCGCAACAGCATTGGCGCCTACCTCGGCAACCCCAACGTACACAACCACGGCTCGCTGGTGGCTACCATGCCATTCCTCCGGGCCCTGGGTACCCAGAACCGTTTCTCCGCCACCTCCAACGATCAATTGCCCCACATGCTGGCCAGCCTGGAAATGTTCGGGCATCAGATTCTCTTTCCAATACCGGATATCGACCGCACCGACCTGTTCATCTGTATTGGCGCTAATCCGATGGCCTCCAACGGCAGCCTGATGACCGTGCCGGACTTCCGCGGCCGCCTCAAGGCGCTTAAGGGTCGCGGCGGCAAAATGGTGGTCGTGGACCCGCGCCGCACCGAGACCGGCAAACTGGCCGACGAATTCCATTTCATCCGCCCGGGCACCGACGCCCTGTTGCTGATGGCCATGGTGCACACCCTGTTCGAAGAGAACCTGGTCAATCTTGGCCACGCGGAACAGTGGACGAAAGACGTCGACCTGATACGGCTGGCTGCACTGGGATTCACTCCCGAGGCCGCCAGCGAGAAAACCGGCATGCCGGCGACTGATATTCGAAACCTCGCACGACAACTGGCCACAACACCCAGGGCTGCGCTGTATACCCGCATGGGCACCAGTACCCAGGCCTTTGGTGGCGTTGCGACATGGCTTGCCTACGTGCTCAATATCCTGACCGGGAAACTGGACAGCACCGGCGGCATGATGTTCACACAACCCGCGATTGATCTGATTGCACTCGGAGGCATGTCCGGACAGAAAGGCCATTTCGGCAAGCGGTTCAGCCGAGTGAAAAAACTGCCTGAGTTTGCGGGTGAATACCCTTCAAGCACCATTGCCGATGAGATTCTCACGCCGGGCAAAGGACAGATAAGGGCGTTCGTGACGGTGGCGGGCAACCCGGTACTCTCAAGCCCCAACGGCGGACGACTCGACAAGGCCTTCAGCGGCCTCGACTTCATGGTATCGGTGGATTACTACCTTAATGAAACCACTCGCCATGCGGACGTCATACTGCCACCCACTGCTGGTCTGGAACGCAGCCACTACGACATCATCTTCAGCATGTTTGCAGTCCGCAACATCGCCAAATACAGCCCGGCCCTGTTTGATGCCGGCAAGGACTCCCGCCACGACTGGCAGATACTGTTGGAATTGGCGCACCGTTTGGAGAAGAAGCGTAAAGGTGGCCGCCTGCCCCTGCGTTCCGAAATGGGTTGGCGCGCGTTCAAACAGATCGGGCCGGACCCGATCCTTGATCTTATGTTGCGGGCCGGCCCCTACGGAACCGACATCGGGCCTGCACGCGGCCTGGTCCAGCCCGCCATCGATCTGGTGATGGATATCCTTCCGGAGCGCCATCCCCTGCGGGGGCTGGCAAAAATGAGCCCACTGAACCGCCATTGGCAGGACTTGCCCAAGGGACTGTCTATCAGCGCCCTGAAGGAGCTGCCCAACGGAGTGGATCTCGGGCCGCTTCGCCCATGCATGCCCGGCAGGCTGTTTACCCGAGACGCCAAGGTAAACCTGGCCCCACGCCGATACCTGCAAGATCTGGATCGGCTCCATGCCTTACTCACGGCACCGCCCTCCGACGGTCTGTTACTGATCGGGCGCCGGCACGTTCGCAGCAATAATTCCTGGATGCACAACAGTCAGCGGTTGGTTAAAGGCAAAGAGCGCTGTACCCTGATGATCCATCCGAAAGATGCTGCCCGCTGTGGCCTTCAGGCCGGCGATTCCGCCGAGGTTGGCTCAGCATCCGGGCAGATTGTATTGCCGGTGGAGATTACCGAGGATGTGATGGCCGGCGTGGTTTCGGTACCCCATGGTTGGGGCCACCATCGGGAGGGTACTGGTCAGAGTGTGGCGGTTGCCCACGCTGGCGCCAGCATAAACGACGTGTTGAGCGATCAGGAAATTGATCCGCTTGTTGGCACGTCCGTACTCAATGGACAGACCGTGTCCGTAAAAGTCTGGCGTGCGGACCGCCAGCGCAAACAGGCCTGACATTTTTAAGGGAGACCCTCTATGCCGCCGTGGCTTCAATGGACATTGATTATTTCCGGCTTACTGGCCATCGCGTTACTTGTAGCGTTTATCGGCCGCCAGTCCCGTACCCTGCAGGACAGCAGGAAGCGGCAGGAGAAAGCCGAAACTTTCCAGAAGGAACGCCGCGACAGTATGATTGAAAGCATCCGGGTATTGGCCATGGCGGTGGAAGAGAATCAAGTGGAATACTCCGAAGCCTGTCTGCGAATCAAAGGCCTTTTGGATCACGTGGCACCAGAGTTGCTGGACCAGCCTCCTTTCCGGGTGTTCCAGGAAGTGCATGACCAGATCCAGCACATGCCGACCCATCGCGCCCGCCAGGAAACAGATGCTCGCTTTGTGGAAAAGATGGACCGCGAGCGTCTGGCGGTCGAGGAAGAGCACGCCGACGCCATCCGCCGCGCCGCAACCGCCATTCGACATCATCCGTTCCAGGCTTAACGCTCACCCCATACAGAGCTGACGCTTCAGTATTTTGTAACGTTTTGTAAGCATGTTTCGTCGCTGAAGATTTGATTAGCTTTACAAATCAATCTCTTCAGATGTCACAGAATTATGACGCCCTGCTCATTCACCAAACACCAACGTAGCCAGCTTTTATTTCACTCCATTTTGGCTAAGTTTAAAAAAGCACGTTGCCTCTACCGACCCTGCAACGGCTTACGTTGTTTTCTCCTGAACACGTTTGGTTTGATCTGCAACAAGCGGGTGAGCTTGCCGGCCTTCGGGCCGGCTTTTTTGCGGGGGGCTTTAGCCAGCATAGCGGTTTGTCGGCATAGAGGGACAAGACCTACTGGTTCATCATCCCCGCCATCGCCATGATGCTATCTTTGTTTTCGACCAGTTCGTCAAACTGCGCTTCCACCCTGTCCCTGTCCAGTCCAAGAGATTCGTAAAACGCGTCCGACACCTCTTCACCCGCACCCAACGCAACACCGCGTTTGGTCAGCAGTTGCCGGCCCAGCCAGAGCAGTTTGCCGTACACCGCATGGGGACCGTCATAATCAGGGTTCTTCTGATTGCGGATTGCCAGGCAGACCTCGTCGGGCATCCCCCAGTTCTGCATCAGTTCCGCCGCAATCTGTTCACGAGTCACCCCCAGCAGAAAATGCTCGATCATTGAGGAATCGAGATGAGGGTTGGCTTCCAGCGACCGGCACACCAGCTTGAAATGGGGAGGAAATACCTGCGCCAGCACCAGGTAGCCAAAGTTGTGTAACAGTCCCCCCAGGTACGCAAGACCGAAGATCGGACGCTCGCCACGAGGCATCATGCTGGCCAGGATACCGGCCGACTGGGCCTGCCATATCGCCTGTTGCCAGTAATCCACATAGCCTTCCGGATGGTCCTGGGGTTGTTTCAGAGCACGCCCCAGGGACAGGCCCATGGCCAGGTTCATCACCAGGTCGAATCCCAGAATCCGGGAGACAGCATCGTGCACAGAACGCACCTGTCCCGCCGCCGCATAAAAGGAGGAAGACGCCCAACTGACAACCTGAGCCGCCAGGCTGGGGTCACTTTCCACGACGTCCACCAGATCCCCCATCACAGCGTTGGGGTTCACCCGCAGGTGAATAATGCGCTGGGCGGTTTCAGGCAGAGGGGGCAACTCCAGCGTGTCTTCCAGGCGCTGCTGGATACGCAGCGAGGTAAACCGTCGAATGGCGGAATGCAGCTGGTCCCGGTCCTTTTCCGGGCTGTTGAGGTTCACGGTAATGCTATCCCGCGCCACCGAAAACGAATGGCGGTCGGCCGCAACGGTGATTCCCCGGAACTCGTCGCCGGGCATTACCATACAAAGATTCTGCTCACCCAGGACCAATGCCACAGAGGCTAATTCATCAACCCGCACGTCCACGATTGTAGGCCAGCCAGTTAAAGACGGTAACGCAGGCAGTTCGGTCAGGCCAGAGCGCTCACGAACCCGGACCTGCTCCCGCCGCTTCATCACCCGAAGGTCTCGCCCCAACTGTTTGTTCAGGGCATTGATATCCAGCAGGTCACCCTCGCGGCAAATGGCTTGGAGATTCCCTTCATCATCCGTGAGCAACACCATTCGCAACAGTTCGTCGTCCCGGGCCTGGCTCACATCCCTAAGGGAAACGCCGGCAGCAGACTCACCCAACGCCTGCCTGACTACGACAGGTAGCTCCATAAGTTTCTCCCAAAATGTAGACGGTGCCCCGTTGGACACATTGGTTTCACTCAGTATAGGGCACAAACAGCGACCCAACTTTGACATCAGGCGGGTTTTCACACGATTTCTGATGCCGGCGCGGCGCTGTTATACGTCGCCGTATCGAATTCGCTCCCCCAGCCAACGGCGAATCAAACCGTTCACCAGCGCCGGCTGCTTCATCAGCGGCGGCGCCATTTCACGGATTGGCTCGATCCAGCCCTTGTCCCGCTC
Organism: Marinobacter sp. V34; assembly: GCF_055524115.1. Classification (NCBI taxonomy): domain Bacteria; kingdom Pseudomonadati; phylum Pseudomonadota; class Gammaproteobacteria; order Pseudomonadales; family Marinobacteraceae; genus Marinobacter; species Marinobacter sp. V34. The sequence continues at coordinate 210,496 of NZ_JBUPZY010000008.1, read as the reverse complement.
AAAGTCTGCCAGCCGGAACTGCATCATACCGGTCTGGCGGGTACCTAACACTTCTCCCGGCCCGCGTATTTCCAGGTCTTTCTCGGCAATCACGAAACCGTCCTGGCTGTCACGCAGGGCCTGCAGACGCGACTTGCCATTCAGCGACAATGGTGGATGGTACATCAACACACAAAAACTGGCCTCTTCACCCCGTCCAACCCGGCCACGCAACTGATGCAACTGTGCCAGGCCCAGGCGCTCCGGATTTTCGATGATAATCAGCGAGGCATTGGGTACGTCAACCCCCACCTCAATCACCGTGGTTGCTACTAAAAGGTCGAGCTCGCCGTTCTTGAATTGCTCCATCACCGCCGCTTTTTCGGCCGCCTTGAGGCGACCATGGACAAGCCCCACTTTCAGGTCCGGCAAACGTTCCGCCAACTCCTGCGCGGTTACTTCCGCCGCCTGGCACTGCAGCGCCTCCGATTCCTCAATCAGCGTGCACACCCAGTATGCCTGCCGGCCTTCCTTACAGGCCTTTCGGACCCGATCGGTCACATCGTCACGCCGGCTGTCGGGAATGGCGATGGTTTCAATAGGCTTGCGGCCAGGGGGCAGCTCGTCAATCATCGACGTGTCCAGGTCCGCATAGGCACTCATGGCCAGCGTACGCGGAATCGGGGTCGCTGTCATAATCAACTGGTGTGGCGCCATAGTGCCACCGACGCCCTTTTCCCGCAGGGCCAGCCGCTGGTGCACACCAAAACGGTGCTGTTCGTCTACAATCACCAATGCCAGGCGGCTGAAGGTGACATCTTCCTGAAAAAGGGCATGGGTGCCTATCACCACGGTAGCTTCGCCACTGCCAATGGCCTCCAAAGCCTCCTTTCGGGCCTTGCCCTTAATCTTTCCAGACAGCCATGCCAACTGGATGCCAAGCGGCTCCAGCCAGCCGCGAAAATTCTGGTAGTGCTGTTCCGCCAGTATCTCAGTGGGCGCCATCAGCGCCACCTGAGCGCCGGCACCAATGGTTTGCAGCGCCGCCAGCGCCGCCACCACGGTTTTACCGGACCCCACGTCCCCTTGCACCAACCGCAACATAGGTACCGACTGGCTGAGGTCCTGACGGATCTCTGCCATAACGTGTCGCTGTGCCCCGGTGAGGCTGAACGGAAGCAGATCAAGGAAGCGTTCCGGCAGATCACCGGTTGGCAGTAACGGCAGCGCTTCCCGGGCCTGAACCTGCTGTCGTACCTGCAAAAGGCTCAGTTGGTGGGCCAGCAGCTCTTCCATGACCAGCCGCTGTTGAGCCGGGTGCCGCCCCTCCATCAACAGATGAACCGGCGCATTGGCCGGCGGCGAATGCACCAGCTCGACCGCTTCGGTGATACCAGGCAGCTGATAACTGGTGAGCAGTTCTTCCGGCAACCAGTCACGGATCGGGTAACGCTTGAGGTAGCCCAAAGCCTGCTGGCACAGAGCGCGCACTCGCGGTTGCTGAATGCCTTCTGTCAGCGGGTAGACGGGCGTGAGGGTGGCCTCACCCTGCGCTGGCATCGGCGGTGGATTGACCTGGTATTCGGGATGGTAGAACTCATAACCGGCCCGCCCTGGCCGAACCTCGCCGAAACAACGCACCCGCGCGCCTTCTGTGAGTTGGTTCTTCTGGGCGGCATTGAAATGGAAGAAACGCATGACCAGGAAGCCACTGCGATCCTTCAGGGTCACCTGCAGGCTGCGGCGCCGGCCCATCACCAGATCGGTTTTCATCACCTCGCCTTCCACCACCCCGACGTCGCCAATACGCAGGTTGCCCATGGGGATAATGCGGGTACGGTCCTCGTACCTGTGGGGAAGATGGAACAGCAGGTCCTGCAGCGAACGGATGCCCAGTTTCGACAACTTGTCGGCCAGGGCATTACCGACGCCCTTCAGGGCAGTGACGGCAATGTCGTCCAGTGACATCATGGCCTGGCTCAGGCAGTTGCGGCTGCGGCCGGGGTTTCAATCTTTGCTTTCTCGATCACCCGGCACTGGCTGGCCGCCAGCGACAGCACATCAATCGCCTTTGGTCGTGGGAAAGTGACCCGCCAAGCCAACGCCACCGTGCGATAGGGCACCGGTGCCGCGAAAGGCCTGACGGCAAGTATGTTCTCGTCATACTGCATCGCCGTGGCGGCGGACAGCGGCAACACCGTAATACCAAGACCGGAGGCGACCATATGGCGGATGGTTTCCAGTGAACTGCCTTCGGTTACCAGAGAGGGCGCCGCAGCACTGGGATTGCGGGTAACCGCATCCACCAGAGGCGGGCAGGATTCCAGCACCTGGTCACGGAAACAGTGGCCGGGGCCGAGCAGTAGCAACTGCTCCTGCGCCAGCTCCTCCGCTGTCAGGCTTTCGCGTTTGGTCAGTGGGTGACCTCCCGGCAGCAGTACCACAAAAGGCTCGTCGTAGAGAGGTAGGGTAACGACCTCAGGCTCTTCAAACGGCAGCGCGATGATAATGGCGTCCAGTTCTGACTGGCGCAGTTTCTGGCGCAGTGTGGCGGTGTAGTTTTCCTCGATGTAGAGCGGCATCTCAGGCGCGGCACGACGCAGTTCCGGCAGCAGGTGCGGGAACAGGTAGGGGCCGATGGTGTAGATGGCGCCTACCTTAAGGGGGGCATTGAGTTGGTTCTTGCCGTCCTGAGCCATGTCACGGATAACCCCCACCTGGTCCAGAACCCGCTGCGCCTGGTCGATGATACGCTTGCCCGTTTCGGTCACCCGGATACTGTTCTTGCTACGCTCAAACAGGGGGATACCAAGCTCGTCCTCCAGTTTCTTGACGGCCACACTCAAGGTCGGCTGACTGACATGACAGCGCTCGGCGGCACGGCCAAAATGCCTTTCCCGGGCAAGGGTAACAACGTATCTTAACTCGGTCAGAGTCATGGCGGGCTCCGGTCAGAATTCGTCCAGGTCAGGGATCGTGCAAACGTTCCGTTAATTTATTAGCCAAAGCATAAGGATTGATATTGTCTATGGCAATCACTGAGCACCAACAAACGCCAAGAATACTGGTCGCCGGCTGTGGCAAGCTCGGCGGTGCCATTGCCTCGAAGCTTACCAGAACCGCGAAGGTATACGGTCTGCGGCGCAATCCGGACAGGATTCCGGAGGGCGTCCAAGCGCTAGGGGCGGACCTGATGGTACCGGAGCAGGTGCGTTCAGTGCTGCCGAACAATCTCGACATTGTGGTTTATTGCCTGACACCCGCGACCTACGACAATGAGGGCTATCACAACGCCTACGTAAAGGGCCTTCAGAACCTGATCGACGCCCTGGACGGGCACCGACTCACGCGACTGGTGTTTATCGGTAGCAGCAGCGTCTACGCCCAGGACGATGATTCCTGGGTGGATGAGAGCAGCCCAACCGAACCCGCCCGATACAGTGGCCAGGCGATACTGGCGGGTGAGAGGACCGCGCTGGATAGCGGCAGCCCGGCGACAGCAATCCGTTTCAGCGGCATCTACGGCCCGTCACGGGCACGCTTCCTGGATACGGTGGTCAACGGCGACATGGACCCGGCCTCCCCCGGCCCCTACAGCAACCGTATCCACGAAACGGACGCAGTCGCAGCCACCTGCCATATCGTAGAGCGTGCACTGGCCGGCCAGCCGCTGGAGGAGTGCTATCTGGCCAGCGATTGCGAGCCTGTGCGTCTGGATGAGGTAGTGGCGTGGGTACGGGAACAACTGCCCTGTGCCAGGCCTGCCCCCGACGCCCGTAGAGGTGGCCGGGCCGGCAGTAAACGCTGCGACAACCAAAAGCTTCTGGGTACCGGCTTCCGATTCCGATACCCCGACTTCAGGGTGGGCTACCGAGAGATGATCGCCGAAAGGACCCGGTAGGCCAGGCGAGCACCGCCCCAATGAAAAAGGCGGCCCATGGGCCGCCTCCAGTGTAAGGTTGAGCTGATATCAGCTCAGCACCATCACTGCTTCCATCTCAACCGGAACGCCCTTAGGCAACGCCGCGACGCCCACGGCGGCACGCGCTGGATACGGCTCCTGGAAATAGGTGGCCATGATTTCGTTCACCGTTGCAAAGTTGCTCAGGTCCGTCATGTAGATATTGAGCTTTACGATGTCCTTGAGCTCGCCGCCACTGGCCTCGCAGACGGCTTTAAGGTTTTCGAACACCTGGCGGGTCTTGGCGGCGAAATCACCCGCGACCACTTCCATGGTTTCCGGCACCAGCGGAATCTGCCCCGACAGGTACACGGTGTCCCCGGCTTTCACTGCCTGGGAGTATGTGCCGATGGCCTGTGGCGCGTTATCAGTCTGTATTACGGATTTGTTGGTCATGACCTTGGGGTCCTCTTTATCAAAACGCCAATCCTCACCTCTGGGTGGCAGGCGTGTCAACAGGCCAAACGTCGCGGCTCTGGCCCGTTGCACCACGGTTACGTCAGTGCCTTACCCGGTTGATATGGGTGACAGCGCGAATATTTCTGATCCGCCGCATCACCCTGGCCAGATGCCGGCGACCGTTCACATGCACCACGAGGCTGACAATGCCCAGCTTGGCGTTCTGCTCTTCCACGTTGATGCGCTCGATATTACCATCCGCCATGGCAACCGCGTTGGCAAGCTCTGCAATGACCCCACGCTGGCGCTCAAGCTCCACTCGAAGTTCAACGGAGAACTCGTTGGCAATGTCCTTGGCCCACTTCAGATGAGTGAGGCGCGCCCTGCCTTCATCGTCCTCTGGCAACCGTGAGCAGGTATCCGAGTGGATCACCATGCCATTACCCGAGTCCATGGCACCGACCACCGGGTCACCGGGAATCGGCTTGCAACAGCTGGCAAACCGAACCAGCAAGCCTTCGGTGCCACGAATGGTGACCGGGCTGTTATCGGCCTTGTCCATAATTGTCGCGGATGCCACGTCCGATGCCTCATCATCTGTACTGCCGCTGACCAACTGGCGCGCCACGAGATAAGCCATGCGGTTGCCCAGACCAATATCGCTAACCAGATCCTCAAAACTGTCCACCTGATTGTGGCGGACCACCGCCTGGATCTGATGCTCGTTGATCTCCGACAGGCTGGTACCAAACCCTTTGAGCGATTTCTTCAACAAGGTTTTGCCCAAGTCCAGGGATTCGGCACGCTTCTGGTTCTTGAGCACATGGCGAATACTGCTCCGGGCCTTACCGGTTACCACGAAACTGAGCCAGGCGGGATTGGGCCGTGCTCCGGGTGCAGTAATGATTTCAACGGTCTGGCCACTTTGCAGCGGCTGGCTCAGGGACCCAAGGTTACGGTTGATACGGCAGGCCACGCAGGCATTACCGATATCCGTATGAATAGCGTAGGCAAAGTCGACGGGGGTCGCTCCGCTGGGCAACTCCATGATTTTGCCCTTGGGCGTGAACACGTAGATCTCGTCCGGGAACAGATCGACCTTCACATGTTCGATGAATTCCAGGGAGTCGTCCGCGCGCTCACGCATCTCCATCAGGCCCTTCACCCAACGGTCCACCCGTGTCTGGTTGACGCTGGTCACACTGGAGGGCTCGTTCTTGTACATCCAGTGGGCCGCAATACCGTTGTTGGCGATGTGTTCCATTTCCTCGGTGCGGATCTGGATTTCGATATTCACATGCATGCCGAACAGAGTGGTGTGCAGCGACTGATAGCCATTGGCCTTGGGCATGGCGATGTAGTCCTTGAAACGGCCCGGCAACGGCTTGTAGAGGCTGTGTACGGCACCAAGGATGCGGTAGCAGTCGTCCTCGGTGTCGGTGATGATCCGGAAGGCGTACACGTCCATGATTTCGTGGAAGGACTTCTGCTTGAACTTCATCTTGTTGTAGATGCTGTTCAAGTGTTTCTCCCGGCCCAGGATGCGGCCAGGCAGGCTGCGTTCTTCCAGCTTTTCCTGCAACTTGCCCCGGATATCGTCGATGATTTCCCGATGACTACCCCGCAGCTTCGCCACTGCCTTGGAAATGTACTTCGACCGCATCGGGTACAGCGAGGAGAAGCCCAGGTCTTCCAGTTCGGTACAGATGGAGTGCATACCCAGGCGGTTGGCAATCGGGGCGTATATGTCCAGGGTTTCGTTGGCGATGCGCTGGCGCTTCTCATAGGGCATCGGACCCAGGGTGCGCATGTTGTGCAGGCGATCCGCCAGTTTGACCAGGATCACGCGGATATCCCGTGCCATGGCCAGGGTCATTTTCTGGAAGTTCTCGGCCTGGGCCTCGGCGCGGGAACGGAATTCAATCTGGGTAAGTTTGCTGACGCCGTCTACGAGTTCAGCCACATCCTCGCCAAACTGCTCCGACAGTGCATCCTTGGGGATGCCGGTATCTTCGATGACATCGTGGAGCATCGCCGCCATCAGGCTCTGGTGATCCAATTTCAGGCTGGCAAGGATTCTGGCCACTGCCAGGGGGTGGGTGATGTAGCGGTCGCCGCTTTTGCGCATCTGCCCTTCATGGGCCTGTTCGGCATAATAGTAGGCTCTTCGCACCTGATTGATGCGATTGGTATCAAGATACGTGCTGAGTTCATTGGCCAGCACATCAACCGTTGCCTCTGCCGACACCGCGCCTCCGTGAGAATCATAAATGCCAGGGATAAAAAAACCCGAATGCATGCATTCGGGTCCTTCCGACGTTCTTCCAGTCATGTCTATAGATACACTATAAAACCGCAAGAACAGATTTCAATGCTTTGGACGGGTAAGCAGTAAATATTTCCCGTCTTCGGCCACATTCAGCCTTACTCGTCGTCATCCTCGGCGAGGAGATCGCGGGTGATCTTGCCTTCGGCGATTTCACGCAGGGCAATAACGGTAGGCTTGTCGTTCTCTTCGGCGACCAGCGGCTCAAAGCCCTTGGTAGCGATCTGGCGGGCACGCTTGGTGGCCAGCATAACCAGCTGAAAGCGGTTATCAACGTTTTCAAGGCAATCTTCAACGGTAACTCGTGCCATAACTTCCCCGACAATAGCAAAAATGACTGATTTCAGCAGACCGCGTAGTCTACTGCGACCGGTTTAATTTGTATACAGCTAATGCAGTCCGATCAATGGCGCTCGGACAACCTGACCAGCAACCCGGAGTGCCTGACCTGCTGTGCCTGCATGCGCAGGCGGTGGCAACGAACAATCGCCAGCAGATCACCCAGCGCAATGTCGAAATCATCGTTGACCACGAGATAATCAAATTCCACGGCGTGACTGCATTCATCTGCCGCCTCGTTGAGGCGACGCTCCACCACTTCGGGCGCATCTGTGCCCCGACCGGTCAGGCGATCCTTCAATGCCTCCGGCGACGGCGGCACGATGAAGATGCTCACGCAATCCGGCATCAGGTGGCGTACCTGCTCTGCACCCTGCCAGTCAATTTCCAGAATCACATCCCGTCCCGTAGCCAGTGTCTGCTTCACCCAGACCTGGGAGGTGCCGTAGTAATTCCCGAAAACATCGGCATGCTCCAGGAAGTCGCCCCGGTTGATCATTGCCTCGAATGCCTCTCGGGTGACGAAGTGGTAGTTGACACCATCCTGCTCACCCGTCCGCATAGGACGGGTTGTGTGGGACACGGAAACACCCAGCTTTTCATCCTGCTTCAGCATTTGAGCCACCAGACTGGTCTTACCGGCACCTGAGGGGGCGGAAATCACATACAGCGTGCCTTGTTCTGATTCCTGGCTCATGGGGCAAACAACTCCGGCATTGACGGGCTTTCAGTGGGCGCAGGACAACCCAGGCACCACCACAATAACGAGGGCGGGATTATACGGCGTTTGCGACGCCCCCGCATCCAAGCGACATTACTCCAGGTTCTGGACCTGCTCTCGCATTTGCTCTATCAACACTTTCAGGTCAACCGCTGCTCGAGTCACCCGGGCATCAATGCTTTTGCTACTGAGCGTATTGGCCTCCCGGTTGAGTTCCTGCATCAGGAAGTCCAGGCGGCGGCCGATGGCGTCGTCACTCTGGAGTGTTTCCGAGACCTCTGTGACATGAGCGTCCAGTCGATCCAGCTCTTCAGCCACATCACTCTTCTGCGCCAGCATCACCATCTCCTGGGCAATGCGATCCGGATCGATCTCGACCTTTGCCTGTTCGAAGCGATTTCTCAGATGCTCTTCCTGGGCACGGATCAATTCAGGCATCCGCTCCCGCACTTCAGCAACCAATTTGCCCATGGTCGCGAGCCGGCCTTCAAACAATGGACGCAGGCGCTCTCCCTCTCGCTCCCTGACGGTTACCAGCTCACTAACCGCGCGCTCAAACAACTCCCCCGCGGCCTTGCGGGCCGGGCCAAAATCCTGCTCCGTCGAGGCCAGCACTCCTGGCCACTTGAGAATATCCAGGGCGCTGATGTGCGCGGGGTTATCCAACATCTTGTTGATGTGATTGGCCGCCTCATTCACGGCATGGGCCACATCCTCATCAATCTCGAACCCTTGAGCCGCGGATTCCGTTGCCTGAAGCCGAATGGCTACATCCACCTTGCCACGCCGCAGTTGCTTGCGCAGTTGTTCGCGAAAACTGTTCTCCAACTCCCGAAGCGCCTCCGGCAAACGGAAGGACGGCTCCAGGTATCGATGATTAACCGTGCGAATTTCACAAGTAAGCGTTCCCCAGTCTTCCTGAGTATCCTGGCGGGCAAAGGCCGTCATACTTCTGATCATGGTGACTCCACGTTTGCGAAGCAGCAGATTTCAAGTTTAGCAGGCTGGACGCTCCAACATCGAACAGGCAACCCGGACTGCGTGTTATACTCCGCAATCTTTCGTTTATGCAATCGACTGGGGAATACCCCGGACACTCACCACTGAATATCAGGAACAACTATGAGACCGAGCGGAAGAACGCCGGAACAATCACGAGACATTCGCATCACCCGCCACTACACCCGCCACGCTGAAGGGTCTGTACTGGTGGAATTCGGCGACACCAAGGTGATCTGCACCGCCTCTGTCGAAAACAAGGTTCCGCCTTTCCTGCGGGGCGAAGGCAAAGGCTGGATTACCGCAGAATACGGCATGCTGCCCCGCTCTACCGGCAGCCGCATGGGTCGGGAAGCTGCCCGCGGTAAGCAGGGCGGCCGCACCGTGGAAATCCAGCGTCTGATCGGCCGCTCCCTGCGCGCAGCCGTAGATCTCAGCGCGCTGGGCGAGCATTCCATCACCATCGACTGCGACGTCATCCAGGCCGACGGCGGCACTCGCACCGCGGCTATTACCGGGGGCTGCGTGGCGCTGGTGGACGCACTGAACCATCTGGTGAAAGAAGGTCGGCTGAAGAAGTCACCGCTGAAGCAGATGATCGCGGCGTTTTCCGTGGGCGTCTACAAAGGCACACCGGTGCTGGATCTGGACTACCCGGAGGATTCCGAAGCCGAAACCGACATGAATGTGATCATGACGGACCAGGGTGGTTTCATTGAGATTCAGGGAACTGCCGAGGGCGCGCCGTTTGAGCAGGAAGAGCTGGATGGCATGCTGAAACTGGCCAAACTGGGCATTGGGCAGTTGTTTGAGGCGCAGAAGGCGGCTTTGGCACAGTAGCCGCTAACATCGAGGTTCGGGCGGGCTTGGGAAGATGGGCCTTCCCGGACCGTCTCCGGCCAGGGACGGCCGGAGTCGAGCGCACAGGGATGTGCTTGTAGCGTGTCCGGGAAGGCCCATCTTCCCGAGACCGCTTACTCCAATCCTAGAAACCTATTTCAATGTCATAATCCATGATCACCGGCGCGTGATCAGAAAAACGGGTGCTGTCATCAATCCAGCCATCCTGAATGGTCTTGCGGATGCCCGGTGTCAGCAACTGATAATCCACCCGGATACCGGCGTTCTTGCGGGAACCTTCCGCCTGCTCAGGCCACCAGGTGTACTGGTTGCTCTGCTTGTTGATATCGCGGAACGCATCAACACTTCCCATTTCATCAAACAGGCGATCCAGCCATGCCCTCTCGTGGGGCAGAAAGCCGGAAAAATCCAGTTTGTGGTACAGCGGGCTGGCGTCGGTCACATGATGGGCCGTTTGCAGGTTGGCGCAGAAAATAAACTGGCGACGCTTGCGCAGGGTTTTCTGCATATGGAGACCAAAGGCCTCCATGAAGTCGTCCTTGTGATCAAGGACGGTCAGGTCATCCTCGCCAATCAGCTCATCTTCCCGGCCCAAAGCACATGGGGATAGTACGCAGGCAACGGACACCTTGTCGAAATCCGCCTGAATAAAACGGCCCTCGCGATCAGCCTGCTCGTTGGCAAAGCCGTACATGATGGCTTTTGGGAAATGACGGGTGAAGATACCCACGCCGCCATCCTCGTTGCGCTCGCCATCAATAAAGTAGGCTTCATAGCCGTCCGGGATCAGGTTAAAATCCTCGACCTCGTAGGCCCGCATACGGTGGTCCTGAACGCAAACCACGTCAGCGTCCTGCCTGGCTAGCCATTCAAAGAAACCTTTTTCAACAGCCTGGGCAAGACCGTTGACGCTGATTGTAACTACCCGCATACGTGTTCCCTGATTCGGTTTGTGTGTATGATACCGGTTTTACGCGTTAATTAAAGATCCAAACCCGCCAGAAGCCTTGTCATGCACGACTATCAGCAACAGTTCATTGAGTTCGCCATCCGCCGTAACGTGCTCCGTTTCGGCGAATTTACGCTTAAATCCGGCCGCACCAGCCCCTATTTCTTCAATGCAGGGCTGTTCAATACCGGGGAGGATCTGCTTGAGTTAAGCAAGGCCTATGCCGCAGCGCTCCAGCGTAGTGGGCTGGATTATGACATTATTTTCGGGCCTGCCTATAAGGGCATACCGTTGGCGACGGTCACCGCCATGGCCCTGGCCGCCGAGGGTAACAACAAACCATTCGCCTTCAACCGAAAAGAAAAGAAGGATCATGGCGAGGGCGGCAATATTGTCGGTGCGCCCCTGGAAGGCAAGGTACTGATTGTTGACGACGTTATTACCGCTGGCACGGCTATCCGGGAATCCATGGAGCTGATCCGCACCTCAGGGGCGGAACCCGCAGGCGTGCTCATTGCCCTGGACCGCCAGGAACGAGGCGCTGGTGAACTGTCCGCCATCCAGGAAGTCAAAGAGGAATTCGGCATTCCTGTGGTCAGTATTATCAGGCTCGAGCAGGTACTTGCCTACCTGCAAAGCAGGCCCGGGTTCTCCGAACATGCTGACAAAGTCGCCGCATACCGGGACGAGTACGGGGTCTGAATCCAGGCATGGCTTATCGCTCAGCTTTTGTTATGCTTCCTGACATACATTGCTTTAAGCGGAGCGCCAGTCTCTCACCATGAATCGTCTGACCAGGTTTTCAATCGCTGCATGTGCTGCGGCTGCACTGATGTCTGCCTCTATCGTAGAGGCAAGGATGTACCGCTATACCGATGAGAATGGCCAGATCGTCATCAGTAGTACCATCCCCCAGGAGGCTTCGAGGCGAGGCTACGATATTCTCAGTAGAAGCGGCCGGGTGATTGAAACGATTGATCCGGAACCCACGGAAGAGGAAATTGCCGAAAGGGAAGCCGAGGAACAACGCCAGGCCGAAGCGGAACGACAGCGGGAGCTCGACCGCAAGCTTCTGGAACGCTACAGCCACCCGGACGAAGCCGTGCGCGCCATGCACCGGAAGATACGCGAGTTGCAGGGGCTGAATCAGCTCAAGAGAGGCAACATTTCGGTGATCGTCAGCCAATTGGACAGCGAACAAAGCCGGGCTGCAGACCTGGAACGTTCCGGTCGCGATATTCCTGAAGCGACACTGGAAAAAATACGCCGACTGGAAGCCCAGATTCGTGATATCGAACGAGAGATCAACTCGCAGAACGCCAATATAAAAGCACTGCGTGAGCGTTTCGAAGCCGACATTAAACGGCTGGAGGATATAACAGGTGAGGAAAGAACGCTTCCGCTGAACCCGGACGACCTGGAAGAATAATCAGCCACACGTCGTAACCAATCGGGCACAAAAAAGGTCACCTCACGGTGACCTTTTTTATGCTTCAAAGAACTCCGGTTGCCGATCAGGCAGTGGCGGCGCTCTTCTTGGCAGTGCTGGTGCTCTTGCGGGCTGTGGTTTTGCGTGCAGCCGGTTTCTTGGCCTGGGCAGTGGCCTTGGTTGACTGGGCAACACTGGTCACTTCGTCCGCTGCATCGCCAACGGCATCTGCACCTTCAGCCGCTTCTTTTTCAAGCTTGGCCACGAGGTCAGCGGCAAAGCTGCTGAAACGGGTATTCAGACTACGCAGCTGCTCAAACAGGTTCTCGCTGTATCCGTAGTAGCGGGTGCGCAGGGTCTTTACGCTGTATTCACGAGCTTCGGACTCCAGTTTTTCCGCATACTCGAACGGCTTGGAAGCCAGCTTCTTCTGCTGCTCTTCAGCAGCGTTGATGCCCTTTTCTACAATTTCCTGAAGCTGTTCCTGATAGGTCTTGAGTTTACCCATGATAATTCTCCTGAGATTGTGGATGCGTGGTTTGAAAATTTGCATCGTTATCGCCGGCAAACCGATGCCGACTTCTGATCACATGTCAAAGGTTACGGCCAAAAATTAGAATGTTCATACTAAAACCAACCCCCGATTTACTGACCACCAAAGGGCTCGGAGTCATTTCGGAATTTACCGACTGTTCACTTGATGATTTCCTCAGATTCGGCATACTTTGCGCCTCGAATTGAGAACGCCCGTCTCCCCGTTTTATTCAGGCCTCGCTTTTGACGTATCCCAATTACAGTAACAACAGCACCAATAACGCACTGACAAACGGATTGCGAGAAACACCATGCCAGGTAAAGAACTGAGCCGGAACGCTGCGGGCCACGGGCGGCTGTGGAAAATGGTCGTTGCCGGATTGGCGCTGGCCATCATGGCCGGATGCCAGGAAGATTCCGGGGCATCAAGGGCTGCCTCAAGCCAAGCCAACGAAGCATCGGAACAAAGGCTGGGTGATGCCGTTTCATCCATTCGGGACACCCTCGGGCAGCCTGAGCCGGTGCTGAAAGATACGTCCAACACTAACGAAGGGTTGGCCACCCCTCCCACACTGCACTGGGAGGCTCCGCTCACCCGGGAAGACGGCTCACGCCTCTATGCCAGCAACATCAGCGGCTACCGCATTTATTATCGTCTGCGACACAAAGATAGTTACGAGGTCATATCACTGCCCGGTAATGGCAATACCCGCTACCCGCTTGAGAATTTTCCGCCGGGCGCCTATGAATTCAGCATCACAGCCCTCGACGACAGCGGACTGGAAAGCCGACGTTCCGATGCGATCACTGTCGACCTGATTTAAGCGATCACCATCTGAAGATGACCCAACTGGGCACCAGCATGTCGGTCTCGTTCTCTCGAATCCAGCCACCGCCATCCGCTGGTACCAGGTAGTATTCGGGACCGACTTCCGGCACTACCTTGATCTCCACCAATTGGCCATTCACCCGGTATTCGTAGAATACCTCGCTCTCACCCGGGCGAATCACTATCTGTGCCCCGTTGGCGGATGGCTGGTAATCAGACACCACCAGGGGCTCCCTGGGTGTCTGTACAACATCGATATCCTCCTGGGCCGCCAAAGGCCCGCAGAGCACACCCAACACAAGACCCGAGCAAGCGATACGTTTCATTTTCATGGTACTCTTCGGTTCTGTTTAGAGACGTGCATCATCACGCTGACAAACGGGAAATGCACACCGTTGACGTCAGAGTTGCACAAGCCTATCAACGCTTCAATCAGAATCCGGATCCGTTTTGATATGACACAACAGCAGACTCCGCCGGTGGTTCTTGTAGATGGTTCGTCATACCTGTTCCGCGCTTATCATGCCCTGCCACCCCTGATGACCAGCAAGGGGCACCCCACGGGCGCCATAAAGGGTGTTATCAGTATGATCCGGAAGCTGGAACAGGATTTTCCGGGCTCAAAAATGGTGGTGGTGTTCGACGCCAAGGGCAAGACCTTCCGCAACGATCTGTACGAAGACTACAAGGCCACCCGTCCACCCATGCCGGACGATCTGGCTACTCAGATCCAGCCAATCCACGATATGGTTCGGGCCATGGGGCTGCCCCTGCTGATCGTCAGTGGCGTGGAAGCCGACGACGTCATCGGCACCCTGGCCCACGAGGCCACCAGCAAGGGCATTGATGTGGTGGTGTCGACTGGCGACAAGGACATGGCGCAGTTGGTGAGCGATCACGTCACCCTGATCAACACCATGACGGATACCCGCATGGACCGCGACGGCGTGGTCGAGAAATTCGGCATTGGCCCGGATCAGATCGTGGACTACCTGGCGCTGGTGGGCGACAAGGTGGACAACATTCCGGGGGTCAACAAATGCGGCCCCAAAACCGCCGTTAAATGGTTACAGGCCTGGGACAACCTGGATGACATCATTGAGCATGCGGACGAGGTCAAAGGCAAAATTGGCGAATACCTTCGGGAAGCGACCGAAACCCTGCCGCTCAGTCGCCAACTGGCCACCATCAAGACCGACGTAGATCTTGAGTTCGGGCTGGAAGACCTAAAGCTGAGGACCCAGGATGATGGCCAGCTGCTGGAGCTGTTTCGGGAGTACGAGCTTCGGTCCTGGATTGCCGAACTCGAAAACGGCGACTCAGACGATGGAAAAAGCACTGACAACGCAGGCGACAACAGCAACCACCCCGTCACCAAAGAGAAGACATACACGGTAGTGACCGATCAGTCGGAACTGGACAGCTGGATTGACCGCCTCAACAAGGCACCCTTGTTCGCCTTTGATACCGAGACCACCAGTCTGCGTTATATGGATGCCGATGTCGTTGGCGTGTCTTTTGCCATCGAGCCCGGCGAAGCCGCCTACGTACCATTCGGCCACGACTACATGGGCGCTCCGGAACAACTGGACCGAAACACAGTGCTGGAGCAGCTGAAGCCGTTGCTCGAAGACCCGAAAAAATCCAAACTCGGCCAAAATCTCAAGTACGACAAGAATGTGCTGGCCAACCATGGCATCAACCTGAAAGGCATTGCGGAAGACACCATGCTGGAGTCCTACGTGCTCAATTCCGTAGGATCTCGTCACGACATGGACTCGCTGGCTATGCAATACCTGGGCGAGCAGACCATCACCTTCGAATCCATCGCCGGCAAGGGCGCCAAGCAACTGACCTTTAACCAGATTGATCTGGAGCAGGCGGGGCCCTATGCGGCGGAAGACGCCGATATCACACTACGACTGCATCAGGTGTTACGCCCGCAACTGGAAAAAACCGGCCGGCTGCAGGAAGTGTACGAAAACATCGACTTGCCACTGGTGCCAGTACTGTCCCGCATGGAGCAACGGGGCGCGATGATCAGTGCCAGCACGCTGCGCCAGCACAGCCAGGAACTGGCAGAGCGTATGGCAGAACTCGAGAAGGAAGCTCACGAGGAAGCTGGCGAAAGCTTCAACCTGGGCTCGCCCAAGCAACTCCAGGCCATTTTCTACGACAAGATGGGGCTGCCGGTGGTGAAGAAGACCCCGAAAGGCGCCCCGTCCACAGCGGAACCCGTATTGCAGGAACTGGCTCATGAGCACACCCTGCCCCGGCTGATCCTGGAACACCGCAGCCTGAGCAAGCTCAAATCCACTTACACCGATACCCTGCCGGAATTGATTCACCATCGTACTGGCCGGATTCACACTTCCTACCACCAAGCAGTGACAGCCACTGGCCGGTTATCATCCTCGGAACCCAATCTGCAAAACATCCCCATCCGCAGCGAACAGGGCCGGCGCATTCGTCAGGCGTTCGTGGCGCCTGAAGGTTACAAGCTGCTGGCAGCGGATTACTCACAGATTGAACTGCGCATCATGGCGCACCTGTCGGGTGACAAGGGGCTGCTCAAGGCGTTTGAAAAGGGCGAGGATATTCACCGGGCAACGGCTGCTGAGGTCTTTGGCGTAGCCGTCGACGACGTCTCCGGTGACCAACGCCGCAGCGCAAAGGCCATCAACTTCGGGTTGATTTACGGTATGTCCGCGTTCGGGCTTGCCCGCCAGTTGGACGTGGGTCGCCATCAGGCCCAGGAGTATATCGACCGTTATTTCGAGCGCTACCCCGGCGTGCTGAGATACATGGACAACATCCGCAAGCAGGCCCACGACGACGGTTACGTGGAAACCCTCTACGGCCGCCGCCTGTACCTGCCGGAAATCAATGCCCGTAACAAACAGATGCAACAGGCCGCCGAGCGCACCGCCATCAACGCCCCCATGCAGGGAACTGCAGCGGACATCATTAAAAGGGCCATGGTCAGCGTTGAGGACTGGCTACAGGAAAACCATCAGGACGATGCCCGGATGATCCTGCAGGTTCACGACGAGCTGATTCTGGAAGTGCGTGAATCCGCCGTGGAAAAGATTCGAGAAGGCCTCGAGAAGCGGATGTCTGCCGCGGCGGCACTGGATGTGCCCTTGCTGGTGGAGGCTGGTGTCGGTAATAACTGGGACGAAGCCCACTGAACCTTCCTGTCCGGAGTTCCATTTTGGGGCGGGAAAGCGCTTTCCGCCCCAAAACACATCACCCTTCTTGCTCTCTCACCCCGACGTTCACAGCAACGGCGGCACTAGACCCAACAGCAGAAAACGGCACGAAATTCGCAAGCCTTGAGAGGGTCGGCCGCGGATTCACATGAGTGTACACCGGGGCCATGTTGTGACACTTTCTACCCGAGGCACTCACCATGACTTCTCTGGCTTCTGAGCGCAGTTGGCTTATGAACCCTGGTTTACTGAAACTGGTTCACCAATGTCGCCGTTTAATCCAGTCTGAGTTCGGGGTAAAGCTGCATCTCACGGAAGAGCACCTGGAACAGCACCTGGCAGACTATGCCAGCAAAACCCGCTCAGCCCATCTCATCCGCACCTGGGAAACGCTCAAACCCCAGATTCCCCACCTGGATCTGCACGACACCGATAACTCGAAGCGCATGTATCGCGGACAGGAAATTGCCGAGGAAACCTCAAGGGGCGACGGTAGTGCCTCCGAAACGGAAGCAGAAAGGGCAAGAAAGAAAAAGGTTATCTATCGCGGGCAGGTCATCGGTTGAGGGGCGCTGTGCACCCCTCAACGCACTACTTAAAACTGCTTACTGACCTGCACACCTGCACTCCAGGCGTCAAGTTCATAGGTACCGCGATAGCGTGCCGCACCGGGCATGGGCTCGTCGTTGACGTCATAGTTCTGTTCGTTCACTTCCTGATCGTCGAACAGCAACATGCCGGCCGCGACATCTACCGTCCAGCCTGAGCGGGCATCGGCATACTGCGCACCCAACGTGACCCAGTCGCGGTCACCCGATGGAATTCGAGCCGTACGGAAATCGTCGTTCACTGGCGATTCGTCCCAGGCATAGCCGGCCTTGAACGCCCACTCAGGGGTGGCCTGCCAGATGGCACCAACATTGGCCTGCCAGGTGTCTTTCCAGTTTTCGGAGACGTGCGTCACCAGGCGCTCATCACCCAGGCCGGGCCCCGCCTGCGAGGAGATGGGACCATCCTCCTCACTACTGACCACATCCAGTGCCTCAAACCGGCTCCACTTGGCCCAGGTAGCACCTGCCAGCAATGTCACGGTATCGGTCAGCCGGTGACGGGCGCCGAAGGTAATGCTCTCCGGAATGTCTAGCGGAACCGTGACCTTTTCGGTGACCGTGGACTGGCTGAACACCAGACCACCGCCACTAAGGCTACCCTGCGGATAATTGCGAACTTCTGCCTCGCCATCCAGTTCCAACTCCGTTCCGGTTTGGGCAGAGATGCCAAACTGAGTCTGCTCCGAGATTTCCCAAAGCATCCCGAAGGCAAACGTGAGCGCAACGTCATCGCCCTCGATATCCGCATAGCCGTCTTCCAATGTTCCAGGCGGCAATCCGAAGCGGGCTTCGGTGCCACTGTAGTCCTGGAATTTGGTCAGCCGGCCTTCGGCATAGATCACATTGACGCCCGCGCCCATGGAGAATCCGTTACCGTCGTTGACGGCAATGGACGGGCTGAATGCGATGGCGGTCAGCTCGGTCTTGTCCGCAAAAAAGCGCCCTTTGAAGTCGTTCTCATAATCCGCCGCCAGGCCATAGGGGGCATGCAGGCCAAAGCCCACGTCCAGCCAGTCGTTGATTTCGTGGGTCATGTAGAAATTGGGGAGGGCGGCCGGGTCGGCGATGTCACCACCGTTTCCACCGGCGACGGGACGGCCGTCATCGCGGACGGCACTGCCAGTGCCTTCCTTGAGCTCGGCATCAATATCCAGAACGGCAGCACCGAATGACATATTGGTGCCGGAAAGCTGGCTCATGCCGGCCGGATTGAAGAACACCGTGGTGGCATTCTCTGGGTTAGCGGCGGTACCGGCGTTGGCAACGCCCATGGCACTGGCACTTTGCTCATTAAGCGAGAAACCGCCAGCCAGCGCTGCGGCGGGTGTCGCCAACGCCGATGCTATCGCGATTCGGATAACAGAGCCGGGCAATACTTTGTTTTTGCGCATAAATCCCCCTGGATGATCGTCGGGACGGAGTATACGCACCGCGGGCCAATGGCCTCAAATGCCATGACTACTGATTCGGAATCCTAATCTGTTACTACTTTAGTCTAATTCCCGATCAATCGTCCTGGATCGACAACTTGTCGACACTGGAAGCCAGCTTGTCGGCACCCTGGGAATCGGCACCCAGCTTGATCATCAGGCGCAGGTCGTTGGCAGAATCCGCGTGCGCTAGGGCGTCCTCGTAGGTGATGGAGCCTTCGGCATAGAGTTCATAAAGCGCCTGATCAAAGGTACGCATGCCGCTCTCGTTGGACTTGGACATCAGCTCCTTAAGGCGGTGCACTTCGCCCTTGCGGATCAGGTCTGCAACCAATGGCGTGTTGACCAACACTTCGATGACGGCTTTGCGCCCCTGCCCGTCCGGCGTTGGGATTAGCTGTTGAGCGACGATGGCCTTGAGGTTCAGGGACAGGTCCATCCAGATCTGGTTGTGCTGTTCCGGCGGGAAGAACTGGATTATCCGGTCCAGCGCCTGGTTGGCGTTGTTGGCGTGCAGGGTCGCCAGGCATAGGTGGCCGGTTTCAGCAAACTGCACCGAGTATTCCATGGTCTGTCGGGTACGCACCTCACCAATCAAGATCACGTCCGGCGCCTGGCGCAGGGTGTTCTTCAGCGCCACTTCAAAGCTATCGGTATCAATGCCCACTTCTCGCTGGGTCACGATACAGCCCTGGTGCTGGTGGACGAATTCGATGGGATCCTCAATGGAGATAATGTGGCCCCGGCTGTTGCGGTTACGATGCCCGAGCATGGCCGCCAGTGAGGTGGACTTACCGGTGCCGGTGGCGCCCACGAACATGATCAGGCCGCGCTTGGTCATGGCCAGATCCTTGATGATTTCCGGCAGAGCCAAGTCATCAATTTGGGGGATTTTCACCTCGATCCGCCGCAGTACCATGCCGCAGAGGTTACGCTGGAAGAAGGCGCTAACACGGAAACGGCCGATGCCTCGAGCACTGATGGCGAAGTTGCACTCGTGGCTTTCTTCGAATTCGGCCCGCTGCTTGTCGTTCATGGCGCCATAGACGAACTCCCTCGTCTGCTCCGGCGTCAATGCATTCTTGGTGACAGGCAGGACCTTGCCGTTGACCTTCATGGAGGGTGGCACACCGGCAGTAATGAAAAGGTCGGAGCCGCCTTTGTCCACCATCAAACGGAGCAGTTTTTCGAATTCCATGATCTTTTTACCTGTGTTTCTGGCTTTCGGTGCTTTGGGTGTCGGGCAGCGCCTGTTCCAGGGCACGCTGTGAACACGTCCATGTGCGCTCGACAAAAACATCCATGTTTTTGACGTCCCTGGAACAGGCACTGCCCGACACCCTCCGAACTTTTGCCGAGCCTTCTACAAAGTTTAGAAATTATCCGGCATTTTTGCCTTCATTCTCGCGGCTTCGCGGGAAATCAGGCCTTTCTTCAAGAGTTTTTCCAAGCACTGGTCCAGGGTTGTCATGCCCAGGGAGCCACCGGTCTGGATTGCCGAGTACATCTGCGCGATCTTGTCCTCGCGGATCAGGTTACGGATCGCCGAGGTGCCAATCATGATTTCGTGGGCCGCAATCCGGCCGCCGCCCATTTTCTTCATCAGGGTCTGGGAGATAACCGCCTGCAACGACTCTGACAACATCGAACGAACCATAGACTTCTCTTCCGCCGGGAACACGTCCACCACGCGGTCGATGGTTTTTGCCGCCGAGGTGGTGTGCAGGGTGCCGAACACCAGGTGGCCGGTTTCTGCGGCGGTTAGCGCCAGACGTATGGTTTCCAGGTCCCGCAGCTCGCCGACCAGGATTATGTCGGGGTCTTCCCGCAGTGCCGAGCGCAGGGCTTCGTTGAAGCCCAGGGTGTCACGATGCACTTCCCGCTGGTTCAGCAGGCATTTCTTGGATTCGTGCACGAATTCGATGGGGTCCTCAATGGTGAGGATGTGTTCGTAACGGCTGTCGTTGATGTAGTCGATCATCGCCGCCAGCGTTGTGGACTTACCGGAGCCCGTCGGGCCGGTCACCAGCACCAGGCCACGGGGCACAGAGGCGATGTCCTTGAACACTTGGCCCATGCCCAGGTCTTCCATCGTCAGTACCTTTGACGGGATGGTCCGGAAGACCGCGCCGGAGCCCCGGTTCTGGTTGAACGCGTTGACACGGAAGCGGGCAACACCAGGCACTTCAAAGGAAAAGTCGGTTTCCAGAAATTCTTCGTAATCCTTGCGCTGCTTGTCGTTCATGATGTCGTAGATCAGCCCATGGACTTCTTTATGTTCCATCGGCGGAAGATTGATTCGGCGAACATCGCCGTCAACACGGATCATCGGGGGAAGGCCGGCAGACAGGTGCAAGTCTGATGCGCCCTGTTTGGCCGAAAAGGCAAGCAGTTCAGTAATATCCATAGGGGTCCTCGGAAGGCTTTTTTCTTTTATCCCGGTATACGCCGGCTCCGGTCACTGGCCCTGAACGGCTTCACTTGGCATTTCAGTGACCTGCGGGTAACGTGTCAGCGTATCAGAGACTGACCGGAATCGGCGGATTCGCACTATGAGCAGCATAGCAGACAACATCGGGAGCGTAACCCGACGCATACAAAAAGCAACATTGAAGGCCGGTCGCAGCGCGAGTTCCGTGCACCTGTTGGCAGTTAGCAAGACGCGCCCGGCCGACGAGATTCGCACGGCTTACAGCGCCGGCCAACGAGCGTTTGGTGAAAACTACGTTCAGGAAGCTCTGGACAAGATGGGCGAGTTGCAGGAGTTGGACGCCATCGAGTGGCACTTTATCGGCCCGATTCAGTCCAACAAGACCCGCCAGATTGCCGAGACGTTTGCCTGGGCACACAGCGTTGAGCGACTCAAAATCGCCCAGCGCCTGAACGATCAGCGCGCCCCCGCTCTCCCGCCGTTGAATGTCTGCCTTCAGGTGAACATCAACAATGAAGAGAGCAAGTCTGGCTGCGCCCTGGAGGACCTCATCGATATGGCAGATGCCATCGAAGAGATGCCAAACCTCTCGCTCAGGGGGCTGATGGCGATTCCGGACCCGGACCAGCCCGAGGCGGAATTGCGCTCAAGCTTTCGCAAGCTGGCCAATGCGCTTAAACAGATGCGCCAGGAAGCCCCTGGCTGCGGCCCGCTGGACACCCTCTCCATGGGCATGTCCGGCGATCTTGAGATGGCCATTGAGGAAGGCGCAACCTGGGTGAGAGTCGGTACCGCTCTGTTCGGGCCTCGGTAACCGGAGGCTGACAGCCTCAGATCCTGTTATCATCACCGGCAGACTGACAACTGACCACTACTGATCCAAACGTGGAGTGAACCTTGAGCACATCACCAACGATTTCGTTTATCGGTGCCGGCAACATGGCTAGCGCCATCATCGGTGGCATGCTGGACAGCGGCTTCAAGGCCGCCAACATCTGGGTCAGCGCCCCCGATGACAACCATCTTCAATCCATCCGTAAACAGTTTGGTGTCAGCGTCACCACCGATAATCGTTACTGCGCCGAGCAGGCCGACATGGTGGTTCTGGCGGTTAAACCACAGGTTATGGCAAGCGTCTGTGCCGACATCGCGCCGGTTGTGCAGAACACCCGCCCGCTAATGGTGTCCATCGCCGCAGGACTGGAAGCATCCACCTTGGACGAATGGCTTGGCGGCGGCCTCCCCCTGGTACGCGTGATGCCTAACACGCCGTCGCTGGTCGGCAAAGGGGCCGCTGGCCTCTATGCCAACGATCAGGTCAAAGAAAAACAGAAGGCCATGGTGGAGTCGGTCTTTAACAGCATTGGCTCGGCCCTCTGGGTGGAAGATGAGTCACTACTGCACGCAGTCACCGCACTGTCTGGCAGCGGCCCCGCCTATTTCTTCCTGATGCTGGAAGCACTGGAAGAAGCGGCTACCGATGCGGGCATCGCCAGTGACACCGCCCGCGCGCTGGCAATCCAGACCATGGCTGGCGCTGCCGAAATGGCAGGACGCAGCGAACACGACCCTGGCCAGCTCAAACGCAACGTCATGTCTCCCGGTGGCACCACGGAACAGGCCATCCAGACCTTTGAAGAAGGTGGCATGCGAGATCTGGTCAAGAAGGCCTACTCTGCCGCTTACAAGCGCTCCGGGGAAATGGCCAAAGAACTCGCCAACAAACAGTAACCGATAACGGGAGACACGGCTTCATGCTGGCTGACATTCTGATCACCATTCTGCTCATTGCCTCGACGTTTTACCTGACGATCGTACTGCTGCGCTTCCTGCTGCAACTGGCCAGGGCGGATTTCTACAATCCGATCTCGCAGTTCGTGGTCAAAGCCACCAATCCGCTGCTGCGCCCGCTTCGCCGCTTTATTCCCGGCTGGGGCGGTATCGACGGCGCGGCCCTGGTGCTAGCGGTCATCATCCAGGCGATCACCTTCTTCCTCATTCTTGTGGCCCTGAACAGCAGCATACCGGCGATCAACCCTCTCACCCTGCTCAGTTGGGCTATCCTTAACGTTCTTGATCTGATCGTTAAGATCTACTTCTGGTCCGTCATTGCGGTCGTGGTCGTCAGCTGGATTGCGCCACAAAGCGGCCACCCTGCTATCCAACTGGTTGCCCAGATTACCGAACCCGTGATGCGCCCCGTGCGAAATGTGATGCCATCCATGGGCGGCCTGGATCTGTCCCCGATTATCGTGTTCCTGATCCTCAACGTGGTTTCGGTGGTAATCGACCACATGAAGGTGGCCGCCGGCATGGGCTCCATCGTCGGAATGTAGACCACCTCTCAAAAACACATTCCGTTACATATCAGGACAATAAACTACTCTTACCCGCAGCTGGTTCATCTATCTGAATCAGCTGCATTTTTTGCCTCCCACACGTCGCCCCGCTATACAGACCCGCGATCCCCCACGCGGAATTGCCGCGCCAATGCGGTAACATTAGCTATATTTTTGGCACAACTTTAACCAACCAAGATCCAACGCAGTCGCCCGGAAGTCGCGCAGAAGGATGGTCCGATGAACAAGCAAGGAACCCTGTCGCAGCAGGTAGAGGCCTACCACGGCTGGAAAAAAGAACTGATCAGGCAGATCGGTCGCTACCGCCTGTGGCTGCAGGACAACAACCTGTTTTCAGACGATGTCAGCAACCGCATTCGTCACGGCCTTGAGCTGCTGATCGAAGATGAACTCACCATTGCTTTCGTGGGTGAGTATTCCCGTGGCAAGACGGAACTGATCAACGCCCTCTTCTTTTCAGAATACGGCCAGCGCATGCTGCCATCCCAGGCGGGCCGCACCACCATGTGCCCGACCGAACTGTTCTTCGACCGCACGTCAAACAGCAACTATCTTTTGCTGCTCCCTATCGAAACCCGAACCGGCGAGCTGTCACTCCAACAGCTGCGCAAACAGCCCGAGCGCTGGGTCAAACACGATCTGGACGAGCGTGATCCGGAAATCATGCGGGAAGTGTTGGCGGAAGTAGCCCGCGTAAAAAGCGTCACCCCGCAGGAAGCCCGCAAACTGGGCTTCGACGAGGACATGCTGGAACACGACCGCAACCAGCCCGGCAACGTTGTGGTCCCGGCCTGGCGCAACGCACAGATCAGCATCCGTCACCCGTTGTTTGAACGCGGCCTGCGCATACTGGACACCCCAGGCCTCAACGCCCTTGGCTCGGAGCCGGAACTGACCATCAGCATGTTGCCTCGCGCCCACGCCATTATCTTCCTGCTGAGCGCGGATACCGGCGTCACCGCCAGCGATATGACGATCTGGAAGGACCACATCGACACTGAGCACGCTGACCATCGTGCCGGGCGCTTTGCGGTTCTCAACAAGATTGACGTGCTCTGGGATGACCTCCAGGGCGAGAAGCACACCCAGGAAGCCATTGACCGGGTGCGCAGCTACACCGCCGACCATCTCGGCATGCGCCAGAACGACGTGATACCGCTGTCCGCCAAGCAAGGGCTGCTGGCCCGGGTCAAGGGCAACGAAGAACTGCTTGAACGTTCCAACCTCGTCCAACTGGAACAGCTGATTATCCAGCGCATCCTGATGCATAAGGAACAGCTGATCACCCAGAGCCTGATCAACGACCTGCTGGGTATGCTGCAAAACAGTCAGGCCGCCATGCAGAACCGGCTGGATGCGCTCGAAGAAGAGCTGCAAGCCTGTTCTGGCGCAACCATGGACAAAGACGCCCTACGGCGCCTGGCTGACCGCGCACAGCGGGACTACGACTTCTACTACAAGAAGCTGATCACGCTCCGATCCAGCCGCCGGCTGATGGACTCCCAGGGCGAGATGCTCAAGGGACTGGTCAGCGAGGACCGGTTTGAGGCCCATGCTGAGAAAATCCGCCAGAAGATGTCGAAGAGCTGGACCACCGCAGGCATGAACCACAGCATGGATCAGTTCTTCGAACTGCTGGAAAACGACCTGACCAATCTTCTTAGTGAGGGAAGGCTGGCCGAGAAGATGGTTAGCGCCATCTATCGCCGCTACAACGAAGACACCCGAGCCCGTCACCTGGAACCGATACCATTGCGAGCAGGTCGCCACGTTATTGCCATTCGCGAACTGCGCAAGAAGGCAAAACGCTTCCGCATCAGCCCCAAAAACCTGTTGACGGAGCAGTCGTTGCTGGTCAGGCGCTTCTTTAACGTGATGGTGGGCGAAGCTCGAACACTGCATCTGCGCGTACGGGCCGATGTCGAACGCTGGCCGTCGGAAGCGTTGTTGCCAATCATGCAATACTCCATGGAACAGAAGCAGCTGCTGGAGCACCAGATCCGCCGCCTGCGGGACATGGTTCGCACCAACCGCGACGGCCGGGCCGAACGTGAACGACTGCAGAACACCATCAGCGATCTGACGCGCCAGCTTGAACTCGCCGACGCCATGCAGCGGCAAATCCGCAAACCGGCACCCACCCTGATCCAGCAGAAGGTGGTCAACATTTCCGGCGCGGTCTGACCGGCGCCGGAAATGGCGGTTGCAGCCATGCAGGCCGGCCTTTAAACTGCTTGGCTGGCAATCGCTTGGCCATAGCAGTTTGGCCTGCACTCACACGCAGGTTTTCGCCCGGCCCTTGCCTGAAACGTCTTCCAGATAATACGGACTGAATCAGGAACCTGTCGCGCCAATGCCCGATCCCTTGCCAACGGATTCTGTCGGGATAGTCACCCCACAGACACTGCACTTCGATACACCGATCACTCTCGCCTGCGATCAGACGCTGGAGAGTTATGATCTGGTGATTGAAACCTATGGCAAATTGAATGCGGATGCCACGAACGCGATATTGATCTGTCATGCCCTCAGCGGCCACCACCATGCCGCCGGCTATCACAGCAAGGAAGATCGCAAGCCGGGCTGGTGGGACAGCTGCATCGGCCCCGGCAAGCCAATTGATACCAACCGTTTTTTTGTTGTCAGCCTGAACAATCTGGGCGGCTGCCATGGCAGCACCGGGCCCGGTAGCACCAATCCTCAGACAGGCCAACCCTACGGCCCGGATTTCCCGGTGATCACAGTACGCGACTGGGTTCACAGCCAGGCATTGCTGGCCGACCGGCTCGGCATTGAATGTTGGGCCGCCGTGGTGGGGGGCTCCCTCGGCGGGATGCAGGCTCTTCAATGGAGCCTGGACTACCCGGACCGTTTGCGGCATGCCGTAACTATTGCCTCCACCCCACGCCTGAGTGCCCAGAACATTGCCTTCAACGAGGTGGCACGACAGGCGATCACGTCCGACCGTGAGTTCCACGACGGCCGTTACTATGAGCACGACACGTTGCCGCGCCGGGGCCTGATGCTGGCACGCATGGTTGGCCACATTACCTACCTTTCCGATGCCTCCATGGGTGAGAAGTTTGGCCGTGAACTCCGGGATCAGGCCTACAAGTTCGGCTACGACGCAGAGTTCCAGGTAGAGAGCTACCTCCGTTACCAGGGCGAGCGCTTCTCGGAGTCATTCGATGCCAACACCTACCTGCTGATGACCCGGGCACTGGATTACTTTGATCCGGCCTATGAGCATGACAACGACCTGGCAAAGGCCCTGCTCCAGGCGCGCTGCGAATTCCTGGTAGTGTCATTCAGCACCGACTGGCGGTTTACCCCGGCGCGGTCCGAGGAATTGGTGAATGCCATGATCGCGGCCCGCCGCAAGGTCAGCTACGCGGAAATCGACGCGCCCTGGGGCCACGACGCCTTCCTGATTCCAACACCGCGATACACCGCCATCTTCCATTCCTACATGGACAGAGTTGCACGGGAGGTGGGCGCATGAGAACAGATCTGAAAATCATCGAGCAATGGATCAGCGCTGGCAGTCACGTACTGGATCTGGGCTGCGGCGACGGCACCCTGCTGGACTATCTGCAGCGGGAAAAACAGGCCACGGGGTTTGGCCTGGAGATCAATCCGGACCATATCACCACCTGCATGGGTCGTGGGGTGTCCGTCATCGAGCAGAACCTGGACACCCAGGGCCTGGGTAATTTCGAAGACCATTCCTTTGATACGGTGCTGATGACACAGGCCCTGCAGGCCGTTCGACGCCCGGACATGGTCCTCGACGAAATGCTTCGAGTCGGTCGCGAGGGGATCGTGACCTTCCCAAATTTCGCCTATTGGCGATTGCGCTGGTTCCTGATGCGACGGGGTCGCATGCCCGAATCCGAAACGCTACCGTATAAATGGTACAACACCCCCAACATCCACCTGTGCACCTTCAAGGATTTTGAAGCCCTGTGCTACCGCAAGGACTTCCGGATACTGAACCGCACGGTGGTGGATGGCGAGCACCAGGATCGCTGGCTCAGCCGTATTTGGCCCAATATGTTGGGGCAGATTGCCATTTACCGGATAACCCGGGAGAAATCATGACCACACAGAGTCGTAATCACTGGCAGGCGCTGTTGTCACTGGCGTGCCTGGTCCTGCTCTTCACTAGTCAAAGCCATGCTGATTCGAAGGACTTTGGTGAATTCGAGGTGCACTGGAGCGTTTTTCCAAGCACCTTCCTGGCACCTGAAATTGCCCGCGAGAACAACCTCAATCGCAGCCGAGGTATTGGTATCGTCAACATATCAATCATGAGGGAAACCGAGGATGGCGGCCTGGAACCGGTATCGGGCCAGGTGGAAGGCAAGGTTATGAACGATATCCAGCAGGCCCGGTTCCTGGCGTTTCGACGCATCCAGGAAGGTAACGCGGTCTATTTCATCGCCGAATACCAGTACAGCAACGCCGAGTTAATGACCTTCCAGATCACCACCCGTCCCGCGGGTGCCAGACAGGATCTGCCCATCCGATTCACCCACACACTGTTTAACGACTGATGACCAACGCCACCAACAGACTGGTAATCGCCAGCAACAACAAGGGCAAGATCGCCGAACTCGCAGGCTTGCTCGACCCCCTCGGGCTGGCGCCCGTAGCCCAGGGCGAACTGGGCGTTGACGAGGCCGAGGAACCAGCCGTCACCTTCGTGGAGAACGCCATCCTCAAGGCGCGCCATGCCGCCCGCATCACCGGGTTGCCGGCCCTTGCGGATGACTCCGGCCTGGCAGTTGATGCTCTGGGCGGCGCACCCGGCGTCCGTTCAGCTCGTTACGCCGGTGACACGGCCAGCGACGAGGACAATGTCCGGGCATTGCTCGACGCGCTGAAGGACGTTCCTGAAGGCCGTCGCACAGCTCAGTTCCACTGCGTACTGGTTTATCTGCGCCATGCCGATGATCCCACCCCGGTGATCTGCCATGGTCGCTGGCCGGGAAGCATTCTGCCAGAACCCCGGGGTGACGGTGGTTTCGGGTACGATCCGGTGTTCCTGGTACCGGACACAGGCACCAGTGCCGCCGAGCTGTCCCGTGCGGAGAAGGGACGCATAAGCCATCGCGGGCGCGCACTGACTCTGCTTCTGAATCAACTGGGGCAAGAGGCCGGGTGACCATGGCCCCGCCGGATGACACAGCGGTCAGCGCCCTGCCCCCGCTAAGCCTTTACATTCACGTGCCCTGGTGCGTGAAGAAGTGCCCCTACTGCGACTTCAACTCCCACGCACTGACCGGCGACATTCCTGAAGCCGGCTATCTTGATGCGATCATGGAGGACCTTGCCGGTGACCTCGCATTAATCCAGGGGCGCCCCATCCAAACCGTCTTCATAGGCGGCGGCACGCCTTCGTTAATGTCGCCGGACTTCTACAACATATTGTTCGACCGGCTGCGTACGCACCTGTCGTTTGCCGACGGCGCCGAGATCACACTGGAGGCCAACCCGGGCACGGTAGAACAAGCCCGCTTCAACGGCTTTCATGACGCCGGGATAAACCGGCTTTCGCTGGGCATTCAAAGTTTCAACCCCATGCAACTGAAAGCGCTGGGGCGTATTCACGACGACATGGCGGCCCACAAAGCCATTGAAGCAGCCCGCAACGCCGGATTCGACAACTTCAACCTGGACCTGATGCATGGTCTGCCAGGCCAGACACCGGCAGACGCCCTGGATGACTTGCAGGCGGCCATGTCGTGGCAACCCCTACACCTGTCGTGGTATCAACTGACCCTGGAGCCCAACACCGAGTTTTACAGCCGCCCGCCCCAACTGCCCGACGACGACCACCTCTGGGAAATCTATTGCCAGGGGGCCGACTACCTGCATCAGCAGGGTTTTACAGACTATGAGGTATCCGCCTGGAGTCGGCCCGGAATGGCGTCCCGCCACAACCTGAATTACTGGATGTTCGGGGATTACCTGGCGCTGGGTGCGGGCGCCCACGGCAAGGTCACCTTCCAAAACGGCGATATTCGGCGTTTCTGGAAAACTCGCCAACCCGAGGCCTATATGAACCGCATAGGCAGCCGCACCGCCGGCAGCCAAATGGTCGAGCTGGAAGAGCGACCATTGGAGTTTTTGATGAACGCCTTGAGGTTGACGTCCGGAGTGCCAGAAAACCTGTTCACAGAACGTACAGGTTTACCGTTGAGCAGAGTTGCGGTAAAACTTGAAGAATTGAGAAAAGAAAACATGCTGAAACCGGGACGGATACAGACAACGGAACTCGGACAGCGTTATCTGAACAGTCTGCTGGAGCGCTTCCTCTGATGTCACTGCCGCGCCTTATGACCCTTTTGCCCAAACGGCTCAGCCTGAGCCTGGCGGCTACGGCCGCCCTGTTGCTGATCCTGGTGGTGGTCAATCAGCCCCTGCAGACTGGCTCAGCTCCCCAGGGCATCGTCAGCTTCCAGATGGCCGCCACGGCGGACCAGTCCATGGCCATACTGCGCAGCTGGCGACAGGACGGCATGCTATGGGCACAGATATCCCTTTGGTTGGACTTCCTGTTTGTACCGGCTTACCTGGCCACGCTGATTTTCCTGACCAATCACCTGATGCTGGACCGACCGGGCGTCAGGGAGCGTAACGTGGCACGCTGGGTGAAAGCCCTGTTTGTAACTGCGGGAGCCGGCGATCTGACGGAAAACATTTTGCTACTCAATAACATGGACCCGCCCACGGATATGGTCAGCCTGTCCGCCACGCTCTGCGCACTGGTGAAATTCACCGGCCTGATGCTGGGTGGTGCCGGGCTGGTAATCATTCGCGCCGCCCGGCGCCATCCTCTGGCCCACGAATAGCGCCACCTGTTAGCGTACCCGGCAGCCTAATTGGTGCGGTAAAATACCAGATCCCAGACGCCGTGCCCCAGAGTCTCACCCCGTTTCTCAAACTTGGTGATCGGGCGATCCTCCGGACGCGGCGAATATTCACCGATGTCCTGTGAATTCGCAAAGCCCTCGGACTCTCCCATGATCTCCATCATGTGTTCGGCGTAGTTTTCCCAATCGGTGGCCAAGTGCAGGATCCCGCCCACACGCAATTTGTGGCGCAGGCGCTGGACAAATTCGTGCTGAATCAAACGGCGTTTGTGGTGACGCTTCTTGTGCCATGGGTCCGGGAAAAACACCATCACCCGGTCCAGCGCCGCATCGGGCAGGCACCGGTCGATCACATCGTTGGCGTCAATGGCGTAGACACGAACATTCTCCAGCCCCCGGTCTTCAATCTCTTTCAGCAGGGCGCCTACCCCGGGCAGGTGTACTTCCACGCCGATGAAGTCCTGCTCCGGTGCCGCTTCCGCCATGTCCGCCAGGGACTTGCCCATACCGAACCCGATCTCCAGGTTAAGCATGTTGTCCCGCCCAAAGATCTGGCGTGGGTCAATCATGCCCTGTTCACGGGTCAGGCCGTATTTGGGCCAACTGCGGTCGTAGGCCTTTTTCTGGCCTTCGGTCATCCGCCCCTGGCGTAGCACGAAACTGCGTACGCCACGGCGGGTCGTCACGGGTGAATCGCCGGAAACATCGTTGTGATCGGTCATCTGACGTCCTCAACCGCCCTGTGCGGTTTTCCTTCAATGGGTTATGGCAACAGTTTACCAGAGGCCACCCAGCGGACTATACCGAAACCTGCGCGTTCCGGGTCTGCTGTCGGTCCAGTTTGCGATAGCCCAGCGCCTCGACCAGATGACCATTGCCAATGTGGTCGTAGCCGTCCAGATCTGCCAGGGTCCGCGCCACCCGCAGTATACGGTGCAATGCCCTGGCAGAGAGTCCCAGACGCTCCATGGCAGCGGACAACATGGCCTCGCCTGCAGCATCCACGCGGCAGTGCGCCTTGAGTTCACCACCACTCAAGGCAGAATTCCCGAACCCACGCTGCATCTGCCGCTCACGGGCCTGATACACCCGCTCTCGAACAACCGTACTGGCCTCTCCTCCGCCATTATGCTTCATCAGTACCTCCCCGCTCTGTACCGGCACTTCCACATGCAGGTCGAACCGGTCCAGCAATGGCCCTGATATCTTTGCCCGATAACGGAGCACCTGCGGAGGTGTGCACTGGCATTCAATCGACGGGTGCCCCAGATAGCCACACGGGCAAGGATTCATGGCCGCCACTACCTGGAAGCGGGCTGGAAAGGTCACCTGCCTCGCCGCGCGGCTGATGGCAATCTCGCCGGATTCCATAGGCTCTCGCAGCACTTCCAACACCCGGCGCTCGAACTCCGGCAGTTCGTCGAGAAACAATACGCCGCGGTGCGCCAGGGAGATTTCTCCGGGGCGCGGGCTACCGCCGCCACCAACCATGGCAACGGACGAGGCGGTATGATGGGGCGCGCGGTACGGCGGCCGACACCACTCTCCGTCCCGCACGGGAAGGCCGGCCACGGAGTGGATACTTGCTACCTCAAGCGCAGATTCAGTGGTTAACGGCGGCAAAATACCCGGCAGGCGGCTGGCAAGCATGCTCTTACCAGTGCCTGGCGGGCCAAACATCAACAGGTTGTGCCCGCCAGCGGCGGCAATTTCCAGCGCCCGCCGCGGTACACTCTGGCCATGCACATCCGCAAGGTCCGGAGCGTTATTCACGCCCGTTTCCGGCACCGCTGGCGGTACCGGGGAAATCCTCGCCCGCTCACACAGGTGTTCGCAGACCGTCAGCAGGTGGCCAGCTGGCAACACATCGTCCTGGCTGGCGAGGGCGGCTTCGGCGGCATTGGCTTGGGGAATCAGCAACCGACGCCCCTCTTTGCGTGCTGCCAGTATCGCCGGCAGCACGCCTTTCAGCGGCCTGAGTGCACCATCAAGGGAAAGCTCGCCCACGCATTCGTACTGCGCGAGGCTTTCCGCCGGAATCTGCCCGGAAGCAGCAAGGATGCCAAGAGCGATGGGGAGGTCAAAACGTCCACCTTCCTTCGGCAGGTCAGCGGGCGCCAGATTGATGGTGATGCGGCGGGCGGGAAACTCAAAGCCGGCGTTCATCAATGCGCTGCGAACACGCTCCCTGCTTTCACGAACCCCCGTTTCGGGAAGCCCGACAATGGACAGCGCCGGCAGACCGCCTGACAGGTGGACTTCAACGGTAACGGAGGGTGCAGAAACGCCAATACTGGCGCGGGTATGGACAACGGCAAACATGACAACCTTCCATGGTTATAGGTAATAGCGGCCTGGCCGCCTGACGGGCCTCCCGCCTGTCAGCTACTCGGGAACTGCTTTTCCAGGTCAGCCACGCGCTTTTCCAGCGCCTCGACCTTTTCGCGGGTTTTCATCAGTACAGCTTGTTGGGCATCGAACTCTTCACGGGTGGCCAGTTCAAGGCGCGACAGAACCGTCATCACCGTTGCGCGGGCCTGAGCTTCAAAGTCCTCGCGCGCGGCACGGGCCATATCGGGAACGAACTGGCCGAACTGTCCCTGAAGCTGGGAAAAGAAATCCTGCGGACCTTTCACGAATCACCTCTCAAAAAATCACCGGTCAAAATAGCTGCGTTTGACTAAACCACGCCCTGGGCGGGCTTTTGGTCGTGCCTGAACGACGCTTCGGAGTGTAACACTAATGCCTCCCCTGCCATACTGTGGCCGTCGACAGTATAATGTCGCCGAGGCAGGCCGTAATGCTCGCACAGAGTTCGTGCATCATTATGGTTCGCTTATGGCAGGCAAGCCCCTAAATGGTGCGGCCTGACGATCCATTTTGGATCAGAATATACTCAAGATACTGATAATATTGTTATTTTTTGCGTTGGCACACCCGATGCTAAAAGCCTTGTACGCAATCCGCACAATTGGTGTGCGAGGTGGCAGCATCCCGACCTCAACAACAGGCCCAAGAGTTCCAGATGTTGAGACGGCTTTATCAAGGAGAAAGCAATGAAACTTGTGACAGCGATCATCAAGCCTTTCAAGTTGGATGATGTCCGTGAGGCACTATCCGAGATTGGCGTACAAGGCGTAACCGTCACTGAAGTCAAAGGCTTCGGTCGCCAGAAGGGCCATACCGAGCTCTACCGTGGCGCAGAATACGTGGTGGACTTTCTGCCCAAGGTCAAGGTTGAAGTTGCGATCGGCGACAACCTCCTCGACCAGGTCATCGAATCCATCACCAAGGCAGCCAACACCGGAAAAATCGGTGACGGCAAAATTTTCGTGACCGAGCTGGAACAGGCCATCCGAATCAGAACCGGGGAAACCGGCGAAGAAGCGGTTTGATCAACGCCTGACTTACCAGACTGCCAACGCAAAAAACTTATAACCTGAAAAGCCTCGTGCGGAGGGCTTCACATGGAAAGCAATCTCAATCACATTTTTGAACTCCAGTATGCGCTGGATACCTTCTACTTCCTTATTTGCGGTGCCCTGGTCATGTGGATGGCCGCAGGCTTCTCAATGCTTGAAGCCGGCCTGGTGCGTGCAAAGAACACCACTGAAATCCTGACCAAGAACGTCTCCCTGTTTGCCATTGCCTGCACGATGTACCTCATCTGCGGCTACGACATAATGTACGGTGGCGGTCTCTTCCTCAGCGGCGTTACCACGGTCGCTCAAATGGACGATGCGGCGATTGCCGGAGTCCTTGCTGCTTCCAACGAAGCCGGTTTTGGTGAGATGGGTGAATACGCCGGGGCTTCTGATTTCTTCTTCCAGGTTGTCTTCGTTGCAACCGCCATGTCCATCGTTTCCGGTGCCGTGGCCGAGCGCATGAAGCTCTGGGCCTTCCTGGCTTTCGCCGTCGTCATGTGTGGCTTCATCTACCCGATGCAGGGCTCCTGGACCTGGAACGGCGACGCTGTCTTCGGCATGTTCGAACTGAACTACAGCGACTACGCCGGCTCCGGCATCGTCCACATGGCAGGTGCTGCTGCGGCTCTGGCCGGTGTGCTGCTGCTGGGTGCCCGTAAAGGCAAGTACGGTGCGGACGGCCAGATCAAGGCGTTTCCAGGTGCCAACCTACCGCTGGCAACTTTGGGCACCTTTATCCTGTGGATGGGCTGGTTCGGCTTCAACGGCGGTTCTACCCTGAAGCTCGGTGGCATCGGTGTGGCCAACGAAGTCGCCAACGTGTTCCTGAACACCAACGCAGCAGCTGCTGGCGGCCTGATCGGCGCCCTGATTGTGGCTCGCATCATGTTCGGCAAGGCTGACCTGACCATGGCATTGAACGGCGCCCTGGCTGGTTTGGTGGCAATCACAGCCGAACCGGCTGATCCTTCACCTCTGCTGGCAACCATTATCGGCGCCATCGGCGGCATCATCGTGGTGTTCTCAATCGTGACACTCGACAAGCTGCGTATTGATGACCCGGTCGGTGCCATCTCGGTACACGGCGTGGTCGGCATCTGGGGTATCTTCGCGGTACTGCTGTCCGACGCGGACGCGACCTTCATGGGTCAGTTGGTCGGCATGCTGACCATCTTCATCTGGGTCTTCGTGACCAGCCTGATTGTCTGGGGCATCCTCAAGGCGGTCATGGGCATTCGGGTAACCGAAGAGGAAGAGTACGAAGGTGTAGATCTGTCTGAGTGTGGTATGGAAGCCTATCCGGAGTTTGTCAGCAGCAAGTAATATCAGCTGACACTGGATCAAAAGAGGGGCGCCTGCGGGCGCCCCTCTTTTTTGTTTCCTCTACCGTTCGCTCGACATCACCTCATCTTCCAGGGCATCCACCATGAACTGCGGCATAGCCAATGCCCCACGGTGGATGTCGGCGTTGTAATACCGGGTCACAAACGGCCGCTGGCCGGCGTCTTCCTCACGGAAATAGACCACCGGCTTTTCTTTCCCCGCCATGGTGCAACTCCACCAGCCGGTGGGGTACACCGGTTGCGGAAACGGCAGGGTGCGAACATGGTCGAAACCGGCCGTTTTCATCTCGTCGTGGATGGTCTTGATGATGGTGTTGGTGTGCAGCAGCGGCGATTCGCTCTGCTGGACAATGATGCCACCGTCTCGCAGGGCGATCATGCAGTCACGATAGAAGTCGAGGGCGAACAGGCCTTCGGCGGGGCCGACCGGGTCAGTGCTGTCAATGATAATGACGTCGAGGCTTCCTGGCACCGCATCGCGTATCCACTGGATGCCGTCGCCGAAGAAGAAGTTGGCGCGAGGATCAGTGTTGGATTCGCAGAGTTCGGGAAAATACTGTTCCGAAAGACGGGTCACACGCTCGTCGATTTCCACCTGCCAGGCCTCTTCCACGCCCGGGTGCTTGAGAACCTCTTTCAAGGTACCGCAATCACCACCGCCAACGATGACGACTTTTTTCGGGTCTTTATGGGTGAACAGGGCTGGATGAGTCATCATTTCGTGATAAAGAAAGTTGTCACGGGTGGTGAGCATCACGCAGCCGTCGAGCACCATCAGGTTGCCGAAGGTTTCGGTTTCCCAGATTTCCAGTTTCTGGAAGTCGGTTTGTTCTTCGTGCAATTTCTTCTTTACCTGCAGGGAAAAGGCGGTTCCCTGGTCCTGGAATATTTCGGTAAACCAGCCGTCGTTCAGTGCAGTCATGTCGTGTCTCCGGATGTACGCGTTGAGCCTGTTCGTATTGAAGCTATTGTAGGTGCGTAGCCACCACACCTAAAGGACTATCATTGCCTCTGGGCGGTGTTTTTCGGGTGTTGTTCTTTTAGCGGGGCGGTGGAATCCATACAATGAGCGCCATAGGCCGGCCCGTTGCCGGCTGCGGATTCAGCACAGGAAAACCCCATGAGCGAACCAACCCTCAGCGCCGCCCACAAGGTGTACAACATTGCCCACTGGAGCGATGGTTATATCGATGTGAATGCCCGTGGCGAGGTCCTGATAAGGCCCGACCGGGGGCACAGCGGCGAGGATATCAACCTGCCTGAGCTTACCCGCTCCCTGGTCCGTGAGGGCGTCCAGCTTCCGGTGTTAATCCGCTTTACCGATATTCTCCATGATCGGGTCAACAAGCTGTGTGGGGCGTTTAACAAGGTGGCCCATGAACACGGTTACCAGGGAGGCTACACAGCCGTCTACCCGATCAAGGTCAACCAGCAGCGCCGGGTGGTTGAGGAACTGCTCTGCGCCGAACCGGCCGCCAGCGACAACCAGATTGGCCTGGAAGCCGGCAGTAAGCCGGAGTTAATGGCGGTTCTGGCACTGTCGCGCCAGCAGGAATCGGTGATTGTCTGCAATGGCTACAAAGACCGCGAATACATCCGGCTGGCGCTGATCGGGCAGAAGCTGGGGCACCGGGTCTTCATTGTGGTTGAAAAACAGTCCGAGTTGCCGCTCATCCTCGAGGAAGCCCGCCGTCTGGGAGTGACACCACTGATTGGTGTGCGCGCACGGCTGGCGACCATCGGCAAGGGCAACTGGCAGAACACCGGCGGTGAGAAGTCGAAATTCGGCCTGTCCGCAAGCCAGGTGCTGGATGTGGTCGAGACCCTGCGCCGTGCCGGGGCCCTGGAATCCCTTCAGTTGCTGCATTTTCACCTGGGGTCGCAGATTGCCAATATCCGTGACATCCAGACCGGGCTGCGCGAGTGCGCCCGTTTCTACAGTGAATTACGCCACATGGGTGCGCCCGTGGGCACGGTGGATATCGGCGGCGGGCTCGGCGTGGACTACGAGGGCACCCGCTCACGCAGCAGTTGCTCGATGAATTACAGTGTGCACGAATACGCTTACAACGTGATTCATATCCTGCAATCGGAGTGCGATCGGGCGGACATTCCCCATCCCAACCTGATCAGTGAATCCGGCCGTGCGCTGACGGCTCACCACTCGGTGCTTGTGACCAATGTGATTGATCGGGAAGTGCCCGACACGCGACCGCCCGAACAACCGGCCAGCGATACCCCAGCACCGCTGCAGGATCTGTGGCGCGACCTGGAGAGCCTGCGGGATGAGGAATCGCGCCGTTCCCTGGCTGAGATCTACCACGATGTTCTCCACGCCATGGCGGATGTCCACACCCAGTTCGCTCATGGCCTGCTGTCACTGATGGACCGGGCCCGGGCGGAAACCCTCTATACCACCTGCTGCCGGGCTCTGAGAAAACAGCTGAATTCCGCCAACCGGGCGCATCGGGAAATCATCGACGAGCTCAATGAAAAATTGGCGGAGAAACTCTTCGTGAATTTTTCGCTGTTTCAGTCGCTGCCGGACGTCTGGGGGATCGATCAGATTTTCCCGATCATGCCGGTGAACGGGCTGAATCGCCCTCTCACCCGTCGCGCGGTCATTCAGGATATTACCTGTGACTCCGATGGGCGCATTGACCGGTACGTGGACGGCCAGGGCGTCGAAACCACCTTCCCGCTGCCCGAAGAGGCGCCGGAAGAACCCATGTTGATGGGATTTTTCATGACCGGTGCCTACCAGGAAATCCTCGGTGATATGCACAACCTGTTTGGCGACACCCACTCGGTGGATGTACGACGCAATGCCGGCGGCGGTCATATCGTGAGCGAGCCAATTCATGGCGATACCGTGGCCAAGGTGCTGCAGTACGTGAACTTCGAACCTGCCGCCCTGCTACGGGCCTACCAGCAGAAATTTGCCACCAGCGGACTGCCGGAAGAAGAACAGACGAGCCTGCTGGAGGAACTGGAAAACGGACTTGGCGGCTATACCTACCTGGAAGAATAATCCGGATCAGGCGTTGTTTACGCGCCAGGCTGAGGGCGACAGGCCTTCCCATTTACGGAAGGCGCGGCCAAAGTTGGACGGGTCGCTATACCCCAGGCGATAGGCAATGTCATCGATACCGAGGTCGGTCCGCCGAAGCAGCTCCAGGGAACGCCGATGGCGGATGTCATCAAGGATGCCCTGAAACTTCAGGCCTTCGGCGCTGAGCTGACGACGCAGTGTCCTGGGCGAAACACCCAGTTGCGCTGCCACGGAATCAATACCCGGAAGTCGGCCATTCCGTACCGACTCCAGCAACCGCCCCACTCGCTCCGGAATCGATGTGGTCGCTTCCAGCGATCGCATTTCCTCCTGGCATTGCGCTTCCGCTACCCGACGCGCCACAGGATTGGACAGGGAAATTGGCAGTTCCAGGAATTCCTTGCGAAAACGGAGCTGATTGGCGCCAGCGTCAAATCGGATACGATTGCCGAACAGCGACTCATAGGCCACAGCATACTCCGGTGGCGGATAATTCAGTCGACAACTCCCACCATCAAGCAGGCGGCGCCCGAATAACAGCAGGTTCACATCCATCAGCGAGGCCAGCACCACTTCCGCATTGAACCGATGCAGGTCATCCAGGCTGTGCACGATATCGAGCTGCAGTACCGCGTCGTTGTCCTCGGTGAAAAAGCTCAAATTCATATACACGAACCGGATGCGGAAATACTTGATCAGCACCGTAAGAGCCTGGCCAATGTTGTCACAACTGATGGCCGCCTGTGACAGGGAGCCATGAGTAGTGAACTTCAGGCGCTTGCCGTACTCCAATCCCAGAGCCGGCTCGTGGCTCAGCGCCAAGGCTGCGCGACAAAGGCTACTGAACTGCTCCACGGTAATGAAGTTGTCCGGGTGCCCCAACATCGACGGGCGAATTTCAGCCGAGCGCAGCAACTGGCCACGCGCCGCCCCCTTTTCTTCCGCCAACTGGCAAAGGATATCGGCGTAGTGAGCGCGAATAACAGGCAAGTTGCCAGTCTTTCCGGGAGCATTCATGTGGGCCAAGCGTTCCTGATCAATATCTGCCAAAGATTAGCCGTGATGATAGCGGTCGGCAATCTCCCTGCAGACGACACCGAGCGGCGGAGAAGCCAGCCAGTAGCATGCGCGGGGAAAAATACCGCCCAACAGATCCGTCTGCCCATCGCCCCCGTAAATATCACGACTGACAAACCCGGGGCGAGTGCATAGAATGATGAACACAACAATGCCAAATCATGCGACTGTCAAGGAGCGTCCGGTGTCCACACTGGATCAGAAACCAGCTCGGGCCGAGGGCCGCAAGGACCCCTGGAGCCAGCTACTGGAGAAAGTGGGTAAGCGTCAGGATCGACAGGCCTATCATGCCCTGTTTGAGCATTTTGGCCCACAGATCAAGTACTACGCTATGGCTAACGGCATGGCGAGCCATGCTGAAGAACTGGTGCAAGAGGTTTTCGTATCGATTTGGCGCCGCTCCTGCTTATATGACTGGCGGAAGGCTGCCGCGTCGACCTGGATTTTCACCATTGCCCGTAACCAGCGCATCGACATGCTGCGCAAGATGAAACGCACGAGCGCAGAGATGCCTGTTGAAACGGAAGACCTGTGGCAGATCCCCGGCGAAAACGAAGATGAGCCCGTTACGTCGCTGCACCGCCTGATGTCCGAACGCCGGGTAAGAGAGTCCCTCAGCCACCTCCCGGAAGAACAGATTACTGTGATTGCCAAGGTCTACATGGAGAGCAAGTCACACCAGATGGTTGCGGACGAGCTCAATATTCCACTCGGTACCGTAAAAAGCCGGGTTCGTCTGGCACTGAACAAACTGAAAGTGATTTTGCAGGACCAGAACGTATGACACGGCATCATCCAGACACACTCACCCTGATGGAATTCAGTGCGGGCAATCTCAGTGAGCCCCACGCACTGTGCATTCGTCTCCATCTGGATCAGTGCCCCCATTGTCGCAGCCGTGTGGATACGCTCGACAGCCTGGGTGCCGTAATGATGGAAAGTCAGCCCCAGGTCGGTGTTTCATCGGACATGTTTGACGCTATCCTGTCACGCATAGACAGCGAGCCTGACATGACGGAGACCTACATCAGTACACAAGCCAAGCGCATGAGCCCTCTTCAAAAGTTGCTGGGCGACGATCTCAACTCGCTGCCCTGGAAACGTCAGCTCGGCGATGTCAGTGTGCTGGACATCAGCGAACGGTTTCCCGGCCAGAACGAGCAGGTGGTTCTTCAGAAGTTGGCAGCCGGTGGGAAGGCACCCGCGCATACCCACAGAGGGAGTGAAACCACGATTGTTCTCCAGGGTGCGTTCTCGGACCAGAAAGGTGTGTTCAACCAGTGGGACTTCGTGGTGCTCAATCAGGAAGACGAGCACAAACCTGTGGCGGTTGGCTGCGAAGACTGCATCACCCTGTCCGTGCTCAGCGCACCGGTTAAATTAACCGGCACGTTCACTCGCTTACTGAACCCCTTTATACGCTGAGGCGGATGGACCTGAAACTGTACCAACCTGCCGGAGCCTTGGCCGAAAATGACCGGCCGTTGACAGTTTGTGACCTTCTGGGCGACACGTTGATAAACGATACTGATCACGTTGATTAGTGTCTCTGAACTAGTCCGGCCCAGCCCCCGTCGGGTTGGGCATTTGCTTACAGGCCACGCTCTTGCGTGGCCTTTTTTTATGCCTGCTCATTTCACCTCATGAATACGATATCCGGTTACTGATTAGAGACAGCCGGCTGGGCTGGGTTACAATCGTGGCTTTTCTCCGGAGATGCACCATGACGGGCGACGATTTTCATTTCCGCTTCGGCGGTATCGAACGACTCTATGGCCGCCGTGCTCTGGAGCACTTCCGTCACGCCCACATCGCCATCGTCGGACTGGGTGGCGTGGGCTCCTGGGCGGCCGAGGCACTTGCCCGCTCGGGAGTCGGCACCTTGACGCTGATCGACATGGACGATATCTGTGTGTCCAATACCAATCGCCAGCTCCACGCCCTGACCGGACAGTATGGCCGCACCAAAACGGACGCCATGGCGGACCGTTTGCGGGCGATCAACCCGGAGGCCGATATACGGGTTCACTTCGGATTCCTGAACACCAAGAACGTCGATGAACTGATTACTCCAGAGATGTCCGGCGTGGTCGATGCCATTGATAGCGTCAAAGCCAAGGCCGCGCTGATTGCCCACTGCCAGCGTCGCAAGATTCCACTGGTGTGTGCTGGCGGCGCCGGCGGTCAGATGGACCCAACCCAGATCCGCGTCAGTGACCTGAGCAAAACCACACAGGATCCATTATTGGCCAAGGTTCGTAATACTCTGCGGCGGGAATACGGTTTCTCACGCAACCCCAAGCGGCGTTTCGGGATTGAGGCCGTGTACTCCCTGGAACAGCTCACGTATCCTGCAGGGGACGGCGAGGTCTGCCTCCAGAAGCCAGCTACAGAGGGCCCGGTCCGTTTGGATTGCGCCTCCGGGTTTGGTGCTGCCAGCCCTGTTACAGCCAGCTTTGGCTTCTTTGCTGCGGCTCGGTTATTGGCTCGCCTGTCGCGCAAGGCCAATTCAGATAAGACAGCAGACTCTCTTTCGGAACCACAGAATTAAACCCATTATTCAACGGAACTGATTCCACTATGACCGTCAGCACTGTCTTCCTTCTTGCCTGCATCGGTGTGCTCTCCCTGTTCTGCCAGTGGCTCGCCTGGCGGGTTCGCATGCCCGCCATCCTGTTCCTCCTGGCCGGAGGCATTGCAGCAGGGCCGCTGTTGGGTTTTCTGGACCCCGAGATCGTGTTTGGAGACCTGCTGTTCCCGGTTATTTCCCTGGCCGTAGCCATCATCCTGTTTGAAGGCAGCCTGACCCTTCGCTACGACGAAATCCGCGGCCATGGCAAAATGGTCCGCAACCTGATTCCCGTCGGCTCCATTGTCACCTGCATCATTGGCACCCTGGCTGCCCGCTGGATCCTTGATGTGTCATGGGAAGTGGCGCTCCTGTTTGGCGCCATATCCATCGTCACCGGCCCCACCGTTATCGCCCCTTTGCTTCGTTCCGTCCGACCGGACGCAAAGCTCGCCAATATTCTGCGCTGGGAAGGTATTATTATCGACCCCGTGGGGGCTTTATTGGCGGTTCTCGTGTTCGAGGGCATTGTGTCCTGGGGCCAGGGCAATGTGTTCGGACATTCCATGTACATCTTCGGTAAAACCCTGGCGGTCGGCTTCCTGATCGGGGCGGTGGCCGGCTGGCTCAACGGTATCGCCCTGCGCAAACACCTGTTACCCCAGTATCTGCATAACGCTGGCACACTGACGTTCATGCTCGGGGTCTACGCCCTGTCGAATGAGATGGCCCACGAGTCCGGCCTGTTGACGGTCACTATCATGGGGATCTGGATGGCCAACATGAAGCAGGTCCCCATCGACAGCATCCTGGAGTTCAAGGAATCCCTGAGCGTGCTGCTGATTTCCGCTCTCTTCATCATCCTGGCAGCACGGGTGGAGTTCGAAGCCATCGCTCAACTAGGCTGGGGACTGGTGGCCGTATTGGCATTGCTGATGCTGGTCGCACGCCCGGCAAGCATCTTCCTATCGGCCATTGGCACCAGCCTCAACTGGCGCGACAAATTGTTCCTGAGCTGGATCGCCCCCCGTGGCATCGTCGCCGCTGCCGTTTCCGCCCTGTTTGCGTTTCAGTTACAGAAACTGGGCTACGAAAGCGCCGGGGCCCTTGTGCCACTGATATTCATGCTGATCATCGCCACCGTCACCCTACAGAGTCTTACCGCACGGCCACTGGCGAGGCTACTGAAGGTCGCCGAACCGGCGGAATACGGCTTTTTGATTCTCGGCGCCAACCCGGTGGCCCGAAAAATCGGCCTGGCGCTGAAAAAGCTGGAGGTCCCCGTTACCCTGGCGGATACCAACTGGGAGAACGTCAAACAGGCGCGCATGGAAAACCTGCAGGTGTATTTCGGCAACCCGGTGTCCGAGCATGCGTCGACCCACCTGGACCTGACCGGCATTGGTAATCTGCTGGTTATATCCCCCTACAAGCACATGAATTCCCTGGCAACCTACCACTTCCTGGACTGGTTCGGAAAAGACTCGGTGCTAACCCTGGCCGAAGGCGATCAGGACCAGAAGGCCCGGCACCAGACCGCCGAGAAAATACAACTGACGAGAGGGCTCTTCGGCGGCGTGAGCTATGCCAAGCTGGCCAGCCTGGCCAGCCAGAACTATTCGGTGAAAACCACCCAGCTCAGCGACGAATTTACGTTCGAGGATTTCCTGGACAAGTACGATCGCCAGGCCATGGTGCTGTTCGTGGTGAACACGCGCGAACACATCACGCCGGTCAAGAGCATGGAGGCCATCAAGCCCGAGAAAGACTGGACATTGGTGAGCCTGGTGCCACCCCAGGCGAGGAAGGAACGCAAGGAGCGGGATACCGGGGAGTCACCGGAACCCGCTCCAACCTGAGCGTATCAGCGGGCCCCGCAGTCCAGAACCAGCTTACCCCGAACATGCCCGCCCTCCAGCAAGCGGTGGGCATCGGCGACCTGTTCCAGCGGGAAGGCCTTGTCGATATGGACGCGTACATCACCGTCTTCGATCAATTCAGCGATCTCGTCGAGATGAAACACATCCGGGCGGACGGTCATTCCATGGGCTCTCAGCCCAAGGGACTCCGCCGCGGTTATGATGTCATCCGCCGTCGCGGTGGGAATTGTGACCAGTACACCGTGCTCGCTCAGGGTATGCAGGGAGCGCTTGCCCGCGTCGCCGCCGACCAGATCCAGCACCACGTCCAGACCATAGCACTCGTCCACCACGTCGGTGGTGTGGTAATCAATCACCTCATGGACCCCAAAGGCCGCCAGGAAATCGCGATTACTGGCTGAAGCGGTGGCGATCACATGGGCGCCCCGCTCGAGCGCGAACTGCACCGCAAAATGCCCGACCCCGCCAGCACCGGCGTGAATCAGCACTTTCTGACCAGCCTCCAGTTCCGCCACTTCGAACAATGCCTGCCAGGCGGTCAACGCGGCCAGCGGCATAGCGCCGGCAGTCACCAGGTCCAGCTCCTCCGGCACAATGGCCAACTCGTCGGCGCGAGCCACGGCGTATTCGGAATAACTTCCTCCGCCAGCCGGGAAGCCCACCATGCCCATCACCCGGTCACCCGGCGCCAATGTGGTCACATCTCGGCCGACGGCAATCACTTCACCCGACGCATCGTAGCCTGGCGTCCACGGCAGGTGGTCTTCAATCTGCCGGGCGGCAAATCCCAGGCCTTTCCGCGTCTTCCAGTCGATGGGATTCAGCCCCGCGCCGGCCACCCTGAACAGTACTTCCTCAGGCCCCGGGTCGGGAATGGCGGAGGATTCGATCCGCAGGACGTCAGTATCGCCAAACTGGTCGTAGACCACGTGACGCATGGCGTTGCCGGCATTCGGATCAACGGTATTTTCCATGGGGCTCTCCAGACAGCTTCAGGAACAGGACAGGAACATCTGTTCAGACTAGCAGAAATTCACTCTGTGGTATCAAAGGCGCGACCACCGGGCACCATCGCACCGCCGAGGATGTCGGCGTATTCCGCGGGCATCCGCGAGGGCCTCTGACTCTTCATGTTGACACAGGCATGGGTGGATAC
Source organism: Marinobacter sp. V34 (assembly GCF_055524115.1). Classification (NCBI taxonomy): domain Bacteria; kingdom Pseudomonadati; phylum Pseudomonadota; class Gammaproteobacteria; order Pseudomonadales; family Marinobacteraceae; genus Marinobacter; species Marinobacter sp. V34. The sequence goes on along the minus strand of NZ_JBUPZY010000008.1, from coordinate 165,746 downwards.
TGCCCGCACCAGGGTCTTGCCGTCGGATTCCCGCACCAGCTGGAACTGGCGAGCGGAGCGAAAACGACCATCGAACCCCGTCAGCCAAGTACCCAGCATCAAGCGGTCACCAGCGTTGGCGGACGCCAGGTAATCAATCTCGGTGCGAGTGATTGCCATGGCCTTACCGGTTTTTTCGTGCAGCTCCCAGGTCATACCCAGACTGTCGATGTGCTGCCAGCTGATCTCTTCAAGCCAGCGCACGTACACCACATTGTTGGCGTGCCCGAGTCTGTCAGTATCCGCATCCCGAACCTCGATGGTCATGGTAAACGGTTCGGGAAGATCCCAGTTCACCGGATTGCCGTCACTCATTGCTGTTATCCCCCAACCCCGGAATGGCTGACAAGGCTAACCGGCCGATGCGGTCGTTGTGAAGTGAACCAAAGTAGAGGTGGCCGTTATGGGGATTGACCGAGGTAATCTCCTGCAGATGGGTGCCCTTGGTATCGTGCAGACTGGTGATCACTCCGCCATCCTCGTTCATGGCCACCACCAGCCCGTATTCCTGAGGCTTCGGCTTGAAATAGTCCGGTAGTTTGGCCAGCAAATCCTTCAGCCATGGCTGCCGGTGCAGGGTATCCACCTGGGAATTTCGGAGCGTGGGAAACGCCACCCAGTAGCGGCCCTTGTGGTCGACTGCCAGGTTGTCGGGGAAACCAGGCAGGTTGTCGGCGAATACTTCGGCCTGCCCAGGATAACGACCACCGATCCAGTACTTGAGAATTCGATACTTCCAGGTTTCGTTCACCAGCAGGTACTCGCCGTCCGGCGACACCGCCACGCCGTTGGCAAAATGCAGGTTGCTGAGCAACACCTCGGTTTTACGCGTGGCCGGATCATATCGAAGCAGCCGACCGTGGGGGCGCATCTCGAGCAAATCCAGTTGATACTCGGGTTGACGGAACTTCGAACTGGCATCCGTAAAGTAGATGCGACCGTCCGGGGCAATATCCACATCGTCGGTGAACCGGAAAGGCAAGCCCTCCGCCTCTCGGGTCAGCACGGTAACGGTCTTGTCGGGCGCGATGGAGAGAAGCCCCTTCCAGGCATCCGCCACGATTAAATTGCCGTGACGATCAAATACCATGCCCAGGGGGCGGCCTCCGGTTTCCAGCCACTTTTCCGTCTGGCCATCCGGCTTGACCCGGACAATCCAGCCATCCTGCGTGCCAGTGTAGAGAATGCCGTCGTCATCCACCGTGGTGTCTTCGGGACCGTAAACCTCTCCCCTGGCCAGCAGGTCTGCCAGTCTCAGACGTTCGTTGGGAGCCAGCTTACCGGTCAATGGCTGCGGCGAAGGGGCGTTCCAGGCCTGACTGTTGATGGGAGATGGCGACAACAGGAAACCACCCAGCACCAAAAAACCAATCAGCAATGCGCCCAGAAGCCACTTCATAGAGGATGCCTGTTCCAGTCAGATACGATTCCGTAACCTTATCAGACACCCGCCGGCGGCTAAACTGGCAGGTACCCCTCGCTACCAGGCGCTAATTCGTGAGGAAACGACGACACAGTGCCACAAAGCTGTCGGGTTTCTCTGCATGCAACCAGTGCCCTGTCCCGGTGATGATTCTCAAATCCGCTGCGGGAAAGCGCTGACGGATGTCGTCGCGGTGCTTTTCCTGAATATAGGCTGAATCGGCTCCCTTGATAAACAACACAGGACCTTCAAACGGCCCCTCCCCTTCCGGTGCACGCGCAAGGTGAGGGTAACATTGCTCAATTACGGGCAGGTTCAGCCGCCAGCGGTACGGTCCGGGGTGCTGGCTTCCTTCGTCATCCGCCACCCGCACCAGGTTCTTCAGCAGGAACTGCCTGACACCAAGTTCCTCTACATAATCCGCCAGCACCTTGTCGGCATCTTGTCGCGTGCGGATCGAGCCCAGATCCACTGAGGTCAGCCCCTCCAGAACTGCATCATGACGGGGTTTATAGGTCACCGGTGCGATATCCGCCACGATAACCCGATTAACCCGGCCCGGAGCTTGCAACGCGACCTGCATCGCGGTCTTTCCGCCCATGGAGTGGCCCAGAATAGACGCCTTTTCCAGCCCCTGAGCGTCCATGTAAGCCAACACGTCGTCGGCCATAGCCGGGTAATCCATAGTGTCGGTATGGGGGGAAGCGCCGTGATTGCGCTGATCCAGAGCATGAATCTGCCACTGGTCCTGCAGGCGACGGGTGATGCCTCCCAGATTTTCCAGCGAGCCGAACAGGCCATGGAGAAGGATCAATGGCGGACCGTCGCCGGTAATGCGGTAATTGAGTTCAACACTCATGGTCAGGACCTCCTGGAGTCGCCGGATAGAATCGTGTGAGAACAGGCTGCTATCGTTAAGCCGACTACATTACCATCGAATGTTGTTGGCACAAGGGCAAGCCGCAGGCTTGCCTGACAACCGGCCAGATATTTCAGGCAAAAAAAAGCCGGGGTCTCCCCCGGCTCAGGTCATAAACGTTTGCTGAAACTGATTAGCAGTAGTACATGCTGTTCAGGTACTCAGCCAAAGCGGCGATATTAGAGCGCTCCAGCTCGTTATGGGGCACAAAAATTTCCAGTTCCATGAAAACACCTCCAATCCAGATGTGCGGGTGAGAATCCTCAATGACTTAATGCTATCGTTGTTAGGACCATAAACCGTTGACAGGCTGTCCCACAGGTTTGACATTTTGTATCAGCACCGATGAATTCCTGTTAACCATCAATCATAGGTGACCGTGAACTCATCCCAGGCAAAAGCCACCGCATCGCCACTGGTTGCAGCCTCCAGCACGCTGGCCCTGGTTCACTACCTGGACCGTCAAGGCGTGCTGGATCTCCCAGCCGTTGAGCAGATCGCCGGGTTCAGCAGGAACGAGCTGGCAGACCCGGACCTGCGCATTCCGGCCGATCGCCACTACCGCCTGTGGGAACACGCCGAAAAGGTAACCGGAGACCCTGCCGTTGGCCTCCATGCCGGCCAGGTGGTCGATCCTGACCGGATGGGACTGGTAGGCCATGTATTCTTCAATTGCGACACTCTGGGCGAAGCCGTTACCCAGTATGTTCGCCTGCACCGGTTGATCAACGAATCGGTGATCCTGAGTTTTGAACAGACGGGCGAGCAGGCCATCCTGACCTGGCAGGCGGACACCCCCGGGCATTACTGTCGCCAGGATATGGATAGGACACTCGCGGCGGCTTTATGCCGCACCCGACATTTCATCCATCCTTCCATCGTTGCCGAGTGGGCCGAGATCGCCCATCCGAAACCAGGCTATGCCGCCGAATATCAGCGATTACTGGGTGGCCCGGTGTTTTTTGGCTGTGCCGCAACGCGCCTGGCATTCAGTAGCCGCCACCTGAGCCATCCTATTCCCCATCGCAACCCTTACGTTTATTCCGCCGTGCTGAAACAGGTCAACGCAGTGCTGGCCCGGCTGCAAAGCAGGCGCACCTTCGGCCGCAAGATCCGGCGACTGATCTCACGCCAGATGTCCACCGACCGCATTGACGCCGACACTCTGGCAAAACAGTGCCATATGAGCCGCCAAACACTGTATCGACGGCTAAAAAAGGAAGGGCTTGGGTTTCACGAGTTAGTAGAGGAAGTCCGTAAGGACAAAGCCATGCGCTATGTGGCGTCGGACCATTACGCACTGGGCGAAATCGCATTCCTGCTGGGCTTTTCCGAACTCAGCGCCTTCAGCCGCGCGTTCAAGCGCTGGACCGGGACGGCGCCGGCCCAGTACCGTGCCCGCCACCTGAACCTCGACAACGGAGAAGCGCCGGAATGAGCATCGCAGATGTGCCCTGGCTGCCCCTCGCACTGGCCCTGATCTACCTGGCTGCCGCTGCCTGCATCTATCGGATACTGATGACCTACCGTGTAGCACAGGGGGCCATCGCCTGGATTCTGGCGCTAATCAGCCTGCCTTACATCGCCGTCCCCATGTTCCTGTTATTCGGACGCAATCGGTTCGGTGGCTATATCAAGGCCAGACGCACCGGGGACGCCGCGCTGACAGAACTGCTCAATCATTTCGAACACCAGACGGCTGCAATCAGCAAGCGCGCCGATGAACATTTTCCAGACGAGCTCCAGGCACTTTGCAAACTGGGCCGGCAGCCGTTTACCACCGGGAATCGGTGCGATCTCCTCAAGGATGGTGATGCCACCTTTGAAGCGCTGTTCGATGCCATGGAAAACGCCCAACACTACATTCTCCTGGAGTTCTACATTGTTCGCTCAGACAAAGTCGGCCAACGCATCAAGTCGATCCTGAAGCGCAAGTTGGCCCAGGGCGTTCAGGTCTGGTTCCTCTACGACGACATTGGTAGTGTCTGGCTGCCGCGGAAGTACCTCAGGGAACTGTCCGCCGCCGGTGCAAAGGTTGCCTCGTTCGGGGACGGCAATTTTCGTCGCATGCGCCTGCAGGTCAACTTCCGCAATCACCGAAAACTGCTGGTCTGTGATGGCGAAGTGGGATTTGTCGGAGGCATCAACCTCGGCGACGAGTACCTGGGCACTGCCATGGATGAGGAGCCCTGGCGTGACAGCCACTGCCGCATCACCGGCCCGGCGGTGACCGGGCTGCAACTGGCCTGGCTTGAGGACTGGAACTGGGCTAGTGAGGACTTCCCGACGCTCAACTGGACGCCTTCCCAACCGACGCCTGGCGATCAGGAAGTCCTGATTCTGCCAACCGGCCCGGCGGATACCTACGAAACCTGCACGCTGTTTTTCCTCAATTGCATCAACAATGCCCGTACGCGGATCTGGATCGCCTCACCGTATTTCGTGCCCGACGTTCAGATCATGAACGCCCTGCAACTGGCAGCCCTGCGGGGTGTGGACGTGCGAATCATTATCCCCGAGAAATCCGACAGCCGGCTGATACGGCTGGCTGCGTACTCATACCTGGTACAAGCATGCCGCGCCGGCATTGGCATTTATCGCTACCAGCCGGGCTTCATGCATCAGAAAGTCGTGTTGGTGGATAACCGTTACGCCGCCATTGGCACCGCCAACCTGGACAACCGATCGATGCGACTGAACTTCGAGATTACCGCCATCAGCACCGCCGTTGAGTTTGTGAATGGCATCGAACATCTGCTGGAACAGGATCTCATCAACAGTCGACTGATGACGGAACGGGATTACCGGGACCGTTCAGTAGCCTTCCGGTTGACTTGCCGCACCATACGATTGCTAGGCCCCCTGCTCTGAAACCGTCCGCTAGAGCCTGATCAGTTTTGGTGTGCCCATTTTCCATACGCAAAGAATGTGAGAGTATTCCAGAACCATTGAGCCAGCATGCTGTAACGAAGCAGGACCATGACCACATTCAAGCCCCGCGAAACCCTGACCGAACAGGTCGCTCGTCACATTGAAAACCTCATTGCTTTCGGCCAGCTTCGCTCCGGCGAACGCATCTATGAAAGCGCCATGGCCAAACAAATGGACGTGAGCCACGGATCGATCCGCGAAGGTTTGCTGCTGCTGGAAAAACGCCACCTGGTACAGAACGTGCCCCGCAAAGGCGCGTTCGTTACGCCGCTGGATGAGTATTTTGTGCGCAGCCTGTACGAAGTGCTGCAACTGTACCTGACCCATACCGGTCGCAAGCTGGTGCGGCAATGGCAAGCAGCCGATATGGACAAGCTCGAATCCCTCTACCAGCGCATGAAGAGCTGCCACGACAGCAACGACCTGCTGGCCTTCCTGGAGCTGGGCATTGAATACACTCAGGCGTCGCTGGCCTATGCCGACAACTATTTCATCATTTCCGCCATTGAGGATCTGTGGCCATCCGCGAAACGTTGCGCCTTTGTGGCGTTCCAGCGTGGCGGCAACCGGGTGCTGGAAGACAACCTGGCCCATGTGCGGGAATCGATCAGTGCGATCAAGGAACGGGACGAAGAACGCCTTGCCTCCATTTTGGCCGGGTACGCGGAACAACAGTGTCAGCAGGTGCTTGAAGCTATCGACAGCGCATCGGCTACGGCTTGAGCATCGGCCAGCTCATTCGAACAGGCGGGTAAACGAGAAGCCGACGTTGAGATAAGCACTCCAGTCATCCTGATTGTTGTAGGCCGTGGCAATCTGTACCGGCCCCAGAAAGGTTTCAACGCCGGCAAACAGGCTTCCAGAGCGCAACAGATTGTTCCAGCGAGCCTCCCCCAGCGAGGACCAGGCATTCCCGGTCTCGAACCCGGCTCCGGCAAACCAGGGTACAAACGGCCCGCCAAATTCCTGCCGGACGAAAACGCCCGCCAGGGCCGCATCCTCTCCCGCCACTTCGCCCTGGCTGTATGCCGATAACTGGTGAAAGCCGCCCAGCAGTATTGAATTCTCAATACCAGCAACGCCCTTGGTAACCGCGTTGGCATACAACAGACCGGTGATACTGGCTCTTCTCCAGCTTGCGGTACCCAGAGCCATGACGGTGACTGAGTCAAAATGACGGTCAGACCCAAGACCAGGGCGCTCGAATCGGCCACGAATACCAGCGAACCCTCCGGATTCCGGCAGGAAGGTATCGTCAAGGGAGTCGTGAACGAACTGGAGCCGGAGACTGCCACTCTGGATGGAGCCAGAGGGCGCCATCGGTTCGCCGATCTGCTCGTCGACGGTAGCGTAGCCCCGCACATACTCGAGACGCACCTCTCCGTTCACTCCCAGTTCGGTACCCAGAGCCAGATCGACCTGGCGATTGGTGATATCCACTTCGGTAATGCGCTCGCCTTCTCCATCAAACGCGCTCAGGCTTTCACGGGAATAGGCACCGCCCAACGTGAGGAATCGTTCGAAACCATAGTCCAATGGCTGGAACCACTCGGTTCGAACCCGGGGCTGGGTACCCAACTGGAGCCCGGTCGTCCACTCACCACCCAGGGCATTCAGGCCCGTCATTCGCAACGACGTGGCGACATTGAACCGAGTATCGTTCTCGAAGTTGTCTTCATAATTCAGGCCAAAGGACAGGTAGTTCGGCCCCCAGCTTTTCTCTCGAACCCGGACAACCAGGTCCGTACCGGGTCCGGCGGTCGGCACCAGCGAGTAGGACACGGTTTCGTAGTAGCCAAGACCGTAGATTCGCTTGAGATCCTCCTCCAGCGCATCCACGTCCAAAGGCTCGCCCGTCTGCTGACGTATGCGCTCACGAAGGAAATCTCCCGCCAGGCGCGAACGGTCATCGATGCGGATGTCGGTAACAACACCCGGGTTGAACGAGTGTGCTTCTAGCCGATTTCGAAATCGGTCCCACTCATCGTCACTGACGCTCAGGTGGCGAAGCTCACCGGCGTGACCACGGGCACTGCTGGCACCCAGTTCAAACAGCGCCGGGGCCTCATAAAAATCCGCTGAGGACAGCCCCTTCAGATCCGGCCGCATCAGGATGTCCTGATTATCCAGCAATCTGAGCTGTCGCTCGGTATTTTGCCGCGTCATCATGGTGGTCAACTGACCAACCACAGAAAACGCCTCGCGTATATCCTCCCGCTCCAATAGCGGATCGGTGATATCCACAGCAATGACAATGTCGGCCCCAAGCTCATGGGCCACACTAACCGGCAGATTGTTGGCCACGCCACCATCCACCAGCAAACGCCCATCCAGCGTGACGGGTGCATAGACGCCGGGAATACTCATGCTCGCGCGGATCGCTTCCGACAGATTGCCGCTGCCGATCACCACTTCCTCGCCGGTCTCCAGGTCCGTGGCGATGGCTCTGAACGGAATGGCCAGTTCATCAAAATCCTCAACGAGGGCGGCATCACGGGTGAGCTCATTGAGGATAAAGCCGAGGTTCTGACCGGCGATGATACCTCCCCCCAAATGCAGGCCGTCCAGGCGCACGCCAATGCCAGGGGATACCGGGTAGCGCCAGTCCTGACGTTTGCGCCTGACGGGCTTGTAGGCACGGCCCGGGTCATCCCGAAAACTGGACACCCAGTCCATCTCGATAAAGCGCTCTTCAATCTCCTGGACCTCCATACCAGAGGCATAGAGCGCCCCAACCGCAGAGCCGGCACTGGTACCCACGACAATGTCCACTGGCACCTTCAGTTCTTCCAGCACTCGCAGTACACCCACATGGGCCATGCCCTTGGCCCCTCCGCCGCTTAGCACCAGGCCCACTTTCGGCCGCCCAACATCGGCCATGACGGGCATGGCCGCGAGCACGGCAAGCAGGAGACCGATCAATCTGGCTGGTAACATCATCCCGTTCGACGTTCAGGCATTGTCTGCGGGATCCTCATCCGCCAGGGACAGGTGGGAGACATCAGGCACAACCGGTGGCGGAACCTCACTCTTCACGCCCAGATCACTGCCCGGAGGTGCCAGCGTCCAGTCGTCCAGATGCTGGAACATGGGGGCTGGAGCCTCCCGGTGCTCCTCCAGCGTAACGCCAACAGGGTCAAGGGTCAGTCCGGACCCGGAAAGAATGCTGTCGACCTTCTCGCCCGCCACTGGCAAACGATCGCCTGGCTCTACGGCCACGGCGCTCCCGGGCCCGGCACCCGAACCCGCCGCCCCTGCCGGAGGCGTTGCAGGTGCAGGTTTTGGCTCCGACGATGGTTGAGCGGCGGGCGCCTCGCGCGAGGTGGTAGAGGCAACAGCGCCCTCCATGGGCTGCACGTATGCCACCATGCCGTGCTTTTGCAACACCGAGCGGTATTTTTCCGCCTGGACCTCCTCCAGTTTGTTGCGGATAACGACTGGCTGACCGCTGAACATACGATCAATCTGGTCCACCGTTGCCTTGAACAGGGTTCTGGCATTACTGCGGGCGGTTGCCGGGTCGGTCCCCGGTGTGCATTCACCTTTGAAGACGAGTTGGAACATCATCCTGCCTCTATGCGCTTCTGTTTTTATCCATAGTAGTTGATCCTGATAGGCTGCGGAAATCCATACCCAGCCGACGGATTCTCTGAACATTGCAAACAATTGAAAAATTCGCGCAAAAAATGCGCAAACCTGTTCGCTCTCTGCAATAATCACCAGTAACTAAACGTTACATATGTTTACATTGATCGACGCACCGATTCCAAAGGAGTGGCTCTCATGGCCATCAAATGCATCACCGGCGCCCTCACCCTGTTGGCACTGACCTCACAACCGGTCATGGCTGGCAATCTGGACGTGTTGCTCAGTGGAATCTTCCCCGACAAACAGGCCACCTACATTGGCTATGAAAGCATTGAGCGTGAAGACATTCCCGCCACATCGGCCGTCGAGCGTAAATACCTGATCGTCGATTTCCGGTTTGAGTCCGAGCCGCCCCACGAACAACTTCAGGCCAACGTGCACCGAGTCTGCATGGCTCTGCTGAAAGACCGCGAACTGATTCGTTCGCTGTCCGACTCAGGCTACGACATGGTCGCCGTCGCCTTTGACCGCAAGTCACAGTTCGACTGCCTCTGACACTTTCCAGTCACTGATCCCGTCCCAGAAGGCGCGGAAAGGATTCAAGCGCACTGTTTACGGAATCCAGATTAAACGCCTCCACGTCGGTTAGCAGCCTCTCTCCATATCGGGTCACTGAAGGCGAACGGAACCGCTTACCCCACTCCAGCACACGGTTGGCAAAATCTTTCATCTGCTCCGGATCACCGCTTTCCCTCACAGTCTCCCACTCGTCGCCAAAATCCCGTGCAAGTTGCTCCTGCAACCATCCACGTTCCTGCATGCTGAGTGTCTGTGCCAACAGGCGTTCCGACTCCTCGGGCGTACCATCTTCTTCCGCCTGGGCACCCGTGGCCTCAACCCGAGGAAGCTTGACCGTAAAGGTGGACCCCGACCCGGGCTCACTCTCAACCTGTAGTTCACCACCCATCATGCGGACCAGCTTGCGGCTGATCGCCAGGCCCAGCCCCGTGCCCCCATAACGCCGCGTGTTCTGCCCTTCCTGCTGTTCAAAGGCGTCGAAGATCTGCTCCTGCTGGTCGGGCGGAATGCCGATACCGGTATCGGACACCGTCACAACCAAACGGTAAAAGCAGCGACGATCAGCCTCAGTGGCTGCCTCCTCGACCGGCTGTTTCTCCGATGACTTCCGGCGTGTGGCCGTGGCGCGGACCGTCACACCACCCTCATGGGTAAACTTGATGGCATTGCCAACGAGATTGAAAAGCACCTGCCGCAATCGCGTTTCGTCCAGCATCATCGCCGCCGGCATCTTGGAATCCACGCTGACTTCCAGCGAGATACCCTGCTCCGTGGCGCGCAGGTCAAATATATGGCGTACGTCACTGAGCAGCCGGCGCACCGATACTGCCGAATAATCCAACCGCATCTTTCCCGCCTCGATGCGGGACAGGTCCAGGATGTCGTTAATCAGCATCAACAGGCTGCGGCTGCCCGCGCGTATGGCATCCAGGTAATTCCGTTGCTGGGGGTCCTTGACGGTATTACTGAGCAAGTCACTGTAGCCAATTACGGCATTCATCGGCGTGCGTATTTCATGGGACATATTGGCCAGAAACTCGCTTTTCGTCAGGCTGGCCGCCTCGGCTTCCCGTGCCAGCCGTTCGGCCTCCAGCTTGGCCGCCCGCAGTTCATCCTCACTCCTGCGCAGGGCATTTTCAGAGCGGATACGCTCGTCCACCTCCCGTGAAAGCTTGCGATTCCAGTACAGGAAAATCAGCACCACCACGATAGCGATAAGTACAATACGACGCACCACGGTGTAGTCCGTTTCCTGCTCGATATCCAGGTGGATCCAGCGATTGTAGATCGACTCGGTCTCGGTAGCATCCAGACTGCCCAGCGCTTTGTTGAGGATGCGCTGTAGTTCAGGGCGTTCCTTACTGACGGCAAACCTTAGCTCATATTGGTAAGGCGTAATGCTCGTTATCCGAAGGTTGGACAACCCCAGGCGGGCAACGGTATAGCTGACCGCCGGAATATGAGTGACCATGACATCAAGGTCGCCGTTGGACAGGGCCAGCAGCCCTTCCTCGATGGACGTCATCGGATACAGATCGAGGTTGGGGTGGTTGATCAATAGGTAATCATGCCCCGCCTGCCGGTTCACCACACCCACCTTTTCGTCTCTCAACTCCCTCAATTCGCCGATAAAGCGACCATCGTCACGAATGGCAAGGGCAATGGGAACGGTCAAATAGGCGCGGCTGAACAGGAAAGATTCCTCCACCCTTGGCGTTCGGGACATCGCGGGCAGTATATCCACCTCACCCGAGCGCAGAGCCTGTTCCTCATCGGCACTGTTGTCCATCACCTGACGGCTGAAGCGAATATTCAGTTGCTCTTCCAGGCGTTTGACCAGATCCGGCACGAGCCCGGCGGACTGTCCATTCTGGGTGTACTCGAACGGCGGCCAGTCCGGCCGGAAGGCCACGCGAAGATCGGGGTTTCGGTTGAGAAATGCCCTCTCGTCAACTGACAGGGAAATGGCAGAGGGATCCAGTTCGGGCAACTCGGTCTGCAACCACGACTGGCGAATCGACCGGTGCTCACCGTGGTCAATAGCCAGAACCGCCTGGTTGAGAACCCGATACAGCTGGTCGCGCTCCTGGTCACTTCCCGCTGCCATTTCCAGCACCACGTCGACCGATTGCTGGTTCAGCAGTGTGGCTACCCCAACTCCGTTGACCATGGCGGACTGCAGGTAGTCCGACACCACAGGAACCGGGCCCAGAAACGCGTCCGCCTGCCCCGACAACACCATCCCAACGGCTTCGCTGATACTGGAAACTGGCACTGGGGAAAAGCTCTCAACCGGATCAAGCAATGCAAACTGGTTGGGATCGTTGGTGATCAGGGCGATGCTTGCGTCTTCAAGGTCTGAGAGAGTACGGATACCTGCATCATCGGCACCCACGAATATGCCGTAGGTCAAACTCATTAGTGGCGAGGACAGCACCACATTGGAGGGGGGGGAACGATGGGCCAAGTGGGTACTCAGGCGGGCATCCAGGGTCCCGTCCTGCAGCCATTCTCCGAGCTGCGCTTCCGGGGCCGAGACCGGCACAACAGGCACGCCAAGCTTTTCTGACAGCCGGTTTAGATAATCAATAAAAATGCCCGCCAGCTCACCCTCGCCGGTATCGAACACCAGCGGCACCTGATCACTTCGTACCCCGACTCTGAACGATTCCCTCGCCAACAGCCAGCGCAGATCCTCGCTCCCCAACACCGGCGCCGGAGAGGGTTGCGGTGGCTCAGCAACGGACACGCCAGGCACCAGCAGACCGGCGAGCAACAGCACAAAATGAAAAACGGACCTCACTGGATATCCTCACCGGTTCGGCTACAGTTCAGGGAACCATACCCGTAAATTCTTCCGATTGCATTCAGCGGGTTACCCGATCTACTCTGATCGTGCCCACAGCCTTTAAAGCACCGGCAACCTTGGGGAGAACCATGACCATGGATACCAGCAAACACGATTTCAGCACGCTCTTTGAACAACTCGGCATGCCATCCGACAGCGTCAGCATTGAGAATTTTATCGCCAAGCACTCGCCACTTCCCTCGGAAATTGCTCTGCAGGACGCTCCGTTCTGGTCGGAAAGCCAGTCACACTTCCTCGAAGAAGGCCTCGAGGACGACTCTGACTGGGCGGAAATTATCGATGAACTCGATGCCCTGATGAGACACTGAGTCAGATATTGCGCCCTGCAATAAGTACCTGGTCGCGGCCGGAGTCCTTGGCGAGGTACAGAGCCTTGTCGGCCCGGTCGAACACATCGTCCTCGTCGTCGTTTCCATCGAATTCCGCCAGTCCAGCTGAAAACGTCACCGACACCGGCTCTCCCCGGAAATGGAATGGCAGTGCTGCAATATGTCCGCGCATACTGTCCAATACTGCCCGGGCGTTGTCGGCTTTGGTTTCCGGCAACAGGATCACAAACTCCTCCCCGCCGAAACGCGCGATGAAGTCGGTTGCCCTCAGCCGCTCACGGAGTGCACGCGCAACCAGTTGCAACACGCGATCACCCGCCTTGTGCCCGTAGGAATCGTTCACACGCTTGAAAAAATCGATATCAAGCACGCAGACTGACAGCGAATGACGATAACGTTGCCAGCGCTGGTACTCGAATGACAGTCGCTCCTGCCAGGCTTCCCGATTGGGCAATTGGGTCAGGACATCGGTAAGGGCTTTCTCGCGCTCCTCCCTGAGCTTTTCCCGGACCTGATCCGATTGGGCTTCCATCGTCACCAGTTTCTCCTGCATGAGCTCCAGTTGCAGCGACAGGTTGCGCTCGCGCTCGGACTCCTGCTCCCGAAACCGCTCAACGGCACCACTGATCGACTCCAGGTGCCGGCTCACCGAGTCTTTCAGATCGCCAAAGTCGACGCTGCTTTCCACTTGCTGGCCGAACGACCATAGCTCCTGGCGAATGTCGCGATCCAGTTCTTGCGAGGCATCCAGGCGCCCTGCCTGGGCATTCGCCTGCTCTGAGAAACATTGGCGCAATACTTCCAGCCGTTCATCGAGACGCCGGAGAAAGGCCTCGAATTCCCTTTGCCCTCGGGTAACCGCGGCGATCACCAGCTCCGCCACACTGCTCAGTCCCTCTCGCAGTTCATCCCAGTTATCGCTGCTCAACAGCGACTCCTGTAGTCGTCGGGCTCTTGCCTCCGACGCGGCCTCCAGTGTCACCTGATCCAGCATATGACCCAACAGCTCACCAACCCGACGCGCAATCTTCAGGCGTTCGCTGTCTTCTGTGTCTGGCATCGCCAGCTCAACGGCGGACGAAGCCAGCGGGTTCTCGGCGGCTTCCGCCAACATCGGCTGATCGGACGACTCCTGGCTTCGTCCGCCACCAAACAGCCGGCCAAACCGGCTTCGTTTGCGATCTTGCCCGTCGCCGCTGCCCAGCCCTGTTTCCAACACCAGTGCCAGATCGACCAACCATCCGGTAGCTTCCAGTTGAAGGGTTTCCGGTTTCCGGAGTCGTTTCTCAAGGTCACGAATACGGTCCTTGCCGGATTTGAACAGAGGATGGGACCGCAGTTCTGACAGCAACTGCTCGAATGTCGTTCTCAGCCGGTCCGTGGATTCGGCCTTGCGGTCGTCCAGGGCGGCCACCTGGCGGTCAATTCTTTCCTGCAAATCCCGCCAGCTGTCTGCGTTGAGAGGGGGTTTTCGAAGCTCGTCACGAACCCGTTCCAGCAAACGGTCCAGCTCAGCGGTCTGCCCTTCGGACGCCAGACTGGTACGCACCAGCATACGCTGAAGCAGATTCCTTTCAGCTTCCCAATGCGATTCACGTTGATCTGAACATTCAAGTGCCTGGAGGTACTTATCCTTCCAGGATGGATCCGATGACATTTAGCGCTCCTGGCCCTTTACTGGACGCCTATTCCGTGACTGGTGCCTCAACGATGCTCCGTTTCCTGCCGGCTACGACGCCGGCGAGCCCTGGGATGACTCTGGTCGTATACCTTTGCCAGATGCTGGAAGTCCAGATGAGTATAGACCTGGGTCGTCGCTATGTCCGCATGGCCAAGCAACTCCTGCACCGCTCGCAGGTCACCACTGGACTCCAGCATGTGGCTGGCGAAGGAATGCCGAAGCAGGTGGGGATGCAGTCTTTGGTCCGCCCCTTTCGACATTCCCCACCGGCTGAGGCGGGACTGGATACTGCGAGTACTGAGCCGATCACCTCGCCGGCTCACATACAAGGCATTCTCTCCGTCTGGCGCCATCGCTCCGCGCACGTCAAGCCACTGCGCCAAAGCGTCCAACGCCCTTCGCCCCACCGGCAGAAGGCGTTCTTTACCACCCTTACCCAGCACCCGAACCTCCCCGCCTCGGACGTCCACGGATTGGAGGTCCAGCCCCGCCAGTTCCGACAGCCGCAGCCCGGAGGAATACATCAGTTCGAACATGCTCAGGTCGCGAATTTCCAGCGGGTCATCGGGCGTTGCGTCCAGCAGGTGGTTGAGCTGGTCCACATCCGCCACCCTCGGCAGACGCTTACCGGACTTCGGAGCTCGAATATCCAGCGCAGGATTGTCCACCGCCAGGTGTTCCCGTAACAGGTATTCGTAAAACCGGCGGATAGCAGACAGGTGCCGGGCAATACTCCGACCGCCCAACCCTTCACGGCTGAGCTGGGCAACGTATCGCCGCAAGTCGTGACTGGTGACCGACCGCCAAGCCGGTGATGGCTGATGCTCAACCCACGCAGCGAATCGATTCAGGTCATCGCGATAACTGCCGCAGGTGCGTGGAGAGTGTCGCTTCTCCGACGCCAGATAACGCAGGAACGCGGCCACGGGCTCTGCCAGTGTGGCAGCCGGGCCGGTTTCCTCGTCAGCCGGCGACATGGTCAGCGGGACTCCGCGACCACATCGGTGACAGGCAACGTGGCGGCATGCCTTTGCAGGATGGGCGGCAACAGGCGGCTCAGGGTGTCGCTGATGTAGGTCAGGAATAGCGAGCCCATACTCTGGTCGAAGTACCCTGGCTCGCAGCTGCCTACGGCAAACACCCCAACCAGTTCGTTGTTGCGCAGCGGAACCAGCGCCACTGAGGCAATGGGCTCCTCCCGATCCGGGAACAGGAAACTGCGCTCGCTCTCACGGAACTGGCCACAGACCGCTCGATCTCCTTCCAGCAAGCCGCCCAGGCGCGCTTTCGCTGCGTCTGGCGACACAACGTGCAGAGCACCTTGCGCCGCTGCCGGCAACTCACTGTCGGTAAAGAGAATCACCGAGGCCGCGTCCAGACCGAAATCACCACGGATACTGTCATCAATCGCGGCGGCCATATCATTCAGGTTGCGGGCCTCAATCACCTGCATCAGCAGGCGCTTGCTCTTTTCGAACAGGCGGTCGTTGTGGCGTGCAATGGACACCAGTTCCACCAGCTCGCGCCGCAACGTGTCGCGCTGCTCGCGGAACAGATGCACCTGGCGCTCCACCAACGAGATCGCCCGACCGCTGTCGTGGGGCAGGGTCAGGCTGCGCAGGAGTTCGTCCTGATCAATAAAGAAATCGGGGTTATTCCGCAGATAGTCTGCGACGGCTTCCCGGGTGAGCCCTTCGGCCTTCTTGTGGGCCGTTTGTTCTGTCATGCTGCTCTCCTGATGGTCAGGGCCTTGATGTGGCCGGCTGGCGATGGCGATTGTTCTGTCGGTTGATACCGGATTTTGCATCGCTGTGCCGTGTGCTCTTACGTCGTCTCGGAGGCTGGTCTGCCGGTAGGCGAAGCTGACCCTCGAAAACGCTGGCCGTCGGGCCTTCCATCATAACAGGGGCCCCCTCACCCTGCCATTCGATGACCAGACGCCCACCTTTCAGTTCAACGTCCACCCGGTTGTCCAGCAGCCCTCGCAGGCAGCCAGCAACCACCGCTGCACAGGCACCACTGCCGCAGGCCATGGTTTCGCCGGAACCACGCTCGAATACCCTCAGGCGAACGCGGGTACGGTCAATGATCTGAAGGAACCCGATGTTGGCACGCGCCGGAAACCGCGGATGGCTCTCAAGCCTGGGGCCAAATTCGCCTACCGGCGCGGTATCCACGTCATCCACCAATAGCACCCCATGGGGATTGCCCATGGAGACGGCACTGAGCTCCACGGTATCACCGCCGAGTTCCACTGTGTACACGTCCTTGCGGCGGTCAGCGGCGAACGGAATGGCCGGGGGATTGAGTTCCGGCACCCCCATATCGACAGTGACCATGCCTGCACGTCCGACTCTCAATTCGATAACGCCCTTGGCGGTCTGAACCCGGATCACCTTCTTGTTGGTCAGACGCTGATCACGGACAAAGCGCGCAAAACAGCGGGCACCGTTGCCACATTGCTCGACTTCCGAGCCGTCGCTGTTGAATATCCGGTAGCGGAAGTCCACATCGGGCAACCCCGGAGGTTCAACCACCAGCAACTGATCAAAGCCAATACCGAAATTCCGGTCGGCCAGTTCGCGAATCATCTCCGGGCGCAGGCGAAAGGGCTGGCTGATGGCGTCCACCACCATGAAGTCGTTCCCAAGACCGTGCATCTTGGTGAAGTTAAGCATTGGGCCCTGATTGCGCCGGGACTGACTCATCTCCGCCTCTCCACTCATTCCGGCAAACAGCTTTCTGGGCCAAGCTGTTCATCCAGGGTTTCCCGCCGACGCACCACGTGCACCTGCTCGCCATCCACCATCAGCTCCGGTGGGCGGTTACGTGTGTTGTAGTTGGAACTCATGACAAAACCATAGGCCCCAGCGGAGCGAACCGCCAGCAAGTCGCCCGCCTGGAGTCTCAGCTTGCGATCCTTGCCAAGGAAATCACCCGTCTCACACACCGGCCCAACCAGATCCCACTCTTTCTCGTCTCCTTCGTTGCGGGGCGTTACCGGGATAATGGATTGCCACGCGCTGTAGAGCGCGGGACGAATCAGGTCGTTCATTGCCGCATCTATGATGGCGAAGTTGCGATGCTCGGTGCACTTGAGAAATTCCACCCGCGTCAGCAGGATGCCGGCGTTGGCGGCAATGGACCGCCCCGGTTCCATGATCAGTTCCAGCGACCGGTCGCCCAGGCGTTCCGCCAGTGCGGTCACGTAATCCGACGGTTGCGGCGGCTGTTCCTGGTCGTAGGTGACCCCAAGGCCACCGCCCATGTCCAGGTGTCGGATATTAATATTCTTTTGCGCCAGGGTGTCGATCAGCTCCAACACACGGTCCAGTGCATCGAGGAAAGGCGACACCGACGTCAGCTGCGAGCCGATATGACAATCCACACCCTGTATGTCCAGGTTCGGCATGGCGGCAACACGCTCATAGACAGCCGGGGCTTCGGCAATGTCGATACCGAACTTATTCTCTTTCAGCCCTGTGGAAATGTAGGGATGGGTGCCTGCGTCCACGTCTGGGTTCACACGCAGGGAAACCGGTGCCCTTACACCGAGTTCGCCTGCCACTTCGTCCAGGCGATCCAGTTCGGTGTCGGATTCCACATTGAAACAGCGAACACCGGCCTCGAGGGCGCAGCGCATTTCCCAGCGCTGCTTGCCAACCCCGGAAAAGACAGTCTTCGCAGGGTCTCCGCCGGCACGGATCACCCGCTCCAGCTCTCCGGCAGACACGATATCAAAACCGGCGCCGAGCCTTGCCAACACGTTCAGTACGGCGATATTGCTGTTGGCCTTGACGGCGTAGCACACCAGGTGCGGCCGACCGGCAAGCGCCTCATCATAGGCGCGGTAATGGCGCTCGAGGGTGGCGCGGGAATAGACATAGGCTGGCGTACCAAAACGCCGGGCAATGTCCTCAACCGCCACGTTCTCAGCGAACAACTCACCGCTGCGGTAATTAAAGTGATCCATGGATGTCCTGAGCCTGTTTTCGGGGCAGCCCGCCGAACCTAGTGGTCTTCAGCCTGTTTGCTGCTGTCGTGTTCGTCGGATTTCTGACTGGGCGTGGTCTGCTCGGCGGCAGCATCGTCACTGGCTGGCGCCTGACGATACAATGGCCCCTTCTGGCCACACCCAACCAGAAACGCGACCATTAACAGCAGGAACATGAGTCTCTGTCCTGGTTTCATCGGTAGCGGCCCCCGTTGTCTGTATGCACGCAGTATACCTGAGTGAGACCGTGCCCGGCGAGATGCCACCGCTCACGATTCCGGATACTACAGATGCCGGTTCAGCAAAGCTTCCAGCTCGGTGCGGTAGTAGAGATACTGGATGGTCTGGATATGCTGCTGGTATACCTGTGGATCCAGGTCATGGGGTAGGTGAACATCCGTCAGGTAGACCGGGTAGTGCTCGTCACTTTGACGGAGCGAACGAATATAGTGGGCCACCGCCGGTATCAGCTGGTCTCCATACTCCTGAATGGTAAACTCCTGGTCGCCGCAGAAAATATCGAAACGCACCTGGGAGTCGCCCTCCTGAATACCGATCGCCTGCACATCCAGCCCAGGCAGGCGCATGTTGCTATCGGCGTCCGGCCGCCTTTCCGCACGCCATTGACCGTCGCGAAGTACCATCTCATAGCACTGGACACCTGCAACACCGGTCACGGAATCCAGTTGTCGCAACTGCCGTCGCTCAATCAGGTTCTCCAGGAATCGCAGCAAGGGCACCAGCAGGAAGCGACGATTGGTGTAACCCTGCTGCCAGCAGAACACCGCCCCCAATTCATCCACGACCCATACCTTCGCAGTCTCTCCCGTGACCCGGTAAAACACCTGGATATTATCCGGTTCGCTGGCATGACATACGGTGCGTAATGGCAGGTCATCCAGCAATGCGTATTGGTCAAACACCACCGGCACGTAGGATTCCTGCGGTTTGGACAGGTGCGCCATCAGCGCTTCGTTGCTGTCCAGGGCCACGAATCCGGGCTCGGTGCCACTGAATTGAAGCAGAAAGAATCGCCGGTCCATCTCGATGACGTAACGCAGGGGGTGAGGGCCGACACCGCCGGCGAAGAAATAACGCATCACATCCATGAACAGCTCGCGTACGCGGCGGGCTATGGCGGCTCCGTGGCCTGTACTGTGGCTATGAACCATGATGTCCGGCAACCGGTCAGGGGCGTTAGCCACCGAGGCCAGCACGTTTTTGAGGCACTGCACCAGCGTGTCTCCGGCAGCATAGTGCTGCAAACTCACCTCGTGCCAGCTATTGAAGGTGACCTGGTCAATGGTGTTCACCAGGTTCTCCCGTCCGCCGCTGAAGCCCAGTGAATCGTGACGGGCGCTCAGCTTGTGCAATCCCCGCTCGGTCAGATAGGCCTGCGGGTCGACCCCCACATTGACAAACAGCAGGTTGCGCAGCGGGTGCACGCCCCGGGAAAGCGCCTCCCGGCCGGCCGGCTCCACCGGGAATGGCAGAAACGCACCGAGTGCATCCAGCATTTCCCGCAACTCTGCCACCGAGGCGATACTGCTGCCAGCCCGAACATTCAACCGTGTGGCCCGGGTCAGCAAGCCGTTGTAATAGCCCCAGACCAACAGCTCAGTAAGGTTGCCCGAACGGCGGATGACCGGCTGCCAGAGTGCATCTGACGGATCCTCAAGATCACGGTATAGCAACCAGCCATCGTGACCAGCCGAACCACCCTGTTCCGACTGGTGATGGAACGCAAGATTCTCTTCCGCCAAGGAGGGGGCGAGCCCGGGGTTGATCTGTTCGACCTTCCCGGCCTTACGCTGGAAGGCGGCATACAGCTTGCGCCCCAGCAGGTTCATGTCATTGCTGCTGATGGCCGCACGGGTGCCATGATCCCGCGCCAGGCGAGACAGCAGTCGATAGCTGTGGGTCAACTCGGCCACCACGACCCGACGAAGAGTGACCACGTCCTCTGCACGCCAGCGGATCCGGTTGTCCAGGTTTTTCAACTCAGCAGCCGACCAACCCCAGGAGTCCACCAGGGCCTGCAATAGCTTGGCTCTCCAGCCTGAGAGGGTCTGTTCCGAACGGGTAAGTGGCAGGCCCGCCTTGAGATAAAGACTTTGACGCACCAAGGCCAGACGCTGGGGTGCATCTTCTTCAAGCAGCCACTGCTCCAGCCGTTCGTACAGCAGCATGTAGGGGTCGAGCCGATCAGGGTTGGTTTCACCGGAATACACCGCCGCCTTGAAGACCCGAGACAACAGTGGCTTCTCGTTACTTTCGGTACTTTCGCTACTGTCGTTACTCTCATTACTTCGGGCATAGCATTCGATCAGCAGCAGCTTGAGGATCGACTTCCAGGGCATGTCGATGCCTTTGTACAACTGCCAGACTCCAGCTCCCAGAAATTCTTCCTGCGGTATCGAGGACACGGGGCCGAAATCAATGTATTCATCGCCCCGGATAAAACGGCAGTCAATCAGCTGCCGGGCGCACTCGTCATAGCGCCGCTCATCCTCCACGGGAACCAGCCACCACAATGGATAACGGCCGCCCAGGTGAATGCCCGTTCGGTAGAATTCGTCCAGCAGCAGATAGTGCTGCGAACTGCCGCAGTTTTCCCCGGTCACTTCCGCTCGCTGCCTTCCGGCACGCCAGTCGGCGGCGGAAAACACAAACACATGAAGCTCAACCCCCAGGCTCTCGGCCCAAATGGACAGACTCTGAGCCTTACGTTCCAGGCATTGCACGCCCCGCTCCGAGAGATCCGGACGATGACACAGCCAGATGTCCAGATCACTGGCCACCGAATGACCCAGGGTCCCGGGACTGCCCATCAGGAACAAGGCTTCCAGGTCTGGCTTTCTGCGCCCCTCGTCCTTGAGTGAAAAGGTTCTTGCCAGTCGCCGGGCAGCGTTCAGCGTGGACTCAGGGGGGCGATAGTGGCTCAGCCCATAGGGACAGTCGCTGTCGAGATAACCGGGCAGAGCCGGGTGATTAAGATGGAACACCAGTGGCAACACGTCCAAGACCGCCTGTTGCCGATAGGTCAGCGCCGAGTGGGCACGATCCCAGCGCTCCCGGTTGACAGCCATGAACCGGTCCCGCAGCCGGCGCAGCGTTTTTCGGTCTATACCCTCATCAAAGTCCAGGGCAATAGGAGCGGTTTGGATGGTCAAGGCGACTCCGCGGGAGAGGTTCTTTCCGATACCATTATCAGTATGATGACCGAATCGTGGCAAAATCGGCAAAAAAATAAAAGCGGGGGAACATTAGCACGCTCCCGCTACAACCTGGCTGAGGCTTTTCCGTCGTGAAAGAATTCTTTATCCGTCGAGACCGTTCCGACGCCCCCCAGGGCGCCGAACGTCGAACCTTGATCCGCATCAACGACGACGGCGTGATCCTGTTCGCTGATCATCACGCCGAGGCAGTGCTGGGCTACGACGCCAGCGAACTGGAGGGTCGCAAGGTTCAGTGCATCCTGGCCGCACGCCAGGACGATCCCTTTGCACCGGCCCATCGCCACCGCATTGAAAATGGCGAGTCGATACTGATCACCTTCCGCCACAAGGAAGGCTTTTTCTTCACGGCGGGCCTTAGTCTGCGCATGGACATTCGCGATTCCGACCAGGCAGCCAGTGCATTTATAAGCCAGCGAGACCATTCCCCCATCGACCACCGCCTGATTCGGCTGACTGAAACTTCGGCTGGCGTTGGCATCTGGGAGCTGGACCTCCACAGCAATGAGCTGATCTGGACGGACGGCATGTATCACCTGCTGGAATTGAGACCCGGTAGCGAAATCACACCCGAACAGGCACTTTTCTACTGCCAGTCCAGCCAGGGTAAGATACGCGCCCTGTTCCGTCGCTGCATCCGCACCGGGCAGTCCTTTTCCCTGACTCTGGATCTGATAACCGCGCGACAGAACGTTCGCCGCGTGACGTTGACCGGTCGCGCCCTGAAAGCCGGCGAACGGATACAGCGACTGGGGGGAACTCTGGTCGACCACACGCCTGAGCGCAATCACACCCTCGCCCGCCAGCAAGCTGAGCAGATGCTGGGCGCCACCATCAACGCCACCAACGACCTGGTGGTCGCGGTTGATCGCCAGCTCAACCTGCTGCATTTCAACCGCGCCTTCAGTCGGCAGTTCGAGCTCACCTTCGGCCTTCGGCCGGAATCCGGGAGCAACCTGAACGACGTATTGCAGAGCTTCCCCAACGAACGTCGGCTTATCGAGCGGCTCTGGCACCGCGCCTTCGAGCGCGACAGCTTCGTGGTGGAAATGCCCATGGCGCAGCAGCATCGGGAGCTGCCGCTTTACGAGATTCACTATCAACGCCTGACCAACGACCAGGGCGATGTGATTGGCGCCGTTCACGTGGCCCGGGACATAAGCGACCGCCTGCAGAATTCCTCCAGCAGCGAATACCGCGTCCAGCATGACCCGGTCACCGGCCTGATGAACCGAAAAGCCTTCCTGGGCCGTCTGCAGCGAACGCTGGAGCAAAAGCCCCGGCGGGAAAGCAGTGACAGCCTGCTCTATCTCGACCTGGATGGGTTTGACCACTTCAATGACATCGCCGGCAGCGGCACCTGCGACCGTTACCTGCGTGAGCTGGCCGGCAATCTCGGGGTCAAGATCCGACAGCGGGATGCACTGGCACGACTGGCCGGCGACACCTTCGCCCTGTTGATCGAAAACTGTCCCGAAGCGCGCGCCCGCAAGATTGCCGACAGCATTCTCGAGCTGATCGGCGGTTTCGTGTTCCACTGGCAGGACAAACAATTGCAGACAACGGCCAGTGGCGGCCTGCTGTTTCTGGACGACGACGCACCCACCGATTCCGAACAACTGCTGACCCAGGCGGCTGACCTGTGCCACACCGCAAAAACCTCCGGCCGCAACCGGATCCATGCCGCCCGGGCCATGTCTCTGTCGCTGGACGAGGGCACCACCAATGCGGTGCTGGAACAGATCCAGCAGGCACTCGACAGCGGCCACCTCAAACTTGAATACCAATCACTACGCCCCGTCGCCAGTGTTACCTGGGGCGACCACATAGAAATACTGACCCGAATTCCCGGCGAGACGCCCGACAGCCCTCCGCTGACCCCGGACGCTTTCCTGCCCGTTGCCGAACGCTTTGATCTCGCCAAACGCCTGGATCGCCAGGTGATCCGTCAGACCCTGGCCTGGCTCGAACAGCACCGTCTGCTGGAGCCGCGCCTCAAGTACTGCGGTTTCAACCTGTCCCTTGCCAGCGTACTGGATGACTCGTTTGCGGACTTCATGGAAGCCGCACTGAAAGGATCACCCTTTGCCCCGGAATGCTTCTGCCTGGAGATAAGGGAAGCCCACGCCACTCAGTATCCGGACGATGTCGCGGTACTCTGCGACAGCCTGCACCGCATTGGCTGCCGGGTAGCGCTGGATGGCGCGGGAGCGTCGGTGGAAAGTTATGGCCTGGCGGCAAAGCTGCCGGTGGACATCATCAAGCTCGACCACAAGATCATGCAGCACCTGAACGACGATCCGGTGCAGCAGGTAATGGTAGAGGCGCTTCATAAAATAGCGGAAGCCTCGGGCAAGGTAACGGTCGCCACCTTCATTGAGAACGACGACACCCTCCGAAAGGTACGAACCCTCGGTATTCACTACGGCCAGGGCTTCCGCCTCTACCGGCCACGCCCACTTGAGGAGCTGAAACCGGTGGAGGTTGCCCTGACTACGGGGAAGATCGGAGGCTAGCTAGAGTGCCTTGCGCGCGCTACTGCAGCGCGCACCTGCTTCGGCGCGGTGCCGCCAAGGTGATCACGCGCCTGCACGGAACCTTCCAGCGTCAGCACATCGAACACGTCTTCGCCGATGACGTCGGAGAAGCGGGTGAGCTCTTCCGTGGTCATCTCGGAGAGGTCACGCCCTTCTGCCACGCCAAAAGCGACGGCCTTGCCCACAATCTCGTGGGCATCACGGAAAGCCACACCTTTCTTGACCAGATAGTCCGCCAGATCAGTTGCAGTGGAGAAACCCCGCTTGGCCGCCACACGCATGTTGTCGGCCCGTGCTTCAATGGCCGGGATCATATCCGCGTAGGCCTTGAGGCAGCCTTTCACAGTGTCCACGGTATCGAACAACGGTTCCTTGTCCTCCTGATTGTCCTTGTTATAGGCCAGTGGCTGGCTTTTCATCAGGGTCAACAGACTGATCAGGTGACCATTCACTCGGCCGGTCTTGCCACGCACCAACTCCGGCACGTCCGGGTTTTTCTTTTGCGGCATGATGGAGGAGCCTGTGCAGAAGCGGTCCGGCAGGTCGATGAAATCAAACTGGGCTGAGGTCCACAGTACCAGTTCCTCACTGAAGCGCGACAGGTGGGTCATCAACAGGGCGGCAAAACTGCAGAATTCGATGGCAAAGTCCCGATCACTCACGGAATCCAGGGAATTCTCACTGGGCCGGTCAAAGCCCAGCAGCTTTGCGGTGATGCCACGATCAATCGGGTAGGTTGTACCCGCAAGCGCCGCGGCACCCAGGGGCATCACGTTCACCCGCTTGCGGCAGTCCTGCAGGCGCTCGGCATCCCGCACCAGCATTTCGTACCAGGCCAACAGGTGATGGCCAAAGGTGACCGGCTGAGCGGTCTGCAGGTGCGTAAATCCTGGCATGATGGTCTCAGCCTCGCGCTCGGCCAGATCCAGCAGGCCGGCTTGCAGGCGCCGAAGTTCTTCGGAGATCACATCAATTTCATCACGCAGGTAGAGGCGGATATCGGTGGCCACCTGATCGTTACGGCTGCGGCCAGTGTGCAGCTTCTTGCCGGTGATGCCGATACGGTCCGTCAGGCGAGCCTCAATGTTCATGTGCACATCTTCCAGGCTAACCGACCATTCGAAGGTGCCGGCTTCGATGTCCGCCTTGACGGCTTTCAGGCCTTCAATAATAGTGTCACGCTCTTCCGCAGTCAGCACACCCACTTCCGCCAGCATGGTGGCATGGGCAATGGAACCGGTAATATCGTGATGGTATAGGCGCTGATCAAAGCCTACGGATGCTGTGAAACGCTCCACAAAGGCATCGGTGGGTTCGGTGAAACGACCGCCCCAGGGTTTCTCGGCGCTCTTGTTCTGATCCGTCATGGTCTATCTTTCCTGCTGACAGCCCGGCATCATTCTGCGGGAATGGGTAAATGGAATATCGCGGGATTATAGCATTCTGCAGCACCCAGTTGCCCTCCCCTATTCAGGAACAGGTTCAATGGCCGCAAGATACACCAGGGAACGCCCAGCCCCGGCAGCCGCAGAAAGCGACGCCGATTTTTATGTGCCGGACCTTTGCCGGGTCAGAGCGGTTTTCCTGCTGGTAGTCACCAGTGAACTGCTGGTGCTGGTGCTGTCCATCGTTCAGGCCGAAAGCCACTGGATTGACTGGAATTACTTCGGCCTGCTGTCCCTGTTCGTGCAATGGACAGTGCTGACCAGCGCCGCCCTGATTTGCCTCATGCGGCGCTGGCTCTCACGGCTGACGGTTACGCGTGCCACGGTGGTGATAGTCACCATCGTGATGCTGGACGTGCTGGCCTTCAGCCTCTTCGCCGACAGCGTACTGCACCCACAACCCGGCCTGGAAGCCTGGCAGAGCGTTGCCAAGAAACTGCTGCTGGCACTGTTGATCACACTGATGGTATTGCGTTACTTCTACCTACAGTTCCAGTGGCAACAACAACGGGAATCAGAAATGCAGGCCCGACTGACAGCGCTGCAGGCACGCATCCATCCACACTTCCTGTTCAACAGCATGAACACCATTGCCAGCCTGATCGTCGTCAACCCGGAACGGGCCGAAGACGCCGTGCTGGATTTGTCCGAACTGTTCCGTGCCAGCCTGCGTACCGGCGACCGCCTGATTCCCCTGAGCGCGGAACTGGATCTGTGCAAGCGTTACCTGGCCATTGAAAAGCTGCGCCTGGAAGACCGGCTGACACTGGAATGGCGTATCGAGGACGGACTGGATCAACAGGCCATCCCGCCCCTGACCCTCCAGCCGCTGGTCGAGAACGCCATTTATCACGGCATTCAGCCCCGTCCGAACGGAGGCACCGTAAAGGTTGAGGTCTACCGCAAGGGACCCTCAGTCTACCTGATGGTGCAGAACCCGCGCCCGGACTCTGACCAGGGTAGCCACGAAGGCAACCGAATGGCGCTGGCCAACATTCAGTCCCGCCTGCACGCCCTGTTCGGTGAGCCCGCCGTGCTGAAACACAGCCACCAGAATGATATCTATACTGTCACTCTCCGGCTGCCGTGGCAGAAAGCGAGTGGCAACGGAAAACCGGCAACAGGGAGCAAGTAGGCAAGCATGGGCGACAACAATCACCGCAGCGTACTGATTGCCGACGACGAACCTCTGGCCAGGGAGCGGATGCGCCGACTGGTGGAGGCGTTGCCTGGCTATAATGTCTGTGACGAGGCTGGCGACGGCGAGGAAGCACTGGCGAAAACCGCGCGCCTGGCGCCGGACATCCTGCTGCTCGATATCCGCATGCCGGGCACCGATGGCATGGAAGCCGCTCGACGGATGACTGCGCTCGAGGCCCCTCCGGCCATTATCTTTTGCACCGCTTATGATCATTACGCCATCCAGGCGTTCGACGTACACGCGGTGGCATACCTGCTCAAACCGGTGCGCCGGGAAGCGTTGGCCGACGCTTTAAACCGGGCAGGACGTATCAACCGGGTGCAATTGCAGGCATTGACTGAAAAGCAATCCGGCACCGACGAACAACTAGCCATCCGCACCCACCGCGGTACCGAACTGATCGATATTCAGGGAATCCTGTACTGCGAAGCTGATCAGAAATACGTCACCATCCATCATCTTCGCGGCGAGACCGTCACCGACTACACCCTGAAAGAACTGGAAAGCACCTACTCGCAATATCTGCTTCGGGTTCACCGGCACACACTGGTGGGCGTGCGCTATATCCGAGCGCTGCTGAGGCAACGGGATGGCCAGAATCTGGTTGATCTGACAGGCCAACACGGACAATTGCCCGTGAGCCGGAGACACGCCGCCGCTGTGAGGCAATGGCTGAAGGAACATAGCCCCGGGTAGTCTGGACGCACAACATTCGGCTCCACAATTCGCCTCACAAAGAGTACCCTTGGCGTTCCATTTTTCAGATCCGGCAACGAACACCATGTCAAAACGAACCCTTCGCATTGCAACCCGCAGCAGCGCACTGGCGTTGTGGCAGGCGGAATTCATCAAGTCAGAACTGGAACGGCGACATGACGATCTAGACGTCGAACTGGTCAAGATCAAAACCCAGGGTGACAAGATCCTGGATGTGCCGCTGGCCAAAATTGGTGGCAAAGCCCTGTTCGTGAAAGAGCTGGAAGAGGCCATGCTGGATGGCCGTGCCGACCTGGCCGTGCACTCCATGAAAGACGTGCCCATGGAATTTCCCGAAGGGCTGGGGCTGGTGGCCATCTGTGAGCGGGAAGACCCCACCGACGCGTTCATCAGCAATGACTATGAGAACGTGGACGCACTGCCCCACGGCGCCGTTGTCGGCACCGCCAGCCTGCGCCGGGAAGCCCAGTTGCGCGCCTACCGGCCCGACCTGGAAATCCGCACCTTGCGTGGCAACGTCAATACCCGCCTGGCAAAACTGGACGCCGGCGATTATCAGGCCATCGTCCTGGCCAGCTCCGGGCTCAAACGCCTGGGCTTCCATGACCGTATCCGCTACTGTCTGCCAGACAGCATATCCCTGCCTGCCGTGGGCCAGGGCGCGCTTGGCATCGAATGCCGCCTCGACGATGCGGAACTGATCGCTATGCTGGAGCCCCTGGACCATCGCGACAGCTCGGACCGAGTGAAGGCGGAACGGGCCCTGAACCGTCGCCTTCAGGGCGGCTGCCAGGTACCCATCGCGGCCTACGCGTTACTGGAAGACGATGACATGCTCTGGCTTCGGGGACTCGTGGGCGCCGTCGACGGTACCCAGGTGTTCCGCGTTGAAGGGCGCGCGCCCCGCAGCGAAGGCGAACGTCTTGGGCGCGAACTGGCGGAAGATTTACTCGCACTGGGCGCAGACAAGGTGCTGGCTGACATCTATGGCCACACCCCAACCTGATTCGCTACCCCTTAAGGGCCGGCGGATACTCATCTGCCGGCCACAACCGGAAGCCGACCGGCTGGCCTCGCGCTTTTGCGATGCCGGCGCCGATGCGCGGGTCATGCCGCTCATTGCAAGAGAACCTCTCCCGGAAGCCCCCACAACCCGCACACTGATCCTCAACCTGGACGAGTTCACCCACGTTATTGCCGTCAGTCCCTATGCCGCCGCCCTGCTGCTGGACTGGCTGGACGAGTGGTGGCCCCAGACACCCTCCGGCATCCACTGGTACGGCGTCGGGGCAGGAACCGCCACGGTGATGAGCAACTACGGTCTGGAAACACGGCGACCGGAATCCGGCCACACCAGTGAAGATTTGCTACAGTTGCCGGAGCTGGCCACACCAGACCACGAAAAGGTTCTGGTGGTGCGCGGACAGGAAGGCCGGGAACTGATCCCGCAAACCCTGGAACAAAGAGGTGCGCGAGTCACCGTGCTGCCCCTTTATCGTCGCTTCTGTCCCGACTATGATAAAGCAACGTTGAACGCGATGTTGAACGACTTTTCCCCCGAGGCCATCGTCACACTGTCGGGAGAAACATTGAACAATCTCATCGCACTCAGTGACAATACCGGCCATAATCTTGAAAACACTTTGCTGGTTGTCCCCGTTGAGCGGATTGCCGAACAAGCACGTCTGGCCGGCCTTCGGCGAACGTGTCTACCAGGAAGCCTTACCGATAGCTCGATTGTGGCTGCAGTTGCAGGACAACTTGCCAGCCTGGACGGAGGCTCCGGAAACACCAAGTAAGGATGCCCGTGACAGAATCAAACGCACAACTGCCCGCCCCGATCGAAAAGCATCAGCAAACACGGCAAAAACTGTGGCCCCTCTGGATCATTACCCTGTTGGCACTTGCCCTGGCAGTCGCCCTGGCTCTTTGGGGCTGGCAGCAATGGAACAACTACCAGGCACTGCAGCAGTCCATCACCAGCCTGGAAAGTGACACCGAGCAACTGGACCGGATGTACGGCCAGACCGGCAGCGAGCAGAGCCGTCGGCTGCAAGCACTGGAAGACAAGCTGTCTGAACAGCGTGAACTGATCGCCACCCAGCAACGACAGATCGACCACAACGCCCGCGAACTGCTGGAGGCCGGTAACCGCACCCGTACCGACTGGCTGCTGGCGGAGGCGGAATATCTGCTGAGGGTGGCCAACCAGAGGCTCATGATCGAAAAGGACATTCGCGGAGCCTTGGCGGCACTGGAATCCGGTGATGAAGTTCTGGCGGAATCAGACGATATCGGCGTTTACCCGGTTCGCCAGCAACTGGCCAAGGAAATCCTGGCGCTCAAGGGCATTGTCGATGTCGACCGCACCGGCCTCTACCTGAAACTGGAAGCAGCCATCGACAGCATCCACCAACTGACAGACAGTGCACTGATTCATGATCGCGCCCCAGGGTTTGTCAGTGGCGGCGAGAACCCGGAAGCCGATGCGTCCGGGCAGGGACTGGTTGCCGAGGGATGGCACAAGGTCAAGCAAACCCTGTCTCAGGTGGTTGTGGTTCGCAGGCTCGATGAGCCGGTCAAACCCCTGCTGTCTCCGGAGCAAAGCGCCTATGCACGGCTCAATCTGCAGTTGATGCTGGAAGAAGCCGAGTTGGCCGTACTTCGCGGCCACCAGGAGTTGTACTCACGCTCCCTGACCAAAGCCAGCAATGCCATCAATAACTGGTATGACAGCAGTAACTCCCGCATCATCGCGCTCTCCCAGACTCTGGAAGAACTCTCCCAAAGAAACGTTGATCCGGAACTGCCAGACATCAGCCGCTCACTGAAATTGCTCAAGTCACGACTGGCCGGTCGGCTGAACAACGGAGATGCTGAAGAGAGTGACAGCAATGATCAACAGGGAGATGCGTCATGATCCGCATTCTGCTGATCATTCTGATCGCCCTGCTACTGGGCACCGGGCTTGCCCTGGGGTTGCAGTACGATCTTGGCTACATCCGCATCAGTCTGGGCAACTACCTGATTGAAACCAACTTCTGGATTGGTCTGGCGTTGCTGGTGCTGCTGGTGGTGGCCTCCGTGCTGGCCATCAATCTGTTCCGGCGCCTGCGTCATGGCACCGGCATGGTCGCCGGCTGGCTGGCCCGCAGCAACGAACGCCGGGCCCGGCGCCGTACCACTCAGGGCCTGCTAGCCCTGGCGGAGGGTAACTGGCCCCGTGCCCGCAAACTGCTCATTTCCTCAGCAGATCATGCGGACACGCCACTGATCAATTATCTGGCAGCGGCCCAGGCCTCGTTTGAATCCGGCGATCACGAGGCCGTTGACGAACTGCTGCGCAAAGCGTTTGAAAGCACACCGGGTTCCGACATGGCCGTGGGCATCACCCAGGCCCAGTTACAGCTGGCTGGCAACCGATTGGAGCAGGCCCTGGCGACGCTGGTGCGGCTGCGCAAGCAGGCGCCTCATCATCCGTTTGTACTTAAGTTACTGAAAAACACCTATGTTCGCCTGGAAGACTGGCGCGAGCTTTCCCGCCTGTTGCCGGAAATCCGCAAGCGTAACCTGATGGAGAGTGAAGAACAGGGCGACCTGGAACGCCTGGTTTGGCTCAACTTGCTGCAGCGTGCTGCTGAGGAATGCCGCCGCCACTCGGGCGAGCCTTCCGCTTCCCTTGAGCCGCTCACCAAACTGTGGGATGAATTGCCAGGATTTCTCCGCCGCGACGAGCACACCATTCGCGAGTATGCCCGGCTGCTTGCCGACCTGGGCGACGAAGCCCAGGCTGAAACCCTGCTGAGGAAAGTCCTGCGCAATCACTGGGGTGATGAATTGGTCAATCTGTATGGCCGCGTAAAAGGCCTGAAGCCGGATGAGCAGTTGCTGGTAGCCGAGCAATGGCTGAAAGACCGGCCCAATAATGCGGAACTGCTGTTGGCGCTTGGCCGCCTAAGCCTGCGAAATGAGCTTTGGGGCAAAGCGCGGGAGTACTTCGAAACCAGCCTTCGGCTACGCCGCAGCCGTGAAACCATGGCTGAACTGAGCCGCCTGAATGCCCATATGGGTGAGGGTGAGAACAGCGTGAAACTGTTAATGCAGGGATTGGTTAACGATAGTGGGTTGCCGGATTTGCCGATGCCTAAGGCCTAATTGGCGGGCCTTGTAGCCTTCTAAATTGGGACTGGCCCCGGGTGGGGCCTCACCCCCTGGGGGCGTATTCCAACACATCAGAGAAGAACGCCGCCTGCGGTAACCCGGCCTCTATCAAGGCATCCATCAGCGTATACACCATTGTCGGCGAGCCGCTGGCGTGGACTTCCACGTTGTTCCAGTCCATCCCCGATGCCAGCACCGTACGGACCAGCTGGTCGTGGTGGCCACTCCACTCGTTGTCTTCGTCATCTCCTACCACGGGCAGGAACGTAAACGGCGGCCAGGATTCCTGCCACTGCTCGGCCAGGGATCGCAGGTACATGTCCTCGTGGCGGCGAACGCCCCAGTAGAACTTCACGGGTTTGTCGTAAGACGTTTTTCGCAGGTAGTCCACCAAGCTCTTCATTTGCGCAAAGCCGGTTCCGGCGGCGACCAACAACAACGGTTTGTCCGGCGCGGACGCCAGACATGCGCGGCCGTGAGGCAGCTCAACGGTCACCTCTCCGCCAGAGGTCAGTGCGTCAATCACCTTCTGAGCAGACACCCACTCCGGTGTCGCCTGGATGTGCAGTTCGATCAAATCGTCAGACGGACTGCTGGCGATGGAGAAGTAACAGGGATCAGCATCTGGCAGGTTCACGGACAGGTACTGGCCAGCGTGAAACGACAGTTCCCGGCGACGGGGCAGTTGCAGCTCCACACGGTATACATCGTGGCTGATGGAACGCACGTCCACCACCTTTGCCTGGAACTTGCGAGGCTGGTTGTCTCCGGCTGCCATAACGGCGTCTATCTCCAGTTCAAGGTCACTGAGCGCTAGGGTGCGACACATCATTAGTCGCCCGGTGACCGGAATTATGTGTTGATTGCGGGTGTTCAGGGCCTCACCACGGACCAGGCGAGCCTCACAGAGCTCGCACACGCCATTGCGACAGGCCGCGGGAACCGCAATACCCGCCCTGCCGGCTGCCGTAAGCAGCGTCTCGTCGGCGGCTGCGACAAAGGACAACGCCGCCGGTGCGAGTTGAATACAACATTCACGGCTGGCCATATCAATCGGGGCGATCGGATGAAACTTCAATCCCCAGGCTATCCCATATGTCATCAACACGCTTTTTGACGTCGTCGGACATGGTAATGGGTGTGCCCCACTCCCGATCGGTTTCACCCGGCCATTTGCTGGTAGCATCCATCCCCATTTTCGAGCCCAGACCGGACACCGGTGAAGCGAAGTCCAGGTAGTCGATGGGGGTACTCTCAACCAACGTGGTATCCCTGGATGGGTCCATGCGGGTCGTCATGGCCCAAATCACGTCTTTCCAGTCCCGGGCGTTCACGTCATCGTCGGTGACAATCACAAACTTGGTGTACATGAACTGCCGCAGGAATGACCATACTCCCATCATCACCCGTTTGGCATGGCCGGGGTACTGTTTCTTCATGGTCACCACTGCAAGACGGTAGGAGCACCCCTCAGGAGGCAGGTAAAAATCCACAATCTCGGGGAACTGCTTCTGCAGAATGGGGATGAACACTTCATTAAGCGCTACGCCAAGGATCGCTGGTTCATCGGGCGGGCGGCCGGTGTAGGTGCTGTGATAAACAGGGTCTTTGCGGTGGGTCATCCGCTCGACAGTAAACACCGGGAACTCATCCACTTCATTGTAATACCCCGTGTGATCCCCGAACGGTCCTTCCGGCGCCATATCATCCGGATAGATAAAACCT
Source organism: Marinobacter sp. V34 (assembly GCF_055524115.1). Lineage (NCBI taxonomy): Bacteria > Pseudomonadati > Pseudomonadota > Gammaproteobacteria > Pseudomonadales > Marinobacteraceae > Marinobacter > Marinobacter sp. V34. Next base: position 132,372 of record NZ_JBUPZY010000008.1, on the reverse strand, counting down.
TCCAGCACAATCTCGGCACTGGCCGGCACCTGCAGGTCGCTCAGGCCACACTGCACCAACTCGGTTCGACCACCCCGAAGCAGGCCAGCAAAAGCGTATTCCGATAACGAATCCGGCACCGGCGTCACCGCACCCAGGATGGTCGCCGGGTCTGCCCCAAGGGCGACGGCCACAGGATAGGGCTTACCCGGATTGGCCTTCTGGAATTCCAGGAAATCCAGCGCACCTCCGCGATGGCTGAGCCAGCGCATAATCAGCCGGTTACGGCCAATCACCTGTTGCCGGTAAATGCCCAGATTCTGGCGCTCCTTGTTCGGACCACGGGTTATCACCAGCGGCCAGGTCACCAACGGCCCGGCATCACCCGGCCAGCAATGCTGGACCGGTATCTGGTACAGATCCACCTGGTCTTTTTCGATCACCACGTCCTGGCAGGGCGCGGAGCGAAGCACCTTGGGGCTCATGCGCATCACCTGCCGGAACAGCGGCAGTTTCTCGATGGCGTCTTTGAAGCCCTTGGGAGGATCAGGTTCTTTCAGGAAGGCGAGCAGCTTGCCGATGTCCCGCAGCGCGGTCACGTCGTCCTGCCCCATGCCCATAGCAACGCGCTTCGGCGTGCCAAACAGATTGGCCAGCACGGGCATGTCGTAGCCTTTAGGGTTTTCGAACAACAACGCGGGGCCACCTGCTCGCAGGGTGCGGTCGCAGATCTCGGTCATTTCCAGGTGGGGATCGACTTCCACTGAAATACGCTTCAGCTCTCCCAGCTTTTCAAGCTGGCCTATGAAGTCTCTCAGGTCGTTGTATTTCATCGGCTACTCCGGTTGATTCCGGCATTGTACGCGAATTCTTCGGTTTTGGTTCGGCCTGGGTATTGGCTTGGATTCCTGCGTGGGTGCGGGAACTGGATGGGGGATCAGTGCGCGTACCAACTCTGGACGGCGGAGTCGGGGTGAGCTGCCCCGGACCGTGCATTGCCAGGGATGGCAATGCCGAGCCCCCAGGGATGGGTTCACGGCGTGTCCGGGGCAGCTCACCCCGGCTCCGCCTGCCCCCAAACCTGAGGCGCAGCAGGACTTAACGACGCTTCATTGACTGGAAGAATTCGTCGTTGGTCTTGGTTTCACGCAGCTTGTCCAGCAGGAACTCAATGGCACCGGTGTCGTCGTCCATGGAGTGCAGCAGCTTGCGGAGAATCCAGATACGCTGGATATCCGCCTCACTCATCAGCAGATCTTCACGGCGGGTGCCGGAGCTGCGGATATTGAGAGCCGGATAAGTGCGCCTCTCGGCGATCTTGCGATCCAGGTGAATCTCCATGTTACCGGTGCCCTTGAACTCCTCGTAGATGACTTCATCCATCTTGGAGCCCGTGTTGACCAGCGCGGTGGCAAGAATGGTCAGGCTGCCGCCCTCTTCCACGTTACGGGCCGCGCCAAAGAACCGCTTGGGCTTCTCAAGGGCGTGGGCGTCAACACCACCAGTCAGCACCTTACCGGAGGACGGAATCACCGTGTTGTAGGCACGAGCCAGACGGGTGATGGAATCCAGCAGAATCACCACATCTTTCTTGTGCTCAACCAGGCGCTTGGCCTTTTCGATAACCATCTCGGCCACCTGCACGTGACGGGCCGGGGGCTCATCGAAGGTGGAGGCAATCACTTCACCACGCACGGTGCGCTGCATCTCGGTCACTTCTTCCGGACGCTCATCAATCAGCAGCACCATCACATGGCACTCTGGATTGTTACGGGTGATGGACTGGGCGATGCTCTGCATAAGCAACGTTTTACCAGCTTTGGGCGGAGACACGATCAGGCCACGCTGGCCCTTGCCGATGGGCGCGACCAGATCCAGAACCCGGGAAGACAGATCCTCGGTGCTACCATTACCGGCTTCGAGCATCAGGCGCTCGTCGGGGAATAGCGGCGTGAGGTTCTCGAACAGGATCTTGTTTCGGGCGTTGTCCGGCTTGTCGAAGTTAATCTCATTAACTTTCAACAGGGCAAAGTAACGCTCGCCGTCTTTCGGCGGGCGGATCTTGCCGGCAACGGTGTCACCCGTCCTCAGGTTGAAACGGCGAATCTGGCTTGGCGACACGTAGATGTCGTCAGGACCGGCAAGGTATGAAGCATCGGCGGAACGGAGGAAACCGAAACCGTCCTGCAGAATTTCCAGTACGCCATCACCGTAGATGTCTTCGCCGCTTTTCGCATGCCTCTTCAGGATCGTGAAGATGACATCCTGCTTGCGCGAGCGAGCCAGGTTATCGAGGCCCATCTCTTGCGCAATATCGAGCAATTCGGGCATGGAGTTCTGCTTGAGTTCAGTAAGATTCATAGGTTGTTAGATAGTCAGGAATGGAAGTAAACGAATATTGGAATGAAAGGGATGCCCCTAAACGGATTGATCGGATATACGTTGAACTTGGTGCTGGCCAGATGGAGCAACCGGTGTAGATGGAGTCCGGAAAGGTACTGAAGCCAGAGACAGGAAGAACAACCGTTCGCCGGGCAACAGCGATCATCAGTCACCTTGCGTACCAATGTCAAGTAATGTCGCGCATTTTTGAACCAAATTCTCCTTGCGGGCACTTCTGTGGCATCTGCGAATACTCAACACCCCTCTGATAGCTTACTCCCCTTCCATTCATCATTCCCAATAGAGATACTATTAGACAGACCTTAAAGACTTCGGAGAACACCCATGAGCAGCGACACCACCGTCGAACTGAAACCCCTGAGCGTCGCCCTGCTGACAGTGTCTGACAGCCGTGGCGAAGCGGAAGACTCATCGGGGCAGTTTCTGGAGAACAGCATACTCGAAGCGGGCCACCGACTGGTCGCCCGACGCATCCTCCCTGATGATGTCTATCTCATACGGGCGCTGATGTCAGGCTGGATTGCCGACCCGGAGATCAACGTGGCAATCATCACCGGCGGCACCGGCTTCCATGAGCGCGACAGCACACCGGAAGCGGTCACCCCACTGCTGGACAAAGCCATCGACGGCTTCGGAGAGGAGTTCCGTCGGCTTTCCGCCAGCGAGATTGGCTCTTCCACTATTCAGTCCCGAGCTTTTGGAGGGTTAGCCAATCACACGGTGATTTTCTGCCTGCCCGGCTCCACAAGTGCCTGTCGCACGGGCTGGAATGGCATTCTGGTCAGCCAATTGGACAGCCGTCACGCCCCCTGCAATTTCTCAGATCTGGCCCTCGGCAAGCCGGACAAGCCTCTCAACCGGATCAACCAGGTTATTGGCGAGCGCGCGGAGCGATAACCCATGGCAAGCTCTGATCTGACTCCCGTTGAAGAAGCCATTGATCATCTGGTTGCCCGGGCGCGTCCAATCACGCACTCGCAAACCGTGGCACTGACAAATTGTCTGGACCGGGTTCTGGCCCGGGATTACACGGTTCCGGCGGATGTACCGCCAGCGGATAACAGTGCCGTCGACGGTTACGCCGTGCGTGCCGGAGATCTTGCCGGCGGGGGACCACTGCCGGTGTCTGGACGCACAGCTGCCGGTGAAAAGCGCCTGACCCTTGAGCCCGGAACAGCCGTACGTCTTTTCACAGGCTCGGAAATCCCCTCTGGCGCAGACGCAGTCATCATGCAGGAACGGGTCAGCGTGTGCGGGGACAGTATCACCGTCAATGGGCCTGTCAGCGAAGGCCAGAATATCCGTCGCCGTGGCCAGGATCTGGCTCAGGGCGAGCTGGCACTGGCGGCGGGCACCAAGATCCGCCCCCAGGAAATGGGCCTGCTGGGTTCCATTGGTGTGGCAGACGTTGCCGTGTACGCAAAACTGAAAGTCGCCATTCTCACGACCGGTGACGAGCTGGTGGACCCCGGACAACCCCTGGGGCCCGGACAGATCTATAATAGCAATCGCTACACCATGCTGGGGCTGCTGGCGAAAGCAGGCTGCGAGGTGGTGCTTTGCGAGACCTTGAAGGACGCCCGGGAAGCGACCCGCAGCACTCTTGAGCGGGCCGCAGCCGAGGCCGACCTGATCATCACCAGCGGCGGCGTGTCGGTGGGCGAAGAGGACCACGTTCGGGCGGTGCTGGAGGAGTCAGGCGACCTGTCCCTATGGCGACTGGCCAGCAAACCGGGCAAACCAATGGCTTTCGGTACGATTGGCGGCACTCCGGTTCTGGGCCTGCCCGGTAATCCGGTGGCAGTACTGGTCAGCTTTATGGTGATGGGCATTCCGTTTATTCGCGCCTGCCAGGGCCGGACGGGCGTTACGGGCCGAGGTGAATGGATCCCGGCCGGATTTTCAACGGAGAAGCCGTCGATTCGTCGGCAGTACGTCCGCGCTCGTAAGAGCATTGGCGATGACGGACTGACGATCACGGCCTATCCCAACCAGAGCTCCGGTGTGCTTAGCTCTGCGTGCTGGGCTGAGGGATTGGCTGTGGTGCCTGAAAACACGACCATTACCCTCGGCGACCCTGTTATCTACTACTCGTTTGCGGAGCTGCTGGAATGACCATGGCTACGGATAATTCTATTACTGTGAAGTTCTTTGCCCGTCTGAGGGAGGAACTGGATACCACCACGTTGACCGTTGAGGCCCAACCCGGGCTGACAGCCGGGCAACTGCTGCACAGCCTTGCCTCTAAAGGGGGGCACTGGGCCCAACTGGACGGCGCGCAACCGGTGATGATTGCGGTTAATCAGGTGATGACCAAGCCTGACAGGGCGTTGCAACCTGGCGATGAAGTGGCCTTTTTCCCGCCCGTGACAGGAGGTTGATGTGATTCGCGTTCAGCAACAGGATTTTGACTCTGCTGAAGAGTATCGCGCCCTTCGGAACAGTGGTTCCGGCACCGGGGCCATCGCGACGTTTACCGGACTGGTTCGGGACAGTGGTGACCTGAGCGGCGTGACAGGGCTGTTTCTGGAACACTATCCGGGGATGACTGAGCAGGTTATCGAGGGGCTGGTTCATGAAGCCTCACAACGCTGGGATGTGCGGGACGCGCGGATTATTCACCGGGTGGGATCGCTGTCATTGGCTGATCAGATTGTGTTTGTGGGGGTATGCAGTGCCCACCGCGGGGATGCGTTTGCGGCCTGTGAGTTCATCATGGATGCGCTGAAGACGTCGGCGCCGTTCTGGAAGAAGGAGATTACGGGCGACACGGAGCACTGGGTTGAGCAGAAGGCTGCCGATTTGGATCGCAGCCAAAGCTGGGAGTAGTCCTCAAAGTTCTTTCAACCAGACGGCAAGCAATGCCATGCCTTCTTCCGAAAAACGCTTTGAATACGTCCGTGTACGCTTGGGCTCCGCCATCCTTGGCTCCGCACATTTTCGGAAGAAGGCATGGCATCACTCGCCTGATATATTGCTTGCCTGGTAATAAAAAACCGCCCGTGAACCTTGGCTCAGGGGCGGTTTTGGCCGGTGGCAGCAATCAGAGGTTGCTGTCGAGGAACGCAGCCAGTTGTGACTTGGACAGTGCGCCCACTTTGGTGGCGTCCACGTTGCCGTTTTTGAACAGCATCAGGGTGGGGATGCCGCGGATGTTGAATTTGGGCGGGGTCTGCTCGTTTTCGTCGATGTTCAGTTTGCAGACTTTCAGCTTGCCTTCGTACTCTTCAGCCATTTCTTCCAGAACCGGCGCGATCATCTTGCATGGGCCGCACCATTCTGCCCAGTAGTCGACCAGTACCGGTACGTCTGACTGCAGTACATCCTGCTCAAAAGAGGCGTCTGTAACGTTTACAATATTTCCGCTCATTTCAGTTTCCCGATTCGTGCACCCACCAGCGGCTCTGGCCGCCTGAATGATGCTGTTGACTGTTCTGACAGCTGCCGCAAAAGGCTTGGGGCAACCGATTTCCTAAATTATTGTAAGCCTTACTTTACGCGATTGGTCAGGCGTATGTGAAGCGCTTCGTTCCACCCCGGCACTTCGGATTACCCTCATCTTGAGCGTTGACGCCCCATTGCGTTACACCGCATATCGCTTATAGTAATCCCCAGGCATGGTGGTTAACGCCCGCCTTCGCCCTGACAAAGATGGTTACATGAACGCTGCCGCGTTTCCGGCACGCATTCTTTCAAGTTCCCTTTCCCTCTATTTAGGGCCTGGCAGAAGGAATTCAATACACGTGACGGCCAACTCTTCCGCCACCCCGCCAGAACTGCTCGCTGCAATCGATATGGGCTCCAACAGTTTCCACATGGTGGTGGCCCGTCTGGTTCACGGTGAAATCCGCACCCTGGAGAAGATGGGGGAAAAGGTGCAGCTCGGCGCCGGGCTGGACAGTCATAACCGCCTCACCGAAGAGACTCAGGAACGTGCGCTGGCCTGCCTTAGCCGTTTTGCCCAGAGGCTTCAGGGCATGCCGCCGGAGGCGGTTCAGGTGGTGGGAACCAACGCGTTGCGGGTGGCGCGCAACGCCCATGAATTCATGACCAGGGCGGAAGATGTGCTGGGATACCCAGTGGAGATTATCGCCGGCCGCGAGGAGGCCCGCCTGATTTACCTTGGGGTGTCACACACCCTATCGGATGACAAGGGCCGGCGCCTGGTGATTGATATCGGGGGCGGCAGTACTGAGTTTATCATCGGAGAGCGCTTCGAACCCCAGGAGCTGGAAAGTCTACACATGGGCTGCGTGTCGTTCCGCAACCGATACTTTCCGGACGGCAAGATCACCCGAAAGCAAATGGACAAGGCCGTTACCCACGCCGAACAGGAACTGCTTAACATCCGTCAGCACTTCCGCAACAAGGGCTGGCAAAGCGCGGTGGGGTCATCCGGCTCGATCAAGGCGATTGCCAGTGTGTTGACCAGCCTCAGGATCATTGACGGCGCGATCACCCTGGACGCGATGATGGAACTCAGAACCCGGCTGGTAGACATGGGTAAGGCTGAGAAACTCGGTAACTTGGGCGTCCGCGCCGACCGGCAAAGTATCTTCCCGGCAGGGTTTGCGATTTTGATGGGTGCGTTCCAATCCCTACGGATAACGGAAATGACGTTCGCTGATGGCGCTCTTAGGGAAGGCTTGCTCTACGACATCGCCGGCCGCATTCAGCACGAAGATGTAAGGGTACGAACGATACAGGCCTTGCAGGAACGCTACCACGTAGACCAGGACCACGGCAGTGCCGTGGAGCATACCGCTATCGCAGCCTGGAAGCAGGTGGCCAACACTTGGGAGCTAGACACGGCGGCAGATGAAGAGGTGCTGCGCTGGGCCTGCCGATTGCATGAGATCGGCCTGACCATTTCACACAGTCAGTACCACAAGCATGGCGCCTACCTGCTGCGGTATTCCGACCTTCCCGGCTTCAGCCAGCAGTTCCAGCGCGACCTGGCAACGCTGGTGCGCGGGCACCGGCGCAAGTTCTCTCCCGCCATTTTCGACGGGCTGAACTCCGAAGACATTCCCCGTCTACGCTACCTGTGTGTGCTGGTTCGACTGGCAGTGCTTTTACAGCATCCGCGGAATCATGAGCAGCCACCCGAATTCCGCCTGCACCCGTCCAACAACGGTCTGGCGCTGGAATTCACTGAAGGATGGCTGGATGAACGCCCGCTGACCCTGGCCGATCTTGAAAACGAACGGGATTACTTGGCCAAACAGGATTTCACCCTGGAGGTGAAATTCTAGGGCGTTAGTTCTGCCTCAAGGCTCTCGACCGTTTCGCTAATTTCAAGCCATTCGGCTTCCACCTCTGCCAGACGACTCTTTGCGGTGGCCTGTTGCCCCAAAAGCTCCTTTAGCTTCTGCTTGCCCTGATCGGCGTAGAGCTCCGGCTCTGAAAGGCTCTGCTCTAGCGTCACCAGCGTGGACTGGAGCTGATCCATCTCTTTCTCCAGTGCAGCCTGTTGCTTGCGGTAGGGGCTAAGTTTCTGGCGAACGGCCGCCTCCGCCCGCTTTCGGGCCTTGCGATCTTCGGCGTTCTCGCCAGCACCACTATCCGCAGCCAACGCGTTATCGCCGGCTGTCTGGGCCTCGCTATTTTCCCGGCGTGGAGCTTCGGTTTCGTCCTTGCGACGGTCCGCCAGCCAGCGCTCGTAGTCTTCCAGGTCGCCTTCGTATTCCGTGACCCGCCCCTCGTTCACCAACCAGAAGTCATCGACCGTGTTGCGCAGCAGGTGACGATCGTGAGAGACCACCACAATCGCCCCCTCAAAGTTTTGCAGCGCCATGATCAAGGCCTGACGCATTTCCAGATCCAGATGGTTGGTGGGCTCGTCCAGCAGCAACAGGTTGGGCTTTTGCCAGGCAATCACCGCCAACGCTACGCGAGCCTTTTCGCCACCGGAGAATGAGCGTATAGCGCTCAGGGCCTCGTCGCCGTGGAAGTCGAAGCCTCCCAAAAAATTACGGACACTTTGCTCGGAGGCTTTCGGAGCCAGCCGCTGCAGGTGCAGGAATGGGCTCGCATCCAGATCCAGTGACTCCAACTGATGCTGGGCAAAATACCCGATCGCCACGTGTTCTCCCGTGGTCCGCTCACCTCGCAACAGCGTGCTTTGTCCCCGCAGGGCATCCATTAACGTGGACTTACCAGCGCCATTGGGGCCCAGAAGACCAACGCGACTGCCTGGCAGCAGAGACAGATTAATGCCTTCGAGCACAACGGCATCGCCATAACCGGCCGCGCCGTTACGAATCGACATCAGCGGATTGGACACCTTATCGGCTACCGGAAACTCGAAACTGAACGGCGAATCCACATGGGCCGGAGCAATTTTCTCCATACGTTCCAGCGCTTTGACCCGGCTCTGGGCCTGGCGGGCTTTCGTGGCTTTTGCTTTGAAACGATCGATGAAACGCTGAATCTCGGCGATTCTCGCCTGCTGGCGCTCAAAACCGGCCTGTTGTTGCGCAATACGTTCGCTGCGCTGAGTCTCAAATGACGAGTAATTCCCCGTATACAGGTCCAGCCGCCGCTGATCGAAATGCACCAGGTGGGTCGCTACACGATCCATGAAGTCCCGGTCGTGTGAAATGAACAATAGGGTGCCCTCGTATCGCCGCAGCCAGTTCTCAAGCCAAAGGCAGGCGTCCAGATCCAGGTGGTTGGTGGGTTCGTCCAACAGCAGCAGATCTGACGGGCGCATCAGAGCCTGGGCCAGATTGAGGCGTATCCGCCAGCCGCCAGAAAACGAGGACACCGGTCGGTCGGCGTCAGCATCCGAAAACCCCAAACCTCTCAGCAGCGATTCCGCGCGGCGCGGCGCAGACCAGGCTTCATGGATATCAAGTTCGCCATGGATACGGGCAATGCCGTGATCGTCTCCCCGTTCTTCCGCATCAGCCAGTTCGGACTCCATGCGTCGCAGATCATAATCGCCATCCAGCACAAAATCCCGGGCGGTACGGGACGAGGCGGCCACTTCCTGGGCCATGTGGGCGATTCGGCACCCTCCGGGCAGAGACGCACTGCCCTGTTCCGGCGCCAACTGCCCCAGCAACAACTGGAACAGGCTGGACTTACCAGCACCATTGGCGCCCACTATCGCTACCCGTTGGCCAGGCTGGATGGTCAGGTTGACGGCTTCTAGCAACCAGACGCCACCTCGTTGTAAACTGAGATCGGTTATCGTAAGCATAACGTAATGGTATCAAGGAACGTTTGATAAGGAACCGGCTTGGCCCCTATGGCGTGTAGCGGTAGCAAGATACCTGAGGATGCAGATCCGGAAAACCCATTGTGGCGGTTTGCCTGTCGTTTCTGGGAGTCCTCTGCGGCACAGGATGCATGCCTCGCTCTGCAGAACCGGGGTTGGAGCGTCACCCGGATTCTCTGCGCAGCGTGGCTGGCCACGTCAGGCAACGTGTTTCCGGGCACTGAGAGCGCGCAGGTTGTCGCATGGCGGCGCCAGGTTACGGAGCCGCTCCGATCAGCGAAGAAAACCATTACGAAAAATAACCCCAGCACTGCTATTGTAAGAGAGTGCATTGCCCGTAGCGAACTTGAAGCGGAACGAGTGGAACTGGCCCTGAGCTATCAGGCTCTGGTTTCAGACAAACATACAGGCAGCAGTGAGATACCATTGGCCAGACTGGCCCTTAACAACTTGCTCGCCGCAGCACCTGAGAAGACAATGGATAACGAGACCGGCAGCTTGCTGGACACATTGACCAGAGAACTGTCGACACTCGTTGAAGGAGATAACAAGCCATGTTGATGAAATGGCTAATCCGGCTAGCGTTTCCTGCACTGGGCGTTTTAGTGGCTCTCATGTTTTTCGGCCTGAATGACCCTGCCGAAACCACCAGCGAACCCGCAAAGGCCGAAACCAACTCGGAAATTCCCGCGTTTGAGGGTCTGGTTCCCTCACCGGTTCCGACTGAAGGGCCCGACATCGTCTTCAAATGGCGGGACAGTGACGGCAGTTGGCACTATGCTGACAAGCCGCCTGCGCAAGGCCCGTGGAACGCGTTGGCGATAGAGCGATCTGAAAGCAAAAGCGTGCGCCCGCCCGTGTCCGACTCGGAAACCGATTGGCAATCACCCTACCGCGCACCTTTTTCGCTCGGCCCTGACACTGCCAATAACGGTAGCTAAGATTACACCCTTCCTTAACACATGTTCAGTGGCATCTGGCCACAGAACCCGTTACCTTTTGTGCGTTCCCGATCATTCAATGCAAGCTTAACTAAGGACGATGTAATGAGAAAAACCCTGATCGCACTGACTGTGGCCGGTGTCATGGCAGGCTGTTCCTCTTCCCAGGAAGCGGTTCCGGAAGATCCGGCGCTGGAATCCACGGATGAGAAAGTCAGCTACGGCATGGGCCTGGTCATGGGCCAGAGAATGAGCAATGACCTGCCAAACCTTAAAATGGAGCAATTCCTTCAAGGCATTCAGCACGGCCACGCCGGCGATGAAGAACAGACGCGAATGAGCCGTGAGGAAATCCAGGAAGCCCTGATGGCCTACCAGACCCAGCTCCAGGAGCAGGAATCGGCCAAGGCGGGAGAGCTGGCGAAGAAAAATCAGGAAGCCGGGGAACAGTTCCTCGCGGAAAACGCCGAACGCGATGGTGTCAAAACCACGGAATCCGGCCTGCAATATGAAATCCTGGAAGAAGGCGATGGCGAAAAGCCAACGGCCGAAGACCGCGTACAGGTGCACTACACCGGTGAGTTGATTTCAGGCGAAGTATTCGACAGCTCCCGCGAACGTGGCGAGCCGGTCACCTTTGGCCTGAACCAGGTCATACCAGGCTGGACAGAAGGACTGCAACTGATGTCTGAAGGCAGCAGGGCGAAACTCTACATTCCTTCGGAGCTGGCTTATGGGCCAGGAGGAAACCAACGGATCGGGCCCAACGAGACCCTGGTCTTTGACGTGGAACTTCTGGAAATCAACCCGGAATAAATAAGCCGCTTGGCAACGGCTACTCCCCCCATTTCCTTTTGAAATCGGGGGGAGGTCCAACCTTCACCTCAAGCCGACGACATTACCTTGTCAGCGTGGGCATTGTGCAGATGCTCAATCAGGAAATCTTCCATCTCAAACCGGCTTTCCAAGGTTTCGCCTAACTCTGATAACTGCTGGAACAAATCGCGAACTTCGCTCTCCGTCAGCGACTGACCGTTAAGGCGATCATTGAAATTGAGCGCCGTTTCCGTGGTCTGCTCGATTCTTGGGTACAGCTTTGCCGCCAGCTCCAGCCCACCGTCGTTGAATTCACGGGCTTCCTGGACCAATTGCTCGTATATCTCGAAGTGCCCTGCCGAAACGTAATCCACCAGCACCTCACACAGCTTGATAAATTTCGTGCGCAGCGCCTCCGTCTGGGAATAGTCCGTCGTACCGGACAGATCGCAATAGTGCACCAGCAGTTCCTGCCTTTCTTTCAGCCAGCGATCAATCAGCTCGCTGACGCCACCCCAACGCTCCCTGGCATTACGGCAATTATCCAACATGACGCCTATCTCCGGTTACCGGGTTCTGGTTTGATTCCTGTTGTATAGAAACTCAAGTGTGTCGAAACTCAAGTTACCCCATGCCAGCGGTCCGTCGCAACCGTTTCATCCCTGTATCCATTCCGGTTTTCTTGGGGGCCGGAACAGCATCACCAGGCCGACAATCACCAGCGACAAGAAAAAGATAGCCGTCCAGCCAGGAATACTGAGCCCCAGAAAATGCCAAGTCACTTCAGCGCAATCGCCCGTGCCTTTCAGCGCCGTGGTCAACACCTCCATCCAGGGCAACACATCCAGCATGTAATCCACCGATGGTCCGCAGGCTGGCACCTGATCCGCCGGCAGACTTTGAAGCCACAATTGTCGACCCGCCATCGCCAGGCCAGCACCGGCGCTGACCGACAACAACAACCCATAGATCCTTGCACCGAACCCATGGGGGCCGTGGAGTGCTGCCAGCAGGCTGACGATGCCTGCGGCCATAAAGCCGAATCGCTGCAGCCAACACAGTGGACAGGGTTCCAGCCCCATTACATGCTCCATGTAGAAGGCCACGCCAAGCAGCCCTGCGCATAGCAGGAATATCAGAAAGAAAACGGCTCTGGAGTTCAAAGGGGTACCTCGGGTCAACGTTCAGGTCAGTCTGTCTCCCGCCTTGAGCGGTAAAGCACCGGATGCTGCAACCGCGCATTGAGCCTGCTATTCTCCCAGCATCAGGTGGCGGCTGCGTACGCCCAGCCACTTAACCTTAAACCAATACGAACTTCAAGCCTATGACACTTAAGCCAAAGTACGTTCTTCTGACCTTGTTTCTTGCCTTCCCCCTGGCCCCAGCCGCCTTTGCCCAAGAGGACGAAGGAGGAGACGAGCCACAGGAGGAGCAAGAAAAGGAACCAGCGATCACGGACTACATCGAAATGGATCCGCCCTTTGTCACCCACGTGGGGGAGCCAGGCACCAAACTGACGTACCTGAAGGCCGCCGTTACCATCAGGGCGTCGAAGGAAACCACTCGTCCGGCGCTGGAGGCACACATGCCCAGACTCCGTCATGAGTTGGTGATGCTGTTCGGGGAGCAGACTGACGCAGAACAACTATCCTCGACCGAGGGACAGCTGTCGCTGCGTGAAGAGGCCACGAAGAGAATAAATACTGTATTGGAAGAACAACAGACCGGTGAGAGCATTACCGGTGTGCTGTTTACGGAGTTCGTTGTTCAGAAGTAATACAATGGACGGGTGAGCAATTGACGGGCGCAGGCATCAGGCGATGCGGGAGAACAGGTCGTCGACCGGCTGCGCCTCATTGGTCACCTGCTCAGCGTCTTCCCATCCCGCTTCCCAGGCGGCAACAACGACTTCCCCGCGATAGGGACAGCGGCTGCGCTCCATACCCATAGAGGCGGCCATATAACCCTGGCGATAGGCTTTGTTCAGGGATTCAACATCCCATCCCAACTTGATGCCTCTGGCCATACTGGTTCTCCCTTTACCTGTAGCCACCATCAGATGCTGTCATTCTGCTTACAGAAATTAACAGCGCGAACCGAAGGTGACAAACGTTAATTACGTTTCTGTGCGACAGGTCCGGGGAGAGTGTGACGCCCGACCGGGAGGGACTCTCCCGGTTCAGGATTGCAGGTACTGCTCCAGGAATTCTCCGAATGGCTGGTTCTCTGCCTGCTCCATCTCGGCCTGCTCGGAAAGCGAATCGGCGGTCATCTTTTCGAACGCCGCCATCACGTCCGGCGTCAGCCCTTCCCCGCGAAGCGTTTGCTGGTGCTCCCTGGACATTTTCAGCCCCCATTCCCGGTGGCCCATGCCGGAAGCCTCCATGGCTTCAAGCACCTTCGCTGAAGGTAACTCACGCGGATCGTCGAGCTTGGCACGCTGATCATCAAGCGCTCGCCGATAGGTGGAATCTCCGTTCAAGCTGTCCAGCTGTTCCGCAAGGGGGCCAAGGCGATCCAGCAGGGCAGCGGCAGAGTCACCGACCCGGCCCAGCTCACCGGAACGGCAGATCGTCAAGTCCGGATTCCGGCCCCGAGCCACCACATCCTGGTAGTTGTCATCCAGGCGATCGCATTCGTCATCGTCAATGCGTGGGCTGTCTGACAGCAGACAATCCAGCAGGAACAAGTCAAGAAAATCGATCTGGCTTTCGTTAACGCCGACCGGGGAGAACGGATCCAGGTCCAGACAGCGCACTTCAATGTACTCCACGCCCCGTGACTCCAGGGCCTGTATCGGCTTTTCCCCACGCTCGGTGGTGCGCTTCGGCCGCACGGCATTGTAGTACTCGTTCTCAATCTGCAACACGCTGGTGTTGATCTGGATGAACTCGCCGTCGCGCCGGGTTCCCATCTCTTCGTAGGCTGGCCAAGGGGTGTGAATTGCCCTGAACAGGGTATCGGTGTAGGTCTTCAGTTCATTGAAACAGATGTTCAGCGATGCCTGGGCGTTGTTGTGGTATCCCAAATCGCCCATGCGCAGCGATGTGGCCTCGCGGCCATACCAGGTATCACCACCGAACCTGCTCAGATCATGACGTACACCCGCCACAAAGCTGGCATCCAGCGCCGGAGACGCTCCGAACAGTAGCATCAACATCCAACTGCGGCGACGGAAATTGCGGATCAGCCAGAAGTACTGGTCTGACTTGAAGTCCTTCAGGTTTTGCTGGTTGCCAAGGGCTTCCTGCCAAAGCCGCCAGAAACTGTCTGGCAGCGACAGGTTGTAGTGAGCGCCGGCAATGCTTTGCATCATGCGGCCATAGCGTACGGCCAGCCCCTGGCGATACACATGCTTCAGGCGACCGATATTGGCGGTGCCATACTCGGCAATGGGAATGCTCGCGTCGCCGTCCAGTTCACTAGGCATACTGGCGGCCCAGAACACTTCATCCCCAAGGTTGTGTTGAACGAACCGATGGGTATCCCGGAGCGAGTCGAGCATGCCTCGCGTGGTATCGAACACCGGGGTAATCAGCTCCAGCAGGGCTTCGGAGTAATCCGTGGTGATACGCGGATGGGTCAGCGTGGAGCCCAGCGAGCGGGGGTGCGGAGTCTGTGCGATGTAGCCGTTGCGATCGACCCGCAGGCCTTCTTTCTCAACGCCTTTTCGGAATCCGGCCCATTGGCTGGCCGTGAACTGCTGAAAAAGCTGATGGCGGGATTCACCCATGAATGACTCCTGCTTGAATGGCCGCCGAAAACACCGGCGGCCATTACGGTAGTGTGTAGCGGCGCGGGTTAACGGCCGTCTTTGCGGGCCGACGCCAGAGCCTGTGCCAGCGCTCCGGCCATGGCACCCTTTTGTCCGCTGTCTGCGCCCTTCTGGCGGTCATTTCTTGCGGAAGGCTTGCCACCTCTATCCCTGCGGTTACCGCCCGCCCCGGCCCGGTTGTCGGATTTCTCCCCAGGCTGGTCATCCATACGCATGGAAAGCGCAATCCGCTTTCTCGGGATATCCACGTCCATCACTTTCACCTTGACGATATCCCCTGCCTTGACCACTTCCCTTGGATCTTTCACGAACGTATTCGACAGCGCTGAGATGTGCACAAGACCATCCTGATGGACGCCGATATCCACGAACGCACCAAAGTTGGTTACGTTGGTAACCGAGCCCTCCAGCACCATGCCCGGCTTCAGGTCATTGAGGGTTTCCACCCCCTCCTCGAAGCTGGCAAAGCGGAACTCCGGCCGGGGGTCACGGCCCGGCTTTTCCAGTTCCGTAATAATATCCTTTATGGTCGGCAGACCAAACTGTTCAGTGGCATAGTCCTGTGGGTTCAACGAGCGCAGAAAATCGGCGTCGCCGACAATACCTTCAATCTTGCGATTGTTCTGGCGGGCAATGGCCTCAACTACGCCATAGGCTTCCGGGTGCACCGACGAGCGATCCAGCGGATTGTCTCCCCCCGCAATGCGAAGGAAACCGGCCGACTGCTCAAAGGTACGGTCACCGAGGCGGGAAACTTTAAGTAACTGCCTGCGATCACGGAATACGCCATTGTGATTACGGAAATCGACGATGTTCTGGGCAATACTCTGGTTCAGGCCAGATACCCGCGCCAGTAGAGGGATGGATGCGGTGTTGAGATCCACGCCAACACCGTTAACACAGTCCTCCACCACGGCATCCAGGCTGCGGGCCAGTTGCACCTGAGACACATCGTGCTGGTATTGCCCCACGCCGATGGACTTGGGTTCGATCTTCACCATTTCCGCCAATGGGTCCTGCAGCCGGCGGGCGATGGAGACCGCTCCGCGAATGGTCACATCCAGGTCGGGCAATTCGCGGGAGGCGAATTCAGAGGCAGAATAGATCGAAGCACCGGATTCGCTGACCACAATCCGCGCCAGCTTAAGCTCCGGATAACGCTTGCTCAGGTCTGCCACCAGCTTTTCGGTTTCCCGGGAGGCCGTTCCGTTACCAATGGCCACCAGTTCAATGCGGTACTGCCGGCACCAGTTCGCCAACTGCTCGATGGACTGGTCCCACTGGTTGCGGGGAGCGTGTGGGAAAATACCACCGTGGCCCACCACTTGGCCGGTACCGTCGATGATGGCCACCTTCACACCGGTGCGCAGGCCGGGGTCCAGCCCCAGTGTGGCGCGGGGGCCAGCCGGCGCCAGCAACAGCAGGTCCTTGAGGTTGGCGGCAAACACGTTGATGGCCTCGGTTTCCGCCGCTTCCCGTACGTGAGCCATGAGGTCGGTTTCGATTTGGGTGGACAGCTTTACCCGCCAGGTCCAACGCACCACTTCCGACAACCAGCGGTCAGCCGCACGGCTATTGTCACGGATGCGCCAGCGCGCGGCGATGCGCTGCTCTGCTGGATGAGGCTGGCGACGGTCGTCTTCAGCATCGCCAACAACAATGGAATAAGTGAGTACGCCTTCATTGCGCCCCCGAAGGATGGCGAGCGCGCGGTGGGATGGCACCTTCTTCAATGGCTCGACATGATCGAAGTAGTCGCGGAACTTGGCGCCTTCATTTTCCTTGCCGTCTACCACAGTGACCTTAAGCTGCCCCTGCTGCCAGATAAAGTCACGCAGTTCACCCAGAAGTTCCGCGTCCTCGGCAAAGCGTTCCATCAGAATGTAGCGGGCGCCATCAAGCGCGGCCTTGGTATCGGCAACTCCGGCCTCCTCATTGACATAGCCTTCCGCTGTGCTCTCTGGCTCAAGCGTAGGGTCATCGTAGAGAGCATCGGCCAGGGGCTCCAGCCCAGCCTCTCGGGCAATCTGTGCCTTGGTGCGGCGCTTGGGCTTGTAAGGCAGGTAGAGGTCTTCCAGGCGATTCTTGGCGTCTGCCGCGTTGATGCTGGCACGTAACTCATCGGTCAGCTTGCCCTGCTCTTCAATGCTGTTGAGGATCGTGGAACGACGGTCTTCCAGCTCCCGCAGATAACGCAGGCGATCTTCCAGGGATCGTAACTGGCTGTCATCCAGCGAACCTGTGACTTCCTTGCGATAACGGGCAATAAAAGGAACGGTGGCGCCACCGTCCAGCATTTCAACGGTGGCATTCACCTGCTGTTCACGAACACCCAGTTCGTCAGCAATGCGCCTGATGATACTGTTCATGCAACCTCATCTGATGCTTACGAGTCAAAGCGCAAAGGTACAGCGGCTTATTGCTGCAGGCAAGCAGTGCGGCTACGGTTGTCCAGGAATTGCACAAGATCGGCCCATGGCATGGGGCGGGCGTAGTAGTAACCCTGAATTTCATCACAGTGTTGCTGGCGCAGGAATTCCAGTTGTCCTTCCGTCTCCACCCCTTCCGCCACCACGCTGATTTGCAGGCTGTGGGCCAGGCTGATAATGGCACGGATGATGTGCTCGGCGTCGGCAGATTGCCCCAGTTCCTGAACGAACGACTTGTCGATTTTTACGAGGGATATAGGCAGGTGCTGGAGATTGCTGAGTGAGGAGAACCCGGTTCCGAAATCATCCAGGGCGAAACTGATACCCAGTTGATTGAGCTCCCGCAGACATCGCTGGGCATATTCCGGGTCATGCATCATGGCACTTTCCGTGAGTTCCAACTCCAACAGGCTGGTGTCGATATTCGCATTGAAGATAATGCGAAAAATGGTTTCGGTCATCTTGCGATCATGGAACTGACGGAACGAAAGGTTTACCGCAAACACCAGCCCCGGATGCCCCAGGTCTGAACATTCCTGCAGACGTTTGCAGGCCTGCTCAATCACCCAGTATCCGATGGGCACGATCAGCCCGCTACGTTCGGCCACCGGGATGAATTCATCCGGGCCCACCAGCCCCCTTTCAGGATGATTCCACCGGAGCAGACATTCCACTCCTCGGACTTCCTCCGACGCAAGATCAATGCGCGGCTGGTAATACACTTCCAGCTCGTTGCCCCGCAGAGCATTACGGAGATCCGCTTCCAGGCGCAGTTGGTATCCGGCCGTTATGTGCAACTGACGATCGTAAAACCGGTAACTGGTACCGGGGTCGCGCTTGGCCTCAAACATGGCGCGGTTGGCTCGTCGCAGAAGGTTTTCCGGACTGTCACCCGCTTCCGGGTAGGTGGCCACGCCGAGGCTGGCGCTGACGACGACGTTCTGGCCGTCAATGCTTAATGGTTCACCCAACGCAGTCACGAGCTTGCGGATGATCTGGGTAATATCCAGGGAGTCTTCCACCTTTTCAACGATGATCGCAAACTCGTCACCGCCAATACGCATCAGCGAATCCACTCGTCGCAGATTCTGTCGCAGCCGTTCCGCCAGCTTCAACATAATCTGGTCACTCTTCTGGTAACCGAAGGATTCATTGAAGCTGCGGAAATCATCCAGATTGATGTGCAACAAAGCCAGCCGCTGGCCGGCGCGCTCAGCCCTCAGCAATGCCTGTTGCAGACGATCAAAGAACAGGTCACGGTTGATAAAACCACTGGCCACTTCCCGACCCAACTGGCCGTGAGCGGACTCAGAAAGCTGCTGTCGGTACCAAAGACAGCGTACCGCGCGGCGCAGCCCCCACTCTTCCAGCGACTGACGGCTCAAGTAGTCCGAAGCGCCATTAGCGAACAGATCAACTGCGCGCTCGGAGACCGGCTCAGCACTCAGCGCCAGCACCGGTTTCTCGCCGCTGGACACGGACAGATACTGCAGGAAAGCGTCTTCGGAACCACCATGGAACACACAGTCCCAAAGAATAACGTCGAAGTGAGTATTGCGAATCAGATCATCGCAGTCGATAAGATCCGGGCACCAGGTCAGGTCCGGTTCCATTTCACGATCACGTGACAGAAGCGCACCCAGCCAGAGAAAATCCGAATACTCCGGTGTCAGCACCAACAGCCGCACATGGCTGGGATTGGGTTGTTTTACTGCCAGGGTCATTAAGAAGCGTCCCGTTCCTCGTGATCAAACATCTCCGTTCCCTCAAGAATAGCTGATAGATCGTCAAGGTACAGCATGTCTGCCTGGTGTAGAATGTCTCCTTCCCAGGTTGTCTCGGAATTTCCCGGATTGGCGCTATTATTGTGAACAAGCTCAACCCCCGACAGAGTGAAGCCGTCCGCTACGCGGAAGGCCCTATGCTGGTGCTGGCTGGTGCCGGCAGCGGCAAGACCAGTGTAATCACCCGCAAAGTGGCTTACCTGATCGAACACCTCGGCATCCCAGGGCGTCATATTGCCGCCGTGACCTTCACCAACAAAGCCGCGCGTGAAATGAAAGAGCGTGTCGGACGCCTGGTTGATCGCAAACTGACCCGGGGGTTGATTGTTTCAACCTTCCACAACCTCGGGCTGAATATGATCCGCGAGGAGCATGAACATCTGGGCTACTACCCCGGCTTTTCAATTTTTGATGCGGAAGACGCCAAGGCCCTGCTGCAGGACTTGATGATGCGAGAGGCCAGCGCCGACGCTGGTGACGAACTGTCCGATGTACAGATGACCATTTCGTCCTGGAAGAATGCCATGCGCAGCCCACAGGATGCCTGGAGCCGCGCCGCAGATGAACGAGAGCAGCGCATTGCGATCATCTACCGCCACTACAACGAATACCTGAAGGCCTATAACGCGGTGGATTTCGATGATCTGATTCTGCTGCCGGTACAGCTATTCCGCGACAATCCCGAGGTGTTGCAGAAATGGCGGCGGAAAATTCGCTACATGCTGGTGGATGAATATCAGGATACCAACCTCTGCCAGTATGAGCTGGTCAAGCTGCTGGTGGCAGAGCGAGCGGCCTTTACCGTCGTTGGTGATGACGACCAGTCGATCTATGCCTGGCGCGGTGCCCGGCCTGAAAACCTTGCTCAGCTCAAGGAAGACTTCCCTAGCCTCAAAATCGTCAAACTGGAGCAGAACTACCGTTCCACGGTTCGCATCCTTCGTTGCGCCAACACGGTCATTGCCAATAATCCCCACGTGTTCGAGAAAGCCCTGTGGAGTGATCATACGGTCGGGGACGAGTTAAGAATCGTCCGCTGCCGGAGCGAAGACGCGGAAGCCGAACGGGTGGCCACGGAAATTCTCGACCAGAAACTCAAAAAAGGTCTGGCATTCCGGGACTTCGCCGTGCTCTATCGGGGCAATCACCAGGCGCGGCTGCTGGAAATGAAACTGCAGGCCTACCAGATCCCCTATCACATCTCCGGTGGCCAGTCGTTTTTCTCCAAGAACGAAATCAAGGATGCTATGTCCTATCTACGCCTGCTCGTGAACCCGGATGACGATGCGGCGTTCCTCCGCGTTGTGAACGTGCCTCGCCGGGAAATCGGCCCCCGCACGCTGGAGCAGCTCAGCCATTATGCCCGCTCCCGCAACGTCAGCCTGTTTCGTGCCCTGGGCGATATGGGTGCCGAAACCCACGTCACCGAGAAGGGGCTGGACCGTCTGCGGCGCTTCGCCCACTGGGTGGACAATACCTGCGAGCGCCTGCACAGCGAAGATCCGATTCCGGTGATCAAGCAGTTGTTCACCGATATTGAGTACGAGGAATGGCTGCACCTGCATTCCGGCTCGCCAAAACAGGCGGAACGGCGGATGGAAAACATCTGGTACCTGGTGGAATCCATCCAGCGCATGCTGGACGACGGCAAGGGTACGGCCGACGAAATGGGCATTGAAGACGCCATCAGCCGGCTAATCCTGCGCGACATGATGGAGCAGCGCGAAGAAGAGGATGACAGCGACAAGGTCCAGTTACTGACCCTCCACGCCTCAAAAGGCCTGGAATTCCCCCATGTATTCATCATGGGTCTGGAAGAAGAGATACTGCCCCACCGCTCCAGCATTGAGGAAGGCAATGTCGAGGAGGAACGGCGACTGATGTACGTGGGAATCACCCGGGCCCGGGAAACCCTGACGCTTACGTTTGCCGCCCAGCGCAAACAGTACGGCGAAAAGCTGGAAACCATTCCAAGCCGGTTTCTTGATGAACTGCCTGAGGACGACCTGAGATGGGAAGGCACCGGTGACCTGGACGTGGAAGCCAATCACCAAAAGGGCAAGGCGACCCTCAGCGCGTTGCTCGGCGACCTGGGAAACTGAATTTCACTTTTTTTCACAATACCTGCAACTTTATGACCTCCTGATCCGTAACAGTTCAGGGAGCTTTGCTTCCGGCAAACACAAAAACAAGATCAGGAGAACACCATGTCCCGTCGATTCAATCGATTATCCAGTGTCACAGGTTCACTGATTCTGCTGGCTGCAGGATCAGGCACCGTCAGCGCAGACCTTCTCGGCGGCCTGCTGGGCGGCTCTACCGATGACACAACGGTCCAGACTGAGGAACCCGCAGTTCCGGAAAATTACAACAGCAAAGGCAGTTTCAGCGAACCTTTCGCAGAGCCCACCATTATTGTCGATGGTGAAGCCGTCGAGACCGACGAAAAATGCATTACCCGTGCTGATGGCATGGACGAGTGCAAACCGGCTGCCGGCACCATGGCGCTTCTCAAGGATGGTCGCCTGCTTTACCTGAACGCCCTGGAGGGCACTGAAAACGTTGAGTTATCGATCGTTGCCGAGTTTGGCGAAGTGTCCGTCAACGATCAGACCCGCGTTCTGTCGCTGGATGAAAACGACAATCCATCCTGGATCAAACCCTCTCCGCTGGACGCCGGCGCCAACCCTGATGGCAACGACAGTGAAACACTGCTAAACGGCACTGAGTTGGATGGCCTGATTGATACCGCTGACAACACCAGCGCCAACGACGGCGCCCTGTTCTGCTCCGACGTCATCGGCCTTGCCAACGGTGATGTGATGGCCGTTGGCGGCACCGACTACTATTCCGAGCCAGGCATTGATGGCCTGCCTCTTGGGGTGGCGGAACTGGAAGGCATCAAGAATTCGAGAATATTCGACGAGGAGACCAACACCTGGCGCCAGAGCGGCGATATGACCTACGGGCGCTGGTATCCATCGCTCGTTACCATGGGCAATGGCAACGTCTTCGTTGCCAGTGGTGTCACCAAGCTTCTGAAGCCAGTGTACCCGGATGAGCCACTGAACAGCGGACGCAACGTGGTGCAAACGGAGACCTACGACCCATGCGCCGGTGCCTGGACGCAGAACCCGTCCACGGCTGACCGCTCCTTACCGCTCTATCCACGCATGCATCTTCTGCCAAATGGACACATCTTTTACAACGCTGGTGGCCAGGCCTTCAACCCATTCGGCCAGGGTTACGACCAGGCATTGTGGAACATTGTTGCCAGTTTCAACCCGGATACTCAACGCTGGAACGACATTGGCTATGCAGGTCTCCCACTAAGGCTGGATGAAGCCGGGCTGGGTCAGTTGAGCAGCACCCTGAACATCACCAACCTGTCGCTTGATCAGGTCGGTTCACTGCTTGGCGATGTTCTCGACTCGCCCACGGATTTGCTGACCAGCGCAGCCGATCTTGGGGTATCTGAAGAAGATCTGCGCATGGCGATCGCCGGCGGTATGCGGGGCTCCACATCGTCCACCATGTTGCCGCTGAAACCAAACACCAGCGGTAACTACAATGAAGTGGAACTGCTGACTGCGGGCGGCGTGCCCAGTTATGCAGTACTGACGAACCCCGGCGGCTACCTGCCCACCGACCAGACCCGCATCGATACTGTCACCACCAACGGCGACGAAATCGGCTACGAGTCGCGTTTGGCCGGCCCGCTCAATCAGCCTCGCTGGTACGGCACAAACGTTGTGATGCCCGACGGCACCGTGATGGTGTTTAGCGGCGGCAATCGCGACGGTGTGGTAGCGCCCGGCCTGGAAGGCCCGATCCGCACCGCCGAGAGGTTCAACCCGGAAACCGGAGAATGGACGGAAATGGCTACTGGCCACCGCGCCCGCACCTACCACAACACTGCGGTACTGATGGAGGACGGCCGCGTTATGGTTGCCGGCCACTCACCAATCAACACCGCTTACCTGACATTCGTGGATCTTCAGGATTTCGGACTCGCACCCTATGACGGCCGCGATCCGAGTTTCGAAATCTACACTCCGCCCTATGCCATGCGGGACGACCGCCCCAAAATTAAAAGTGCACCCAGCAATCTGACCATTGGCGACCGATTCAACATCAAGGTCGACCAGGCGGATCAGATCGACAAGGCACTGCTGATTCGCCGCACGGTCATGACCCACGTCATTGACGGTGACCAGCGCGCCATTGAGCTGGTCATGGAGCGCGGCCCTGGCAACAAGCTGACTCTGACCATGCCCGACAACCACAACGTGGTGCCCGCCGGCGAATACATGCTGTTCGTCAGCAAGGACACCCCAGATGGCCGCGTACCCTCGGTGTCCGCGCCGATCACTGTGGTGAACGAGAGTCTCGCCTGCATGGCGCCCACGCAGGTGGCCAGTGATACCACCACCAGCAGTGGCATCATTGAGTCAACCCTCGAGCTGCTGTGACCGTCAGGAGAATTGTTATGAAACACATCGAACAGATCGGAGCTCGCCTGGCGGCCCCGGTGTTGTTCGGCCTGGTGTCCCTGTCAGCCTCCGGGCTGGCAGGGGCCCACGGTGCACTGGAGACAAAGGACGTTCCGGACGGCATCGTAAAGGCTCGAATAGCCCATCAACCCGACATTCCCGGACTCAGTGCAATCATTCTGGATGCACCGCGCCCAGGCATATTGCTTCGATACCGAGGTGAAGAACCTCTGACCGTATTGGGCACGGACGGGGAGGCGTTTATACGATTTACCCGAACCGAAGTCACCGTAAATACGGAGAGCCCGAGCTGGAAAGCGCTACCAAACCAGTCGACGGAAACGAGCCAGACGCCCTGGGTAACAATGTCTCAATCCGGCGCTTTTGGCTGGCTGGACTCCCGGCTCAATGTTCTGCATGACAGCAACAGCGCAGATGGGCCCAAAACCTGGTCAATTGCAGTGACAACGCCCAAAAGCGGCACTGAGCGCATCGAAGGGCAACTGACCTATATGCCCATTCACTAACGGGCGAAAATTCCGCTAACCACTAAAAAGCCCCCGTATTACCGGGGGCTTTTTGATCTACCGTGGTCCGGAATACAGTTGCTACTGGCTGGCCTCAACCATATGCTTGACGGCGCTCTCAATTTCTTCATCAGAACACCCGGAACAACCGCCCTTGGCGGGCATGGCATTAAAGCCGTTGATCGCGTGGTTGACCAGTGTGTCCAGTCCTTTCTCGATACGGGGTGACCAAGCGGCTGTGTCGCCCTTCTTGGGGGCACCTGCAGCGCCGGTGCTGTGGCAGGCGGTACAGGCTGCATCGTATACGTCACCTCCAGAACGGGGGCCCGAGCTTGCGCTTGCAGCTGGAGCGGCTGCCTGCCCGCAGTCTTCACCCTGGACGCACACTTCGCCAACCGGGGCAATGCGAGCACGAATTTCATCTTCAACATTGGCCATTACGGCACCTGCGGTCAGGCCGAAACCAAGCAATACGGCAGCCAGGACTCTCTTCATCATCACAATGCACCTCACAATTGGGCGTTATAATCATTTGTGCACGCATTATAGCGACTGCGGCAGACCAAAAAAACCAAACTGCAAAATCAACACCCGATTTCAATCAACTTTCGTTGCCATTTCGTAAGTCAGAGGGCTCCGGAGGCCCTTTCCGGGTACCATGCACAAAACAGTTACCGAGGGTTAAAATATATGCCTGATATCAACCAGCCACACCCCTGGCGAAAGCCGTTGCTGATAACGGAGTTTACGGCCGTGGCCCTATTACTGGTGTCCATGGGCTGGTTTTCCAGTCGCGCGAATGACGGCGCCGCGCTGAGCCCAGTCTGGCTGCTGATTCCCGCCGTCGCGAGCCTGGCGGTATTTGTCAGTTTCATCGGGTTGATGTACCTACGCTGGGTGGTTGCCGCCGCTGCGGAACGGAGGCTCCGTCACAAGGTCGTGTTTTCTCTGCTGGTGGTTACGCTGCTCGGCGTCTGGACCTACGGCATTGCCAATACCTGGATCAGTCTTTCCCATGCATAAGGACAGAATCATGCCTAGCGTCCATCACCATGGCGCTTCGAGGCTAGCTGGCTTGTTGTTGTCTCTGAATCTGTTCCTGCCATCCATGGTCAGCGCACAGGAAGAGACATCCGATAACCGCAATTTCGAAGTCGTTAACCCAGAAGAATGCGCCCTGATCAAGGACGGTGTGCAACGCCTGGCTTGCTATGACGCGATCAATGATCCCGCCACGACTCGAAACGGTGCCTCAGACGATAGTCTGGAGGCCATCGATAAATCAACGGAGGCATTGGAGTACAAAGCAGCGGCCGGCACAGAGAGTGGTGTGGAGAACAACGCCGGGAAGAAGGAAGACGACAACACCGGTGTGATGTCGGCGATTCTGAACCGCTATATGGCCGCGGAGAAGGCCATTTTCTCGTTCTCCGGCAGTTTTGTCGGCCATCGGCCTATGTATATCCTGCCGTTCAGTTACATGAAGAATGCCAATCGTGAACCCACGAACCCGAGGCTGGGCGCAACCGACTACGACTATGGCATCGATAACCAGGAAGCCAAGTACCAGATCAGTTTCAAGGTGCCCCTGCTAACCGGCTGGCTCGATGAGCGCACGACGCTTTGGTTCGGCTACACACAGAAATCGTTCTGGCAAATCTACAACACGGATAACTCCGCGCCATTCCGGGAAACCAACTACGAGCCTGAGTTTTTTGTGCGTTATGCGACCAATTACGATCTGGGACCAGGAACGCTGAACGGCGTCACGCTTGGTTTTAACCATGAGTCTAATGGCCAGTCCGAGCCTCGTTCTCGTAGCTGGAACCGGATTGTGGCTTCGGCGGCATACAGTTACGATCGCTGGCTGTTTATCCTGCAGCCGTGGTATCGACTGCCGGAGGATGAAAGTGAGGACGACAATTCGGATATTGAGCGTTACGTGGGCTATGCCAATTACATGGCCATTTATAAGTGGACGGAGGATCGGACGCTGTCGTTGAAGCTGATGAACAATCTGCGGTCAGACAACAAGACGTCGGTGGAGCTGGGTTATAGCTTTCCGATGGGGGATACGATTAAGGGGTATGTCCATTACTACAATGGCTATGGTGAGAGTTTGATTGACTACAATGAGCGGATTCAACGAATTGGCATCGGGATTATGTTGAACGACTGGCTTTGAGTGGTTTCCGGCTTTTGCTATTGGTGCAAGACAGTCCGTCACGGTTCCCTCTCCCGAAACACGCTCCTTGCGGCACATCCATGTGACGCTTGGGCTTCGCCATCCATGGCTCCGCACAGTTTCGGGAGAGGGAACCATGCCGGCCTACCCCAGGATTCGGAGTTAGCCTTCCTCATTTAGCCTTTGCATTTCTGCCAGCAGCTCTGCCGTTTTCTCCTTCATCAACGCAATATCACCGCGGGATTCCACATTCAGGCGAACCACCGGCTCGGTGTTGGACATTCGCAGGTTGAACCGCCAGTCGTCGAATTCGATGCTGGCGCCATCGACATGGCTGACACTTTTGGCGCCCGGGCTGTATTTTGCCTCGATGGAGGCAATGACCTTGGGGGGATCATCGATCGTGCGGTTGATTTCGCCGCTGGCCGGGTATGCCTCGATGCGGGCGTCTATCAGGGAGGATAACGTCTGGCCGGACTGGCACAGGCGTTCGGCGACGAGTAACCAGGGAATCATGCCGCTGTCGCAATAGGCGAAGTCGCGGAAGTAGTGGTGAGCACTCATTTCGCCGCCGTACACGGCGTCTTCGTCGCGCATGCGTTGCTTGATGAAGGCGTGGCCGGTTTTGCTTTCGATGGCTTCGCCGCCAACCGCGTTGACGAGGTCGATGGTGTTCCAGGTCAGCCTTGGGTCGTGGATGACTTTGCCGCCGCCGGTTTTGCGGAGGAACTGGTCCGCCAGCAGGCCGACAATGTAGTAGCCCTCGATAAAGCGACCGTTTTCGTCGAAGAAGAAGCAGCGATCGTAGTCGCCGTCCCAGGCGATGCCCATAGCAGCGCCGTGCGCGATAACAGCATCAGCGGTGGCGGAGCGGTTTTCTTCCAGAATGGGGTTGGGAACGCCATTTGGGAAATTGCCATCCGCTTCGTGATGGACTTTGACGAAGTCGAACGGCAGATGCTGTTCCAGTTCGTCAATCACCAGCCCCGCCCCACCGTTTCCGGCGTTGACGACGATGGTCATCGGTTTTAACGACGTGGAGTCAATGTAACCGAGCAAATGATCTATGTAGGCGGTGGAAACCTCCAGCGACTCATACCGCCCTTGCGCGGGCGCATTGCCGAAGGGCTCTGGCACCCTGTCTCGTATGTCGTTCAGGCCGTTGTCTGAGCTTATGGGGCGGGAGTCCGGCCCCACCATCTTCATGCCGTTGTGATCCCGCGGGTTGTGGCTGGCGGTAACCATGATGCCACCGTCCATTTTGTAATGGCTGGTGGCGAAATAGACCAGTTCAGTACCACACAGGCCGATATCGAAGACGTCGGCACCGGCGGCCATAAGGCCGGAGCAGAGGGCATCGGCGATTTCACGACTGGACAGGCGGATGTCGTAACCGACGATGACTCTTTTCGCCCCCGTCACTTCCACATAAGCGCGACCGATGCGTTCAGCCAGCTCCGGGTTGAGCTGGTCCGGCACACGGCCTCGAAGGTCATAGGCTTTGAAGCAAGACAGGTCCATTGTCACTGATGTTTACTCCGCGGCGGACGACTGAAGCTGGATGT
The DNA here is from genome assembly GCF_055524115.1 of Marinobacter sp. V34. Lineage (NCBI taxonomy): Bacteria > Pseudomonadati > Pseudomonadota > Gammaproteobacteria > Pseudomonadales > Marinobacteraceae > Marinobacter > Marinobacter sp. V34. Next base: position 104,250 of record NZ_JBUPZY010000008.1, on the reverse strand, counting down.
AATTCTGGATACCCATCTTGCCAATCATGTCGAGCTGGGTTTCGAGCCAATCGATGTGCTCTTCTTCGCTATCGAGAATGCCGCGGAACAGCTCACGGCTGGTGTAGTCCCCGATTTCTTCACAATAAAGCACGGCTTCCTTCAGATCCTTGTGGGCAATCATTTCCAGCTTGAGGTCGCAGGACAGCATTTCTTCGACGTTTTCGCCGATCAGCAGCTTGTTGAGATCCTGGAGATTAGGCAGCCCTTCCAGAAACAGAATGCGCTCGATCAGCAGATCCGCATGCTTCATTTCGTCGATGGACTCTTCGTATTCCTTGCCCGCCAGTTTGGTGATGCCCCAATCCTTGTACATGCGGGAATGAAGGAAATACTGGTTGATGGCAGTCAGCTCGTTGGCGAGCACTTTATTCAGGAACTGGATGACTTTCTTGTCGCCTTTCATGACGGATCTCCTTTCGTGAGTGTGCGATCCTTACAAGGATAGTCTTTCACACGGGGAGAAAAAATCACATTTAGGAATCAGATGCAGGCAAGAACGGATTCCGCTCTCCACCCATCCTATCCGTCAGGCGGGCTGGGCTAACATATCAGCCATGGCCAGGTAGTCTGGGGTACGGCTTTCACGGAGAATTTCCCGAGCGGTACAGGCACAGCGACCGCATTGCGTGCCAACACCGAGTTCCTTGCCAAGCTGACGCATGGAACTGACGCCGTTGTCGGCAGCTTCACGAATTTCTCGGTCTGTTACACCATGGCAGAGGCATACATACATAGGAGCATCTCACTAACGATAACAAAGCTAGTGATAATTATTGTCATTTGCATGCAGCTTTGCAAGCCCAAAGAGCGATTTTTGTGCAAAATCTTTTTTTAACCACCCATCTCACGGGTCAGGTTTCGGGCGCCATCGGGCGTAACCACCACGTTGTCTTCAATGCGAATACCACCGCAGCCTCTCAACTCATCAATGACGGAGCGATTCAAATAGCCGCCGAGAGGACCATTCAATACCGGCTCCAGTAATGAAGGAATGATATAGAGGCCTGGCTCGATGGTAACGACCATGCCCGCCTCCAGGGTCCGGGTCAGGCGCAGGAATGGGGCATCTGACGGCGACGGTTCTCTCTTGCCGGCGACATCATGCACCTGAATTCCCAGGAAATGACCAATACCGTGAGGAAAGAACGCACGGGTAACGCCCTGCGCCACCAGGGTTTCATCATCCACCCCCTGCACCACGCCGGCGGCATTCAACAGTGCAGCAATGCCTTGGTGGGTCTTGCGGTGAATCGCCACATAGTCCACGCCGGGTGCCACCATCCCGCATAACCGCTGCTGCAATTGCTCCAGCCCCTGAATCAACGCTGCAAAACGTCTTTCCCCTGCCCCGGGCGTGGTGCGGGTAATGTCGGAACAGTAACCGCGGAAACGGACACCGGCATCGATCAGAAGGCTGCGGGCGCTCGCAGGCGCTTCGGTATCATAATATTGGTAATGCAGGGTGCCGGCGTGTTCATTCACGCCGATGATGCTGTGGTAAGGCGCCTGCGCTTCACGCTGCCCTGTCGCTTTCTGATAGGCCAGGTTTATTTCAAACTCGCTACCTCCGCCCAGAAACGTCTTTTGGGCGGCCTGGTGGCCCTGAACGGCAATATGGTTGGCGCGTGCCAGGCAGGCTATTTCATAGGGGGTCTTATGCACCCGGGTTTCATCCATAGCGGACAACAGGCTCTCCGGGTTGTGCTCACCCCCTACCCCGGACAATTGCGATGGGTCGCCCACAACGGCAAGCCTGCCGTTGATGTCCATAACCGGCGCTTCCCGACGATCGCTGGAACGCACATCCATAGAATGTAGCCAGGGCTCGTCTGGCAACTCCGGGGTGGCGTGCCAAAAGTCTACTGGATGATAAAGGCTCAGTAACGGCTTCTGCCCAGGCCTGACAAGTAACCAGCTGTGCTCCTGCCCTGTCAGCCCGGTCCAGTGCAGGAACGGACCATAACCCTGAAAGTGCCACGCCTGATCGTCGCCATAACGCAAGGGTGCAGCGCCAGAGCTAATCAGCAGCGCATCAAAGCCCTGCTCCCTGATGACTTGCTCATAACGCTGCTGAAGCGTCTGGATGTGGTCCGTCTGCAGTGACAGTAACTCGGCGTCAGACATGCTTGCTTTCCAGTGTTTTCCAGAGTGTTAACAGATTGTCGGAGCGGGGCTCACGCAGTCGGATCAAGCGAATTTCCAGCGGCACGTCGCAACGTTTATCCCCGGCCCGGGTGAGACTGCCAAAACGCTCGCTCTTTTCCGTCATTCGTTGTGGCAGCCAGCCCATGCCAAAGCCCTGTTTCACCAGTGCCTTGATACTGGCCGATTGGGTGTTCTCATTCAGCGGCAACAGGTTGGCTGATAGCTTGCGCCTGTTCAGATGGCCCTCAATGGCAGACTGCAGGAATCCCCGGGAGTGATAGGCAATCAGCGGGACAGGCTGTTCGGGTGATCCCGGCAGCGCAAATCGTGGTTGTCCATTTTCATCGGCCACACTCACTGGCACCAGAAACTCCCTGGCCAGCGTGACCCATTCGTATCGATCCTCGCTCAGGTGTTCCTTCCAGGGCAGATCTTCGTGCCAATAGCACAGCACCAGGTCACACTCACCGTTGTCCAGGGCATCCAGAAACTGCTCCCCGACCCAGTTGGTGGCTTTCAGATTCAGTTGCAGCCGCTCAGCCAACCCCTCTTGCCGGGCCCATCCCTGATAGAAATGGGAAAACAACCCCTGAGTCGACCCCACACTGATCCGGGCCGAAGCCTCGGACTCCATGTCATTTATCCGGTCTTTGGTCTCACGAACGTCCCGTGTTACCCGCGCGCACAACTCAACGAACGCCTCCCCCGCCGGTGTCAGGGACAATGGCAGGGTCTGACGGTTGACCAGGGTTGCCCCCATGGCCTCCTCGAGAAGTTTGATGCGTCGGCTGAACGTCGGCTGGCTCACGTGCTGCAGTTCAGCTGCACGTGAGAAATGACGCGTACGGGCCAGCGCCATGAAGTCTTCAAGCCAGCGTATTTCCATGGTGTTACCAGCGTCGGAAGTAGTTATCAGGCATCATAGCCTATCGTAGGGAACCGGCTATAACCGTCCTTCCTCCACCGCGTGACACGCCACCTGGGCGCCGCCATCAGTCACGATCAACTGCGGTATTTCCTGGCGGCATCGATCGTTGGCATAAGGGCAACGACCGTGAAAGACACAGCCTGACGGCAACTGCACCGGTGTCGGCACCTCACCCTGAAGGCGAATGTGGTTGGGCCGGTCGTCTTCGAGCTTCGGAATGGCCGACAGCAATGCCTGGGTGTAAGGGTGTCTCGGCGTACTGAACAGCGTTCTGGTATCTGCCAGCTCGCACACCCGGCCAAGGTACATGACCGCAACCCGGGTACCAAAATGCTCTACCACGGCCAGATCATGGGTAATGAAGAGATAGGTCAGGTTGCGACTCTCCTGCGCTTCCATTAGCAGGTTGAGCACCTGTGCCTGAATGGAGACGTCCAGCGCCGAAATGGGCTCATCCGCGACGATGAACTCGGGATCTACCGCCAGCGCCCGGGCAATGGCAATGCGCTGGCGCTGACCGCCCGAAAATTCATGGCCAAAACGGCTGCCCCAATCCGGGTCGATACCGACCGACTCCATAACCTCCTGCACTTTGTCCCGGATCTGGGGTTCCGAAGCATCCGGCTGATGAAAGCGGATGGGCTCTTCCAGGGTTTGCTGGATGGTCATTCTCGGGTTCAGAGAGGCGTAGGGATTCTGGAAAATCATCTGCATCTTGCGGCGGTACGGCAGCACCTCTTTACCATCAAGATGGTCGATACGCTGGCCATCGTAGTGGATCTCGCCGGCGCTGGGTGACAACAACCCCATGACGGTGCGGGCCACGGTCGATTTGCCACACCCGGACTCACCCACAACGCACAGTGCCTCGCCTTTCTGAACCTGCAGATCAACCCCATTGATCGCATGTACGGCTTCCTGTTTGCGGTGAAACCGGCCGCCTTTGAATGAGATCTGTTCCAGCAGGCCGCCGGAAAGATCAAACTTCTTCTCCAGGCCGCGAATATCGACCAGCGTGGATGACGGGGAGGTCACGATTCCACCTCCTGCATGCGTTTCTCCTGCTCAATAAGGTTGCTGACTTCGTAACAGGCCACATCCACATTGCCAGAGCGGACATACTCCGGCATCCGGAGCTTGCACTGATCGGTGGCGAAGGCACAGCGTGGGTGGAAGGGGCAACCTGTGGGTACATTCTTCAGGGACGGCATGGAACCAGGGATCTGGAACAGCCGCTCGCCAGGCTCGCCCATCTGGGGCAGCGCGTTGATCAGCCCCTGGGTATAGGGATGCTGGGCATCGTTGATGATTTCGCGGGTGGGCCCCTGCTCAATGATCCGCCCCGAATACATCACCAGCATGCGCTGAGTGACCTGAGACACCACGCCCAGATCGTGGGTGATCAGCATCAGCGCCACATTGTCCTGTTCGCACAACTCCAACAGCAAAGCCATGATTTCCGCCTGAATGGTCACATCCAGGGCGGTCGTCGGCTCATCCGCGATGATGATTTCCGGGTCCAGCAGCAGTGCGATGGCGATGATCACCCGCTGGCGCATACCACCGGACAGCTCGTGGGGATACTGATCCAGGCGTTTATCCGGCGACGGAATCTGCACCTTGCGCAGCTTGTTCAACGCGATATCCCGGGCCGCCCTGGTGCTGATCCGGCGGTGCGCCTTGAGCGCTTCCACCATCTGGGTACCAATGGTCAGCACCGGATTCAGGGTCATCATCGGGTCCTGGAAAATCATGGCGATGCGGTTACCGCGAATCTTGCGCAGTTCCCGCTCGCTCATGGCCGCCAGGTCCTTACCCTCGAACAGGATCTGGCCAGCGGCGATGTAGCCGGGCCGGGCGATCAGATTGAGAATGGAGAACGCCGCTACGGATTTACCCGCGCCAGATTCCCCCACCAGCCCCAGACGCTCGCCCTTGTCGAGAGTGAAACTGATACCACGCAGCGCGGTAAGGTCACCGCCACGGACAGCGAAGCGGGCATCAAGATCTTTTACTTCCAGCAATGGCATGGCGTTACCCCTTATACAGCCGTGGGTTCATGACATCCCGCAACCAGTCACCCAGCAGGTTGATAACCAGTACGAGCACCACCAGCACCAGACCAGGGAGCAGGGTGATCCACCACGAGCCACTCTGGATGTAGTCAAAACCGGATTTTATCAGCGAGCCCAGCGACGGCTGGGTTTCCGGCATGCCGAGCCCCAGGAACGACAACGCTGCCTCGGAAATGATTGCGTTGGCGATCTGTACGGTGGCAATGACGAAAATTGGTGACAGGGTATTGGGCAGGATGTGACGGAACATGATCCGGCGGGTGCGAAATCCCATCACCTTGGCCGCATCCACGTATTCCTTTTTCTTCTCTGCCAGTACCGAGGCCCTCACCGTGCGGGCAATCTGAGGCCACTCCGCCACACCGATGATGAAGATCAGCATGTAGATAGCAACTTCACCGAACATCAGGTTGCCAAAGCTGGCCTTGAACACCGCACCAACAATGATTGCAACCATCAGGGTGGAGAACGACAGCTGAACATCGGCAATCCGCATCAGGATGGAGTCGACCCGACCGCCCATATAGCCCGCCAGCAGGCCAAACAGGATGCCCAACGCCGCTTGCAGGACAACCGCGCCAAACCCGATCAGCAACGACACCCGGGTGCCGTACAGAATGGTTGAAAGCAGATCCCTGCCCTGGGCGTCGGTGCCCAGCGGGAAGGCTGGATCGGAGCCATCCAGGCCAACCGGTGGCAGCTCCGAGTTCATGATGTTGATCTGGGCCAGATCGTAGGGGTCGGCCGGCGCCAGCAGCGGAGCAAAGATGGCCGCCAGCACCATGGACAACAGCACGATAAAGCTGGCAATGGCCACCTTGTCGCGCTTGAAGCTGTACCAGAGGAAGGACTCGCGAAAGCGATCCCAGCGTGAAAAAGTCGCCGTCGTCATGCTTTCTTACCTGTCAGTTTTACGGTGGGGTTGACCAGACCGTAGATCAGGTCCACCACGGTGTTGGTAATCACGAAGATCAGGCCTACCACCATCAGGTACGCCACGATCAGGGGAATATCGCTGCGGGTGATGGCCTCCAGGAACATCAGCCCGACACCGGGCCACTGAAACACGGTTTCCGTAAGAATGGTGTAGGCCACCATGATGCCGATCTGTACACCGCCCACGGTAATCACCGGCAGCATGGTGTTCTTGAGCGCGTGCAGGAAATAGACCCGGGAGGAGCTCAGCCCCTTGGCTCGGGCGTAGCGAATGTAGTCGCTTTGTAGCACTTCCATCATTTCCGCACGGATCAAGCGAATGAACAGCGGTAGCATGATGGACGCCAGCGACACCGACGGCAGAATCAGGTGCAGGATACCGCCTTGCGAGAAAAAGCCAGACTCCCAGGTGCCGAACAGAGGCGTAAGGTCATCACCCCGACCGTAGGACGGCAAACCACCTTCGGTTGATAGTGCGGCGTTCAGCCACTGGCCCCAGCCGGCATCCTGCGGGAACCAGTCGACGGTGACACCGATAGAGAAAATCTGGATCAGTACGATGGCGGTCAGGAACACCGGAATGGAAATCCCGACGGTACTGACCCCCATGAAGAATTTGGACAGCCAGGCTTGAGGCCGAATCGCGGCGAACACCCCGATGGGCACCGAAAACACGATGATAATCAGGCTGGCGCCGATCACCAACTCGAGGGTGGCAGGCAGGTGTTCGAGGATGACGTCCATGGTGGGCTTCCCGTAAAAATAGGAAATACCCAGGTCACCCTGCAGGGCGTTACCGGCAAACCGGACGTATTGCACAACCAATGGGTCATTCAGTCCCATGTCCTCGCGGATCGCTTCCCGCTCGTCCTGCGAGACGGACATGCCCACCATCTGTTGAAGCGGGTCACCCAGTCCATCCTGAATGGCGAAAGCAATCACACTGATCACGAACATGACCAGTACGGCCTGGGAAATCCGCTGAACCAAAAACGCTAACATGAAAAATTCCGGGTCAAGCTGCAAACAAAAGGCCGGCTCCAGGCTGATCCGAAGCCGGCCCGCCCATAAAGGCTGTTACTCCACGACCAGGTCGCCCAGGTACGGGAAGTTCATCACGTTGAGGATCGGCTCGATCTTCACGCTCTTCTTGCTGGCCCAGGCCAGATCCTGCCAGTGCAGGGGAACGAACGCAGCGTCGTCGTACAGACGCTGTTCCACCTCTTTCAGCATGGCAGTGCGCTTGTCCAGATCCGTCTCTACGTTGGCCTTGTTGACCAGCTCGTCGATCTCCGGGTTGCAGTAGTTACCGGCGTTGTATTGGCCGGAACCGCTGTCCGCATCCGGGCAGAAGGTAAGGAACTCGTAGAAGTTGGCGGAGTCCTCGGTGTCTGCGTGCCAGCCGATCATCATCATGTCAGCGGCGCGAGCGTCGTACTCTGGCCAGTACTGGGCTTTCGGCAGCGTCTTCAGATCCACCTTGATGTTGATACGCGCCAGCATGGCGGCAACCGCCTGGGCGATCTTGTCGTCATTCACGTAACGGTTGTTGGGCGCCATCATGGAGATGGTAAAACCGTCTTCGTAACCGGCTTCTTTCATCAACTGCTGGGCTTTTTCGACGTCAAACCGTGTTGCCAGAGATTCATTGTGGCCCTGGTAACCTTCCGGAGACATCTGAGCGGCCGGGGTGGCAAAGCCCTTCATGATCTTGGCGGCAATGCCTTCCTGGTTGATCGCATAGGCAATGGCCTCGCGCACTTTCGGGTTCTTGAACGCTTCCACCCGGTCCTGGTTCATGTGGAACAGGATGATGCGGGTACCGCTCATGGTCACCAGATCGGCGTTCTTGTCACGGCGGATGCGCTCCAGATCGGTCGGCGGCACCGGCGCAATGAAATCCACACCGCCAGACAGCAGTGCGGAGACACGGGTGTTGTTTTCCTTGATGGGCGTCAGTACAACCTTGCCGATATTACCCGGGGATTCAGTATCCCAGTAATCGTCGAAGCGCTCGAACTGCACGCGCACGCCCTGTTGGCGACCAGTGATGACATAAGGGCCGGTGCCGGACAGGTTTTCTGAGGCAAACGAATTACCATGCTTTGTAATAGCACTCTTGTCCCTGCCATCCTCGGTCTCACCGGTATAGAACTCGCTGTCCATCGGGAAAATGTAGGTCGCGGTGTTCAGCAGCAGTGGGTAAGGCTCTTTGGTAACCAGCTCAAAGGTGTAATCGTCGATCACCTTGATCTCACTGAACGGCTTGAAAATCGCCTTGAAATCCTGGCTCTGCTTCAGCCGGTCAAAGGTGAACTCAACGTCTTCAGTGGTCAGCTCGTTACCAGAATGGAAGGTCACACCTTCGCGCAGTTTGAAGCGCATGGTTTTCTCGTCCACACGCTCCCAGCTTTCTGCCAGGCGCGGCTCGAAGCCGAGGTCCTTGGTCCACCGGATCAGGGGGTCAAAGGTCATGTGGCTCAACTGCAACATGCCGCCAGAGAGCTGTTCGTGAATATCGAGAGTTACGGGGTCGGCGTCGTACGCCATTTTCAGTTCCTTGTTCGCCTCAGCAGACATCGCCATCGGGGCGGTCGCCAGGGCCAGGGAACCAACAAAAGCAGTCAGTAGTGTTTTCATCGCGTTTTCCGTCGCTGTTTTAAGAATTTTTGCGGCACATCGGCGCAACTTCACACCAGATGTCTGCGCTAAAAACTAGTCGTGGAAAACCCGAACAGCAATCGAAATTGCGACTTGTCGTTATTCGCGAAGTGAATGACCCGGTTTTGGGCACCTACCAAAGACGGAACGCCAGCGGCAGAATCAGGGCGGTACACACCCCCGTCAGCCCCATTCCCAAGGAAGCAAAGGCACCGGCTGTGCGACTGATTTCAAACGCTCTCGCCGTTCCCACCGCATGGCCGTTCAGCCCGAGCGCAAAACCCAGAATGCGGTCATCGGTGATCGACAACACCCTTGAAAGCAGGTCTACAAAGAGCGTTGCGACGACACCGGTCACCAGAAGCCCGCCCATCATCAGGGGCACCGACCCACCCAGTTGTTCGGTAATACCAATGGCAATGGGCGCGGTTACCGACTTGGGCGCCAGGGACGCCAGCACCAGAGGTGTCGCCCCGAGAGCCCAGGCGATCACGACCGCATACACCGCCGCCAGAGTGGCCGCGACTGGCAGGGTGCACAAAATCGGACGCCACAACGCCCGCACATGGTGCATCTGCTGGTACAGGGGTATACCCAGCGCAACAGTGGCCGGCCCGAGTAACAACATCAGCCACTGAGCACCCTGCTGGTACCGGGTGTAATCCAGCGACAATAGCGCGATGGTGGCCGACAGCAGGAAGGCCGACAGCACCACCGGTGGTAACCAGAGTGGGCGCCCGATACGCCGGAAAAGCCAATTGCCCGCAAAGAACGCGCCCAGGGTTAACCCAATTGCCAGTATCGGGCTCGCAGACAGGGAGCTGGGAAGTGCGAGAAAACGATCCAGGAGTTCAGTCATTAGACGCTCTCCGCTCACCCGCCCTGACCAGCGACGCCATCAGCAGCAGTGTGGTCAGTACACTCAAAAAGGTGCCAACCAACAACGCCCCCGCCACCGCCAGCCACTGACCGCTGAACTGATCAGCAGAGAAGAACACACCCACCACGCCCGGCATGATCAACAGCACCAGCACCGAAATCAGCCCCTGGCTCGCCGTGGCCAGGTCATCACTGACACTGCCCTTCAACATCAGCGTAATCGTCATCAGAATCATGCCCAACACACCGCCACTGACCGGAATCAGGAGCACCAGCCGCAAGGCTTCGCCAAGCATGAAAAACAAAACCAGAGTCAGAAAACCTCGCAACATCGACATATTGTCATGCTCATCAAGTAACGAATTGCTCTACACTAGCCCATACCCAAAGTTTGATACCAGTTCGGATATCCCATGGCGCTCAAGGCAACCATCTTTAAAGCAACACTGAACATCGCGGATATGGACCGGCACTATTACGGTGACCACCAACTCACCATCGCCCGCCACCCGTCGGAAACCGACGAGCGCATGATGATACGCCTGCTGGCCTTCATACTGAACGCCAGCGAGAACCTGGAATTCACCAAGGGGATCAGCACGGACGACGAGCCGGACCTGTGGCAAAAAAGCCTGAGCGACGAGATCGAACTGTGGATCGAGCTCGGCCTGCCCGACGAGAGCCGCCTGCGCAAGGCCTGCAACCGGTCCGACAAAGTGATTCTCTACACCTACGGTGGCCGCGCCGTGCCGCTGTGGTGGGAGAAACACCAGGGCAAGCTGACCCGCTTCGACAACCTCACCATCATCGACCTGCCGACAGACGACACCGAGTCTCTGGCTGCCCTGGCTGAGCGCGGCATGAACCTGCAATGCACCGTCCAGGACGGCACCGTCAATATTGGCAATGACGAAACGCTCGTCAGCGTGACACCCGATCCGCTTCACCCTGGGTAAAAAATCCCCTGCCCGGGTCTACCAGAACGATCCAGTTTACGTTAAGGTAAACTTTAGCCAAATCTGATACGGGCCACACTAGGTTCCGCCAGTTTGGCTATACTCAAAGCAAGCACCGACACCCTCACAAGGGGTGTTTTGTTCCTCAGGCCACTACCCCAGGAAGAGGATTATGACAACAACAAAATCCAAAGTTGTTTATAACCCGGTTTTTACCGACGGTGCGGAGTTCCGAATTCCGACCTTCAAATTACTCAAGCAGGACGGCTCGCTCTACAAAGGCGCCAAGGCTCCTGAGCTCAGCAAAGACAAAGCCCTGCGCATTTACCGGGCGATGGTCACCACCCGGATTCTCGACGAACGTATGCTCGCGGCCCAGCGACAGGGGCGCTTGAGCTTCTACATGCAGTGCACCGGCGAGGAAGCCGCCGTTATCGGCAGTACCGCCGCACTGGATGATGCCGACATGATCATGGCTCAGTACCGTGAACAGGGTTGCCTGACCTATCGCGGTTTCTCTATTGATGAGTTCATGAACCAGTTGTTCGGCAATGAGCTGGACTACGGCAAGGGCCGCCAGATGCCGGTTCATTACGGTTCCCGCAAGCTGAACTACATGACCATCTCCTCGCCACTGGCCACGCAAATCCCCCAGGCCACGGGCTACGCCTACGGACAGAAACTGGCGGGCGAAGGCCACTGCACCATCACCTACTTCGGTGAAGGTGCCGCCTCGGAAGGGGATTTCCACGCCGCCCTGAACATGGCCGCCGTTCACCGCGTTCCGGTTATTTTCCTGTGCCGGAACAACGGCTACGCCATTTCCACCCCCGCCGCCGAGCAATTCGCCGCCGACGGTGTGGCACCCAGGGCCTACGGCTACAAGATGGACGTGATCCGTGTCGACGGCAACGACATCCTGGCCGTGCATGAGGCCACAAAGGCCGCTCGCAAGCTGGCGGTGGAACACAACCGCCCGGTGTTGATTGAAACCATGACCTACCGCCTGGCGGCACACTCTTCCTCTGACGATCCCTCCGGCTATCGCAGCAAAGACGAGGAAGCGGTATGGCGCGAGAAAGATCCGATCCTGCGCATGCGCCTTTGGCTCGAACGCAAGAAATGGTGGGGCGAGGACGATGAAAAACAGCTGCAGGAAAACATGCGCCGGGAAGTGCTCGAAACCATGAAACGGGCACAGAAGCGGCCACCACCCGCACTCGATACGTTAGTGAGCGACGTCTACGACGAAGTACCACCGGCCCTGGCCGAACAGTTCGACAGACTCAAGGCACACATCCGACGTCACCCGGACGAGTACCCGAAGACGGCCGAACAAGCAAAGGGAGGTGCTTAAGATGACCCAGATGAATATGCTCCAGGCCATCAACAACGCCCTCGATACTGCCATGGCCGCCAACGAGCGGGTACTGTGTTTCGGTGAAGATGTGGGCATTTTTGGTGGTGTGTTCCGCGCCACCAGCAACCTGCAACAGAAATACGGCAAGGCCCGCTGCTTCAACACGCCTCTGGTCGAGCAGGGTATCGTCGGCTTCGCCAATGGCCTGGCGGCACAGGGTTCTGTGCCCGTAGCCGAGATTCAGTTTGCCGATTACATTTTCCCGGCCTTCGATCAGATCGTGAACGAGTCGGCCAAGTTCCGTTACCGCTCGGGCAGCCTGTTCGATGTAGGCGGGCTGACCATTCGCGCGCCCTACGGCGGCGGCATCGCCGGTGGCCTTTATCACTCGCAGTCGCCGGAAGCTTACTTTGCCCACACACCGGGCCTGAAGATCGTGGTGCCTCGCAACCCGCACCAGGCCAAAGGCCTGCTATTGGGTGCCATCCACGACCCCAACCCGACTCTGTTCTTCGAACCCAAGCGTCTCTACCGCGCCTCGGTCGGGGAAGTCCCAGACGAAGATTACCGACTGCCCCTGGGCGAAGCCGAAGTGATCAAGGAAGGCACGGATATCACCATACTGGGCTGGGGCGCTCAGATGGAGGTCATTGAACACGCCGTCGAACGGGCGGAGAAAGAAGGTATTTCCTGTGAAGTCATCGACCTGAGAACCATTCTGCCCTGGGATGTGGAAACCGTGGCCAACTCAGTGCTCAAGACCGGGCGCCTGGTCGTCACCCACGAAGCGCCGCTGACCGGTGGTTTTGCCGGTGAAATCGCGGCGACTATACAGGAGCGCTGCTTCCTGTACCTGGAATCCCCGATCGCTCGCGTGACCGGGATGGACACACCCTTCCCGCTGGTGCTGGAAAAGGAGCACCTGCCTAATCACCTGAAGGTCTACGAGGCCATCAGGTCGAGCGTGGATTTCTAGGTTGATATCAGGACAGGAGAGCAATCATGAGTGATTTTATACTGCCCGATATCGGCGAAGGTATCGTGGAGTGCGAACTGGTCAAGTGGCTGGTCGCCGAAGGTGACATCATCGAAGAAGACCAGCCGGTGGCGGAAGTAATGACCGACAAGGCGCTGGTGGAAATCCCGGCGCCCTATAAAGGCAAGGTGACACGCCTCTATCACAAGGAAGGGGACATCGCGAAAGTGCACGCCCCGCTGTTTGAACTGGTGGAGGAAGGCGGCAACAGCCAGGAAGATTCAACGCCTGAGTCCAAAGCCCCGGAAACGGCCAGCGAAACGCCGGCACCCCAGGCACAAGCCAATTCCAGTGACGCTAATGGCGATGACGCCACGGAGGACTTCATCCTTCCAGACATCGGCGAGGGTATCGTCGAATGCGAGGTGGTGGAATGGCGCGTGGCCGAGGGCGACGAAATTGAAGAAGACCAGCCGGTGGTGGACGTCATGACCGACAAGGCCATGGTGGAGATTACCGCACCAAAGGCCGGCCGCGTCACCAAGCTTTACCATAAGCAGCAGGAAATGGCCCGGGTGCATTCACCGCTGTTTGCCTTCGTTCCCCGTGAGCGTGACGAGCCGGCTCAGGCAAAGAAAACGTCACAAGCAGCCCCGGAAGCAGAATCGAAACCAACGCCGACCACCGCGCAACCCGCCTCGCCCCGTAACCAATCGCGGACACCGGCCAGCCCGGCTGTACGCCGGATTGTTCGCGAGCACGACCTTGATTTGGCGGACATCACAGGTTCCGGCAAGGATGGCCGGGTGCTGAAGGCCGATGTGCTGGCCCATCTCGACAAACCCGCCACAACCTCACCGGCACAGGACAGCACCGGCGAATCGCAACCGGCAAGCTCGGGCGGCGAGCGCCGTCGGCCATCCCGGGAACAGGAAGTGCGTGTTGAGCCCATCAGGGGCATGAAGGCTGCCATGGCTCGCAGCATGGTCACTTCGGCGACCACCATTCCCCACTTCATCTACAGTGAAGACATTGATGTCACCGACCTGCTTCGCCTGAGGGAGCAGCTAAAACCCGAGGCCGAAGCCAGCGGATCAAGGCTGACTCTGATGCCCTTCTTCATGAAGGCCATGGCCCTAGCGGTGCAGGAGTACCCGGTACTCAACAGCCGCCTCAACGACGACGTCACCGAGATCCACTACCAGCCGCAGTGCAATATCGGCATGGCCGTGGACGGCAAGGCCGGGCTGATGGTTCCCAACATCAAGGGTGTGGAAGACCTGACCCTGCTGGGCATCGCCGACGAAGTAGCGCGCCTCACCGAGGCCGCCCGCTCGGGCCGTGTCAGCCAGGAGGATCTAAAGGGTGGCACCATCACCATTTCCAACATTGGCGCTTTGGGTGGCACCTACGCCGCACCCATCATCAATCCACCGGAAGTGGCAATTGTGGCTCTTGGCCGCACCCAGAAATTGCCGCGCTTTGACAGCAATGGCCAGGTGGTGGAAAGGGCCATCATGACCGTGAGCTGGGCAGGCGACCATCGCATCATCGATGGCGGCACCATTGCGCGCTTCTGCAATCGCTGGAAAGGCTACCTGGAAGCGCCGCAGTCGATGCTGCTGCATCTGGGCTGACGGAGCATCATGGCGCAGAAGACGCAACTGCAGCAGTTTTACATACCCGAAGAGCAGTCGATCTATCTGCTCAGCCATGACGATGCCAAGAAGCTCAAGGACTGGGTGGCGCTCTGCGCCGCCCAGCTCCGCCAACTGGGCTACCAGGACATCGAACTGATCGGCAAAGGCGCCTACGGCTTTGTATTCGCCGGCCACCTGCCACACCAGAACAGCAATGGCCCGGAACACGTCTTCAAGTTCACCCGCATCAATCTTCCCCAACACCTGCAGGACCGCCTGGAAGACGAAGCCTACATTCTTGAGCAGGTTCGGCATCCAAGGGTGCCTCGACTGATTGCCTATCAACGGGCCCACAATCAACCCATCCTGGTGATGGAACGCGCGGCGGGCCTGAACCTGGAAGAAGTGTCCCTACGCGAGGGCCGCCTGAAGCCCCGCCTGGTCATACGGATTGCTGACCAGATCGCCGACATTCTGCGCAACCTGCGCCGTGAGAACGGCCCGTCTGGCCGACCGATCGTTCATGGTGATATCAAGCCCTCAAACCTGGTGTTCGACGCCAGCACCGAGAACATCGCCCTGATCGACTGGGGCTCGTCGGTGTTCGCCCAGCTGGACGCCAACCAGCAGTTCCTCACCACCAATGTGATGGAACTGATGTCCGATAACCTGCAGCAGACCAACGCCCGCCTGGGGGATGTCTACTTCATCGGTGAGGAACAGCTGAACGGTGGGCTGTCTTCCCCTCGCTTTGATGAACAGGGCGCTGCGGGCACATTGTATGCGCTGGCGTCTGGCCAATCGTGCCGATTTGGTCACCAGGCCATTCCCGCTGCCTCCCTTGGGCTGCCCATGGAATTCGCCCGCATGCTCGACGGCATGCTATCTCCGGACCCGCAGACGCGGCGAAAAGCCGGTGACTACTACCTGAATGAAATGCCGCGAATGGCGCGCACGGTGATGGTCGATCTCAAAGAGCCACCGCTGGGCCCCATGGTGCCGGTGTGGACCCGTGCCTCCGATCACGAAATCGACACGGTCGTTTACAGCTCCCGTAAGTCTTTCCTGCGACAGGAGGGCGCCCCGGAAACCCTCAACGACGTCAACGATGTGCAGCTGGACCGCTACTACAAAAACTTCATGCAAGGCATGGGAGAAACCGAGAAAGCCTTCCTGGCCGCCGTCAGCCGGCTGGGGCGTTATCCGGTGGAAGGTGGCCTAGCGGTGCGCTGGGAGAGCGACGGTGTCTATATCGACACCTCCCTGAACCTCCACGACCCCAGCCTGAAAACCGCGTTCATCCGCGCCGTCAACAACATGGTCTACCTCGCCCAGGCCATCTACCGCCAGGGCATTTTCAAAAGCTGCCTGTTCAACGCCCGCAATACCCTGCACATCGACCGCGCCGAACCGGATCAACCTTTTCAGATTGAGCCAGGCATGCAACTGCGCTACGAAGTCAGTGCGGCTCCGGAAGTGGAAGACGAATCCCGGGTGCACTCCTACTTTGAAGACGGCCCAGACCCGGAAGAATTCCTGGTGCTGCCGCAGACCATCATCACCGCGCTGGAAGCCCTCAACGATATCCACCACACTGGCATGATCATCTTCGAAGCCCTACCCCGCCACCTCAAGATCCACAGCCATTACCGTCTGCTGGACCCGGAGCGGGAGAACGAGTTTTCTCGCCTGCTCGACGAGATTCTCACCTCAGTGGACAAGATCACCGGGCTCGGTGTCTCCGGCTTCATGAAAATGCCCTACAAGGACACTCGATTCTTTCCTCATATCGAACGACTGCCGGAGCGCTACTACCCGAAAAACCCCAGGGCAAAAGACGTCTCAGGCTGACGCCCAACGGATGGCAGATCGGCGCCAACAGGACTGGACAGAGGACACCATCACACGTAAGATTGCGCACTCGAAATTGACGCCAAAGCGTTGGATTTCATCCGCCCGTAGCTCAGCTGGATAGAGCGCTGCCCTCCGGAGGCAGAGGTCTCAGGTTCGAATCCTGACGGGCGGGCCATTTCAACAGTTAATCAGCAAGTTACACTTGCCAACCTATCTTGACTTACCCTGATTAAAGACGCCTCGGGCCACTGACCAGATTAACCTGGCACAACAGCGGTTTTTCCCAAATGCCAAATAGGCTAATCTCTGCTGACGTGCATCGGGATTCAAGTCCGTGGCGTTCGATCAGCACTTGTCGCAAGTTCCCGATCAGGACAAAAACTCCGGCGAAAAGGGGCCGAACATGTCTGAATGCGCGGTCATTCTGGCGGGCGGCCAGGCCAACCGGATGGGCGGTGGTGACAAGGGGAGATTGATGCTGGGTGATCAGTCGTTGATCCAGTGGGTCATTGATCGAATCACGCCGCAGGTGGACGCCGTGGTGCTGAACGCAAATGGAAGTCTGAGCCGGTTTGATGATCTGGGCTTGCCGGTGGTGGCCGACTCTATCCCTGATTTCGCGGGCCCGTTGGCAGGTGTACTGGCGGGTATGGATTGGGCAGCCGAACAGGGGCACGAGTGGTTGGTCAGCGTCGCTGCGGATACCCCGTCGTTCCCTTGTGACCTGGCTGCGCGGTTGGCCGGGCATGATACACCGGTGGTTCTCGCGGCCACGCCGGATCCGGAACGTGGCCGCCAGCCCCAGCCAACCTTTGGCCGCTGGCGGGTCTCGTTACGGGATGATCTTCGAGCCGCCCTGAACGACGGCGTACGCAAGGTCCGTCAATGGACACAAGCCCAGGGCGAGACGCTGGTGGTGTTTTCTGAGGACGACTTTTTCAACATCAATACACCGGAAGATCTGGCCTGGGCCGAGAGGCACCTTGTTCAAACCATCCGGCGGAAAATACCATCCCCACGGAACATATGACGGAAGGCCGCTGCGATATGGCCAGCGACCAGAACACCTAACGTTATGGCAAGCCACCCATGTATCGCAAACAGGTCGCCAGCCAATTCCTCGTTCTGTGGCACGAAAGGCATGGCGGGCAGTTGGAAGTCGCCCACGATGCCCAGAGCCGGATACGCCGTCACACCGGCCCAGCCAAACAAAGGCGTGAATACCAGCAGTACATAGATCAGGTGATGCACACTTTTCGCGGCAATCTGCAATGTGTGGGGCATGTCCTCCGGATAGGGAGGGCTTTTTGCCCGAATTTTCACCACGATTCGCAGGATCATCAGCAACAGCACACTGAAGCCAATGGCTTTATGCATGCTGTACAAAGTATTCGTCAGCGCCCCCCATATATCCGCTTCCGCGCGTGAGGCCATCCAGAGCCCGACGGGTATCAGCGTCAGAACCATCAACGCCATTACCCAATGCAGTACCCGCCAGCCCTTGGGGTATTTCTGGATCTGTTGCATACGCCTTCTCCATCAGCGAATTTATCCGTGCACTCTCAAGAGGCGGTGCCATGCAGCCTTGTGAAAGCATAGATCATAGAGTGGAATTCTACTTTCTCTACCCTGATGCTGGTAATGTGCTATACGGTTATCAAAGCCCTTAATGGAGAGCTCCAGCGGCTACGCGTCTAAATGATCTTCAGGCTCTTTCCCTTTCTGAAATGGGCCAGGCCCACGAGACGGCAGACCCGGGCGGATGCCATTGCCGGTATCACGGTTGGCTTGGTACTGATCCCCCAGGCTCTGGCTTATGCCCAACTTGCAGGGATGCCCCCCGTTACCGGTCTCTATGCAGCACTGCTGCCGGGCATTGTTGGGGCATTGTTCGGTTCATCGTCACTACTTGCGGTAGGGCCTGTGGCATTGACCAGCCTGCTGACCTTTGCAGCGCTGCAACCGATGGCCGAAGCGGGATCCCCGGAATGGGTGGTGATGGCGATATGGCTCGCCCTCTATTCCGGGCTCATGCAGTTTCTTATGGGCGCGTTCCGCATGGGCATTCTTGCCAACCTGATCTCGAATGCTGTCATTCAGGGATTCGTGAATGCGGCTGCGGTCATCATCATCGTTTCACAGATACCTGCCCTACTGGGCTTCGATACAGGTGCGGGCGCAAACTGGCTATCCACTATCTGGAGTGAATGGCAAGACGCCCCATGGCGGCTGATCACAACCGTCGGGTTCGGCCTTGGTGGCGTGGCCGCTTTGCTTTTACTCGGAAAATTGACCGCGCGGCTGCCTGCGGTGATGGTCGTTACATTGATCGGCATCGCCGGCAGTTACCTGCTGGGATTCGGAGAGCTTGGTGGCTCGATCATCGGGCTGGTCGGGAGTGGACTTCCCCAGCCTTCATTGCCGCTGACGCTCTCCGTTGACCAGCACCTGGCCCTTCTTCTGCCCGCTGCGATCATTGCGCTGATCAGCTTTACCGAAGCGATGTCCAGTTGCCGCACCATGTCACGAATCACGGGAGAGCCGTGGGACCGGAATCAGGAGTTAATCGGCCAGGGGCTGGCCAAAATGGCCAGTGGCTTCAGCGGTGCCTTCCCCGTGAGCGGTTCTTTCTCCCGCACGGCGCTGAATGCCTACAGTGGTGCGAAAACCGCGAGGGCTTCCCTGATCGCCTCGCTGGTGGTACTGATCTCTCTTTTTGGCTTTACCCAGCTCCTGTATCACCTGCCAACCGCGATCCTCGCCGCCATCATCATCGTGCCCGTCACCCGGTTGATTGACGTCCGCTCGCTTACCCGATTAAGTCGTGAAAACCCCAAGGATGGCATTGTAGCCCTCGTCACTCTGATCGTGACGCTACTTACCGTACCGAACCTATACTGGGGAATACTCGCGGGTATGGCGGCCTCGATGCTCGCGTTTCTTCACCACCATGCCGTGCCGCGAATCATTGAGCTGGGGGTTCATGAGTCGGGAGGGTTTCGTGACAGAAATCTCTACAAGTTGCCGCCCATTGCCGAGGGAGTACTCGGCGTACGCATGGACGCCTCACTGACTTACCTGACAGCACCTGTTCTGGAGCGCTCTATCCGCAAGCGAGTGGATGCCACCCCGAACCTGAGAACTGTGTTGATTTCCGCTTCCTCCCTGAATCAGGTCGACTCTACAGGCCTGGACACCCTGCAGGACATCTGGTCTTTTCTGGATGCAAGAGGCATTACCCTCTACCTGTCAGGTCCCAAACTTCCGTTAAGGGAGGCACTTTCAAGGACGGGACTGGCCCAACTGATCAAAGAGGAGAACATCTTCGCGACCGACGCGAAGGCTATTGAGGCATTGACGTAAAACTCGGGGCACACTCAGGCACGCTGCTCAGCTCGACCTCTCCGCGAAAAATGTCCACAGCGGTTCGGGGCGCCCAAAGAAGTACCCCTGTAAATAAACCCCAGGGTGGTAGGCTCTCAGGAAGTCAGCATGTTCTTGCGTTTCAACTCCCTCCGCCACAACTCGAACATTCATGGATTCGCCGATACGTTTCACCATATCGACAATATCGGCAGACGTGGAGTCGCTTAACGCCGACAGCACAAAGGATCGGTCAATCTTGATTTCCGATATGGGGAGCCGACGCAACTGGGATAGCGAGGAATAACCCGTCCCGAAATCATCCAGCGAGAACGTACATCCCAGGTTCCGTATCGCCTCCATTTTTTCGACAACGGCATCCACGTCTTTCACCATGACGCTTTCCGTCAACTCGAACGTAATCAGCGCCGGAGGGTAACCCGAGTCCGCGACCAACCCGAGGATCGTCTCCGCAAAATCTTCTTCCGCCATGTGCTTGGCGGAAATATTGATCGAACAGCGAAGTTGTCGCGAATCCGCTCTCATCTGAGCCAGCATTCCGAGGCACTCGCGAACGATATGGCGCTCCAAAGCGACAATCTGCCGGGTCCGCTCTGCAAAAGGAATGAACTCGCCGGGCCCCAACAACCCTCTTTCCGGATGATTCCAGCGAACCAGCAGTTCGATTCCGGCCAGTTCACGGTCCGGGCTAAGCTGGGGCTGTGCATACATTACAATTTCACTCTCCTTGATCGCTCGGGCCAGTTCCGATTCCACCGCCATTTGCTGCCGGATATTCTTACTCATGGAATCTTCAAATATCGCGACAGGCCGGTGCGAGTCCTTGGCATTCCGATGCGCTGTTTCGGCATGGCGTAACGCCAGCGATGGCATGTCGGAGCTTTCTGTTGGGTACAGTGCAATGCCACCGGTTGCTTCTATCGTCAACGCCCCTTCCGAGCGATAAGGTACGGGTTCCCCCAGAGCTGCCTGAATACGCTCGAACAACCGCATTGCTATCCGGTAGGCTTCGTCCAACGTCCACTGCTTTGGTGCGAGCACTATTCCAAATTCATCGCCCGACAGACGAGCGATGGAATCGTCTTCATGGCAGGCATTCCTGAGCCTCTCGGCAAACGTCTGAATAACAATATCACCGCAGTCGAAACCATAGGTCTCATTTACATATCGGAAGTTGTTGATATCAATAACGATCACCGCAGTGGCCATACCACCGTGATGACACAGCTTCAGCACCGTACTCAGTTGGTCCAGGAAAAGAGCCCGATTGGGGAAACCGGTAACAGGATCACGCCAGGTCAGCTCTTCCAGCCGCTGCTCGGTCTCTTTCAGGTTGGTGATATCGTTAAAGACCGTCACGTAGTGGGTCACCTGGCCATCATCGGCCCTTATCGTGCTGATCGTTCTTAGCTCCGGGTATACCTCGCCGTTCCGTCTGCGGTTGTAGATTTCCCCCGACCAGTGATTATGTACCCCCAGAAAATCCAGAATACTGGTGTTGCCATGGCGTTTATCCACGCGCATATCCAGAATGTCATGATACTGACCTAGCGCTTCCCCTTCAGAGTAACCGGTAATACGGCTGTAGGAGGGGTTCACTGCGGTGATCTTTCCTTCGTAATCGAGCACCGCAATGCCTTCCGAGGTCGACATGAAAGCCTGCTCATAGAGGTTCCTTGAGGCAGCAGTCTGGTCCCGCTTCTGGTCCTGCATCAAGCGCCAGTTCAACTGGTCCATCTGATGCAATCTTTCGTTTAAGGTTTGATTGAGCTCGACCATATGATCAAGCATGCCCTTGAGGGAAATGTGGGTGCGCACTCTTGCCCGAACGGAGGAAATGCTGATTGGTTTGCGAATAAAATCCACAGCCCCCGCCTCAAACCCCTTTTCCTCGCTTTCAGCGTCACTGAGTGCAGTGATGAAGATAACCGGAATATGCTGAAGCTCCTGGCGTTTCTTCAGCCGTCGACACATTTCCAGACCATCCATGTCTGGCATCATGATATCCAGTAGCAATAAATGAGGGCGTTCTCCCTTATCGAGAAGCCCCAACGCCTGTTCCGCGCTGGTGGCCACGATAATGTCATGATCGTTTTTCAGTGCATCCGACAACACGCGTATATTGGTGGGCTCGTCATCCACGACCATAACCCTGGGTTTCACCTGAAAAAGGTGCATTCCAGCGGAATCGTCCCGGTTCAGCTTAGATGGCAGGTCTGACACAGCTACGCCCCCCTTCCCTCTTTGCTTCATAAAGATATTGATCCGCTGTTTCCTTCAACTCTGAAGAATTTGTCCCTTTATGAGGAACAATGGCGAAGCAGCCGACTGACACCGAAAAGTCGGGGCAAGCCTGCCCACTGCAGCGGCACTTTTCGTGTTCTGCTTCCAGAACCTGCTCCAGACGCTTGGCCGCCCGAACCGTATTGCTGAGTGTGGCGCCGGGCAGCATTGCAACAAATTCATCGCCGCCGAGCCTTGCCACCACGTCGCCCGCGCGGCCAAACGTCTTTTCCATGGACGTCGCCAGACGTTGCAGGCAAACATCACCCTGGGCGTGCCCATATTGATCATTAATGTTTTTGAAATGATCCACATCCACCAGAGCCAGACCGAGGGAAAGTTCCTGTCGAAGAGCCCTTCGCCACTCCAGGTCCAACTGCTGCTCAAACATTCGCCGGTTGCCGATCCCGGTCAGTGTATCCCGCAACGCCTGTACCGCCAGTAGATCCGTCTTTCGCTTAAATTCAACAAAGGTTGAAACCTTGGCGCTCAGGATGATTTTGTTGAAAGGTTTGAGGACATAATCAATAGCGCCTTCGCTGAACGCCTCCTCAATGTCGCTACTCTGATCAGAAGCCGACATACAGATCACCGGCAATTCCTGGTAGGACAGGTCCGATTTCAAACGTTTCAGAAACTCAATACCGCTACCATCGGGCAGGTAGAGGTCAAGCAACACAAGATCCATATCCGGCGACAGGCATCGCTCTGCCTCTGCCAACGTCTTGGCAACAACAAGTTCACAGGCCGCCCCCAGTATCCCCACAAGACTGGCGATACCTGTAGGGTTATCTTCCACAACAAGTACAACTGGCTGTTCTTCATTGCTCATTATCTGGCCTATGCTCCGTTGAGACCTCATCCAATAATTCGAGTGCCTGCTGAAAGTCATAGACCTCCAACGTCTGCCTTAGTCTGTTCGCCAGTTTCATGTGACTGCTGGCAATGAGATGATTCAATATCACCCGTAGATCTTCATCCTCAGCGATACGATTACCACTCAATTTTGTCTTAACACGAGAAAGCACGGCTCGTAACTCTGTGTCAGTTTTAGCGGTACTACTACTGCCAGAGGCTATTACCCCAAAGTGCTGCTCCAAACGACGACTGTGATCTGAAAGCAGGTTGAGCAGTTGAGGCAACAAGGACAGTGACGCACGATCCTCCTGGGCGTTCTCAACCTGGCCAGCCACTTGAGCAAGTTCTGTGTCGGCAATGCTGGCGGCAGCCCCCTTGATTTTGTGCGCTATGTGGCGGGCATCTTCCGCCAGCGCGGCCTGCCGGACAGCGGCAACCATCTCAATGGAACTGGCAATAAAACTTCTGACACACCGCGTGAACAAAGCACGGTCGTCACTGAAAAGACGATCATAAGCCTGGCGTGAAATAAATTCCGGCATGCCCGTTACCGCTATCTCCGCGTCGTCGGATACCTCGGGTGTGTAAACCATTGACCGACGGTCATCAAAATAGGTTTCCAGCAGTAATTGGATATCCTTCGGAACCACGGGTTTGGTGAGATAGTCCTGCATCCCCGCGGCCTTGGCCGTCATGCGATCATGATCGGAAATGGAGGCCGAGAGAGCAACAATGATCGCGCCATCCGCGTTGGCACAGCCATGGATGCGCTCGGTGACCTCCTGCCCGGTCTCACCGTCCAGGTGAAGATCCATCAGTATGAGATCGAAACCCCGATGCCCCAGGTGCTTGACGGCCTGGTCACCCGTCTGGACAGACTGCACATCGACACCAAATGAATTCAGATAGCTTTCAACGATCTCACAATTCAACGGCACATCATCAACGACCAGTGCAGACAACCCGTCAAACTGTGGTTTCCCGCCCCCCAGCGAATCCAGTGTGTTTCCATGCTTTTGGGAGAAGTGCTCGAAGAGTTTTGACGGCGTTAGGGGTTCGAAGGCCATATGCCCACCGGACCGTTCGAAGTCCGCGGTCCATTCCCGCCAGTAGCCGGCAGGGGCAATGATCAGGATAGCCCAGAGCGGATACCTGTCGGGATGGGCCAGGATCTCGCTCACGAAACTGTCCAGCAGGCTTGGCTCCATGCCGTCCAGATCAATCAGAAAGAACCTGTCTTCGGAGTCTTCAACCTTCGCTATATTCTCAAGAATACCAGGCCACCGGGCCATATCGTCGACGGCTTCAAGTTTCAGGCGCCAGTGCTCCCGATAATCTTCGAGCAAAGCCAGATTGGCGCGGAAACCGTAATGGAAGACGTGAATCGGCCTTCCCGTTCTCGCGGAACTCACCGTGCCATCGACCTGAGAGACGCCCACAGGTACCAATAGCTGGAACGTAGAGCCCTTGCCAACTTCGCTCTCCAGAGTCAGTTCCGCCTTCATCAATAATGCCAGTCTTCGGCTGATGGCAAGGCCTAACCCGGTCCCACCGAAATTCCGGCTCGTGGATTCGTCCGCCTGCCGGAAGTTGTCGAAAATCCGCCCCTGGTCCTCAGTGTGGACCCCTACGCCGGTATCCGCGACTTCAACACGGAGAGAACCGCTTGTCTGACTCTCAGCCCGGTAACCAATCCTGACATCGATACCGCCTTTACGGGTGAATTTGACAGCATTACCGACAAGGTTGGTGCATATCTGAGAGATACGCAGCAGGTCGCCCGCTACCCGATTCGGTGTTGCGGGATCAAAGGACACCCTGAGTTTCAGGCCTTTCTCTTCCGCAACAATGGCAAACAGATCGACACTGCGGTGAACCAGCGCATCGATATCAAATGAATGGATATCCAGCTCAATGTGATCCGCTTCAATCTTGGAAAGATCCAGAATGTCATTCAGAAGTTGCAGGAGTGCCTCAGACGCAGAGAAGGCTTTCTTTACAAGCCGTCGGGGGTGATCCTCCAGCCCGGCTTCCTGCAACAACACCAACACACCGATAATGGCGTTCATGGGTGTACGGATTTCGTGACTCATATTCGCCAGGAAGGCTGTTTTGACGGTCACCGCCGATTCCGCCGCCTGCTTCTGCTCCTTGAGTTCCGCATTCAGAACCTCCAATTCCTTTTCACGCTGCACGATATCGGTCACATCAATCGTGGTCGCCATGAAACACCGCTCACCCTGCAAAGTCACCGGGTGATAACTGATCACTACATCACGGATCTCACCCTTGCGGTTCTCAAGCGAAGCACTGGCCTGAACGCTCTTCCCTCCCAGCGCCTGTTGATAATGTGTATTGCGTTCTTTAACAAGGTCGGGGCCAAGCATCTGCTCCAGATTCTGGCCAATTGCGGCTTCTTTGCTGAAGGGAAACCAGTGTTCTCCGTAGGCGTTCATAAAACGGCAGGTGAGCCGGGAGTCCCAGACGGACACTGTCAACGGCAGGTTGTCGGCCAGCGTGTTGATGAAAGCCAGGCTTTCGCGCAACTCCGACGTTTTCTCAACAACCTCACTCTCGGCACGGCGGCGAGCGTTAGCCATGAGCGCGAAGACCAGAAAAATCAGGGTATTGATAACGAGCCCGCTGACGAGAATGATGGCGGGCTGTTTGCCAGCATTAAACGTTTCGAAGCGCAACGTGGTCTGGACATCGAAATGCCACTGACGACCATACATATCCATCACGTAAGAGGTCTCGAACATGGGTGTAGGGTCGTAATTGTCACCGCGGGTTTCATCGAGTTCGCTGTACAGGCGGGATTCACCATCCGTAACCCGAAAGTGAACAAGCCGGTTGACGTTGGCGAGCGTGCCTTCCATCAGTTTCGACATGATGAATGGCGCGTAAACCAGCCCACTGAATAATGACTCACGTTGATCGGCCGGTGGTACTTCTGCGGATTGGTAGAATGGCCGGAAGAAAAGGAATCCCGGTGTTTTTTCTTCATCCTGTACCAGTACGATAGGGCCCGTGATCTGGGTTTGACCGGTTCGCATTGCTTTGAGCGCCGCCTGATACCGATTCGATTCATGGGCCATGTCGAGCCCGACGGCCGCCCTATTGGACGCCTCCGGCTCAATATAGACTATAGGCCAGAAATCATCGCCGCCGTGGGAAGGATGAACCCGAAAGTCTGAACGCTCCCGTTGTTTTCCCGCGATATAGTCGCCCAGATTCTCATCAGCAACACGCTCAATAACACCGATACCGTTAATGCCTGGCAAACGCTCCTGAAGCGCCAGCACCTCACTGAAGCGCTTCCACATGGCCAGATTCACGCCGCCCTCTGAAGCCCGGATAGCACCTGCACCGGACATCAATGCAAATTCGTATTTCTGCATCCGGTCCCGCAGAAGTTCATTGAGCTGCCCGACCTGATAGTCAAACTGCTCCCCGGCCTTCTCCTCGACAATTCGGGACGAAACCTGCCAAGCGGTGAGGGTAAGAAGCAACGAGAGGGAAATCACCGCCCAATGGAGTAGAGACAGTGACTGAAAGGACTTCCATGCGCTGAACATATCTCGGCCCACATCCTGTTAGGAACAACACGATAAAGTGTAGTTCAGTTTCGGAGTGAGCACGAGAAGATATACGCCTCAAAAGTCTAGCAATTCTATACTTTGAACCTGATGCAAAAACGGTTCGGCATTCCACCCGCTACATGGCTTGCAGGCGGAACAAGGCAATCTTATTAATCTCGCTCAGTGCACGCTGGAATTCCTGCTCGGGAGAATTGTCTATGCGCTCTTCAAACGACGCCAGGATCTGGTGTCGATTACTGCCTCGCACCGCCATCACAAAAATAAACCCGAACTTGGCTTTGTATGCCTCATTCAGCGCTACAAATCGCTCAAACTCTTCCGGGCTGCAATCCTGAATTCCGGCACCGGCCTGCTCGGACGTACTCGAGGCCGTCAGCTCTCCACGCATAGCGGCTTTGCCTGCAAGGTCAGGGTGGGCGTTGATCAATGCCAACTGAGTGTCGTGATCTGCACTGAGAAGGATGTTGGCCATCCGCTCATGCAGGCTTTCGACCTCATCACATGTTTCATCGATGCCCATCTCATAGGCTTTATCCGCTACCCACGGTGAGTGCTCATAGATGTCCGCAAATGCGGCCACGAAGTCCTCGCGCCCAAGGCTGGACGGAGTCAGGGTTTGAAAACGGCTCATTGTTTGCTCCTGATACCTCAATGAATGATACCTCAATGAATACGGCCGGCACGCCTCATAGCGCGCCAGACCAAATATATCGTATACAATTAACACAGACATAAATGTGAGGCAATTCTTTTTGCGGACCAGCAATATCGCTGATCTCAACATGAGACTCACTCACTATCCTTAATCCATCATCGATCTATAAAGACGAAAATCACAAACTAATGGGATACAATATATCTAATTTATGTATTCATTTATATTTGAATTGTGTTACTCTTTGATCAGGTCATCGTGGCCACGGCGGGGAGGTTTTGTGACATTCGATCTGCGAGCCTTACCCGCCCTCCTGCAACACACTCGACTTGCCTCAGTGTGTTTTTACCCGCCTCCTGGCGGGTTTTTTTTGCCCCTACCCCAGCCCCAGTGATGGCCGGGAGCTCCGAAAGGTGGCACGTGATTGGATCAGGCTCGGCTAAACGGGGTCATTTCTCGTATACTATCCCACTACCGGATTTCGTACTTCCACCACCTCATTCGCGAGACATTATGAGCAAACAAGCGCAGCCCACCAAAAGCCCGAACCGAGCCGACAAAAAACGGACGGGGGCGACAAGCGACACCATATACGCCCACATGTTCGACGCTATTCTTGAGCATCGCCTGGCCCCGGGAACCAAATTGAGCGAAGAGGCGCTGGGAGAGATTTTCGGAGTCAGTCGTACGATTATCCGGCGGGAGCTGTCGCAGTTGGCACATGAGGGCGTCGTTTCCATTCGCCCCAACCGGGGCGCGATGGTGGCCAGCCCAAGCGTTGAGGAAGCTCGCCAGATTCTCTACGCAAGGCGTTTGGTCGAACGCGCCATCACAGAGCTTGCCGTTCAGCACGCCACTGAAGAACAGATCGATGAGCTGCGGGGGATGGTGACAGAGGAGCATGATTGCTTTGCCCGCGGGGATCGGGGCGCCGGTATTCGCCTGTCTGGCGAGTTCCACCTGAAACTGGCCGAGGCGGCGAACAACACCCCCTTCGTTGGCTTCCAACGCAGCCTGGTTTCGCAGACCTCGCTAATCATCGCCCAATACGAAAAGGGAACCCGTTCGCACTGTTCCTATGATGAGCACAACCAGTTACTGGATGCGATCTCCGCCCGTGACACCGACAAAGCCGTTTCGTTGATGATGCATCACATGGATCATATCGATGCGAAACTGAACTTTGACAACGAAAGCACAACCGACGACCTGCATGCAGTGTTCTCACACATAGGCTTTGCCCGAAAAAAAGCCGGCGCCAAACAATAAGCACTGGCCAGGGCATTCGCGTGCGGGACCAATATTGGTGTCGACGCTTTGCTCACTTGGATTTCGGGGCTCACATGGACTTTGGGAGCACCAGAATGGCGCGGAAATCATTAACATTGGTGCGAGTCGGGCCCGTGATGATCAAGCCATCGAGTGCCTCAAAAAAACTGTAGGCGTCGTTGTGGGCGAGATACGTTGCAGGGTCCAGCTTCAGGGCCTGAACCCGCGACCAGTCATTGGGCCCGAAAATGGCGCCAGCGTTATCCTCGGAGCCATCAATGCCGTCGGTGTCGATGGCCAAAGCGTGAATATTGGGTGCCCCCTGAAGGACCGAGATCGCGCCCAGGAGGTATTCAACGTTGCGGCCTCCTCGCCCTTCACCGGACACCGTAACACTGGTCTCGCCACCTGAAAGGATCAACAGGGGTTCTTTGAGGTCTTTTTGCAGCTTCAACGCCATTGTCGCATGCTCACCTCCGAGCTCCCTCGCCTCTCCTTCAAGATCGTCACCCAACACACGAACGTCTACACCGGCCAGGTTTGCGGACGCCTCAGCGGCTCGAAGTGCATCACAAGCCCTGGCCTGAACGATCGTGCGATCAAGCCCAAATTCGGGAGAATGCGGCTTGGGTGCGGTATCGTCGCTGACCAGGTGGCTGCGCACTGCCTCTGGAATATCAATGGAGTACCGCTCCAGTATTTCCAGAGCATCCAGTGGCGTTGTCGCATCTGGGATGGTTGGCCCTGAGGCGATGAGCGCAGGATCGTCGCCGGGCACATCGGAAATCAGATAGGTGATCACCCTCGCCGGATGGGAAGCGACAGCCAGGCGCCCGCCCTTAACGCGCGAAAGATGGCGCCGCACCGTGTTGATCTCCCGGATCGGGGCACCACAACGCAACAGCGTCTTGTTGATGGCCTGCTTTTGCTGCAGCGTCAGCCCTGGCGCCGGCAGCGTCATGAGTGCGGAACCGCCACCGGAAATCAAAGCGACAACAAGATCATTCTCGGTCAGCCCGGCCACCGACTCGAGCATACGCTGGGCAGCCTTTTCGCCCAGTTCGTCCGGCATGGGATGAGAAGCTTCCAATACCTCGATGTGACGACATTCCGCGCCGTGTCCATAACGGGTAACAACGAGGCCGGAAAGATCGGCGTCATCGTAGGTATCAGCCCACGTGCGCTCGAACGCCGCAGCCATTGCCGCAGCCGCTTTGCCAGCCCCAATCACAACGGTACGTCCGGCCGGACGCGGCGGTAGCTGGCCAGCCGAAAGCAGCGTATCGGGATGGACGGCGGAGACCGCCGTTGCGGCAAGCTGCCTGAGCCAGACATTCACTTCTGTCGGATGATCAAAGGACAGCGAATTGGACAAGGCGTGCATCTGCGGCTCCTCGCAACGGATAGAAATTAAAGAAACGACGTGGTACGCCAGCGCGCCCCAATCGCGCCCTAATGGCCGGTGCCGAATCGACACCGGCCACTGGGTTTGAGTGCAGCGCCGGCTGCTTAACTAGGCACCAATCTCGTGGTCTGCCAGTTTTTCCAGGGCCTTCACAATGCCTGCGTGGTCCCAATCCGCGCCACTGTTCGCGGCGCAGGCCTGGAACAGTTGCTGGGCGTTGGCGGTGCCAGGCAGCGACAGGTTCAGGCTGCGTGCACTTTCCAGGGCCAGGTTGAGGTCCTTCTGGTGCAGGCGAATACGGAAGCCGGGGTCAAAGGTGCGCTTGATCATGCGCTCTCCGTGCACGTCGAGGATCTTCGACTGGGCCAGGCCACCCAGCAGGGCCTCACGCACTTTCGTTACATCCGCTCCGGCTTTCGACGCGAAAAGCAGGCCTTCAGCCGCAGCCTGGATAGTCAGCGCTACCACGATCTGGTTGGCAACTTTGCAGATCTGACCGGCGCCGTGATCACCAATATGGGTGATGGTCTTACCCATTACCTCAAGGACGGGCAGGGCCCGGTTAAAGCCTTCATTGGTACCACCCACCATAATGGTCAGGGTTGCGTTAACAGCGCCACCCTCGCCACCAGATACCGGGGCATCGACGTACTCACCACCAGCCTCAGTGATGCGCTTGGCAAATGCCTGGGTGGGGATCGGCGCGATGGAGCTCATATCGATGACCAGCGTACCGGGCTGGAGGCCTTCAACAATGCCGGCCTCGCCAATCAGCACTTCCTCAACATCGGGGGTGTCCGGCACCATGGTGATGATAATCTCGGCCTGTTCCGCAACTGCCTTGGGGCTATCGACTTCTTTCATGCCCTTGGCCGCCAGGCCTTCGTCCAGGGAGCCGTACTTAACGTAGGTTACCAGCTCGTGGCCTGCTTCCAGCAGGTGTCCGGCCATGGGCCGACCCATAATCCCGAGACCAATAAATCCGATCTTGCTCATAATCCTCTCCTTACTAACTTTTTTGTTGAATGACCTTATCGTGCGTTATCCAGCCAGCCGAGACCTTCGAGCGTCGTCGTCGCAGGCTTGTACTCGCAACCGATCCACCCCTGGTAGCCCAGGCGCTCAAGATGGCCGAACAGGAACGGGTAATTGATCTCTCCCGTGCCGGGCTCGTGGCGCCCTGGATTGTCCGCCAGCTGCACATGGCCGATTTTTGAAAGGTGCTTTTCGATGGTCGGGGCCAGGTCGCCCTCCATGATCTGCATGTGATAGATGTCGTATTGCAGTTGCAGATTGTCGCTGCCCACTTCCTCGAACAGCGCCAGGGCCTGCTCGGTCCGGTTGAGGAAAAAGCCGGGTATGTCGCGGGTATTGATGGGCTCGGCGAGCAGCAGGATGCCTGCTGCTTTCAGTTTTTCGGCGGCGAAGCGCAGGTTGTCGATCAGAGTTCGACGGGCCTGTTCTTCGCTTACCGTGTTTGGTCGGATACCCGCCAGACAATTCAGTTGCTTGCAACCGAGCACGGTGGCGTAGTCAATGGCCAGATCCACGCCCTCACGAAACTCGTCAACCCGATCCGGGTGGCAGGCAATACCGCGTTCACCCGCCGCCCAGTCCCCGGCGGGAAGGTTGTGCAGCACCTGGGTAAGGCCATGGGCATCCAGCTGCTTTTTGATGTCTGCCGCGGGGTAATCGTAGGGGAAGAGATACTCTACGCCCTGAAAGCCTGCCGACGCGGCGGCCTGGAAGCGATCGAGAAAATCCTCCTCGGTGAACAGCATGCTTAGATTCGCTGCAAACTTAGGCATTTTGGGGTCTCCTACTCGTCCATTTTTGGGTCTTCGCCCCCTCTACCTGTTGTTTTCCCACAGGTTGGGGGCGATTGATTGCGATATTCAGGTCAGACTGGCTATTGAGGTCGGAGCATCGGTGACGTTCTCTACCAGTGCTTCGAACTCGTTAACACCATCAAGGTCGGTCCCCATGGCAATGTTGGTCACACGCTCAAGGATGATCTCGACCACAACCGGTACCCGGTGTTCGTGCATCAGTTGCCGCGCCTGTACAAACGCCGGGCCAATGTCATCAGGCTTGGTGACCCGCAACGCCTTGCAACCAAGGCCTTCGACCACCGAGACGTGGTCCACGCCATAATCGTTTATCTCGGGGCAGTTAACGTTCTCGAACGACAGCTGTACGCAGTAGTCCATGTCGAAACCACGTTGCGCCTGACGGATCAGCCCCAGATACGAGTTGTTCACGAGGACATGGATGTAGGGCAGCTTGAACTGTGCCCCGGCAGCCAACTCCTCGACCATGAACTGGAAGTCGTAGTCCCCGGAGAGGGCGACGACCTCAGCCTCGGGATCGGCACGGCATACGCCGAGGGCTGCGGGAATGGTCCAGCCCAGCGGGCCGGCCTGGCCGCAGTTGATCCAGTGCCGCGGCTTGTATACGTGCAGGAACTGGGCTCCAGCGATCTGCGACAGACCAATGGCGGTCACGTACCGGACATTCTTGCCGAACACCTTGTTCATCTCTTCGTAGACGCGCTGCGGCTTCACCGGCACGTCGTCGAAGTGAGTCTTGCGCAACAGAGTCTGCTTGCGCTCCTGGCATTCCTGGGCCCAGGCTCCGCGAGCCTTGAGTTTGCCTTCGGCGCGCCACTCCTTGGCCACGGTAATGAAGAGTTCCAGCGCCGCCTTGGCATCAGAGACAATCCCATAATCCGGCCCAAAGATACGGCCAATCTGGGTAGGCTCGATGTCAACATGAACAAACTTCCGGTCCTTGGTATAGGCCTCGATGCTACCGGTGTGCCGGTTCGCCCAGCGGTTACCAATGCCCATCACGAAGTCGGACGCGAGCATGGTGGCGTTGCCATAGCGATGGGACGTCTGGAGCCCCACCATGCCGGCCATCAATGGGTGGTCATCGGGAATCGTTCCCCAGCCCATCAAGGTCGGAACAACGGGAACACCCGTAAGCTCTGCAAACTCAACCAGAAGATCGCTCGCATCACTGTTGATAACGCCGCCACCGGCAACCAGCAGGGGCTTGTCAGCCTCGTTCAGCAAGGTCAGCGCTTTTTCGATCTGCGCCCGTGAAGCCGACGGCTTGTAGGCGGGCAACGATTCGTAGGTGTCCGGATCAAATTCGATCTCGGTCATCTGCACATCGATAGGCAGGTCAATCAGAACGGGACCCGGACGGGAGCTGCGCATCAACTGGAACGCCTGCTGGAACGCCCGCGGCACCTGTGCCGGTTCAAGGACGGTAACCGCCCATTTGGTAACCGGGCCGGCGATGGCCTGGATGTTCACCGCCTGGAAGTCTTCCTTGTGCAGCTTGCTGCGCGGCGCCTGCCCAGTGATGCAAAGAATGGGTATGGAGTCGCCCGTGGCTGAGTACAGCCCGGTAATCATATCGGTGCCAGCAGGTCCGGACGTTCCGATGCAGACACCGATGTTGCCTGCTTTTGTGCGGGTGTAACCCTCTGCCATATGAGAGGCCCCTTCCACGTGGCGTGCAAGGACATGATCTACCCCTCCAACCTTGCGCATGGCGGAATAGAACGGGTTAATTGCCGCTCCGGGCACTCCAAAGGCAATATCGATACCTTCTTTCTTCAAAACGTGAACAGCGGCTTCTGCTGCGGTCATGCGAGTCATGGTGTTTCCTCCGAAGTAAGGTTGTTCTTGTATTCGAGGCGAAGCTCGTCCCGGCGCTTGAAACGTATGTGCACCGTCGGTAAAGGTTGAATGGAAATTCAGCCGGTAGATCAGTCAGATAGGTCGAGGAGCACACGCACCTCCATTCCGTACTCGTCGCAGTTGTTCCCCGAGCCGCCGCGATCGATAACCAGGAATTCGCCTTCCCGATCCAACACCGACTGCACGGCGTGCCAGGTACCCGCGCGGTAATTCACTCCCTGGAAACCATCAGTGACAAAGGCGCGAACTTCATCAGGGCTGATCGTGTCGCCTGGGGGTGCGACAACAACCAGGAATCGCTCCTCGTGCAGGGGCATAAAGGCCTGGCTGCCTTGCGGGTGGCGCTCCAGGAACGACAGCTCCAGCGGTAACGTCACCGGCTGGCTGACAAAAATACTCACCAGAACCCGTGCCTCATCACCGAGCAGCTCCACTTTCGCCAGATCATGGTGGCGCTGGGTGCGCCCCGCATTGATGGGAAAGGAGTCAGCCGTGCGTCGGTCAATAACATCCCCGAATTCGGCGAATGCCTCCGGGCTCAGCGGTTGTGCTTTGAGTTCCAGCATAAAAATGTCCTCGTCTCAGCTCAGCGCGAACCGAATCCGCTGAGTTTCATGTGCCGGTTCACGTCCTTGTAAAGCAGGTAGCGGAAAGGTCCCGGCCCACCGGCATAGCACGCTTGCGGGCAGAAGGCGCGAAGCCACATGTAGTCACCCGCCTCCACTTCAACCCAATCCTGGTTGAGGTGATAAACCGCCTTTCCTTCCAGCACGTAGAGGCCATGCTCCATCACATGGGTCTCGGCAAATGGAATGACTCCGCCGGGCTGGAAATTGACAATATTGACGTGCATGTCATGGCGAATGTCCTGCGGATCAACAAAGCGTGTTGTCGTCCAGCGCCCCTCGGTGCCCGGCATCTCGGTGGGCGTTATGTCCGTCTCATTGGTGACAAAGGCCTCAGGCACATCAATACCGTCGACATGCTCGTAGGCTTTTCGCACCCAGTGAAAACGCAGCGGCGCATCGCTCTCGTTGAACAACTGCCAGGCCGCACCCGGCGGGATAAAGGCATAGCCGCCCTCTTGCATCCGGTGTTGTTGGCCGGCAATGGTCAGGGTCATCTCACCTTCAACCACAAACAGAACCCCTTCCGCGCAAGCGTCCAGTTCTGGTCGCGAGCTGCCACCCCCAGGGGACACCTCCATGATGTACTGGGAAAACGTCTCGGCGAACCCAGACAGCGGGCGTGAAAGCACCCAAAGCCGGGTTTTTTCCCAATGCGGCAAGGCACTGGCGACGATATCCCGCATCACGCCCCTGGGAATGATGGCGTAGGCTTCGGTAAATACCGCACGGTCAGACAACAACTGAGTCTGAGGTGGATGCCCGCCAGCGGGAGCGTAATACGTAGGTTTGTTCACAGATCGATTGCTCATTGCTGCTCCTTGGATGAGAGCGGGTGGTGGTGCTCGGCCCAATGGCGTGCAATATCCACACGTCTCGTAACCCAGACACGATCATGGGCTTCTATGTGATCGAGGAATCGTTGCAGGGCCCGAAAGCGCCCCGGCCGGCCAACCAGCCGACAGTGGAGCCCCACGGACAGCATCTTTGGCGCGTCCTCACCCTCTGCATAAAGCACGTCGAAGGCGTCCCGTAAGTACTGGTAAAAGTCCTCTCCGGTGCCGAAGCCTTGCGCTGAAGCGAAGCGCATGTCGTTGGTGTCCAGGGCATAAGGCACCACCAGGTGGTTGTGCATCTCGCCCTGGCTATCGTACTGACGGGTCCAGAGCGGCAGATCGTCCCCGTAGTAATCGCTGTCGTAGAGAAAGCTGCCTTCGTCCAGCACCAGGCGGCGTGTGTTCTCGCTGTCGCGACCGGTATACCACCCTGCCGGCTTCTCACCGTACAAAGCCTCGAAGATCTCGATGGCCCGGCGCATATGCGCGCGCTCTATACCTTCCGGAATATTCTGGTAGTGAATCCAGCGCCAACCGTGACAGGCGACCTCATGACCCAGCTCTTTAAACGCATGGGCAAGCTCGGGGTGCCGCTCAAGGGCCATCGCCACGCCAAATACCGTCAGCGGCATGCCGCGGCGCTGAAACTCCTTCAGTACCCGCCATACCCCTGCCCGTGAGCCGTACTCATAGATTGACTCCATGCTCATATGTCGGCTTGGGTAGGCCTCGGCCCCGGCGATTTCGGACAGGAACTGCTCCGAATGTGTATCGCCATGCAGGACGCAGTTCTCCGCACCTTCCTCATAATTGAGAACGAACTGCACGGCAATGCGTGCCCGGCCAGGCCAATTTGCATGGGGAGGCTCAGAACCGTAACCAATCAGGTCTCGGGGGTAATGGTCTGGATTAGCCGGATTCATCAAGCAACTTCCTTCTTCCAATCCGTTTGGCAGGCCGTTGGTACCAGCTCGCCCTCAATATGTATTGTATACTTAAATATACTATATTGTATCCAACATGAACGCAACACTCATTCACCCCAGTTCTTGATGATTTCGCGCTCTTCTTTGGTCATGTTCGTGGTGTTGCCTAACGGCATGTAACCGTTAGCCACAACCTCCTGGATCTTGGCCTGATGGCTGAGGATCTGATCAACCGCATCAAACGCAAATCCCGCAGGCGGAGCCGAAAACGCCGGGTTCTCAGGTTGTTTCGAATGGCAACCCGCACAGTGCTCTTCGATCGTCGCGCCCACGTTGGCAGCCAGGGGGGATTCACTTGCCTCATGCGTCGCATTGGGCTCGGCGTTTGCCTGAGCCGCTGCCACCTGGGACTCTCCCGTGGGCGCGGCCACCCAGAACGTCAGCAGAATCAACACACCACCGGCGAGAAGGTAGGAAGGCTGGGGTTTGCCCGCGTGCATCAGTACGAAAAACTGGCGGATAACGGCGCCGGCAAATATGAGCAGCGACATAACCAACCATGCCTGAGCCTCTGTGTACGCAAAGGCGTAGTGATTACTGATCATCAGCAGGACGACAGGAAGCGTGAAGTAAGTATTGTGGACAGAGCGTTGTTTACCGCGCTTGCCATCAATCGGATTGGGCTTCTCGCCCGCCTTAATGGCATCGACCATGCGGCGCTGGCCCGGAATGATCCAGAAAAAAACGTTCGCGGACATGGCTGTCGCCATGACAGCACCGGTCAGAAGGAAGGCGGCACGGCCGGCAAACAGTTGAGCGCTTACATAGGCAACAACAACGAGCAACACCCCAACCGCAATACTCAGAATGCCGTCCCGTTCCATGTTAGGGCTGATGCGCTTGCACAACTCATTGTATACAACCCAGCCAAATGCCAGGAAAAGCACCGCCGCAACGTTGGCCTGCCATCCACTTAGCTCAGCAGCCCACTGCCAACTGCTATTGGTGTTCACCAGGTAGAAGCCTGGGTTGACCATGTAGAGAATAACGAACAGCGCGAAACCCGACAGCCAGGTGGTGTACGATTTCCAGAACGACCAATGCAGGTCGGCAGGCAAGGTACCCGGGCTGGTGGCGTACTTTTGGTTGTGATAGAAACCGCCCCCATGCACGGCCCACATCTCACCAAAAACCCCCTTCTTTTTGCAGTTTTCGGCCTGTGGCGGCTTGAGGCTGTTATCCAGCATCACGAAGTAGATTGACTCACCAATCCACGCAATCGCCGCAATCACATGCAGCCACCGCAACATGAAATTCACAAAATCCAGAATGTAAGCTTCCATTAACCTGTTCTCTTGTTCGCACTGTTGTATTGATGACTGGCCATCTCGACTCAGCTACCGCGGTAGGTGGAGTAGCTATAGGGAGAAAGCAGGAGGGGCACATGAAAGTGCTGGGAGGCGTCAGCCACGCCGAAACGCAATGGGATGACATCGAGAAAGCGCGGCTCGTCGGCTTCTACGCCTTGGCGCCGAAGATAGTCACCAGCGTGAAAGACCAGCTCGAACTGGCCTTCGGTAAAGGCTTCTCCCTCAAGAATCGGGGCATCGCAGCGGCCATCATCATTGGTGGTGACTTCTTTCAGCAAGGTGCGCGACTCACCCTCCAGTCGGTAAACCTCGATACGAATACCCTGTCCGGGGCAACCCAGCGAAGTATCCAGTACGTGTGTGGTAAGGCGTCCCATAAAGTTCTCCTGTCATGTGATGGCAGCTGGACCGCTGAAACCAGCGGCCCAATGGATCCTATGATGCTAGCGAGGGTCAGAAGTGGAACTTGACCAGCGCGCTAACAGCGTTCTCCGTATCTATGTTTGGGCTACCGAATTTATTACGCCAGTACGAGTACTCTATACCGGCGAACAACACGCCAGCCTCTCCCGTGAAATGACCAAGGTCGAGTTTGAACTGAGGGTTGATGTGCAAGTCCGCACTCTGACCACCGCTTACCCCCGATGAATAGTCGATAAAACCGTCAAAGAGAAACGCCGCGCTGCCCAGTTCGAACGGCACACCCCATGTTACCGTCAACTGCCAGTCGTCCGGCGTGTCGAACGCGGTGTTGTTTTCAACATAGTAGGCATTGGTGTTGAAGTACTGGAATCCAGGGATGTCCCAGCCCAATCCAAGGCCGTACATGTAGTTGTTCGCCTCTACCCCACCATCGAACTCATACTGGGTTGCCAGATATACGTCTTTAACCGGCCCG
This sequence comes from Marinobacter sp. V34, assembly GCF_055524115.1. Taxonomy (NCBI): domain Bacteria; kingdom Pseudomonadati; phylum Pseudomonadota; class Gammaproteobacteria; order Pseudomonadales; family Marinobacteraceae; genus Marinobacter; species Marinobacter sp. V34. The sequence continues at coordinate 65,973 of NZ_JBUPZY010000008.1, read as the reverse complement.
AAGCTCAGGTCCTGGCCGCTCAGCCAACTCAAGCTCAGGCGGGGCGCGAACTCCCCGTATGTGGAGTCAGCGCTACCCGAATCCCCCTGGACCTGATAGCGGTCAATGAAGAAGAACGTATCTCCCCAGTTATGGGCGGTCACGTTTTCAAAGGTAAACACGGTTGCGGACTCTTTTTGAGAGCCGAAGATTTCATAGTCATCGCTATAAAGCAGCGACACACTGGAACTGCCAAAGAATTTTTCGGCCTGAGCAACCGGAGCAAACGCGGTGAAAGCGCACGCTGTCAGCAGGAGTTTTTGCAAAAGTTTCATTTTTACTACCTCTCGTGTTGTTGTTTTGGGGTAAAACCTCGGGTTCGGGTCAACCACGCGCCTTCGGTCACAGGAAGGCGAACTTGGCGATGAAGATGACACAGAGAACATACAGGCTGACGGATACCTTCTTCCTCTGCCCGGTAAGCAGTTTCAACGTGGCATAGGTAACGAAGCCCAGCGCAATGCCATTGGCGATGGAGAAGGTCAGCGGCATCATCACCACCGTAATGATGGCCGGAATGGTGTCGGTGATGTCCTTCCAGTCGATGTGGGCCATTCCACTCATCATCAACATAGCGACGTATATCAGCGCGCCCGAGGTCGCGTAAGCCGGAATCATTCCCGCAAGGGGCGCAAAGAAGGTTGCCAGCAGGAATAGCACGCCGACAGTCACGGCTGTCAGACCAGTGCGACCACCCGCGGCTACGCCTGAAGCGCTTTCAACGTAGCTGGTTACCGGCGGGCAACCCACAAAGGAGCCCAAGACACTGGATGTACTGTCCGCTTTAAGGGATTTGGAAAGGTTTTCTATCTTGCCGTTCTCGTCAACCAGGTTTGCACGATGGGCCACCCCCATCAGTGTTCCCGCGGTGTCGAACATGTTCACGAAGAGAAACGCGAGCACAACGCTGATCATTCCCACGTTCAACGCGCCCGCAATGTCCATCGCCAGCCAGGTTGGCGCCAGGCTGGGAGGGAGCGACACAACCCCGGCATACTCCACAAGCCCCATGCTCCAGCCGATCCCCGTTACAACGAGCATGCTCAACAGGATGGCGCCAAAAACGTTGCGGTGGCTAAGCACCGCGATCAGCAAAAAGCAGATGGCGGCCAGCAGTGCTGAAGGCTCACCAAAAGACCCCATCGTCACCAGCGTCGCCGGGCTGTCGACGACAATGCCCGCCGTCTTCAGGCCAATGAGCCCGAGAAACAGACCAACCCCTGCCCCCATGGCAAACCGCAGGCTCATCGGAATGCTGTTAAGCAGCCATTCGCGGATTCGCGAGAGGCTCATAATCATAAACAGGATGCCGGAGAGGAAGACCGCGCCGAGGGCAACCTGCCAGGTATAACCCATTTCGCCAACGACGGTGTAGGTAAAAAACGCGTTGAGCCCCATGCCCGGCGCCAGTCCCACCGGCCAGTTGGCGTAAAACCCCATGAGCATACAGCCAAGTGCCGCCCCCAGACAGGTGGCGACGAACGCAGCACCATGATCAAGGCCGGCCGCAGCCATAACATTGGGATTAACGAAGATAATGTAGGCCATGGTTACGAAGGTGGTCAGGCCCGCTAACAGCTCAACTTTGACTGAGCTTCCATGCTGGCGAAGCTTGAAAATGCGCTCGAGCCAGTCCGTTCTCGCGATCGCTCCGAGCGAGCGCTTCTGCTGATCGATGTTTTCCACAAGGTATTCCTCATCATTGTTGTTTTCTATCACCCAGAGCAGAGCTCTTGAGGCAGGTGATGGCTGATTTGCCTATATCGGTATTTCCTGACTTTTCGGTCAGGAACCACAACTCCGATTATGCTTTTGTATACAACAATTGCAACAAAATTCTTATAACGATTGTGCACAAGAAGAAATGAGGACCAAAAGAGGTGTGGTAGAACGGCTCTGGACCGAGGGTAGGCGTGCCCATCAGCGGCAACGGGCAGCCCACCAGTGGCACGCTATCGGCGATGAACGGACGCGCCCGCGCTGAAGGTTTCCTTCACCACACGGTCATCTCCAAGAATCATCAGGGCAAACAGCGTTTCCTCCAGGCTTTTGGAGTGCTTCAGGCGGTAACTGATCAGCGGCGTGGCCTCATAATCCAGCACAACAAAATCCGCCTCTTTCCCGGCCTGCAGGCTGCCAATCCTGTCATCAAGGTAGAGGGACCGGGCTCCGCCCAGCGTCGCGAGGTAAAAGGCTTTAAAAGGATCCAGCTTCTGCCCCTGCAGTTGCAGCACCTTGTACGCCTCGTTAAGGCTTTGAAGCTGGGAAAAACTGGTACCCGCCCCTACATCCGTGCCCAGGCCAACGCGTACCCCATGCGACTCCAGTTGCGCCAGGTCGAGCAAACCACTACCAAGGAAAAGGTTCGACGTCGGGCAAAAGGCAACCGCCGAGCCAGTGTCGCCCAGCCGCCTGCATTCGTCGTCATGCAGGTGAACACCGTGTGCAAACACTGATCGTTCGCCGATCAGGCCATGGTGGTCGTATACATCTAGATAACCATCCCGCTCTGGAAACAGCTCGTTGACCCACTCAATCTCCTGCCGGTTCTCGGAAATGTGAGTGTGCATGTACAAGCCCGGGAATTCCTTGAAGAGCTTGCCTGCGAGCTCAAGTTGCTCGTTGGAGCTCGTCGGTGCAAATCGGGGCGTCACCGCATAGGACAAACGGCCCTTTCCATGCCAACGCTCGATAAGCTCCTTGCTGTCCGCATAACCGGATTCCGCTGTATCCACCAGATAGTCCGGAGCGCAACGGTCCATCAGCACCTTGCCCGCAATCATCCGCAGGTTCAGCCTGGACGCCTGCTCGAAAAAAGCATCCACCGACTGCTTGTGGACGGTTCCGAAGACCAGGGCCGTCGTTGTTCCGTTTCTCAGCAGTTCACGGAGGAAAATATCGGCCTGGGCATGAGCGTGCTGGGAATCATCAAACTGCCCCTCGCAAGGAAAGGTGTAGGTTTCCAGCCAGTCCAGCAACTGGGCGCCATAGGAGCCGATGATTCCCACCTGTGGATAGTGGATATGGGTATCGACGAAGCCCGGAGTTATCAGGGCATTCTCGTAGTGAACGACCTCGACCTCAGAAGACAGTGATGGCAACAGGCTCTCCGCCACGCCAATCTCGACGACCATGCCGTCCTCGACCACTAACAGGCCATCTTCAAAATACTCGTAGGAACGTTCCGCACCCACCACGCCCGGGTCGGCGATGCAGTGGAAAACAGAGGCACGGTAGGCTTTGCGCTGGGACATGGTCACTCTCGTCAGTTCTATTGTCGCATTGGTGTTGTTGGCGACGATTGGATTGCGTGTCTCAGGGAAATTTAAACAGGATTGGTAGCTCGGTCAACAAAAAACTGACCAACAAGTCAGGAAATATTCACGGCCGAAAGCTATCGAAGGCATACGACGGCGGTATGCCAGGCACTACAGAGTCAGGAGTTAGGGCGCGAGGCCACAACCGCGCAGAATGACAGACGTCAGGAAATCCGCAGCGTGCTGAAAGTCACTTTCGGTATATTCACTCTTGTCTTCAATCGCGAGGATCTGGACTTGGAAGTCAGCGTAGTGTTGGGTGGATGACCAGATCAGGAGAATGAGTTGCACCGGATCGACGGGCGCCATTCGACCCGCGTCTATCCACTGCTGAATCACGCCCGCTCGCGCCTGTACCCATTCCCGCATAGTCGTGGACAGGTGATCCTTGAGGACCGGCGCCCCCTGAATGATTTCCAACGCGAACAGACGAGATGCCAGGGGGTGAGTCCTGGACAGCTCTACCTTGGCGTGAATAAAGCTGGCCAGGGTCGTGGCGGGATCGTCTTCTGGCTGTATCTTCGAGAACATCTCGTTCCACCGCCCCATGATGTCATCCATCAACGCGTAGTACATGCGCTTTTTATTGCTGAAATAGTAAAGCACGTTGGATTTCGGCAGGCCCGCCCTATCCGCAATTTTCTGAACGGTGGTTGCTCCGAAGCCGTTCTGGGAAAACTCCTTTTCCGCAGCCATCAGAATACGCTCACGATTGCGCTCACGGATTCGGCCCGGGCGCACTTTCTTGCGCTTGCTGGCTGATGACGTTGTTAGCTTGGTTTCGGGGGAGTCTGGTTCGATTTGACGGGTCATGGTGTCGAGTAGCTTCAGGTTGGAACGTCGAGGCTCCGACGATAGCCGATCTCTGTGCGGCAATCAAAGGAATAGTCTTTACATAACAAACTGGACTATTTGGTCAGGAAATTGTAAAAAGAATAACGGGCCCATGTGACTCTTAGCATCCGTGATGCGGCATCGCCTGTGCAACTACTGAAATCAATCAAGGGCTTACGCCAATGACTCTGATGCTCAGTCTTAACAAAGAGAAAAGCAGAAAGAGACCGGCGCAAGTGCAGAAGAGCGGGAAAATTTGTGATCAGATTCTACTTGAACGGCCAACTACAAAAACTCAACCAAGTCGACCCGAATCTAAGCATCCTCGACTGGCTGCGCACCAAGAAGCGACTGACAGGCACCAAGGAAGGCTGCGCGTCGGGCGACTGCGGGGCTTGCACCGTGGTGATCGGCTCGCCCGACCCTGAGCAGTCCGGGCAACTCCGCTACGACAGCGTGAACAGCTGCATCGCGATCGTCGGAAGCCTGCACGGCAAACATCTGGTGACCGTCGACGCGCTAACCCAGGAGCCAGCTCACCCGGTACAGAAGGAGATGGTGGAGTGTCACGGAGCCCAGTGCGGCTTCTGCACACCCGGCATCATCATGTCGCTATTTGCCCTACATACAGAAAGCGCGGCGAATGGTTCCGTGCCCGACGACGACGCATTATTGGAAGCGCTGTCTGGCAACCTTTGCCGCTGTACAGGTTACCGGCCAATCATCGAGGCCGGGCGTCGGGCTTGCGTGCAAACGTGGGAACCCGGTACCGGCAACGCAGTACTGAGCCGAAGCAGTGCGCTCAGTGGTCCGGATGGCGCGACCCCGAACAACCCCGCGCCGGGCCTTAGCGGCATAGCCTGGCTGCAGGACCCCGAAATGATCGCCGACCTGCTAAGCGTGCAGAATACGGCTGGCGAACTCACCGACGATCATGGCTACCGATACGACGCGCCAGCCTCCCTGGACGCACTGCGCGGGCTGTGCCGTCAGTTTCCCAAGGCAAGGTTGATTGCCGGCGGCACCGACCTGGCTCTTGAAATCACCCAACAGCTCAAAGACCTTGATCACCTGATCGGTCTGGGTGGCATCGAGGCGTTGCAGGAGATCCACGAGGACGAAGACGGGATCTATCTCGGAGCCGGAGTTACCTACCGCGCCATGTTCCATAAGCTGGAGGAGCGTTGGCCCCACTTCGGGCCGATGCTGGAGCGCCTGGGTTCACGCCAGATCCGCAACCGCGGGACTGTTGGGGGCAATATCGGGAACGCATCGCCAATCGGTGACATGCCGCCAGCACTGATTGCGCTGGGGGCAGAGCTCGACCTGGACAGCGTTGATGGTACCCGGCGCCTGCGCCTTGAAGACTTCTTTCACGGCTATAAGCAGACCGACCTCCAGCCTCACGAATTCATTCGGGGCACCTGGATCCCCAACCCGGCACCTGACGAGAACCTGTTCATCTACAAAGTCTCCAAGCGAATTGATGACGACATTTCCGCGGTGCTGGGTGCCTTTTGGCTCAAGCGCGACGGCGAAACAATCAAGGACTGCCGACTGGCCTTTGGTGGGATGGCAGCAACACCAAAACGGGCCAGTGGCGCTGAAGCGGCGCTTCGAGGACAGCCCTGGAATGCAGACACGGTTGCGGCCGCCATTGCCGCACTGGAACTCGAATTTGAACCCATGACAGACGTGCGAGGGTCCGCAGCGTACCGCCTGCAGGTAGCCGGCAACCTGCTGCGCCGCGCGTTTTTGGAGAGCACTCAAGACACCACAACAACAAACCAAGCCCTCATGGTGACTGACTATGCGTAAACTACCTCCCAATATTCCGCGGCCCACCACAACGGCAAAAGGGCTGACAGGCACCCAGGCGTTTCATGACAGTGCCTGGAAGCACGTTCGTGGACAGGCACGCTATATAGACGACCTTCCCGAACCCGCAGAACTCCTGCACGCGGCCGTTGGCCAAAGTACGCAGGCCCATGCCCGTATCACCGCCATGGATCTCAGCGAGGTTTGGGCCTACCCCGGCGTCGTCTCGGTCATGACCGTCGAGGACGTGCCCGGCCATACGGATATCGGGCCTGTCTTCCCTGGCGATCCGGTTCTGGCCGGGGATGTGGTCGAACATGTGGGCCAACCGTTGTTTGCCGTTGCGGCAACAAGTCATCGCGCGGCCCGCCAGGCGGCCCGACTTGCGAAAGTCAGTTATGAGTCCCTTCCTGCCGCGCTGACCGCAGAGGCCGCGCTTGATCAGCAGTTGTTCGTGCGCCCAAGTCATACCCAACTGAGGGGTGACCCGGATAAAGCACTTGCCGAAGCGCCTAATCGCCTGCAGGCCCAGATGCACGTTGGCGGACAGGAGCATTTCTATCTGGAAGGACAGGCGTGCCTGGTAGAGCCTACCGAAGACGCGGGCGTGTTTGTTCATACCTCCAGCCAGCACCCGTCCGAGGTGCAAAAACTGGTGGCCGAAGTCCTTGACCTCCCCATTCATGAAGTCCAGGTGGAAGTACGGCGCATGGGTGGCGGCTTCGGCGGCAAGGAAACCCAGGCCGCACCGCTGGCCTGTATCTCGGCCCTGCTTGCCCGACGCACAGGACGGCCCGTCAAGTACCGGATGGCGCGCTACGACGACATGGTACAAACGGGCAAACGACACGACTTTTTCAACACCTATGATATCGGCTTCGATAACGAAGGTGTGCTACAGGGCTCTGACATCATGGTGGCCGGCCGCTGTGGTTTTTCGCCCGACCTGTCTGATGCCATCGTCGACCGCGCCATGTTTCATTCCGACAACGCCTATAGCCTTGGGCAGGCGCGAGTCGTTGGTCACCGCTGCAAAACCCATACGGTGTCCAATACGGCGTTCCGGGGTTTCGGTGGCCCCCAGGGCATGATGATCATTGAACGGGCGATGGATGATATCGCCCGTCATCTCGATATGGACCCGCTGGATGTCCGCAAGCGCAACCTGTACGGGCCAGGCCGTGACGTGACCCACTACGGCCAAACCATCGAGCAGCACGTTTTACCGGAACTGATTGACACACTCGAGGCCAGCTCCGACTACCGTCAGCGTCGTACCGAGATTTCCAGGTTCAACAAAGAGAACACGGTACTGAAACGGGGTTTGGCCCTGACGCCGGTGAAATTTGGCATCTCATTCACGGCAAAGCACCTCAATCAGGCCGGCGCACTGGTGCACGTTTACACCGACGGCAGCATTCACCTCAATCACGGCGGCACGGAAATGGGCCAGGGGCTTTACATCAAGGTAGCCCAGGTCGTGGCCGCGGCATTCCAGGTAGACCTGGACCGGGTAAAAGTGTCCGCGACCCGGACCGACAAAGTGCCCAACACCTCACCGACGGCCGCCTCCTCGGGTACGGACCTGAATGGCATGGCCGCCCTGGATGCCTGCGAGAAGATCAAGCAGCGCCTGGTCGAGTTTGCCGCCGAAACCTACGGTGTGAGCGCGGACTCGGTACGGTTCGAAAACAACCAGGTCCATGTCGACGAACAGCAGTTCGGCTGGGCGGAGTTCGTGCAGCAGGCTTACATGGCGCGGGTTTCGTTGTCGTCCAACGGGTTCTACAGCACACCCAAGATTCACTATGACCGTGGAACCGGTCAAGGCCGGCCCTTCCTGTATTACGCCAATGGGGCTGCCTGCGCAGAGGTGGTGGTTGATACCCTTACCGGAGAGTACAAGGTCATGCGGGTGGACATCCTTCACGACGTGGGACAGTCGCTGAACCCGGCCGTGGACATTGGCCAGATTGAAGGTGGATTTGTTCAGGGTATGGGCTGGTTGACCACTGAAGAGTTGGTCTTTAACGACGAAGGCCGACTGTTGTCCAACGGCCCGGCGACCTACAAAATCCCGGCTGTCTCCGACGCGCCACCGGATTTCCGGGTGGCCCTGCTGCCGCACAGCCCCAATCGGGAAGCCACCGTATTCCGCTCAAAGGCCGTGGGCGAACCGCCACTCATGCTGGGCATGGCCGTATGGTCTGCCCTGCGTGACGCTGTTTCGAGCGTGGCGGATTATCGCTATAGCCCGCCACTGGACACGCCTGCGACACCAGAGCGGGTGCTCCAGGCTGTCACAGCAACCGAGCGCTGGGTTGCAGCGCAAGGGGAACCGTCATGCAAGAACGCCTGACCTGGATCCAAGCCGTTGCTGACTGCGAACGTCGCGGTCAGCCCTATGTTTTGGTCACGGTGCTGGGCGTAACAGGCTCGGTACCACGGGAGCCGGCCAGTAAGATGGTCGTCACCCGGGAACACAGCTACGACACCATCGGCGGCGGCCACCTGGAATACCGGGTGATCGCCCGCGCCCGCGAGCGCCTGGCAAATCACGAATACAGTTACGAGCTGGCGCATTTCCCCCTGGGCGCCAGCCTCGGACAATGCTGTGGTGGTAGCGTGGCGGTGCTGCTGGAAGCCCAGCCTGGCGGCGATGCCCGCCTTGTGGTCTTTGGCGCAGGTCACGTCAGCCACGCCCTGATGCGCATCGTGGGTGATTTGCCCTGGCAGATCACCTGGGTCGACTCCCGGCAGGAATGTTTTCCGGACAGGACGCCCGACAACACCACGGTTCATTGCACCGACGACCCGGTTGGGGACGTTCCCGACCTGTGCAGCAACGCCCATGTACTGATTCTGACCCACAACCACGCACTGGATTATGACCTCTGCCAGGCGCTGCTAAAACGGGACGATGTGCGCACGATCGGCCTGATCGGTTCGCAGACCAAAGCGGAGCGTTTTCGCCAACGCCTTGGTCACCGCGGGTATGACGAAGCCGATATCGACCGTATCCGCTGCCCCGTCGGGCGCAGTGACATCCCGGGTAAGCGGCCCATGGAAGTCGCGGTGTCCATTTCCGCGGAGCTTCTTAGCCTGGTCGCTTCCGACACGGCCGAGAAGCCATCAAAACGAGGTCTCTCCTGGGGGGCACTCAAAGCGCTTACGAAGGAAGTTAAACCTAACGAGGTTGAGGTCGCGGGCCACAAAACGTAACTCAGCAGACAACCTGACATTGCTGCCAACCCCGGCCCGGCGCCCGCTTGAGCGCCGGGCCGGCAAATACCTCGTCATTAAAAGTTCAATTTGCTCACAATTTTTCTTGACAAGTAATACATATTTGTACGAAGTTATCGGTAACAATGTATACAACATGAGCTGCAGGAATGACCGAAACAGACCACAGATTATGGATTCGCAATCCGCTTGCCTGCTCTGACCCAGGCGCTGCCGGTGGTATTGTCGTCACAGGAACAAGAATTGTGGAAAAAGTGGCCGGGGGGCAGCAACCTCTCCAGCCCGTTACCGAGACCTTCGATGCTTCCGAGCATGTCCTGTTACCCGGCTTGGTGAATACCCACCATCACTTCTACCAAACCCTGACCCGTGCCTATTCCCCCGCGCTCAATAAAGAGTTATTTCCCTGGCTGACCACGCTTTACGATGTCTGGGCCAATCTCAACGACAGCCAGATGGCCCTGGCCAGCGAACTGGCGATGGTCGAGCTACTGATGTCGGGATGCACCACCGTAGCGGACCATCACTACGTCTTTTCCGGTGCCTTGGTAAACGCGATTGACTGTCAGGTCGAAACTGCCCAGCGCCTCGGCGTTCGTGCCGCCCTGACTCGTGGGTCCATGAGCGTCGGGCGCGACGATGGCGGTCTGCCGCCACAGACCGTGGTGCAGGACGAGCAAACCATTGTCGATGACAGCCAGCGTCTTATCGACCGTTACCACCAGCGTGCTGAAGGGGCCATGACCACCATCGCCCTGGCCCCTTGCTCACCGTTTTCAGTAAGCCGGGAGTTGATGCGCGAGAGCGCGCGGCTTGCAGAGAAGAACGACGTTCGCCTCCACACCCATCTTGCCGAAACTGAAGATGAGACCGCCTACTGCCAGAAGCTGTTTGGCATACGCCCTCTGGATTACCTCGAGGACAGTGGCTGGCTCACTGATCGCACGTGGCTGGCCCATGGCATTCATTTCAATGACGATGAGATCCAGCGCCTTGGCCGCGCAGGCACGGGCATCGCTCACTGTCCCTCTTCAAACATGGTTCTGGGCTCAGGGCTCTGCCGGACCCTCGAACTCGAAGCGGCGGGCTCACCGGTCGGATTGGCGGTCGATGGATCAGCGTCGAGCGACCACTCGAACCTTGCGTCGGAAATGCGTCAGGCACTGCTTCTGGGCCGCCTGCGTTACTCGCCGAGCCAGGTAACGCACGAAGCCGTCATCCGCTGGGCAACGGAAGGCTCGGCCCGCTGCCTGGGACGAACCGATATCGGCGGACTGGAGCCAGGCCAGCAGGCGGACCTGGCCCTGTTCAAACTTGATGAGCCGCGGTTTTCGGGCGCAGAGAATCCACTGGCTGCATTATTACTGTGTGGCGCACAGCGCGCTGACCGGGTCATGGTCGCCGGGCGCTGGAGAGTGACCGGCGGTCTGCCCTGCGACGTCGATCTTGACGCGCTGATGGCACGCCATGATGAGGCGGCCCGCCAACTAAGGAGAGCCATTTAGAAGATCTTTGTAGAGCTATTGGTAGTCAACAGTCAGGCATTCCTACAAAAACAACACCTAGGAGAGACTCATGACAACAAGTACATCCGAACGGCCAGATACCGGTCCAGCAGACCGTTATAGCACCCGCGACGTTAATTCCATGCCGCCCTTGCGCCGAGCGATTCCGCTGGGCATTCAACATGTTCTGGCGATGTTCGTTAGCAACGTGACCGTGCCGATCATCATCGCGGGGGCGGCGGACCTGCCTCCCGATCAGACCGCTTTTATGGTTCAGGCAGCGATGTTTGTCGCTGGCATCGCAACCCTGTTGCAATCCCTGGGCCTCGGGCCCATCGGTGCCCGCCTTCCTATTGTCATGGGGACCAGTTTCGGATTCGTACCGGTCCTGATTCCCATTGCCATCGGCATGGGGTTGCCCGCCGCCCTTGGAGCAGCGTTGTGCGGAGGCGTCGCAATGGCGCTGATGGGGCTGTTTCTTCCCTGGTTTCGGTTTTTGTTCCCGCCAGTGGTGACTGGAACCTTTGTCGTGATGCTGGGCATATTGTTGATGCCCGTTGGCCTTGCCTACGCCGGTGGTGGTTTCGGCGTATCGGATTTCGGTGCCCCCCATCACATCGGGCTGGCCTCGCTTGTTCTCGTCGTAACCGTGGGTCTTCACCAGTTCGGCCGAGGTATCTGGAGTGAAGTTGCCCCACTGGCCGGCTTACTGGTTGGCTTCGTTGCTGCCGCGGCCTTTGGCTATGTCGATTTCTCCAAGGTGGGCGATGCAGACTGGGTGACGTTCCCCACCCCGTTGGGCATTGGTATCGAGTTCCATATGGCCGCCATCATCCCCGTGGTGGTGCTGTCTCTGGTCACCGTGGCCGAATCCATCGGCGATATAGTGGGTACCACCGCGGGGGGACTGAACCGTGAACCCACCAAGAAGGAGCTCTCCGGCGGCGTCATGGCCGATGGCATCGCGAGCGTGTTTGCCGCCATCTTCAATGCGTTCCCCCAGATCAGTTTCAGCCAGAACGTGGGCATGGTCGCATTGACGGGTGTTGTTAGCCGCTATGTAGTCGCGATTGGCGGAGGATTCCTGGTGTTGGCCGGCCTGTTGCCAAAGCTCGGCGGTCTCGTTTCCAGTATTCCCAACGCGGTGCTCGGCGGCGCGGTACTGCTGATGTTCGGCATGATCGCCAGTGCCGGCATTAAAATGCTCAGCCAGGTGCCATTCGACAAGCGCAACATGCTGATCATTGGCACCTCTCTAACCATAGCCGTGGGCTTGCCGGCGCAAGAGGGGCTCTATGCCAACCTGTCGGAAAACCTGCAAGCGATGATCGAATCCGGTTTGATCCCCGGGGCCATTACCGCCATCGCGTTGAACCTTATCCTTCCAAAAATCCCAAACCCGGTGCCCGATGACGCTGAACGCCCTGAAAGCTCTAAAAGCACGGCAATGAAGCCGGACTCACTTTGAACACCTGGGTGACTGAGAGCTGAAAAACCATGTCTCCCAACGATAAACCAAGGAAAACTCGATGAAAACAAAACCAGTGCTAGGCTTAACAGACGTAAATCTGATTCTCGACGCGGCTCAGAAAGAGGCTGAAGCCAACGGCTGGCCGGTGACCATAGCGGTGGCCGACGATGGTGGCCATGTCCTGGGGCTGCGTCGGCTGGACGCAACGGCGCCATTCACCGCGCATGTCGCGATGGAAAAGGCCAGTAGCGCCGCGATCGGCCGAAAAGAAACACAGATTTTCGAAGATATGATCAACAATGGGCGAAATGCTTTTCTTTCCGCACCGCTCCAAGGGCTCCTCGCCGGCGGCGTACCAGTAATCCTGGACGATCAGGTGGCCGGGAGTGTGGGAGTCTCCGGCGTCAAACCTGACCAGGACGTGCGGATAGCCAAGGCTGGCATTGAGGCGATCACCTCATCCGTGAAACGCCTTTGAAAAATGGATCGCCCTGTCGACCACTGACGTCATCGCACTGGAGTATCCATGAGCATTCGCCTAAAGCTAATCATAGGAATGGGGGCAGCACTGCTTGCCAGCACGTTGCTGTTGGTTTCCCTCAACATCTTCCAGATGCGCGGGCTTCTTGATCAATACCTGCTCAACTCCGCCCTGCCATCCAGCCTGGAGGCCATAGCAAACTCCGTTGAGCGAGACCTTCAGGCGCCTATTACAGCCTCACAGCTGATCGCAGGGAACAGCTACCTCAAAGAGTGGATAAGTGACAATGAGCCGCAACAAGGGCTCGCCCCTGCCACCCGCTACCTTGAGGGGGTAAGGCGTAGCCAGGAAGCCTCCTCCGCCCATTTCGTGTCGGTGAACACGGGCAACTACTACACCCACCAGGGCATCGACAGGGTAGTGACACCCCAGGCGGACCGATGGTTCTACGATTTTCTGAAAAGCGGCGAGACCATGGAGCTGTCGCTGGACGTAGACAAAGCGACTGGCAAGCCTACCCTCTTCATCAATGCCCGCATGGAGGACCGTGGCGAGGCTATCGCGGTTACCGGCGTCGGGATCGGGCTGAATCAGATGGCGGAGCGAATCCGGGAATTCCGCTTTGGTGAAACCGGCATCGTGTACCTGGTGTCTGAAAAAGGTCAGGTCAACATTCATCCGGACCTTCAGAAAACAGACCAGCCCCTATCAAAGGTTCTCTCTCCGACGGTCGCCGCCGAACTGCTGCAGGGCTCAACTTACCATCTGACCGAGTTTGATCGTGATGGCCGCAGCTACATTGCCGCCAGCCTGCCTCTGTCGATCACGGACTGGCGTGTCGTCGTAGAGGTTCCGTCTGCCGAGATCTATGGCGAAGCCAGCCGTGCCAATCAAACCTCGTTGTTCGTCGGCGTCCTCGTAGCCGTTGTTTTCCTGGGCATCATAGCTCTGGTCGCCACTCGCATGACGAAGCCACTGACGAAAATCACTCGGGCGTTGACCGAAATTGCCAAGGGTGGCGGTGATCTCACCCAGGAACTGGCGGTCGAACGCAAAGACGAGCTGGGCCAATTGGCGACTGGATTTAACCAGTTTGTCGGGGCACAACGAGAGATGGTTCGGGGCCTTTTGGAGACAGCAATCCGGCTCAAGGCATTTGTCGAGCAAACGTCCACCGTCATAACGGCCAACACCGACCGAGCCAAGGAGCAAAGCAGCCTGACAGACTCGGTGGCCACAGCGGTATGCGAGATGGAAGCCACGGTTCAGGAAATTGCCAAAAGCGCCACGGAAACGGCAAACCAACTGGAGCAGGTCGGCAACAGCGCCAGCGACATTCGTGAAGGCATGTCTCGCTCCATCGCCCAGGTCGAGGGAATGGCGAATAACATCCGCGAATCGGCCTCGGCGATCCAACAGTTGGCTACCGAAGCGCGGGATATTGGCCAGGTCATCGAAGTGATCAATGCCATATCCGATCAGACTAATCTACTGGCTTTGAACGCCGCCATAGAAGCAGCCCGGGCCGGTGAACATGGGCGCGGATTCTCTGTGGTCGCTGACGAAGTTCGCAGCCTGGCACAGAAGACGCAATCATCAACCAAGCAAATTCGAACCATTATCGAGCGTTTGCAGGAGGGCTCCGAGCGTGCGGTCGAGACGATGGCCACAAGCGAAAAAGCCACCGAAGAAACCGTCAGTACCTCCGCCAGCATGGGCAAGGCCCTGGATGGAATCGGCGAAAACGTGGACCGGATTGTAGAGATGAGCCACCAGGTGGCTGCAGCAACCGAAGAACAAAGCTCCGTTACCGAGGAAATCAGCTCAAACGTTCAGGACATTTCTCATCTCAGCACGCGTTCGAGCGAGGACATGACGGCAGCCAGCCGTGAAATTGAAGAATTACGTGCGATGGCTGAAAAGCTCGAAGCTCAAATGAAAGCGTTCCGGCTCGACCGTGAAGACTGACCTAATGCGGAAAATATCCGGACGCTATACAGCTCATCCAACAACGACTATATAGGGAGCCATCAGTGAAACATATATTCGCCGCCTGCCTGCTGTTTGCCTTGACCGCCCAGGCAACTGCGCAGACATACGTGGTGGGAGTGGAACAAGGAAGCTTCCTGCCCCATTACGGGGTTGACGAACAAGGCCAATACAGCGGTTTCGCCCGTGAACTACTGGACCTTTTCGCCGAACATGCCGGCGTAACATTCGTTTATAAACCGTTGCCCGTCGAAGAACTGATGCCGGCCCTGGTTGAAGGCAAGGTGGACTTCAAGTACCCGGATCATCCCGACTGGGCCCGTTCGGCAAAAACCGGGGATCGGATGAGCTACAGCCGCCCCATCGTGGAATATGTTGACGGCGTTCTGGTGTCTCCGCGCCGCCTCGGCCTGGATGGGGACCACCTTAAACGCATCGGTCTTGTCGATGGCTGGACGGCCCGGGGATACGAGGAAAAGATCGAGGCCTCGCAGATACTCCCGGTACCCAGCGACAGCCTGCCGGAAATGATTCACCAGGCTTTGCTGAAGAACAGTGACGGCGCTTACTACAACGTGGTGGTCGCCCTGCACCACATCAATAATGTTCGGATAAGACCGGGCGTTCTCGTGTTCGATCCCAATCTCCCGCATACCCGAAGCTCCTACCGGCTTTCAACGATCAGGCATGGGGATTTGCTACCGCGCTTCGACAGTTTTATGAAGGAGCGCCACGAACAAGTCGCGGCGATCAAAGCCAAACACCGGGTAGAGGCCAACATTGGCACCGAATACTTTGGCATGGAGCAATGGAAAGTGGATTTTCTCAAACGGCAAAAGGCGAAAAACACTCAGTGAAACTGACCCTTTCGCCACATTCTTTCCCGAACTGATCAAGGCTACTGAGGACACAGTTCCGTTTCCAGCCAACGGTGCACTTCATGCCGGTGACGCCTGCGATTGAGCTGTTCACTGTGGATATCGCGGGGAAAAATCTCCGATACGCCATCATGCCTCAGCCAGAAACGCCGGCGTACGCCCACGGCATAGTGGCTGGGGCCGTGAACCACCGCGGCCCGGATTTCAACGGCAGTAACATCCTCGAACAGGTAGTCACCGTCACCGCCGCTATCGTCACTTCGGCGCCCCAGGATAATGTTGCGGAATGAACCCAGCACCAAGTACCCACCAGGCTGCAGAGGCCCCTGCCGCAAAACCTGGTGCACATTACTGTCATCCGCCCCAACCCGGCGATATTCGGTGACCGTCAGGGTTTTCTCTTCGCCACTGCGGGTTTGCAGTACCACCTGCACACACTGCACATGGATGGTTTCTTTACCCATATTCACCAACAGACACAGGGCGTCCGGGTTTTCGCTCTGGGCATGATGAATGACCATATAGGGGCGGTTATTGCGCTGATACTGGATCAGGAACAACTGGAAATATATGATCCAGATAATCGCCATGACCGCGCTGCTGATGGGGCTGATATATTCCATTCGCTCTCCTGTTTCAGTCGACGTATGCGATTACACGTTCTGTCGATACACCGGGATTTCAACCCCATCTCCGAAACAGATTACCCCTCGCTACTCAACCGCGCCACCACAGCCGCCAGATCCGTCATACCCTTCTCCACCTGCTGAATGCCGGTAGCAATGCCGGAAATTTCGTCCGAACTGCGACGTGAAAGCGTCGAAACCCCGTCCATATTCGCGCGTAGAGACTCGATCAAGTGACTGTTCTTGCCTACCACCGTGGAAATTTCTTCCAGAGATTGAGCGGTCTTTGCAGCCAGTTTACGCACCTCGTCGGCCACCACTGCGAACCCACGCCCCATTTCGCCAGCACGGGCAGCTTCGATCGCAGCGTTCAGGGCCAACAGGTTGGTCTGCTCTGCCACGGTGCGGATGGTGCTGACAATGCTGCCAATCTGCTCGGCCTGGGTCTCGAGATCCCGACTGACCTCTGTGGCGCTGGCGACCTCTACCAGTGCCGACGCCGAGGTGTCGACCGCAAGGTTGAGGGCACGAGTGGCTTCTGCCGCAATCTGTGACGTTTCCTCGGAAGTGGCGGCGGCTACGTCGGCCGCCTCGCGGGCATTGTTCACCCGCGCGGTAATGTCCGAGGCAAACTTGATCACCTTGTATACCTGCCCTTCGGCATCCAGCACAGGGCTATACGTGGCTTCCAGCCAGATACTTTTGCCGCTTTTGTCCCTGCGTTCAAACTGCCCAGAAAAGCTCTCACCGCGAGCCAACCGCTTCCAGAAGTCCGGATTATCGCGATAGAAATCATCAAAGCAGAACATCTTGTGGTGCTGATGGATGATCTCGTCTTTGGCGTACCCTGTGGTGGCCAGGAAGTTTTCGTTGGCTTCCAGTATCTTGCCGTCGGGCGTGAACTTGATGACTGCCATGTACCGGTCGATGGCATCAAGCATGGCGGTATCATTCGCCACTTTGTCCTGGGCGGCGGTCGCGTCTGTTGCCAACTTAACGACCTTGAATACTTTCCCTTCCTCATTGGTGACGGGAAAGTAGGTGGCCTCCAGCCAGACACGTCGACCATCCTTGGCAAAGCGGGGGAAAGTGCCTTGTTTCTTGATGCCGCGCCCGAGGTCATCCCAGAAGCGCTGATATTCTGACGATGCCGTATAGCTTGAGTCACACAGTGACCGATGGTGCTTGCCAATGACTTCCTGGCGCTCGTACCCAATAATGGAGAGCAGGATATCATTGGCAGACTCTACAATTCCCGAAGGGCTGAACTCGATATACCCGATCTGGGAGGCAATGGCATTCAGGGTTTGCTGAACCCTCTCCTGTTCGCCCCTGGAGACCGTTAACTGATCCGTCAATTCCGCAATACGATGGCGCCCAAACATACACTCTCTCCCTGATGGATGAAGCGGCAATTTGTTCAATATATGCTCAACCCATCGGAGAAATAAGTAGTTTAAAGTACAGTTAAGGCAACGAACTGTAAGAAACAATTACATTACATGTTTAGCGATATGACCACCTTGAAACCAAGAGATTCCTGGATATCACCTTAAGTCTACAAACGCGTCCTTCACATGCCGGGCCAGCTCGTCGTTGACCGGATTGCTGCCACTGCGCACCAGTGCAATCTGATAATCCGCCAGCGTTGGCAGCCCTTCCCGATCAAGTTTTCGCAGCGGCGGGCGCACCAGGCTGACCGGAAAGGGCGCAACCGCCAGGTCCGACAACATCGCCGCTTCCTGGCCGAAACAGTTGTCACAGGTGTAGGCGACCCGATAGGAAATGTGGGCGTCACCCAGGGCCGTCAGCGCTGCCCGGCGCCATACACATCCATGGCTGGCGAGAGCTACTGGCAAGGGTGAGCGGTTGGCGGCAACTCCACCTTCGCGACCAGCCCACACCAACGGTTCCGTGTGCACGACTTCCCCCCGTCGCTCCTGGCCCTCATTACCAATGGTGACCAGCACCATGTCCAGTTCTCCGGCGTCGAGCCGATCCAGGTTCTGCTGGCTCGAGCCTACAACCACATCCACCTGAACGGCCGGGCACGAGCGCGCAAACTGTGCCAGCACGCCCGGCAGGATACGACTGCCCACATCGTCTGACGTACCGAGACTGACCCGGCCTTCCAGCACGGGTGAGAGGAACTGCTGGATGGCCTCCTCGTTCAATCGCAGCAGTCGCCGACCATAGCCTAGCAACACTTCTCCCTCAGGCGTCAGCCTGACGCGACGGGCTTCACGCACAAAGAGGACGTGGCCGAGAATTCCCTCGAGCCGTTTGATCTGCATGCTCAGGGCCGAAGGGGTACGAAAAACCTGTTTCGCAGCCCGGGTAAAGCTTCCACTCTCGGCAATGGCCACGAAGGTTCTCAATACGTCGGTATCCAGTAGCGGGCCAACCTCGCGGCTGGTCGCAGGTTCGGTACTGTTCATAAGCCACCTTTCAATTTTTCTTAACTCATATGTTAAATCTTTTCGTTTGTTTGATCAAAGGTGGCGTTGCATGCTGATTACCATGCCCCAGCGAACACGCGAGGGCTCCCATACTGATGACTGAACAGGAGATTGAAACGATGAGCCATTACCAGGAATTCCGCCGCCCGCAGCTTCGTCCAGACTCCCCCGCCAAGCCTCCGGAGCTGGAGATTTACATGCCAGCCACCCCGCCACTGGCGTTCATGGCAACGATTGAGTTCTGGGTCAGGATCTTCCGGCGCAGGCACCATTTTCGTCGGCTGTTCCTGCCCCTACTGAAGGAAGATGACGAGATACTGGTGGATATCGGCTTCGAGAGAACGGATATTCAGTGGGCTCTCAGTCTTCCACTGAAGGTCGACGCCCTTAAGGCGCTGGAGGCCTGTCGCAGGGCACGAGGTAAACAATTTCAACCATAAAGCGACTCAATGACGTCCGCATACTTCTCATAGATGTTGCTTCTGCGCACCTTCATGGTGGCCGTCACTTCATCATCGTCATGGTCGAGTTCTTTGGTGAGCAAGTGGAAACGCTTGATCTGCGCTACTTGGGGCAACTGGTTATTACCCTCGCTCACTGCCGCTTCAATCAGTTCGCTCACCCTGTCCTGCTCAGTCAGACTGCGGAAGGTGGTGTAGGCAACCCGTTGCTGTTCGGCCCACTTGGCCACGGTGTCAAAATCGATCTGTATCAGGGCGGAAACGTATTTCCGTGCCTCGCCAATCACAATGCATTCCTTGATATAGGGGCTGGCCTTGATGGTGTTCTCAATTTCCGTCGGCGACAGGTTCTTGCCGCCAGCGGTGATCATGATGTCTTTCAGGCGGTCGACAATCTTGAGTTGGCCGCCCCGCCATTCGCCCACATCGCCGGTATGCAGCCAACCGTCTTTCAGGGTTGAGGCAGTCGCCTCGTCGCTCTTGTAGTACCCCTTGAACATGCTGCCGCCACGCATGATGATCTCGTTGTGCTCACCGAGTTTGACCTCAACGCCGGCAATCGCGACACCCACGGTTCCAAGATGCACATCATCCACCGGCTGTGCGGTTGCCACGCCGGTACTTTCCGTCTGGCCATAGACTTCCAGCAGGGGAATCCCAATAGTCCGGAAGAATTCCAGGATGCCTGTGGAAATGGGGGCGGCGCCAGTCATTGCGATGGTACATCGGCGCAGGCCAATGAAATTCTGCAGAGCCCGGAACACCAGCCAATAACTGAGACTGTATAGGCCTTTTTCTTTCAGGCTCCACTGCGTCCGGGGTTTGGTGGCCATGGGCGAACATGCCCGGATTGCCCAATTGAACAATGCCCGACGGAGGCGTCCGGTCTCCTGGATCTTGATATAGATGGCGGAATGCAGCTTCTCCCATATCCTGGGCACGCCCAGGAAAAAGGTCGGCGCAATTTCCCGCAAGTCTTCCTGGACGGTCCGCAAGCTCTCGCCAAAACTGACGGAGCTGCCTGCATAGACCGGCGCAATGTTGGTTACCGCTTGCTCCGCCACATGGCAAAGCGGCAGGTAAGAAAGGCTGGAACCGCGATCGTCCGCCTGCAGCAACTCAATAAGGCCGGGTGCGGCAGCGTGAAGATTACCCCAGCTGATCATGGCGCCCTTCGGCCGCCCGGTAGAGCCGGAGGTGTAGATCATCAGGGCGGTGTCATCCATTCGCTGGCCATCCAGCAAGTCGTCCACCAGCCGCGGATGATCTTTCTCAAACGCCCGGCCTCTGGCTTCGATGTCCTCGAACGCCGCCGGGGGCTCGGGGTAGTAGCGAAGGCCTTTCATATCAATGGCAATGGTGTGCTTCAACTGGGGCAGTTGGGGCCAGGCTTCCAGCACTTTATCGGTCTGCTCCTGATCCTCACACACCACGATGCTCGCATCGCTGTGCTCGAGAACGTAGGCCACCTCATTCCAGGGGCTGGTCGGATACACACCAACGCAGATGCCCCGAACCATGCCAATACCCATCTGGGCAATCACCCACTCCACCCGATTTTCGGAAATGATGGCCACATGGCCACCCTCCTCCAACCCCATGGCGCGGAGGCCAAGACCGAAATGTCGGGCACGGTCGTAGTAGTCCCGCCAGGAATAGGCCTGCCAGATACCGAAGTCTTTCTGGCGCAGGGCCAGGGCATCCGGTCGCTCTTTTGCGTGGGCCCGAAGCATCTGGGTCAGTGTCAGGTCCGGTAGGGCAAGTGTTGTCATGACAGCCACCGTTTACGGCGTTTATAGTGCTTGATGTCGCGGTAGCTGCGAGCCTTACCTTCTTTACCACCCACACCCAGGTAGAATTCCTGAACGTCTTCGTTCGCCGTTAGCTTGTCCGCTGGCCCGTCGATCACGATCTTGCCGTTCTCCATGATGTAACCGTATGACGCAATCGCCAGAGACACCGCCGCATTCTGCTCCACCAGAAGAATCGCGGTGCCCTGTTCACGGTTGATCCGCGCCACAATGGTAAAAATCTCCTCCACCAGCAGCGGCGCCAGGCCCAGCGAAGGCTCATCCAGCATGATCAGTGCGGGCTGGGCAATCAGCGCCCGGCCCAAAGCCAACATTTGCTGTTCGCCGCCGGAGAGGTAACCGGCCAACTGCTTACGGCGTTCCTTCAGGCGTGGAAAATAGTCATAGACCAGTTCGTAGCTGTCGCCCAGGGAGGGTTTGTTGCCGCTGAGCGCGTAGGTGGCAGCGATCAGGTTCTCCTCCACCGTGAGGTCTTCAAACACACGGCGGCCTTCCATGACATGAAACAACCCGTTGCGCACCAGTTTTTCGGGAGGCGTGCCCTTTACATCCCTGCCCCGGAAACGCACCTCGCCGGCGGTCACTTCCCCATCTTCCAGGGTCAGCAGGCCGGAGACACTTTTCAGCGTGGTGGATTTGCCAGCACCATTGGAACCGAGGAGCGCCACAATGGCACCCTCTGGCACCCGCAGTGACAGGCCCCTCAGGACCTGCACCGACTTATTGTAGACCACCTCGATATTATCGATTTCCAGTAAGGCTTCCATACAGCCCCTCAGTCGAGGTGAATCCAGTCCGATACTGGCTCGTAACGGCCTTTATCGGCATTCACTCGCCAGATACGTCCAACCGGGAACGACATGTTCCGAACGGTGACCGGAATACCAATAATGCCGCCGGTATCCCAGTCCTCAATAGACGCAAGAGACTCGGCCATGTTATCCCCGGTCAGTTCTTTTCCCGCATCCAGGGTGCGCTTGACCACTTCAGTCCAGACCATGGCGTTAAACCACCCCTGCATGTAGCCAGTCGGACGGTAGTCAGCCTCCGGATCGCTCTTCTCAGCCTGGGCACGAAGGGCCTCAAGCATCGGGCCGCTTTCTTCACTGTCGTAGTAGTTGTAGGGCATCACACCCATGTAACCATCGGCATCCGCCCCCATCTTGTCGATGATCAACTTGTCCGAAGACCAGAAGGTGCCCATAAACTGGGTATCGAGGCCCATCTGGCGCATCTGCACCATGAACTCGTTGATCGGCGACAGCACGTAGCCATGGAACACCACGTAGTCTGGTCGTACCCGGCGAAGCTTAAGGACCTCGGCAGACACATCCACGCTGCCAGGCTTGGTCACGATATCCTCGACGACTTCGATGCCCAGTTCGCCCGCCCGGGCTTTGCCATTTTCGATGGGGTCCTTGCCGAACTCGGTATCACTGTATACAAAGGCCACGGTGGGCATATCACCGCCTTCACCCTGGGTGGCGATGTACTCCAGAATGATGCCGAACATCTGGCTGTAGTTCGGGCCGGGAATGAACTGATAAGGGTATTGTTCGTTATCCGTCAGCGCGGTCGCGAACGAGGCCCCGCTCATCAGGGTATTGCCCTGGCTGTTCAGCTCTGAGGCGATGGCCTTCATGAAACCGGTGCTGTCGCCGTAATAGGTAGCCGGGGAACGGCTACCGGAAATCTTCTTGAAGGCCGCCACCGAACGGTCCACCTCATAGGCGGTGTCTTCCATCACATACTCTACCGGGTGGCCATTGATGCCCCCCTGGCTGTTGATCCAGTTGGTGTAGTCGGTCAGACCGGCGTGGATATGAATACCCGCAAACGCAAACACGCCAGAGAGCGGTATGGAGCCGCCAAACACGATGGGCTCCTTGTCCTGTGCCATCACCGGAGCGGCGACGGTCAACGCAGCGACCAGGCTGCCAAGCCCGGCAAGCCGGCAACCTTTTTTGAGGATGTTTCTGAACATGTCTCTTCTCCTTGCGGCTTCTTGTTGTTGGTGTTGCACAGGTTCCCGTGAGAGAACCGTTAGTTCCGGAACGGCCAGAGGCGGAAAAAACGGCGGATTCGGTGCCAGATTTCCGCAAGGCCATGGGGTTCGAAAATCAGGAAGCCCACGATCAGGGCACCAAAAATGATCTCCAGCATTGGCGACATGAACACCGGCGCGCTGGGGTAGAACGGTGTCAGGGCCGCCGTCAGCAGTTTCAGCGCTTCCGGCACCAGGGTCATGAAAGCGGCCCCCAGAATGCCGCCCAACAGATTACCCATACCGCCGACAATCACCGCCGCCAGATAGAAAATCGACATGGACAACGGAAAACTCTCGGGGGTAACCACCCGGTAGAAATAGGCGAACAGGCCACCGGCCACCCCGGCATAGAAGGAGCTGAGCGCAAAGGACATCAGCTTGTAGCGCAAAAGGTTAATGCCGAGAATCTCGGCGGAAATATCCCGGTCACGAATGGCGATAAACGCCCGTCCGATCCTCGTTCTGAACACATTGCGGGCCGCCAGCACCATCAGCACGGCCAGCGGCACAATGATGAAATACATCATGAAATCGCTCTGGAACGTCAACCCGAACAGGTGGGCCGGCTCCAGGCTCAAGCCACCCATGCCACCGGTGACGGATTCCCACTCGGCAAAAATGAAGTGCAGGAACACGCTCGCAGCCAGAGTGGCGATGGCCAGATACAAGCCTTTGACGCGCAGTGAAGGCAGGCCCACCAGAATCCCGACGGCGGCGGCCATGAGCCCGGCCAGCACCAGAGTGACCGGGAACGGCAGGCTGGTGTTAATGGACAGCCAGGCCACTGTATAGGCACCAACGCCCATGAACCCGGCCTGTCCCAGGGAAATCAGCCCGGTAAAACCGGTCAGGATGTTCAGGCCGGTGGTGCTGATCACGGCAATACCAACCAGGCAGCCCAGGTACAGCAGGTAAGAGTCGACGGCAAACGGGAACACCATAAGAATCAGCAGGAAAAGACCCAACCACAGTTTCTGGGTCTGGCTGGTCCAGATTGCCTCATCGGCCTCATAATTCTGTTTTGCGTCACCGATGCGCATCTTACACTCGCTCTATTTCGTGGGTGCCGAAAAGGCCGTAGGGGCGGATCACCAGGATCACTGCCAGCACCAGGAACGTTGCCGGCATCCGGTACTCGCCTCCAAGGTAGGCACCGGCAACTGTTTCCAGCCAGCCAATGAACACGCCAGCCACCAGGGCACCGAGAATGCTGTCGAGGCCGCCAACGATCACCACCACCAGCACACTCAGACCGATGATCCCGAATTGCGGGCTGAGCCCGCCAGTGGCGGCCACCAGCACACCGGCCAACGATGCCGCAAGAGAACCAAACACCCAGGCCATGTTGAACACCCGGCGCACATTAATGCCCATGGAATAAGCCGCAGCCTGATCCGAGGCCGTCGCCCTCAGGGCCACGCCACCCCGGGAAAACCGGAAATAAAGCAGGTAGAGAATGAGCAGTGCGGAGCCGATCAGAAAACCGTAGGCGATTTTTGGGGCGAGGTAGAGCGGGCCGATAAACACCGGCTCTCGCGGCAGAAAACTGGGCAACAACTGCGGATCGGCGGTCCAGATAAACTCCACCAGACCCACCAGGATACTGCCAATCCCGATGGTCACCATCACGACCGAGATGGGGGACTCGCCCAGCATGGGCCGGATCATGGTCTTTTCGATCACCCCGCCGAGAATACTGCCGCCGATCACGGCCAGCGGCAGGGCAATCCATGGTGACAACTCCATGCCGCCAGCAAACGCCAGGAACAGGTAGGCGGCAAACATCATGATCTCGCCGATGGCGAAATTGATCACCCGGGTGGCCTTGTAGATGATCACAAACCCCAGCGCAATAAGGGCGTAAAGCCCACCCATGGCCAGGCCGGCCAGGCTGATTTCACCAAAGAACAACCAATCCATCAGGCGACCTCCCCTTCCGGATTGAGCTTCCTTCGCAAACTGTCGATGTCGCTGTTGCCCAGATAGGCCTTGATCACCTCGGGGTTGTTCTGAACATCCGCAGGCACGCCTTCGGTGATGACCTGGCCAAAATTCAGGACCGCGATATGGTCGGATATGTCCATCACCATGCCCATATCGTGTTCCACCATCAGCACGGTAATGCCCCATTCTTCCCGGATATCCAGAATAAACCTGGCCATATCCTCCTTTTCTTCCCGGTTCATGCCTGCCACCGGTTCATCCAGCATCAAGACCTTAGGTTTCATAGCCAGGGCGCGGGCAAGCTCAACCCGCTTTTGGAGTCCGTAGGAGAGGCTGGCCACCGGCTGTCGTCGTATATGATCAATTTCCAGGAAGTCGATAATCCGCTCTTCCACTTCCTTGCGAACGGCCATCTCCTCCCGGCGGGCGGGCCCGAAATAGGCCAGTGCACTGAGCAGGCCGCTCTTCATGTGTACATGGGCGCCCAGCTTGATGTTGTCGAGTACGGTCATACCCCGGAACAGGGCTATATTCTGAAAGGTTCGGGCCAGGCCAAGTGCGGCTCGCCTGGGCGGCTTGATACTGCCCGGAAGCGGTTGACCCTGATAGCGGATAGTACCCTGCTGTGGTTTGTAGAAACCGGAGATGCAGTTAAAAAGCGACGTCTTGCCGGCACCGTTCGGGCCGATAATAGTCGTGACGGTGTTTTCAGGCACATGGAAGCTGACATCCTGCAGCGCCTTGACGCCACCAAATGAGAGAGACAGGTTACTAATCTCAAGGATGCTCACATTACCTCCCGGCACCCCTGGCGCCGGGCAGACAGGCTGCGCGCACACCCTGCTGGTACCCATCTCACGCCCGAAGATGATTGTCGTTTTTGTTTTTTATTGTCGTCGGGGTTATTCCCGATCCAGACTTAAAGTAGTCCATCCCGGCAATATTCGCCAAACCGCTCTATGCTGTTACCCAGTGGACAACTGTACAAATTACGCACGGAACTTATCATCAGATGCACTGTGGCAAGAGAAGCATTAAAAATGACAGATAAACTGGTGACCACCGGCTTCGACTCTGAAACCGGTATAGCAACTCTTAGCTTCAACCGGCCAGAGACCCTGAACGCCATTAGCGTGCCCATGGCAGAAGCCTTTCTCGCGGCGGTTCAGGCACTGAAAGACCGCTCAAACCTTCGATGCATTGTTCTGACCGGCTCCGGGCGCGCTTTTATGGCGGGTGGGGATATCGCCAGCATGACCGGCTCTCCCGAGCAGGCGGGCAAAGCCGTCAGCGCTATCCTGGATGCGGTCAACCCGGCCATCCTCCTGTTGCGCAGTATGGATGCCCCGGTGATCGCGGTGGTCAAGGGGGTTGCCGCTGGAGCCGGGCTGAGCCTGGCACTGATGGCGGACATTATCATTGCTCAGGAAGACACGAAGTTTTTGATGGCCTACAACGGTATCGGTGCGGTGCCTGACTGTGGTGGTAGCTGGTTTCTGACGCACAAGATCGGCGCCGGGCGGGCAGCCGAGTTAATGCTGCTAGGCAGGACCCTGAACGCGGCCGAGGCAAAGGCTTGGGGGATGATCGCCGAGTCTGTCCCACAAGCCGACTTTGAAAAACGGGTAGCTGAGATAACGAAGAACATCGCAAATGGCCCCACCCGAGCCTTCGGCGCCTTCCGACGGCTTACTGACGGAGCCTGTGGTGATCAGTTGGCTGCTCAGTTAAAAGCGGAAAAGGAAGCATTCCTGGAAATGACGCGGACCGGGGATTTTGCAGAAGGCGTCGCGGCGTTCCTGGCCAAGCGCCCCCCTGAATTCCACGGGTCCTGACGGTCAGGGTGTTGCGTCCTGCGTAGCCAACGTCACGATGTCCCGGTATTCGTGTACCCGGACATTCGATTGGGCAGGCGCTTGCTGAGCAAGAGCCAGCACTTCATTCACCATTGCCCTGGCCACGGTGGCCGCCTCAATACCGCGAAACTTTTCCAGTGGGCCGATCAGCGCCCGGTTGATGAGGGGCATGGCTTTTATGCCCAGTGCTTCGGCGGTGCGCTGCTCGTTGCGTTCGCCCAACAGCAGGCTGGGTTGGTAGATGGACAGGCAGGGATAGCCCAGCGACTTTATGCCGTCTTCCAGTTCACCCTTCACCCGATTGTAGAAAACGGTGGAAGACGATGACGAGGCAATGGCAGACATCAACACGAATACCTGTGCGCCGCTTGCCCGGCCAAGTTCGGCAGCTCTCATCGGGTAGCCATAGTCCACTTTGCGAAACTGCTCGCGAGAGCCGGCCTTCTTAATGGTGGTGCCAAGGCAACAGATGATGGCATCCACCGCAAACAAATCACCGTGCTCATCCAGGCGCTCGAAATCCACTTCCTGCTGACGCAGTTTTTCATGGCTCAGCGGCAGCGCTCGACGCACGGGCGCGACAACCGATGACACCTCTTCCAGCGCCAGCAGCCCTTCCAGTACCTTACCGCCCGTCAGGCCGGTGGCACCCAGTAACATGACCTTCATAGAATATCCTTCAACCAGGAAACAACATCTGGATAACGGCTCGTATCCAACACAAACTCCTGCCCCCGCGCGGCGCTTTTCAGGTAGCAGTAATCCCCATCTCTCGACCAGCGTTCAGGATTGCCGTGAAACGTCATCGCCGTATCCGCTGTGCCCGGAAAAAAGCATCCCGGCAGGCGCCACTGTGTGGTCGACCCTGCATCCGGTGCTGTCAGGCGAAATTGATTCTGCTGAGCATCAAACACCCCGGCGCCCGGCAAGCCTGTTGGCACACCTTCGAGCTGCAGTGTATCTGTCGCCACGTATAGCGTATTGCCACCGTCTGGCTGACCGTGAAAGTGGGGATGGTAACGTGCCCAGGTCAGCTCGCCATCCGCCAGGTCGTCAATACGGTACACGTCACCAACCTGAAGCCAGCCCCACAAGCCATGGAACGGCCGGGCGTGTTTTACAAATCGCCAGCCCCTGCCCTGTTTTTCCACCTCACGGAACAGGCCGAAGAACAGGAACAGGTCTCCCACGCCTACCTGCTGTTTCCGAAGATGGCCCTGGGCCGCACCAGTTTGCCCCAAACAAGGCCGCCAGCCAGCAGTCCGGGGATAGGCGTCAGCGATCAGATCCGGGTCAAGATGGGCCTTTCGAGCGTGCCCTCGTCGGTCGCCGGTCAGGTTGGCCACCAGCTTGCCAACGTTTAGCCCCTCGTGATGAATATCACCGTAGGTAATCCCGGACCGTGAATCCGGGATCGGCAGGGTATAGAAAGACCTGTCGGGGAAGACCGGGCTGGGACAGCCGCCTGCGGAGGAATCGAAGCCTTTTCGACTGAGGATCAGTTTCATAAACGCCGTTTGGAGCAATGGAACGGACCGCAACCATATCACGCCATTGCAAAGCAGTTTAAACTGACCACAACGACAGACTGGCCCACCCGCTGACTCAATGCCGACTGCCCATGACTGATTTTGAGACCCTGAACGCTCTGAAGGCTGGCCTTGAAGACTGGTGGTATCCGGGCGTTACCGTTCTAATCTCAATGGCTATCACCTTTCTTGTGTACAAGGGTGTACTGGCCATAGTTCAACGCTTAACCCGTAGCAAAACCATTCCCCGCCTGTTTCTGGATGCCTCATCAACCGCTTTGGGTGTTGCCGTTACCCTGGTGGTGCTCAATGCCATCCTGGAGGCAGCGTCCCAGGATCTGCCACTGATCAATCACTTCCGTCACGCCGCTACCCTGCTGTTGATTGTGGCGGTTACCTGGGCTCTTGTTCGCTGCACTTCCGCCATAGGGGATGTAATCGTATCCCTGAACCCTGTCTTCGAAGGCCAGTGGAAACGGGCCCGCAAGGTGGAAACGCAAACGCGCTTCCTGGTGAGGGTGCTGAACATTCTCATCGTTATCGTGGGCCTGGGCGCAGCGCTGGTGACTTTCGAACCGGTTCGTCACCTTGGCAGCAGCCTGCTGGCGTCTGCGGGCATCGGTGGCATCATACTGGGCTTCGCGGCCAAGCCGGTATTGGGCAATCTGCTGGCAGGCATGCAGATCGCACTGACTCAGCCGTTCCGCATCGATGATGTGCTGCATGTGCAGGGCGAATGGTGCTGGGTGGAGGAAGTCACCGCCACTTACGTGGTGCTGAGGGTCTGGGACCTGCGGCGGCTGGTGGTGCCGCTGCAATGGTTTATTGAAAACCCGTTCCAGAACTGGTCGAGAAACGACACCGAAATGATGGGAACGGTGTTCATCACCGTCGACTATTCCATGCCCATCGAACCACTACGAACCGAGTTTGAGAGGCTGCTGGAACAGGCGACTGACTGGGATGGAAAGACCAGGATCGTTCAGGTAACCGAAGCCGGCGAGGCCAATATCGAGGTGCGCTTCCTGCTCAGCGCCAAGGACTCAAGCTCACTCTGGAATCTCCGCTGTGCCATCCGTGAAGGTCTGATCACCTTTATACAGGAGCGGTTTCCGGCGCATCTTCCACGGGTTCGAGCCAGGCTGATGGAAACGCCCGACCAGTAAATCCTCACACCTGCTCTGCCCCGCGCAGCATGGCATGGAGCAACTCTTCCGCATCGAATTTGGTCAATGCCTCGTCTGCCCCCACCTGTTTGGCGTAGCTCACGCTCATTTCACTGTTCAGGGAGGTATGCAAAATGATGTACGGCTGCTTCAGGGAGTTGCCGCTGTCCCTCACATTGAAGGTGAGCTCGTAGCCGTCCAGGCCGGGCATTTCAATGTCGCTCACCAGGATATCGATCGGCCTGCCCTCGCGATTGGCGTTGAGCATCAGGTCCAGCGCGTCCTGGCCATTGGTCGTTACGTAATAACTCACGTCCTTGCTATCCAGGGCATCCGACAGTTGCTTCCGTGCCACCTGTGAATCGTCCACCAGCAGGATATTCAAGCCTTTCAGGATTTCCCTCTGGACATCCGTCAGTACCACTTCACGGGGATTAACGGACTCCGGATACACTCTGGCCAGCAGCAACTCCACATCCAGCAACTGGACAATCTGGTCCTCAAAATTTACCAGCCCTGTAATGAAGGCTTTGTCGCCCAGGCTACGAGGTGGCGGCAGGACCTCTTTCCATTCGGTTTCGATAATTTTTCGAACGCTTCGTACCAGGAAGCCGATTTCCTGGCGCTGGATATCCGTCACAATGATGGAAGCCGTCTTGCGCTCATCCTCGGTGAGCGGCGGATAGCCGACCGCCGCCGCCATGTCGATCACCGGCACAGCGGAGCCACGGAAACTCATGGTGCCGATCACCGCCGAATGGCTGTGCGGTAGTCTGGTCAGCGGAACAAAAGGCATGATTTCCCGGATTTTCAGGGTGCCCAAGCCGAACAGCCTCTGATTGGTCAGATAAAACAACAGTAGTTTCTGGGGGTGTTTGGTACCCTCGGCCATAGCCTTACAACCTGTCAGGAGCTTTGAAAAAAAGTATAACAACCGAACGATAACATGCCGCCCAAATCGACATTGTAAGAATTTGCAGCCATTCGCAGGTCGCTCAAGGCTGCCATTGAATCCAGCGCTTCCTCTTCTGCGTATCATCTATACTGTTGTCATCGGGAGGCCATTCGATGAAACGCACCACTGCACTAATATCGGTATTCCTGTTCTTCGCCGTCATGGCCGTGGGTGGTCATGCCGACAACGATGATATCGATAACGCCATTCAGAACACGATCCTGTCGCAGATTGAAGCCTTCGCCAACGACGACAGGCTAGCCGCCTGGGACTATGCCTCGGATGGCATCAAGCAACAATCAGGCTCGCTAGATACGTTCTACGATATGGTGAAGCTGGCCTATGCGCCAGTATATCGGGCATCGGCCATTGAGTTCCTGGAACGCATCCCCCACCCCGGTTTCCAGATTCAGGTGGTGCGGCTACTAGGGCCCGAGGGAAAACGCTGGATCGCCCACTACCGCATGGTCAAGAATGGCGATGACTGGAAAATCGGCGGCGTCGGGCTCAAAGAGGGACCAAGCTCAATATAGCAGGCGACTGTTCCGGGAGCCTATGTCTTTCAGCTTTGTCCGTCCGTAAGATACATTCCATGATCCTGATTGCCGGCAGAGCCTGAATTCGATGAAGAACCTCACCTTTTCCTCCCACTATGCAAGGGCCGTTCTTTATGGTCTGGAGAAGGCCGGTGGCTATTCCGACGACCTGCTCCACAGCAATGGCATCGACCCGGAATTCATCCACTCGCCACGGGCACGGGTGCCCACGGAACAGTTTATCCGCCTGTTTCGGCTGGTGTGGGGCAAGCTGAACGATGAGTTCATGGGGCGCACCACACAGCCCTGCCGTGTCGGACATTTCCACCTGATGGGATCGCTGGTGGTACACAGCCGCAACCTGGAAGAGGTGATCCGCCAGAGCATTCGCTGTTATCGGCTGTTCTCGGATGACATCGTGATTGAACTGGACACCCGTGGCGACGACGTGGAACTGAGCATCACCCATCGCCACCCGGAACTGGACCCGGACAATTTCCTGGTGGAATGGCTGCTGATGGTGTGGCACCGGCTGGTCGGGTGGCTCATCGGGCGCAAGATTGTGCTCAGCCACGCCACGTTCCAGCACGATTTGCCGGGGCATTTCGACGAATATCGGTTTGTCTTTCCCTGCCAGTGCTTCTTTAATCGCGACCGCAACAGCCTGTTTTTCAGCCACAACTATCTGGACATGCCAGTGACGCGGACGCCGGATGAACTGGACGGTTTTATTGAGAAATCGCCGCGCAACCTACTGATCTGGACTGATGAGGACGACAGTTTGACGACCCAGGTTCGGCGGATTCTGGAAAACGTGGACGATGAACGCCTGCCCACTCTGGAGCAGATTGCCGAGCAACTGCATATGACCGCCTATACCCTGTCGCGCAAACTGAAGGCGGAAGGCAGTTCCTACCAGAAGATCAAGGACAACCTGCGGCGGGACCAGGCAGTGATCATGCTTACGCGGCAGAACCTGACGGTGTCGGAGATTTCGTCACAGCTGGGTTTTACTGAGCCCGGCGCTTTTTCCCGTGCCTTCAAGCACTGGACCGGGCTCAGCCCACTGGCCTACCGCAAGCAGGACCAGTAGCTCCAGCTTCCTGTTTACAGCAATTCGATTGCTACGGCTGTGCCTTCACCGCCGCCAATACACAGGGACGCTACGCCACGCTTCAAACCACGCTGTTTCAGGGCGTTGATCAGAGTGACCATGATCCGCGAACCGGAGGAGCCGATGGGATGTCCCAGGGCACAGGCG
This sequence comes from Marinobacter sp. V34, assembly GCF_055524115.1. NCBI lineage: Bacteria > Pseudomonadati > Pseudomonadota > Gammaproteobacteria > Pseudomonadales > Marinobacteraceae > Marinobacter > Marinobacter sp. V34. The sequence goes on along the minus strand of NZ_JBUPZY010000008.1, from coordinate 33,747 downwards.
CCGCCGTGGACATTCACCTTATCGGCATCGAGCCCAAGTTCGTTGATGGCGGCCAGGGTAACCACGGCAAAGGCTTCGTTGATTTCGAACAGGTCAACGTCGTCACGGTTCCAGCCGGCTTTTTTCAGTACCTTTTCGATGGCACCGATGGGCGCAAGTGTGAACTCGGCCGGCAGGCGGGCATGAGTAGCGTGAGCGACGATGCGGGCCTGGGGCGTTAGGCCGCGTTTTTCGGCTTCTTCGCGGGTGGCCAATACCATGGCGGAGGCGCCATCGCTGATGGAGCTGGCGTTGGCGGCGGTAACAGAGCCGTCTTTGGCGAAAGCCGGTTTGAGGTGGGGAATTTTCTCGGGTTTGGCTTTGCCCGGCTGTTCGTCAGTGTCCACCACGGTGTCACCGCCACGGCCGGAGACGGTAACGGGGGTGATTTCGTCAGCGAATCCGCCATTCTTGATGGCCGACAGCGAGCGCTCAAGGGAAGCGATGGCGAAGTTATCCATGGCTTCACGGCTGATGTCGTATTTGTCCGCTGTGCGCTGGGCGAAGACACCCATGAGGCTGCCCTCGTAGGCGTCTTCAAGGCCGTCCAGGAACATGGAGTCCATGACCTGCCCGTGGCCCATGCGCATGCCGGCGCGGGCTTTAGGCAGCAGGTAGGGTGCCTGGCTCATGTTTTCCATGCCGCCGGCGATCATGATGCTGTTGGTGCCGGCTTTGATCTGGTCGTGGGCCATGATGACGGCCTGCATGCCGGAGCCGCACATTTTGTTGACGGTGGTGCAGCCGCTGGAGTCGGGGATGCCGGAGGCGCGGGAGGCTTGGCGTGCGGGTGCCTGGCCGAGGCCACCGGGCAGTACGCAGCCCATGATGACTTCCTGGATGTCGGCGGGTTGCAGGCCGCTTCTTTCGATGGCGGCCTTGATGGAGATGGCGCCGAGATCCGGGGAGCGTACGGAGCTGAGATCACCCATCATGCCGCCCATGGGGGTTCTTGCTGAACCTGCGATGACTACATCATTGCTATTCATGTTTTCCATCCTCTGATTAAGCCTTACCTAAAACCGACCGTGCGATAATTTCTTTCATCACTTCCGATGTACCGCCGTAAATTCTCTGCACCCTGGCATCGATAAACGCTCTCGAAATCGGGTACTCGCTGGTGTAGCCGTAGCCGCCGAACAACTGCAGGCAACCGTCTGCTACCCGGCACTGCATTTCCGTGGCGCTGTACTTGGCCATGGAAGCGGTCGGCGCGTCGAGTTCGCCTTTTTCATACAACGCAATGCATTCGTCGACGAAGGCGCGGTTGACGCGGCAGTCGGTTTCCATGCGGGCGATTTCGAAGCGGGTGTTTTGCAGTTGGGCCAGTTTCTGGCCGAACAGTTCCCGTTCCTGGGCGTAGTTAATGGTCAGGTCCAGGGCGCCGCGTGCAGCGGCAACGCCCAATGCGCCGATGACCAGGCGTTCGCGGGGGAGTTCGCGCATCAGGTACATGAAGCCCTGGCCCTCTTCCCCCAGCAATGCCGAGGCGGGGAGGCGCATGTCGGAGAAGAACAGTTCCGAAGTGTCGCCGGAGTGCTGGCCGATTTTGTCGAGGTTGCGGCCTTTGCTGTAACCGGGCAACGAAGTATCGACCAGGAACAGGCTGATGCCACGGGCGCCGGCCTTGGGGTCGGTTTTGGCGGCGACGATGACCATATCCGCGTGCTGGCCGTTGGTGATGAAGGTTTTGGAGCCGTTGAGGATGTACTCATCACCGTCTTTCACCGCGCTGGCGCGGATGGCCTGGAGGTCGCTGCCGGCGCCGGGTTCGGTCATGGCAATCGCGCCGACGGCTTCGCCGGAGACCATTTTGGGCAGCCAGTACTGGCGCTGCTCGTCGTTGCCGATATGGCTGAGGTACGGCGCGACGATGTCGGAGTGCACCATCACGTTGGTGGACAGGGCGCCAAAGCCCATGCGGGCCATTTCTTCGCCCACGACGACGGAGTACAGGAAAGGCGCGCCGCAGCCGCCCATGTCTTCGGGTACGTCGACGCACAACATGCCGGCGTTGCCCAGAGTGTTCCAGAGTTCCCGGGGCACGATGCCGGAGTGTTCCCACTCTTCGTAATGGGGCGTTACTTCGGTTTCCAGGGCCTTGATGACGGACTCCCGGAACATGTCGAGTTCTTCTTGATCAACAGCGCTGGTCATGGGTATCTCCCGTCGGTGAATCGTGTGGCCTTGTTTGGGTAATCATCAGTCTGTCGCAGTCGCGGTCTGAGCGCCATGACATAACCGGGCAGGAAATTTGATAAAAAATGACACCCAGGGACGGCATTGTCGGCTGCCCCGAGGTTTATATATCACTCGCGATCAGAGCTTTTTGGCGTCGTCCCGCAACACGAACTTCTGGATCTTGCCGGTGGAGGTTTTAGGCAGCTCGCTGAACACAATGGTCTTGGGCACTTTGAACTTCGCCAGTCGCTCCCGGCAGAAAGCGATGATGTCGTCTTCGCTGACCTCCCCTGCTTCAGGCTTGAGGGTCACGAAGGCGCAAGGGGTCTCGCCCCACTTCTCATCCGGCCTTGCCACCACGGCGGCTTCGAGGATGTCGGGATGACGGTAGAGTATGTCCTCTACCTCGATGGTAGAGATGTTCTCACCGCCGGAAATGATGATGTCTTTCAGGCGGTCCTTGATTTCCGCATAGCCATCGGCGTGCCAGACGGCCAGGTCCCCTGTGTGGAACCAGCCGCCGCGGAAAGCTTCCTCCGTGGCCTTGGGATTTTTCAGGTAGCCTTTCATCACCGTGTTGCCGCGCAGGAAAATCTCGCCAATAGTGCTGCCGTCTTTTGGCACCGCTTCCATGGTTTCCGGGTCACCCACCATCATGCCGGCCAGGGTATGGTAGCGAACGCCCTGCCGCGCCTTGATTCTGGCCCGGTCTTCCACCGGCAGGTCATCCCACTCGGACTTCCAGGCGCACACCGTAACCGGCCCATACACCTCGGTAAGCCCGTAAACGTGGGTCACGCGGAAGCCCATGTTTTCGATGGCCTCGATGACTTTTGCCGGGGGTGCCGCGCCCGCGGTCATTGCCTGTACCGTATGGCTGAAGCTGGATTTTGCGGTTTCCGAAGCGCCCAGCAAGGTATTCAGTACGATAGGCGCACCACACATGTGGCTGACTTTGTGTTCGCTGATCAGCTGCAGGATTTTCTCTGGCTCTACCTTGCGCAGGCACACGTGGGTGCCTGCAAAGGCGGTGATGGTCCAGGGGAAGCACCAGCCATTGCAGTGGAACATAGGCAGTGTCCACAGATACACCGGATGCATGCCCATGGACCACACCGCCTGGTTGCCCATGGCGTTTTCGTAGGCGCCGCGATGGTGATACACCACGCCTTTCGGGTTACCGGTAGTACCGGAGGTATAACACAGAGAAATCGCGTCCCATTCGTCCGCCGGCATTTGCCAGTCGAAGGCCGGGTCGCCGCTGGCGACGAAAGCGTCGTAATCCAGATCGCTCACCCGGGTTCCTGCACCGCTGAATTCGGGATCGTTGACATCAATCACTTGTGGCGGGTTGTCCAGCATACCCACGGCTTCATTGATAACATCGCCAAACTCCCGGTCGGCAATCAGCACTTTCGCCTCGCCGTGTTCCAGCATGAAGGCAATGGCCTTGGCGTCCAGGCGGGTGTTCAGGGCGTTGAGTACTGCCCCCAACATGGGGATACCGAAATGACATTCCAGCATCGGCGGAATGTTCGGCAGCATGGCCGCCACGGTGTCGCCCTTGCCGACACCTTTGTCAGCGAGAGCCGACGCAAGGCGGCGACAGCGCTCGTAGGTCTGCTGCCAGTTGCGGCGTGTGGCACCATGTATCACCGCTGGGTATTCCGGGTAAACGCTGGCGGTGCGGGCCAGGAAATCCAGCGGTGTCAGTGTGGCGTGATTGGCGTCGGTCGGCTGTAGCCCTTTGTCAAAAATGGAGTTCATACCGGTCTCCTGGTGTTGTTATTCAACACCTGACTATAGGGCACTACAGACGTTTCAGCGAGCCTCTAGAGCAGCCTCCCGGTCACCTACGCTGTTCAGCCGCTCCATTGCATCCAACAGCTCCGATGTCTTTTCCTTCATCAGGGCAATATCGCCCCGCGACTCCACATTCAGCCGCACCAGAGGTTCGGTATTCGACATACGGAGATTGAAACGCCAGCTCTCAAACTCAACGCTCAGGCCGTCAACGTGGCTGACCTCCCGTGCATCCGCGCCATAAATCTGCTCGATGTCGGCAATCAGTCGGGCGGGGTCTTCAATGGTGCGGTTGATCTCACCACTGGCGGGATAGGCCTCAATACGGGCGTTGATCAGCGACGACAGCGGTTGGCCTGTCTGGCACAGGCGTTCTGCGACCAGGAGCCAGGGGATCATTCCGCTATCACAGTAGGCGAAGTCCCGAAAATAATGGTGGGCACTCATTTCTCCCCCATACAACGCATCTTCCTCGCGCATACGCTGTTTGATAAACGCGTGTCCGGTCTTGCTCTCAATGGGGGTCCCCCCCGCCGCCAGAACCAGGTCACGGGTGTTCCAGGTCAGCCTCGGGTCATGAATAATCCTGCCTCCGTCTACCTTCTGCAGGAACTGGTCCGCCAGCAGCCCCACAATGTAGTAGCCTTCGATAAACCGGCCGTTTTCGTCGAAGAAGAAACAGCGGTCGTAATCACCGTCCCAGGCAATGCCCATATCCGCGCCTTCGCGCAATACTGCTTCGGCGGTTATCGCCCTGTTCTCCTCGAGAAGCGGGTTAGGAACACCATTTGGGAAGTGGCCATCCGGTTCATGTTGCAGCCGCACGAATTCAAATGGCAGCCAGCGCGCCAGCGAGTCGATAACCGGGCCCGCTCCACCGTTACCGGCATTGACCACCACTTTCAATGGCGTAATCGAACGGCCGTCGATGTAGCCCAACAAGTGATTGATGTAATCGGGCTCCACCTCCAGGCTCTCTGAGCGCCCGCGTACCGGGGCATCCTCAAATGGCAGGGACACTCTGTCACGGATGGCATTAAGACCATTGTCCGAGCTGATCGGGCGTGATTCAGGCCCTACCAGCTTCATACCGTTGTGATCCTTGGGATTATGGCTGGCCGTCACCATGATGCCGCCATCCATGTTGTAGTGGCTGGTGGCAAAATAGATCTGCTCAGTACCACAAAGGCCGATGTCATAAACATTTGCACCCGCCGCGTTCAACCCGGACGTCAACGCCGCCGCGATCTCGGGGCTGGATAACCGGATGTCGTACCCCACCGCAACCCGGGGGGCGTTGGTCACCTCTACATAAGCCCGTCCAATACGCTCTGCCAGTTCGGGATTCAACTGGTCGGGGACCCGACCGCGCAGGTCATAGGCCTTAAAACAGGACACGTCCATAGCTGTTTCTCCGTCTCACCTTCGATCAATGGCTCGGCCCGCGCTGCTGCCCCTTGCGGCTATGCAGAGCGGGCCGCGTTGGCCCTATACCTTTTCCGACATCACTGGAATCTGCTCTTCCTCCACTTCCGGGGTGGGCGCAGCGCGACCGTACCGGTCGTCCAGGCGTTCAATGTCATCCTCTCCCAGATAGGCGCCTGACTGGACTTCAATCAGTTCGAGAGGAATGCATCCGGGGTTAAACAACCGGTGTACCGCGCCAATGGGGATATAGGTCGATTCGTTTTCCGAGAGCAGGAACGTTTCCTCGTCTCGGGTCACTTCGGCAGTACCTTTAACGATGATCCAGTGCTCAGCCCGGTGATGGTGCTTCTGCAACGAGAGTTTCTCGCCAGGTTTGACGCTTATGCGTTTCACCTGAAAACGGTTACCCATATCGATGCTGTCGTAGCTGCCCCAGGGGCGATACACCTGCCGGTGCGTGCGGGTTTCCGAGCGCTGATCACCGTTCAGCCGCTTCACCAGTTTCTTGACGTCCTGCACTTTGTCCTTGTGAGCAACCATCAACGCATCCTTGGTGTCGACCACCACCAGGTCTTTCACACCCAACATGGCCACCAGCTTGTCCGAGGTGTGCACCAGGCAGTTATCGCTGTCTTCCAGGCAGGCGTCCCCCAGGATGGCATTGGCGTTCTCGTCCTTGTCGGTCACATCCCAGATCGTGGACCATGAGCCAACGTCGCTCCAGCCGGCGTCCATGGGCACCAACAAAGCTTTCGACGTTTTCTCCATCACCGCGTAGTCAATGGAATCGTCCGGGCAATGCTCGAATATCTCCGCGGGAATACGAGTGAAATCCATGTCGCGTTCAAGGCTTCGGGCGGCCAGAAGGCAGGTGTCGTAAATGTCCGGGCTGTGTTTTTTCAGTTCCGCCAGGTAACTGTCGGCACGGAACATAAACATGCCGCTGTTCCAGTAATAGCCACCGGCAGACAGCAACGCAGCGGCTTTTTCAGCATCCGGTTTCTCGATAAAGCGGGACACCGGCCTGGCAGCGCCGGGCGCTTCCCCGGAATGGCCGGCGGCAATATAGCCGTAGCCGGTTTCCGGCCGGGTTGGCGTAATACCAAACAGCACCAACCCTCCGGATCTGGCGGCCTCCTGGCCTTGGGCAACCGCACGCTGGAACGCCTCGACATCTTCAATGGCGTGGTCCGCGGGCAGCACCAGCATGATGGCCTTGGGATCTTTCCGCGCCACTTCGATAGCGGCCATCGCAACCGCAGGGGCTGTGTTGCGGCCAAACGGCTCCAGCAATATCGACAATGGTTTACGGCCTATCGCCTCCAACTGCTCTTTGACAATAAAGCGGTGTTCATCGTTCGCCACCACAACCGGCGACTCGGTATCGTCGACCGGTAGCCGACACAGAGTCTCCTGCAACATACTTTGTTCCCCCACCAGTGGGAGGAACTGTTTGGGATAGGCCTGGCGCGAGAGGGGCCAAAGCCGTGAACCGTTACCACCTGAGAGTATGACTGGAATCATCGTTCTTCTCCTTTGCTCTACAAAGACGTACCACAGGGACGTCCATTGGCGTATTGATCAAGACCCTTAAGCCAGGATCTGTTACTAACGTTCGCTAAGTTGAATGTTGCTGGGTGGATCCGGCTCTGCGCCATCCGGCCACAGCGGGTCTATGCCGTACAGATAGGAAATATCGCCACCCAGACGGGTAGATTTCATCGGCCGAAGCTCGTCCAGAAACGCCGACATTCCCTCAACAGAGCCCCAAGTGGCCTGCCAGGGTTCCATCCAGGCCAGCGACCAGGATTTGTACAACCCATCGACAACCTGTTCGTCTCCGGTAATGCGTTCAATTCGATCCGGGTCATCCAGCGCAGCGACCACATTGCCGGACAGCTTCCTGAAACTGTCCTGATAGCGGTCGTAAACTGAATTGCCGTTGACCTCTGCGAATACCGCAATCATGGTTAAAGGCTGCATGGCGTAATTCATATACTCGAGAGCCCGTGTCTCCCGGCTAAGCTCCTTGGGCAGGTAACCACCGTTGTTGATCTGCCCCATGGCTTCGTCGAATTTTGCCATCGACCAGTTCCAGTCGCCGCAGTCCTGAGTCGCCACCGCCGACGACATCACGGCCCAGGCCGCCCAGTAGTCGTGGTTGTTGACCTTCCTGGGCTCCCGGTCCGTGTAGTAATCGCGAACCCCATCGCTCAAACGCATAAACCAGTCTTCAATTCGACGGGCCCGCTCCAGGTCCATGGCCGCCTCCGGAGCTGACGTCCACATCCGGAGATAGGCGTTTGCAGCGGCGGCCAGCGCCCACTTGCGCACCGCCTGACCGACGTGATTGATGTCATCCGTTAACAGAGCGTCCGATGAGGCCCACGCGTCGAGGTTGTCCAGTACACAATCCAGAGCCTCGGGACCATCACCATCAACCTGGTAGTCATCAGCGGCTGCGACAACGGCCTTCTCGAAATCACGCACGTTGCTGGTGGCCTTTTTGTACTCTTGATAGGCCTCCTTGTTCAGCTTGTTCCGAGCGTTGTCACTGCCCTTGTACTTGCTGGTCAGCGACAGCGAGCCGACGTGCGGCTCCACCCGCTCGCAGTCGTAGTCGCCGCCATCCTCTTCTTGTGGCGTCTGGTAATAGCCAACCGGGGCACGCAGTTGTCCGTTCAGGCACTGCCCGGCGTGCACGCTGCTCACACCAAAAACTGCGGTTATCGCCGCAGACAGCAGCACCCGGCCCCATTGTCGATGTTCAGAGCGATGTTGGATTCGCATAACCATCCTCTCTATGCGTTGCATGAATGTGCGTCAGATGTCCTGACGGCGACAGATTTTCGTGGTCACCGTTAAGCCGTCCGTGACCTGCTCCGGTTTCAGAGCGAGGTCCAGCGACATGAACTGCTCATCGTTCCAGTTCGGCCCTTCGGGGAGCTCGAAGACAAACCGGCCGGGGGTTTCAACCCGGTCGCCGTACTCCATATCCACACGGTCCTTACGCCCGAACACGTACCAGATGAAAGCATCAACCTCTTTCACCCCCGGGTCGCTGAACTGCAGGTCGACAACGTATTCGTTGCTGTGCATTTCGATGAACTGCCCACCGCCGTTGTAGAGCACCTCAGTAGTTCCGGCCTTGACCGGGGTAGTTTTCTGAAGCACCGGCTCCTGGCTCTCACAGGCACCACTGATCATCGGCGTGACCTGTCGATAGAACTCCGCGCTGTCGAGATTGTGGTACCCCGGAACCTCCCAGATCATGATTTTGGGTGGCGACTCCCGGAAGTTGTCGGAAAGCAGGTACTCGTACATCGAGCCGTCGTAGCTGCCGCCGGCGACCGCAACGTTGAGCACCTCGACACCCAGGAACTCCTGCAGCGCACCGACAAAGTTGTAATCCTGGGCGCCCTTACTGTTACTGGTGCCCACCAGGGTGATGGGCGGCAATTCCTGATCGCCAAACAGAGAGCTGGCTTCAGCGGATTGGCCGGTACCGGAGGATTCGGTCCGAAACTCGTCCACGTACTGCGAGCCGTACTCGAAGCCGCATATCCGTTTTACCGCGTCCTGAAGCGACCCGTCCTTGCGAATCAAACCGGATCGACGAGTCACGAATTCCTGCTGCGACAGCGACTGATAGGCCGGCATCTCCTTGATACGCTCCGCCACGACTTCCGCGGTGCGACGCGCACCATACGGCGTCCAATGGTGATCCCGTTTAAAGAAAAAGGCGTCTTCACGTGTCTCTTCGTCCAGAAGCGGCGTCAAATCCGGAACCACCAGCCCTGCCTGACGAAAACGCATCAACGCGTCCGCGTAGTTTTTACGGGCCACGTTCCAACTGAACGGTACCGGCGATGTCGCGGGCAGATGATTGGGATGGACCAGGCCTTTTGTAGGCTGGAACACCATCACCAATTCGGTACCGGTGGTTTCCTTCAGGTGCTTGGCAAAGCGCTTCAGGTGTTTCAGGCCTTCCAGATTCGGCCCGAACTGCTCCACCAGCTCCGCTTCCGAACGGAACAGCCAGCCGTCTTTGCCCTGGACCAGCATCTTGAAATTCTTCAGATAACCGGTGTCGTAGCTGGATGGGTATGCCGTGAGTGGGCACAGGTCGCAACAACGTTCGATGTTGTATTCAGGCAGCTCGGCGGCGCTGGCGTTTACGCCCGCGACACTGAGCAGCCCGAGCGCAACCAGCGCCCATAATCCACGGCCTCTGAACACCTGCTTCATACCGATGTGTCCACTCGGTTTTCAGCGACAACCAGCCTGGGTTCGCCACCCACATCAATCGCAAACACGCTGAATACCTTGCCGCGCTGTAGGTTCACCTCACTCGTGGTGGCCAGCGCTTTGTCACTCTGAAAAGCGCCCAGCGCGATGCTGACGGCGTTGATCTCGCGATTGGCCACATCCAGGGAGCCCACGGCATCAATCACGGCTACCTTGCCGTCGGACGTTTTCAGAGTGACCCCGCCATTGCTGGTCAGGTTATAGAATGAAAGCAGCGCCTTGCGAGGGTTGTCGAAGGCGACATCCTTGATCACTTTCATCTCACCGGAATCCAGCACAACCAGGGTATAGAACGCGTTCTTTTTCATGTCGATGGATGTCTGCTGGCCGGCAACGTCCACCTGGTAGTTACCTTCAGGAAGGTAGATGTAAGGGCTCGCTTCCAACGGCGACACTTCCTTGATCACCTTGTCGCCCAGAGAGGCGCGGGCGATGGCGCCGCTGGCATCCGCGTTTACCACGCGAATAAAGGCCGCGCCGTCCGGTGCCTCCGCGGCATAAAGCGCGTCCTCGCCGGCCTGGGCCATGTTCATGGAGACCAGCAAACTGCTGATCAGGGCAAAAAAAGCGGTATGCATCAGTGCTCTCATTTTCATCATCCTCAGGGGTTGGTTTCAGAACGGCTATCCGCGTGCGCGGTCAGCGTTTTGTCAGCCCGGCGGAACCACGCCTGGGCCTGTTCAGACTCCAGTGGTTGCGCCAGGTAGCGCTCGGGAAACTCCCAGATCACCAATTGCGGCGGTTGATCCCGGAAGTCAGAAGAATTCAGGTAATCGATCATGGGTACGATGGGTCCGTCGCCTTCTTCGGCCACGTTTATCAGGTCCTGGCCAAGGTGCTTTCGCAAGGCGCCGGGGAAGTCCCACTGCTCGTTGGCGCTGTAACTCGTACCAACCAGCACGGTGTTGGTGGCGTCATCGCCAAACAAGGCGCCGGCATTCGCCTGGCCGTCGTTTTGAGCGTGCGTCGTTCTTGGTTCCAGTTGGTCAGGCGCCGGACCGAAGTCGGTAAACGCCGGTTCCACCGGAATGTAATTGAGCAAGTCACCCCGGTGCTGGACCGGTTGGCCAACGGACGTCACAAAGCTCTGCTTGCCCCAGGACAGGCCATTGAAGCGATCGCGGATGAACTCCGCAGCGCCTTCCGCGTAGAGGTTTGCGCCGTTCGGCGACCAGTGGGTGTCGGTTCTCAGGAACACCGATTCGCCGTGACGCTGCGCCTGCTCCAATAGAGGTTTAAGTTCCGGCGCTGGAATGCCCGCCGTTGCCAGCGACTGCTGGAACCGGTCGTACAGCGACATCATCACCGGCTCGGGCTGCGTGCTGCCCAGCTTGTCCGAATAGACTCTCGCCTTGGCTGGCACCACCAGCACAACCAGTGGAACGCCCTCGGCCAGCAGGTGGTCGGCGACGCGCTGAACACGACTCAGATTACGGTCGACCACCTGCCCGTCACGGCTGGCCGGGTAGATTTCCTCATCGGTAAACAGCCATTCGTCCTGGCCTACGACAACGCCCTGCCGACCCTCGTCAAAGAGCGTGTAATTGATCGCCGCCCAGAGGTTGGTGCCCAGATCCTTGGCCGGAAACTGATCGTCATAGTGGCTTTCCAGATTACGGGCCAACTCGCCGTTGACCGGACTCAGCCCTTTATCAGCCTGGTAACCCAACAGGGGCCGCACGGACAGAACACCCAGAACCAGTACCAGTGCAATGAAGAGAAAAGCCGTGATTCGTGCAGACGTTTTGGTCATCAAATCCACCCTCAGAACTGGAAGTACAGGAACGGTGAGAAACTCTCGGCAGACAGCTTCAACACGGCGAGCGCAAACACCGGAACCAGTAACGGCGCAGCGGCAGACCGCCAGCCGGACACGATGGGGCCAACGTCGCGATGCCCGAGCCGGTCCTTCAGCCCCATCATCGCGATCACACCGTAAGCCACCACCAGGATCACCAGATTCAGGTCCCGAATGCCCTGGACAAAGACATCACTCAGGCCGGCACCGTCGAAGCTGAACATGGCACCGTAAAAGCCAAAGGCCTCGGTTAACGTGCTCGCCCGGAAGGTAACCCAGCCCAGCATCACGAACAGGAAGGTCAGCGCCCACCGGAAAAACCGGAACCCGGACGGGCTGCCCGACACGCCCAGTGCCCGCTCAAGCGACAGCAACAGTCCGTGCCAGGCGCCCCACAACAGGAACGTCCAGTTGGCGCCATGCCAGAGCCCACCCAACAACATGGTGAGCAGCAGATTGCGATAGGTTTTCACGGTGCTGTTGCGGTTACCGCCCAGGGGGATGTACAGGTAGTCCCGCAGCCAGGTAGACAAGCTGATGTGCCAACGGCGCCAAAACTCGGTAATGCTCTGACTGATGTAGGGCTGGTTGAAGTTCTCGTTAAACCGGAACCCCATCATCAGGCCCAGGCCGATGGCCATGTCGGAGTACCCGGAAAAGTCGAAATACAACTGCGCGGTGTACGCCAGTATGCCCAGCCAGGCATCCGCTGTACTGGGATCAGACAGGGCAAAGGCACTGTCCGCCAGCGGCGCTATCGAATCGGCGATGAAGACTTTCTTGATGAAGCCCTGCATGAACCTGAACGCGCCCTCACCAAACTTTTCCATGGTGTGAGTGCGGTAGGTGAATTGATCCGCCAGGTCCTTGTAACGCAGCACCGGCCCGGCAATAAGCTGCGGGAACAGCGCAATGAACGCCGCAAAATCGATAAACCGCCGGGTCGGTTCTGTATCCCCTCGATACACATCCACCACATAAGAAATCGCCTGGAAGATGTAGAAGGAAATCCCGATCGGCAGAATGATGCTCGCCATTTCCAGCGGCTGACTGCCGGCACTGACCAACAGGTCATTCAGGCTGTCGACGCCGAAATTAGCGTATTTAAAGTAAGCGAGTGTCGCCAGGTCACCCCCGACACCCACAGCAACCCACTTGCGGGCGTTTGCGGTGCCAACACCCGCGCGGTGTATTGCCAGACCGACGAAATAGTTCCAGAAGGTTACGGCTACGAACAACAGCAGGAAATCCACCCGCCACCAGGCATAGAACGCGTAACTGCCGATCAGGATAACCAGTGAGCGGTGCCTGAACGGCGTCAGGTAATATAGCCCCAGAAACGCGGGCAGGAACAGAAACAGGAAGATATTGGATGAAAAAACCATGTCAGTTCTCCGCCTGCGTGACCTGGCCCGATACGACGGCCGCGGGCTCTATAAACACCGCACGCCCCTGGTTCCGTAGTGCGTCAAAAATCTGCATCTGGTATTTGCCAAGCACACCCTCGAAATGAATACCCACATCCGATCTGGGGAATCGCATGCCGACATCATAAATCGCGATGTAAGCAGGGTTATCCGTCGACAGGGGGCCGCTGGCATTCGACGCCAGTTCACCGCCCACCACGTTCATCGACACTTCGTAGGAGTAAAAATCTTCTTTGAAATTACGGTCGGTGGCAGACAGGTCTTTCAGCTGGCCAAAAATTCCCCAGGTGCCGTTAAGCACCGCAACGTTGTGGTATACATTCACATTGCTGCTGTTTCTTACCCGGATACCATTGCGCAGATTGTTCATCAGCCGGTTGCCCCAGAGCAGGTTGTCTGGTGACTCGTAGAGCCCGATACCGTCACCCTGGTTGTCATAGGACACGTTGTTGGCCACAACGTTGTTGCTGCTCTGGCGGTCCAGCACGATGCCGGACAGGCCGTTGTCATAGCTACGGTTGCCAACAATCCAGCTGTTATTCACTTCGCGGGAAATAATGATTCCATGTTTCTCACGAGTGCCATAAACCTCGTTGTTGGCAATAAGCAGGCGGCTGGAATAGTCATGGGGGTCGATGCCGTACACGATGTTATTGCGGTAGACGTTATCGACGATGGCAACGTCTTCCGCCTCGTAGCAGTAAAACCCGTAGTAGAGATCCTCGAAAGTGGACTCCACCAGCCAGGCATGAGGCGCGCTGCGCTGCAGCCTGGCATTGTCGTATTCCGAGTACTGGGCCACGGTAAAGCCATAGGATTTACTCTGGAGGTAACCCAGGTTTGCCATGGTGGTGCCGAGAATAAAGTTCTCGCTACCGCCCCAGCCCACATAAAACGGACGGAAGTTACCTTTCTTCTCGAAGGTTGCCGGGCCATTGGCCTCTTCGCGCCACCCGATAATCTTGCTGTCAATCGCAAACAGCCAGCCGTCGTTGGCAATAAACGAACCGCGTTCCTCCGACAGCCGCAGTGTCTCGTCGCGCAGAACCAGCGTGGCGTCCTGTTTGACCGCCAGCGGCAAACGAATGATGTAAGTACCATCGCCGGTGCGTTCCATGTAGCGACGATCATTCACCTGCTTATAGACATCCTCCAGCGTCACCTTCCCGCTGTTAACCAGAATCGCCTGGGGATGTGAAAACTGACGGATCACCCACTCGCGCGCCCGCCCTTCGTCCACGAAATCCCCCAGTGCACTGACCCCGCCCATACGTTCCACTGTGACGTTCGGCGCGGTATCCGGCTGGCCGGCAAGCTTTGCTTCAATGGCGTCACGGCTATAGCCCGACACATCCGGAATCTCAGGCTCAGGCAGATACAGCTCCTCTCCGGACTTGATCTCGATGCCATAGTCTTCCACCAAGGGCGCAATCGCCGGCGGCGCATTGACCACCCTGCCATCATCGGCGCTGGCTGCAGCTAGCGTATCCGGCGGCACGATGAACGCAGTTATAAGCAGGCAAAAAGCCCATCGGGTTTCCAGGGTTTTCATGAACTCTCCTCAGAACCGCTTCGACACGTCTACAACTACCCGATGCCTGGCGTCATCTGCGTCCTCGCCGTAGGCATCCCCTGGCATGAACACGCCACCACGCAAACGGACATCAAACGCCGCCCAGGAGGTTGAAGCACTGTCGCCGTAGTAGCCCAAGACCAGATCCACTGATTGGCCCAGGTCATCACTGCTGCCGGTAAAGCCCGGCTCGACCAGGTCGGAGTGCACGGCGCCGTTTTCATCACTCAGCCAGTAACGGTGATACAGCAGGTTGGCGTCCCAGGTGTCGCGGTCAGACAATGCGGTATAGAAGGTCAAGACCCGGATATTGCTCCACTCCGGCTGAATGGCTTCACCAAACCGCGGAACCTGGGAGCGGGTACCGGTAAACCGCGAGCGGTTGCTTTCCAGGCTGGTTTGCCGGAAGGCATCACTTTCGCCCGACTCACCACCACCGGATGCAATGGCACCGTGAGCGCCGACAACCCAGCGGGGCGTATCCAGCAACTGGGCACGCGCGCCCAGGTCCGCCGCCCACCCGGAAACATCGCGTTCACGATCGCTGAAGCCACTGGGCGCACTGGGGTCGGCGCCGACTACAGTCTCGTTGCCGTTCACGGCCGCGACCGAAGCGAAGTACTGGAACGCATCGTGGGAGTGCCAATCAAAATAACTCCGGTCCGCCTGAAGGGCCGTCCAGGTCAGCGAATCCGTGAAACCGTCATCCAGCGTCTGGCCTCGCGATGCGTACTCTTCAGCCTGATCGCCGTAGCCCTGGCCATGGGTCACCAGGAAGCCAAGGTAGTGCCCTTTCCGCCATTGCCAGCGTGTGTGGGCAAAAAAGCGAGCAATGTCCTGCTCTTCATCCTGAAGTTCGTTGTTGTCGGTTCGCAGCTCCGCGACCTTCTGGGCAACGCCCACCGTGGTGTCGAGCAACGACGTGTTGAAGATCCAGCGTGTGAGGGTGATATCGTCGTCCCACCACATGCCGCTGTTTTCCTTCAGGCGCTCACGGCCAAAGCGAATCGACTCTCCGGGATAGTCGCTCAGGCCGTTGTAATCCAGCCAGGCTTCCCTGAGTGCAAAAAAGCCGTCGGTGGTAGTCGTGCCGCCGATCTCGTCGCTGACGTCCACCTGGCCGGTTGCGCCAAACGCCTGCAGGCGCACTTTTGAGCGCCAGTGCGGAGACAGCTGCCAGACCCATTCGGGTTTGATGTCAAGCCCGGCCTCGTTGGACTTGGTCTCACCATTGGGACCCAGCCCAAGACGGCGATCGCCTTCGCTGATAAAGCTCAGCTTGGATTTCACGTTCTGCTCAACCAGCCGTGGGTAACTCTGGTTCGCTTCAGCTTCTGCCGTTGACTGCGCCACAGCGGGCGCCGCACCCAGTGAAGCCAGGCAACTGACAGAGAGTGCGAGGCGAGTTAATCGATCGTTCGTTATAAGCTGCATTGAGCTTATCCTCCTTGTTTCGTGGTCGTTGCCGGGCCTGAGGTGCCTCCGGCGATCATCTGTCGCCGCGCGGCACGTTCCTGTCTGTACAGGGCCTCAGCTCTCTTTTCGGTGTGCTTTGGTAGCGACAGAACCATATCCACCATCAGTTCTTTGGCACGCTCAACACCGCCCTCCACGGCCAGCAATGCGAAACTCCAGGCATAGACACGGTTCACCTCAATGCCTTTTGCCTCCCAGTAGAGTTCGGCGAGGGCGTAATCCGCCTTTGGAAAGCCTCGGCGTGCCGCCGTCAGAAGATGCTGTTTCGCCTTTTCGGGATCTGGCTCACCGAGGTAGCCACGCTTGTAGATGCGCCCGAGCAGGTATTCCGCGGACGGGTACTTTTCGCGCGCTTCCATGGCGTACTGGATCGCTTTTTTCGGATCGGTCGGCACAATGCGGCCTCGCTCATAGGCCCGGGCCAGTGACAGCGACGCTTTCAGGTCACCGTTGGCTCGCGCCTCCCGAAGCATCTCAATGACCACCTCAGGCTCGGCGAGGTAGTTGTTCTCCATGATCAGCTTGGCGCGCGCCGTCAGGGCGGGCACGTAATCGGGCGTCAACATCAGGTAGAGTTCGTTGGTGGCGGCCACCTGCTTTTGCGGGGTTTCATCGTCCGACAACCACCGCGCGAACAGGTACAGATCGCGATCTTCGATACTGCCCTGCTCCCAGGCCTGCTTGGCCCGGTCGACAAGCGCCTTCAGATCCTCACTTCGGCCGTCAACCAGATACACTCTGGCGAGCAGTTGGAAGCACTCCGGCTGAGCCTCTGCAATCGGTGCACACAGGCCTTCAACCTCGTCCGTGTGGCTGTCGAACTGGCCCGTCAGAAGATAGTAACGGGCCAGCGCCACGTCGCCTTTCGGGTCGCCGGCGGCGCGGGCTTGCTGAATCAGCTCACGCGGTTTGGCATTGGGAAACTCTTTGGGAAAATGGATGTACAGGTTGATCAGCGGGATCAACGCCGTCTTATCACCTTCCGCAAGCGCTTTGCGCAGGTAACGGGCGCCATTGGCCCGCTGCTCCGGGGTTTTCCCTTCCCGCGCATTCATCTTGCCTATCCGGATGGCGGCCCGGTCACTGCCCTGCTCCGCGGCCTTGCGGTACCAGTCCAGCGCCTGCTGGCGTGCTTCCGGTGTATCCTGCGCGCCGTAGAGATCCCCGAGCTCCACCTGGGCATCCGCCAGGCCAAACTTCGCCAGTTTTTCCAACTGCGCCCGGGCTTCCTTCACGTTGCCTTCGGCCGCGGCCTTCTCTGCCCGCTGAATGTCAGGCAGGTTGCCGCAACCAGACAGCACCAGGGTGAACAGACCGGTAATGCACGCTACTCGCATCATGCTCCGCAACTCCCTCAACCTTCCGAAAACCGTTCAACAACTTTCTGCAGGCTCGGCATCCGGTACTGATCGACCCTGACACCAATCGGGCGTCCGATGGCTTCAATCGGCAGCGGTTCGGCAGATTCGATAGACGCACTGATAACATCAATCAGCCCGCCCTGAGCCTGGGAGTTCACATACAGCGAGGTAATCTTCCCGGTCTGTTCCTGGCCATTGGGAAGCCGCAATATCACCTGTTGCCCTTCTTCCAGCTTTTCCCCCTGGTCAAACGGGAAGTTGGCAACAACGTGGGCGGACGAGTCCATGGGCGCCATAACCGCAAGCTGCTCACCCTTGCTCATGTACTGATCTTCCGCCGGCCTCATGTTCACCACCTTGCAGTCGCAGGGGCTGGTGATCGTTCCCCGAACCCGCTGGTCCAGCAATTCCTCGATCTGGCCGACGCTGTAGCTGCCCTCGCCAACCAGGTCGTTCACATAAGACATCATCGGCGCGTCAAAGGTGGCGACAGCTTCGCCCGCCTTAACCTGCTGCCCGGGCTTGACCAGTGTTGTAACCTTGGCGTCTTTGGGAATGCGTAAAGGAATCTGTTCTGATGCCACCATGGCGGACTCCGCCTTGGTCACGAAGTAGATATCCCAGAGTTCAGAGACAACGAAGCTGATCGCCGTAAGGCCGATAACCATCACGATCAGGCTTCCAACCATGGCCCGGAGCTTGCCGAAGAACCCAAGGTCATTGCTGCCCTTGCTTTTGCGGGCTTTGGTGAAGTTCTCTCGGGACAAGGTATTGAGAACATCCCCTGCCGAAATAACCTCCCCACTCAGGAAGGCGGTGATGAGATATCGCAGCACCGACACCTCGCGTGCGCCAAGGTCATGGAACTGACACCCGCAGCGATCATTCATCGAATCAAAACTGCGCGGCACGAAGTTCACGTCGACGGCAAAATCGAAACCGTCGACCTTGAATATCAACCGGCCGTTGTATAACCGGCCCTGACGGAATGATTCCAGACCGGTGTTCACACTGAACCCGCCGGCCGATAAATCAGCCACCGGAAACTTGTGGGTTGTGCCGTCGATGCTCACAAACAACTTGGCCGGAATTCGTACCCGGGCATACTGTCGCTGAGCTTCGGATTCATGGACAAATTGCGGTGCAACTGCTGCCGTATTCATTGCTCTGGCCCTTGTGTTTTCTTCATTCGATGATTGGTGTACATGGAAAAATCTCCGTTTTCGCTATACCAGCTTCATGACCAACGCCAGGAAGACACTGGCCGCAGAAAAGGTCATCACCCGTGACGACCAGCGGTTCATGCGTTGCTGGAACGAAGCGTTGTTGGCGCTGAATCGGGTTTTTTGACGTGTCCACGACTGTCGATCGAGCCGGAAAAAGACATAGATTTTCACCAGCGACCCGAAAATCTGGTTGAAATACAGAATGCACGGATAGGCTGGCCCGACTGAATGCCCGGTGGTGATGAGCAGCAGGGTCAGCAGCAAACGGGTAAGTCCGATCCACAACAGGTAGGCCACCAGCACAATGCCGGAGTACTTGATGGCTGCGACAATAGCGGCTGTCAGCCCGAGGATGCTGGTCCACATCGAAATGCGCTGGTCGAACAGGATGTACCAGGTGAACCAGCCTAGGCGCCGGGGGCCGAGCTTGGTCGCACGGGAGTTCTGACGCAGCGAGTTGCCGTACCAGCGAAACATGAGCTGACGGGCAGAACGGATGAAACTGGGATCCGGCGGGTGTTCGACCGTGCGAATGGTCGCGTCTGGCACGTAGAATGTGTCGTAACCCAGGCGCATCATGCTGAACCAGCTGGACTTGTCGTCGCCGGTCAGAAAACGGAATTCACCAAGCCGCCAATGCTTCAGGGAGTCGTACTCCACGTCACTGATGAACTCCGGGCGCGTAACCACGCTGGCGCGGAATACCGACATCCGGCCCGTGAGGGTCAGAACGCGATACGACAGCCCCATCGAACACATATTCATGTGCCGCTGGGCAAACCTCAGCTTGTGCCACTCCGACATCAGATAACTGCCGCGCACCTCGCAAAACTCGTTGGTGGTCAGCGCGCCAATGTTTGGCATCAACCGGAAGTAGGGTGCGGTTTTACGCACCACGCCCGGTTCCAGCACGGTATCGCCGTCCACCACGGCCACCACGGCATTCTCGTCAGGCAGGTCCCGCGAAATAGCGCGGAAGCCGTACGCCAACCCATCCCGCTTACCGGTCCCCGGAATGCGCACAATCTTGAGTTTAATGTGGCCAGGCGGGTCCAGCTTGCGCCACATTGTCCGCATCAGCATTTCATCGGAAAGCTCGACCACCGAGGCCACCACCGTCGTTGGCCAGCCACATTCAACCGCTTCCCGGATAATCGAGTCGTACACCATGGCGGTGGTGCCGGCATCGATACGGAAACTGGTCACCATCAGATAAACATGGGAGGGAGCGGCATCATCGCCCAACGCCAGTGCCCGGCGCCGAATCCCCGGAAATGCCCACTTAAGGAAATACATCGCACGCAGAAAGTGGGTAAATCCAACGGAGTACCGCCAGATACCAATCACCCCGATGACCAGAAGGAAGTGGGCGCCGCCCCTCACCGTATAGGTGGTGGGCAGAGAGATCGCCAACGCTCCGAGTACGGAGAGAAAAAGCAACCAACCGCCTGTTCTGGACACTGTGTTGTCTGAGATATAAGACATGCCGTCCGTTCCTGAAATAACATTCCGTGCGTTTTCTGAGCGTGACGCCCCGCCCCACCAGGGCATCAAAGCGTCACGCATGGAGGTGAAGGCCTACCAGCAGATACCTTCCAGCACCTCGGTACTTGTGGTCTTCATGAACCCCACAAGATCGATCACCCGCTTGCCGTCAGGCACTTCAGAAATCACCGTTTCGAAGAGCTCGTCATTGTTGCCGACCACGATCACGTCCGCGTGATCAATCACGCCGCGCAAATCGCTGTGCATCAGGTTCGAAAGGTGCGGAATTTTCTGGTTGATGTACTCGCGGTTGGCGCCGTGGGTTCGGGCGTAATCCACATTGCGGTCGAAAATCTGCAGGTCATAGCCCTTGCCGATCAGCATCTCAGCCAACTCCACCAGCGGGCTTTCCCGCAGATCGTCGGTGTTGGACTTGAAGCTCAGGCCCAGCATGCTCACCTTGCGGCAGCCATAGCCGGTGAGAATCTTGAACGCGTGGGCAACCTGCTCATTGTTGCTGCTCATGATGGAACTCAGCAGCGGGTGCTTCACGTCCATTTGATTGGCCCGATAGGTCAGTGCCCGCACGTCTTTTGGCAGGCATGAGCCACCGAAGGCGAAACCAGGGCGCATGTAATAGCGTGAGATGTTCAGCTTCTTGTCCTGGCAGACAACGTCCATGACATCGCGGCCGTCCACGCCCATCGACTTGGCAATATTACCGATCTCGTTGGCGAAGCTGACTTTGGTCGCGTGCCAGATATTGCAGGTGTACTTGATCATCTCCGCCACCTCGATGGGCTTGCGGATGATCGGCGCATCCAGGTCTTCATAGATCCGCGCCAGGAACTCGCCCGACCGCTCGTCAAGCTCACCAATGACCGTCATCGGAGGGTGGTCATAATCCTTGATCGCCGTGCTTTCACGAAGGAATTCGGGGTTCACACACACACCGAAATCGACGCCGGCGCGTTTTCCCGACGCTTTCTCCAGAGCAGGGATGACCACGTCACGAACCGTTCCCGGCAGGACCGTGCTGCGAACCGCTACCAGGTGCCAGTCACCCTTGTCCTTCAGGGCATTACCGATGTCGCTACACACTTTCTCGACAAACTGCAGATCAAGGTTGCCATTCGGCTTGCTGGGCGTGCCCACGCAGATCATCGACAGCTCACTCTCTTGAACCGCGATGTGACCGTCGGTAACGCCGTTGATGAATCCATTCTCGCGCCCGCTCCGGAGCAGCTCCTCCAGCCCCGGCTCCACAATGGGAGACCTGCCGCTGTTGATCAGATCAATTTTGATGGGCGACACATCCACACCGACCACGTGATGCCCCCGCTGGGCCAGACTGGCGGTACACACCGCCCCGACATAGCCCAAACCAAAAATACTGACTCGCATATCCTTTACTCCCCTGACTGTCATCCAGCGACTCCCGCCCGGAAGCCACCATGAATCCAACGACTGACTACTGGTTGACTGGCGACACTCAAAAGGCTCTGTACGGCAACCCCGCAACCGGAAAAGAGGTTCTTTTTTGAACTTTTCCCTGATACCGATGTCTGCTTACGAACAGGCAAGCTCAACAAAAAACGTTGGCCCGATACGCCTTTTGAGTATCCAGTTTGAGTTGGGAGAACACGAAGACGTACAAATCACCGGCAAGCGATCCACGTCGTCCACAGCGTTCCAACAGCCAGAAAGCTATCGTAAAGAAACGTTAAATGCCTGTTACGAAAAGATAATTCCGAGTACAGATAGGGGATACATGTCTCTTTTTTCGGTGTGCATTAACTGAATACAGACAAAACCTAGTCGCCTGAGAACGCAGAAAAAATGAGAAAGGAGATCTTTAGGTCATGCACCTATAAGGCGCAAATTAGAGGAAGGAATGCATTTTTCTATTTCGTAATCGCAAAAAAACAAAAATCGATATTATAAAATCGAATCAAACGCGATTTTTTCGTATGGAACCCATTTGAGCACCCCGTCGTTATACAGGGTCGTATCGAGAAAAATACGGCTCAAAGACAGTGAAACTCAGCCGATCACCGACTGAGCTCCACCACTGAACCTCACCAAAGAGACAAGATTCGTGTCAGCGCACCGCTCGTTTATTTCGGTGCCATGCGCAGTGCACAGTCCAGGCGAATAACCTCACCGTTGAGGATCGGGTTGCGCACCATCTGGTCCACCAGCATGCCAAACTCTTCGGCCTTGCCCAATCGCTTGGGGAAAGGCAGCGTGGCAGCGAGGCTATCCTGCACTTCCTGCGGCATGCCCGCCATCATCGGCGTCATAAAGATCCCCGGAGCAATGGTGTTAACCCGAATCCCTTCACGGGCAAGCTCGCGGGCGGCCTGAAGTGTCAGCGACACCACGCCACCTTTTGAAGCACTGTAGGCTGCCTGGCCAATCTGCCCCTCGTACGCCGCCACAGACGCCGTATTGATAATGACGCCCCTTTCGCCATCCGCATTGGGCTCCCGCTGAGCCATATCGGCCGCGGCGAGACGCAGGATGTTGAAGGAACCAATCAGGTTAACCTGAACCACCTTGCTGAATGCTTCAAGGGGCATCACACCCTCCCGACCAAGGATCTTTGCGGCCGGAGCAATGCCCGCACAACTAACCGCCACACCACAAGGACCATGAGCTTTACGAGCTTCGCTAAACGCGGCTTCTGCACTTTCAGAAGACGTCACATCGCAGTATATAAAGACGCCTCCAATGTCTTCCGCCACTTTTCTGCCCTGCTCCTCCTGCACATCCAGAATCGCCACACGGCACCCAGCTGCAGCCAGGGCACGGGCTGACCCCTCGCCCAAGCCCGATGCACCGCCTGTTACAATCGCTGCCACATTTTTGAATTCCATTATTCGCTCCTGTTTCACATATCTGTTGGTTGAAATTGGACCTTAAAAATACTTTACGTTTACGTAAACTTTATCTAACCTAAGTCTAAAAAGGAAATCTCTATGGACATCAAGAAAACTTACAGCATCAGCGAGCTGGCCAAAGAGTTCGACGTGACTACACGGAGCGTACGCTTCTATGAAGATCAGGGTCTACTGCACCCCACCCGGCGCGGCCAGACCCGAATCTTCAGCTCGAAGGATCGAGTGCGGCTAAAGCTGATCCTCCGGGGCAAACGCATGGGCTTTTCCCTGGGGGAAACCAAAGAGCTTTTTGACCTGTGGGACGAAACCCTCAGCGGCAACGAGAAACAGCTCCTGCTGATGCTGGACACCCTGGCCCGTAAACGGGCGCAACTGGAGCAACAGAAGAACGACATTGCCCAGGCGGAAATGGAAATGGACACCGCAGAAGCAAGATGCCGCGAGGCCCTTGCTGACCTGCAAAAGCGAAAGCGTAAACAGACGAAGGCCACCACCAAAGAGCCTGAGTCGATAGAACAGAAATAACGGGAACATCAAAAGGTAGCCAACAATGAAATCACAATACTCAGAGTTCAACTTCGGCCTCGGCGAAACCCTGGACATGCTCCGCGAGCAGATCAACGGCTTCGCCGCCAGTGAAATCGCCCCCCGCGCCGAAGACATCGACCGCGACAACCTGTTCCCCAACGATCTGTGGAAAAAGTTCGGTGACATGGGCCTGCTGGGTATTACCGTCGACGAAGCCTACGGCGGCTCCGGCATGGGCTACCTCGCACACGTGATCGCGATGGAAGAAATCAGCCGCGCGTCTGCTTCCGTGGGCCTGTCCTACGGCGCGCACTCCAACCTGTGCGTCAACCAGATCAACCGCAACGGCTCCGACGAGCAGAAGGCAAAGTATCTGCCCAAACTCATCAGCGGTGAACACATCGGCGCCCTGGCCATGTCCGAACCCAACGCCGGTTCCGACGTCGTGTCCATGAAACTGTCCGCCAAAGACGCCGGCGACCACTACGTGCTCAACGGCAGCAAAATGTGGATCACCAACGGCCCGGATGCCAACGTCTACGTCATCTACGCCAAAACCGACCCGGCCGCCGGCCCACGCGGCATCACCGCCTTTATTGTGGAACGCGACACCCCGGGATTCAGCCAGGCCCAGAAGCTCGACAAACTCGGCATGCGCGGTTCCAACACCTGTGAGCTGGTGTTCGAAGACGCCAAGGTGCCCAAGGAAAACGTCATGGGCGGCGAAGGCAACGGCGCCAAAGTGCTGATGAGCGGCCTCGACTACGAACGCCTCGTCCTCTCCGGCGGCCCGCTTGGCATCATGCAAGCCGCCATGGACGCTGTGGTTCCGTACATCCGCGAGCGTAAGCAATTCGGCCAGGCCATCGGTGAGTTCGAACTGGTACAGGGCAAAGTCGCGGACATGTACACCTGGATGAACACCGCCAAATCCTACGTCTACATGGTCGCCATGTCCGCCGATCGCGGCAACACCACGAGAAAAGACGCCGCCGGCGCCATCCTCTACTCCGCCGAAATGGCCACCAAGCTGGCGCTGGACGCCATCCAGTTGCTCGGCGGTAACGGCTACATCAACGAATACCCGACAGGCCGTCTGTTGCGCGATGCCAAGCTGTACGAAATCGGCGCTGGCACGTCCGAGATCCGCCGGATGCTGATCGGCCGTGAGCTGTACCTGAACAACTGATCAAGCAGCTCAGAGCCACTGGTCCTCATAGCTTTAAAGAGGCCAGCACCCAAAGTATGACGAGGGACTGGCGGGGTGTCTTTCCGGGAATGTCTCCGGCCATGGATGGCCGGAGTCAAGCGCACATGGATGTGCTCGTAGCGTGTCCCGGAAAGACACCCCGCCAGTCCCGAAGCCCCGTAACTCGAGGCCAGGAAAATGACGATACTCCAAAGCAAAGTGAACCCAAGGTCCGAAGAATTCCAGGCCAACCAGGAATCCATGGCCAAAGCCGTGGCCGACCTGCGGGACAAAGTGACCACCATCCAGCAAGGCGGCGGCCCCTCCTACCAGGAACGCCACATCGCCCGCGGCAAACTCCTGCCCCGGGAGCGCATCAACCGCCTGCTGGACGACGGAAGTCCCTTCCTGGAAATCGGCCAGTTCGCCGCCTACAACGTCTACGACGAAGAAGTCCCCGCTGCGGGTGTTGTCGCCGGCGTCGGCCGCGTCTCCGGCACCGAATGCATGATCATCGCCAACGACGCCACCGTTAAAGGCGGCAGCTACTACCCGTTGACCGTCAAAAAACACCTCCGCGCCCAGGAAATCGCCCTGCAGAACCGCCTGCCCTGCATCTACCTGGTCGACTCCGGCGGTGCCAACCTGCCACGGCAGGACGACGTCTTCCCGGACCGCGACCACTTCGGCCGCATCTTCTACAACCAGGCCCGCATGTCTGCCGACGACATCCCACAGATTGCCGTCGTCATGGGCCTGTGCACCGCCGGCGGTGCCTACGTACCCGCCATGGCCGACGAATCCATCATCGTGCGCAACCAGGGCACCATCTTCCTGGCCGGCCCGCCACTGGTCAAAGCCGCCACCGGTGAAGTCGTCAGTGCCGAAGACCTTGGCGGCGCCGACGTGCACTGCAAAACCTCCGGTGTCGCCGACCATTACGCGGAGAACGACGCCCACGCACTGGAAATCGCCCGGCGCTGCATCTCCAACCTCAACCGCCGCAAACCGACGGACGTGGAGATTCGCAAACCCAAGGCACCGCTGTTCAATGCCGAGGAAATCTACGGCATTGTTGGCACCGACCTGCGCAAACAGTTCGACGTGCGTGATGTTATTGCCCGCATCGTCGACGGCTCCGAATTCGACGAATTCAAACGCTACTACGGCCAGACACTGGTGACCGGCTTTGCCCATATCCACGGCTACCCGGTGGGCATCATCGCCAACAACGGCATCCTGTTCAGCGAATCCGCCCAGAAAGGCGCCCACTTTATTGAACTGTGCTGCCAGCGCAATATTCCATTGTTGTTCCTGCAGAACATCACCGGCTTCATGGTAGGTCAGAAGCACGAGTCCGAAGGCATCGCCAAACACGGCGCCAAAATGGTCATGGCCGTGGCCTGTGCCGAAGTGCCCAAGATCACCGTACTGATCGGCGGCAGCTTTGGTGCTGGCAACTACGGCATGTGCGGCCGCGCCTACAGCCCGGATTTCCTGTGGATGTGGCCCAATGCCCGCATCTCCGTGATGGGCGGCGAACAGGCCGCTGGCGTGCTCGCCACCGTCAAACGTGAAGGCATGGAGCGTAAAGGCCAGGAATGGAGTGCCGATGAGGAAGCTGACTTCAAGAAGCCCATCGTCGACTCCTACGAACACCAGGGCCACCCCTACTACGCCAGCGCCCGCCTGTGGGACGACGGCGTGATCGACCCGGCCCAGACCCGGGAAGTGGTCGCCCTCAGCCTGTCCGCCACCCTTAACCGCCCGGCCAAGCCAACACGCTTCGGCGTGTTCCGGATGTAATCGGGGAGACTGACATGACAGACAACGAATCTGCCGTTCTAATCAACCGCCGCAGCGACGGTGTGACGGACGTCGTGCTGAACCGTCCGGACAAACGCAACGCCTTCGACGACGTGATCATCCAGCAACTGATCACCGCGCTGGAGAACGTCGACGCCGACGACAACACCAGCATCGTGATCCTGCGCTCCGAAGGCAAACACTTCTCGGCCGGGGCCGACCTTGGCTGGATGCGCCGCATGGCGGACAACACCCGCCAGGAAAACCTCGACGATTCGCGGGAGCTGGCACGGCTGATGAACGTGCTCAACCACCTGTCGAAGCCAGTCATCGGACTGGTTCAGGGAGCCGCCTTCGGTGGTGCGGTTGGCCTTGCCGCCTGCTGCGACATCGTGCTCGCCACGGAAAAATCCAGCTTCTGTCTGAGTGAAGTCAAACTCGGCCTGATACCGGCCGTGATCAGCCCCTACGTGGTGCGTGCCATCAGTGAACGCCAGGCCCGCCGCTACTTCCTGTCCGCTGAAGTATTTACAGCAAGACAGGCCCAGGAATACGGACTGGTGCACATCGTCTGTGACGATGTCGAGGCCATGGACGCACGCTGCAACGAGATGCTGCAGCAACTGGCTCTCAACGGCCCTGAAGCCATGAAGGCGGCCAAAGACCTCGTGTTTGCCGTCAGCCACAAGCCGATCAACGCCGATGTGATCGACGATACCGCACAACGCATTGCCGACATCCGGGTGGGTGCCGAAGGGCAGGAGGGGCTTGGTGCCTTCCTGAACAAACGCAAGGCCAACTGGGTTCCGGAGGAATAACAACCATGTTCAGCAAAATTCTGATCGCCAACCGGGGCGAAATCGCCTGCCGGATCATACAGACCGCCCACCGCATGGGCATTCGAGTGGTCGCCGTCTATTCCGATGCCGACGCCGACGCTCGCCATGTCGCTATGGCCGACGAAGCCTTCAACATCGGCCCGGCCGCCAGCTCCGAGAGTTACCTGAAAGCCGACACCATCATCGAGGTGGCTAAAGAAAGCGGCGCCCAGGCGGTTCATCCGGGCTACGGGTTCCTCTCCGAGAACACCCAGTTCGCCGAAGCCTGCGAAGCCAACAATATCGTATTTATCGGCCCACCCTCCTCGGCCATTGCGGCCATGGGCTCCAAGTCCGCGGCCAAAGCCATCATGGAGAAGGCCGGCGTACCTCTGGTGCCGGGTTACCACGGCGACGACCAGTCCCCGGACACCCTTCGCAAGGAAGCCGAAAAGTGCGGCTTCCCGCTGCTGCTGAAAGCCGTCGCCGGCGGTGGTGGTAAGGGCATGCGCGTGGTCGAGCGTATGGAAGACTTTGACGACGCCCTGGCCGCCGCCAAGCGGGAATCGAAGAACGCCTTCGGCAACCCGGACATGCTCATCGAGCGCTACCTGACCCAGCCGCGCCACGTGGAAATCCAAGTGTTCTGCGACAAGAGCGGCAAAGGCGTCTATCTGGCCGAACGGGACTGCTCCGTGCAGCGCCGCCACCAGAAAGTACTGGAAGAAGCCCCGGCCCCCGGCCTGAGCGAAGACACCCGCAAAGCCATGGGTGAAGCTGCAGTCAAAGCCGCCCAGGCCATCGATTACGTCGGTGCCGGCACCGTGGAATTCCTCTACGACGTGGACGGTTCCTTCTTCTTCATGGAGATGAACACCCGCCTGCAGGTGGAGCACCCGGTCACCGAAATGGTCACCGGCCAGGATTTGGTGGAATGGCAGTTAAAAGTGGCCTGGGGCGATGCCCTGCCACTGGAGCAATCCCAGGTGAAAACCCGCGGCCACGCCCTGGAAGCGCGTATTTACGCCGAAGACCCGGACCAGGACTTCCTGCCCGCCACCGGCAACCTGCGCTACCTGAGTACGCCTGATGAAAGCGCGCATGTGCGGGTGGATACCGGCGTCACCGAAGGCGACGACATCAGCATCCACTACGACCCGATGATCGCCAAGCTCATCGTGTGGGACGAAACCCGCGACCAGGCCATCAACCGCATGGTCCAGGCCCTGGAGCACTATCGCATCGCCGGGGTGAAAACCAACATTCGCTTCCTGCACGCCCTGGCTGACGCCCAGCCGTTCCGGGAAGCGAATCTGACCACCGGGTTTATCGACGACCATCGCGAGCTGCTGTTTCCGAAGTCACGGCTCGATACCCACAAGGCCCTGGTACTGGCTGCCGGCTTCGTGCTGGAACAGCGCAAGTCCCGGGAAGTGATCAGCACCGACCCCTGGTCGCCGTTCGGCCGCCAGAACAGCTGGCGCATGAACTCCGAATACGCCCAGCCCCTGCAGCTGCAAGTGGGTGAGGACATTCACGAACTCAAGGTACTGGAGCGGGACGACCGCTATCAGGTGTTTGTGGGCGACAGTGTCTACAACCTGACGGCGAAGCTGGACGACGACTACCTGCAGGCGGTCATCAACGGCCACCGCATCAGCGTTCACGGCAACCTGCACAACGACCAACTGGTGCTCTTCTACGAAGGCGACACCTTCCAGTGCATTCTGTACCGGGAAACCTACGGCTTCGAGGAAATGGCTGGTGAAGGCAGCTTGGCCGCGCCCATGAACGGTGCCATCGTGGCGGTACAGACCAAGGTGGGCGACACGGTGACCGCCGGCCAGAGCCTGGTAATCATGGAAGCCATGAAGATGGAACACGCCATCAAGGCCCCGGCCGACGGCGTGGTCACCGACATCTTCTTCGCCGAAGGCGACCAGGTCTCCGAAGGCGCCGAACTGATCGCCATCGACGTTACCGACGGCGAGGAGGAGGCAAGCTAATGGCCTTTCCACAGCAGGTAAGACTGGTAGAAATGAGCCCCCGAGACGGCCTTCAGAACGAACCCGGCGCGGTGATCGATACCGCCATCAAAACGGGCCTGATTGACCGACTGGCCGACTGTGGCCTCAACCACATCGAATCCGCCAGCTTCGTATCCCCGAAATGGGTGCCACAGATGGGCGACGCTGCGGAGGTGATGGCCGGTATCCAACGCAAAGCCGGCGTGCGTTACTCCGTGCTAACCCCCAACCTCAGGGGCTTCGAAAACGCCCTGGCGGCCGGGGTGGACGAAGTGGCCGTGTTTGGCGCTGCGTCGGAATCGTTCAGCCAGAAGAACATCAACTGCTCCATCGCCGAAAGCCTGGAACGCTTTCTGCCCGTGATGGAAGCGGCCAAGCAATACCATATCCCGGTACGCGGCTACGTCTCCACCGTGCTCGGCTGTCCCTACGAAGGCGATATCGCCCCGGAACAGGTGGCCAAAGTCGCCAAGGCCCTGGCCGAACTCGGCTGCTACGAAATCTCCCTCGGCGACACCATCGGCGTAGGCACTCCGCTGAAAGCCAAACGCATGCTCGAAGCCGTGGCCGCCGAAGTGCCGATTGAAAAGCTCGCCGCCCACTTCCACGACACCTACGGCCAGGCACTGGCCAATCTGTACGCCGTGCTGGAAGAAGGCGTTTCGGTGATTGATGCGTCCGTCGCCGGCCTCGGTGGCTGTCCCTACGCCAAGGGTGCCTCCGGCAACGTTGCCACAGAAGACGTGCTATACCTTCTGAACGGATTGGGCATCAAAACCGGCGTCGACCTGAACAAACTGGTCACCACCGGCGAGTGGATCAGCGAACAACTCAAACGCCACAACGGCTCAAAAGTCGGCCAAGCGCTCGGAGGAAACTGTCAATGAGCCATCATAAAAACGTCGTCGCCCTGGATCTCCCAATCCCCGAGATCAAGGACATGCCGGAAGACACCCAAAAGTACTTCCAGATCTGCCAGGAAAAACTCGGCATGATCCCTAACGTACTGACGGCCTACAGCCAGAACCTGAAGCAGCTCGAAGGCTTTACCCGCCTCTATAACGAGCTAATGCTCGGCGAAGGCGAACTCAGCAAACTTGAGCGGGAAATGGTCGCTGTTGTCGTGTCCTCCGAGAACAAGTGTTTCTACTGCCTGGTCGCCCACGGCGCCGCCGTGCGGGTACTGAGCGGCGACCCCACGCTGGGCGAACATATGGTGATGAACTACCGCAGCGCCAAACTCGACAAGCGTCAGCGCGCCATGCTCGATTTTGCGTCGCACCTCACCCGCTCCCCGGCCACCGTTACCGAAGAGCACACCCAGGCCCTGCGGGATGCCGGCCTCAGCGACAGCGGCATCTGGGACCTGAGCAACCTGATTGGTTTCTACAACATGTCCAATCGCGTGGCCATCGCCAGCGATATGCAACCGAACCCTGAATATCACAACCAGAGCCGCTAGCAGGCTGATTCAAACCTGCTGCTTGCCCTCGACGACAAAAACAATGGAGGCAGACACCATGAGCATGACTCTTCCCAGCTACACCAGCGGTACCTCCGAAGTACCCCTGCTGGGCATGACCATCGGCGCAATGCTCGACCGCACCGCTGAGAAATACCCCGACACTGAGGCCCTCGTTGCCCTGCATCAGGACATCCGCTGGACCTACAAAGAGTTCGTGGAAAAGGTCAACGAAGCCGCCCGCGCCTTCATGGCCATCGGCGTCAAACGTGGCGACCGCGTAGGCATCTGGTCACCCAACCGTTACGAGTGGACCGTTACCCAATTTGCCACGGCCAAAGTCGGCGCCATCCTGGTAAACATCAACCCGGCCTACGGCGTACACGAACTGGACTACGCCATGAACCTGGCCGGCATCTCCGTACTGGTCACTGCCGATAGCTTCAAGGCCTCTGACTACCGCAAGATGGTCTACGAACTGGCTCCGGAACTAAAAGCCAGCGCCCCCGGCAAACTCAAGGCCCAGAAAGTACCCGAGCTGCGCGCGGTCGTGAACCTGGACAAGCGCAAACACGACGGCATGTGGACCTGGGCCGAGTTCATCGGCTTCACCAGCGACGTCAGCCAGGAAGAACTGGACAAAGTGCAGGGCCAGCTGCAGTTCGATGACCCCATCAACATCCAGTTCACCTCCGGCACCACCGGCAACCCCAAGGGCGCGACCCTCACCCACCACAACATCCTCAACAACGGATACTTTGTGGCGGAGAGCCAACTGCTCACCGAGAAAGACCGCCTGGTGATTCCCGTGCCCCTGTACCACTGCTTCGGCATGGTGATGGGCAACCTGGGCTGCATCACCCACGGCGCCACCATGATCTACCCGGGTGAAGGCTTCGAGCCCAAATCCGTACTGCAGGCAGTGCACCAGGAAAAAGCCACCGCCCTGTACGGCGTGCCCACCATGTTCATCGCCGAACTGGCCGAGCCGGATTTCGAAACCTACGACCTGTCTACCCTGCGCACCGGCATCATGGCCGGGTCCATCTGCCCGGCGGAGGTGATGAAGAAGGTCAACGGCAAGATGAATATGAAAGAAGTTCAGATCGCCTACGGCATGACCGAAACCAGCCCTGTATCCACCCAGACCAGCTCCCTTGACCCGTTCGAGAAACAGGTCACCACTGTGGGCCGCACCCAGCCCCATCTGGAAACCAAGATCGTCGACCCCGGCAACGGCAACGTGGTTCCGCGCGGTGAAATCGGCGAGCTGTGCACCCGTGGCTACAGCGTGATGCTGAAGTACTGGAACAACGACGAGAAAACCACCGAAGCCATCGACGACGCCGGCTGGATGCACACCGGCGACCTGGCCACCATGGACGAAGACGGCTACATACAGATTGTTGGCCGCATCAAAGACATGGTGATCCGCGGTGGCGAGAACATCTACCCGAAAGAAATCGAGGAATTCCTCTACACCCACCCCGCCATCGAGGAAGTGCAGGTCACCGGCATCCCCGATGACAAATACGGCGAAGAACTCATCGCCTGGATAAAGCTGAACCCGGATGCTGACCCCGTCACCGGCGACGAGCTGCGGGAATTTTGCAAAGGCAAAATTGCCCATTTCAAGATCCCCAGGAACTACAAGTTCGTGGATGAATTCCCGATGACGGTCACTGGGAAGATCCAGAAGTTCAAGATGCGGGAGATTTCTATTGAGGAGATGGGGTTGAAGAAGTAACGCCCCTCCTCCCGTCCGTTCCTACCTCAGACCCCAGCCATGTGCTGGGGTTTGTGCTTTGTGTAGGCTGCGTATACGCTCTTGGATAAATGGGAATCAGGCGACGCGCTTCGTTATTACAGGCGTTTTGGGCTCGGTCTTTTCAAGCCTATGATTTAAAATCCATTTTAGACCTTAGCTTGTAAGTTGGGGCGTGATAATGAAGCGGTCAAATTTCCGCAATCACTGATACGTCGGTCTAACTGCTGTTATGTTCCTCAGGGAGTTTAGAGTGGATCCAAAAATTATAGCTGTACTAATTGGAATAATAGGTGCGCTGCTAGGCGTTTACCTTAAAGAGTACGTTCAGGCTCAAAATCAAAAACGTAGAGCTGTAAAAATATTAAAATCAAACTTATTGCTGTTCATGGATAAAGTTAATGAGAATGAGCCACTAGGCAAGATATTAATGGCTGGCAGCATTCTCGATGATCGTCATCTCAAATCTTTAAAGTCTGGCGATGATACCAAGTACAAAGAAATGCTTTCACAACTCGAGAGTATTCAAGAGCACTCCAAAACAGATGAGCTACTTACAAACCAAGATATAGATGAACTGTGCCACAGAATAAAGTCCTACTCGGAAAAAGAGATGGAAATAATTTACGAAGAAATAGATAGAATCAGAGAAGACATAGATCACGGCAACTACATTCTAGGAAATAATGATATCAAAGCTCTCGACTCGCATATGGTTTCCAGAGTTTTGCAAGTAAAACGTTCTATTAACGATATCTTTGCAACAATCAAATTAATTCTAGCTGCCATTTACGAGCGCAATGAAATTGATTACGAGTTCTTGAAATCGCAGGGATTAAGCGCTGTAAAAGAATCTGTATTCGCTTGTCGTCACGTGCTGCCATTGCTAAAAATCTGTAATGATAAAATTTGAACAAATAAAACGTAACCAGTGCATCTTGCCGGACTTGGGTAAACTGTCACCTTTTGTGCAAAAATACGCACAAAAGCCGCCACTTCACCCAAGCCGCAAATGCAGGCGTTGAGGCTGTAGAAAAACTCCGAATCGTGCCCCGGTTTTGCTAGGATCAGGCAAACGGACAAGGAGTCGTCAGATGCCCAAAGCCAAGCCCCGCTTCAAGCCCTACAACCCCGACCAGAACGC
>NZ_JBUPZY010000007.1:0-270291 GCF_055524115.1 Marinobacter sp. V34 | reverse complement strand
GCGTTCTGGTCGGGGTTGTAGGGCTTGAAGCGGGGCTTGGCTTTGGGCATCTGACGACTCCTTGTCCGTTTGCCTGATCCTAGCAAAACCGGGGCACGATTCGGAGTTTTTCTACAGCCTCAACGCTGAGCACAGCGGCGCCACGACAGTGGCGTCCGGTGGCCGTAGGCCACGTACTGCTGCGACTTGTTAAAAATTTATACCCAATTTGCGACGATCTGCAGGATAAAACCCAAACAAAGTACGAAAAGACCAATTTTCGCCACTTTTTCTCGCCTGGCTTCCCACTTTGCATATTCGTCAGTTGGTTGGACTTCACTTTGTTGGATAACACCCTTCTTCGGGTGAACCGCCAACCCCGCATCAGGTCGAAACTTGTCGCCGCCAAATTTCCTGAAAAATTCAAAACCAATCATTAGGGCACCAACTAGATCCAGAGCTAGGCCAATGGTACTTATTATTTCTGGGGTAATCTGCACAACTCTCCCATTACTTTTTAACGCCCGGCTCACGCGCCGATTTGGAGCCGCGAAGCGGCGGAAAATCGGTCGCTGTGCAGCCGATTGATACTGATTGAGCCTTCTCCCCAGCCCAGCGGTTGCCCGCTAAGCTGGAAGGCGACGAAGCACTACAAGGGAGAAGACTCATGAACTTTTACCATAGCACCCACCGCCATTATTGTGGAATCGACCTGCACGCCCGCAGCCTCTATGTCTGCATCCTCGACCAACAGGGCGAGGTGCTGCTGCACAAGGAGATCAAGGCCCAGCCTGAACCGCTGCTGGCGCTTCTCGATCCCTTCCGGGATGACCTGGTTATCGGCGTCGAATGCATGCACTGCTGGTACTGGATCGCTGACCTTTGTGAGGAACACGGCATTGCCTTCATTCTGGGCCACGCTCTGTATATGAAGGCTATCCACGGCGGTAAGACCAAGAACGACCGCATCGACTCCTTCAAGATTGCGATACTGATGCGGGGTGGTAACTTTCCGCTCGCGTACGTCTACCCTAAAGAAATGCGGGCTACCCGGGACCTACTCCGGCGGCGAACTCGAATCGTTCAACACGGAGCCATGTTAAAAGCCCACGTGATCAACACCACCAGTCAATACAATTTGCCTCCGAACCGGGTCAATCTGAAAAACCTTAATGCCCGCACTCAATTACACAACACATTCGAACACCCCGAAGTACAAAGGAATGTTGATCTGGATCTGGCCATTCTTCAGTTTTATCATCAGGAACTCAGCAAGCTGGAATGGCACTTGGAGCAACAAGCCAAACAACACGATCCCGCCTCGCTCAGCGTATTACGAACCATCCCCGGTGTGGGGCGCATCCTGGCACTGACCATCCTCTATGAAATCGGCGACATTCAGCGTTTCGAGTCGGTTCAAAAATTCGCATCCTATGCCCGATTGATCAAGTGTAAGGCGGAGTCTGCGGGTAAAACTTATGGCACCCAAGGCAATAGAATCGGTAATGCCCACCTCAAGTGGGCGTTTTCAGAGGCGGCGGTGTTGTATCTGCGGGGCAATGAAAAAGCGCAACGATACCTGCAAACACTTCAGAAACGTATGAACAAAGCCAAAGCCTTATCGGCTCTCGCCCACAAGCTGGGGCGCGCCACCTATTTCATGCTTAAGCATCGGAGGGTCTTCGATGAACAACGGTTCCTGACAGGTTAGTCACGCCACGGGATGAGTATGATGCCTAACTGGATCAGAAAGGATGATACTAAAAACCGGATGTCTGCTGACTGGCACGTGATGCCAAACCGGTTTTATATCACCGAGGCCGAAGCCAGTGCGACTTGATTAGCCATCCCGTGGGCGTGCCTTAATACCATGAGCCAGTGCGCTTACACCGGTCCTGAGCCTGAACCTAACTGGAGCCCAGCAGCCCGTCGCTTGAATAGTGCCAGTGGCCGGTTAACCGAATAATGTCTGGTGCCCCTGACCCACTGAAGGAACGACCGGTCAGGCCGTGGCCTAAAGCCACACTAAGAGAGCCCCTATATGTGTTTGCTGTGAGTGCCTGACAGCCCAACGAGACTAACGAAGCAGGCGTTCTCGCTCATGGGTTTAGATTGGCCGCTGGCGCGGCCAAAAAAACGACTATTGCCTATTGATTCCGAGAAGGCTCATATGTGTTAGCTTTATTGCCACTGGACGTTGTTTAGGGAATTAAGCACGGTCTCTATGCTTTCTTTGTACTGCATATTCCCCTCAACTGTCAGAAGCAAAGCCACCCGAGGTCCTACAGACCCGAATAGGCTGTAGAAGGCTGTGCCGTCGGTTGTCTCAGTTGAAATGCTCCAGACCGTGGAGCCATTGTCACTCTTCTCATTTTTCAACGGTTTGACGATTTTCAAATCCGGTTCGTTTGCGGCCTGCTGCATTGTGCCTGCTATATTTTCGTTGAACTCCTTTCTTATGCCTTCTAGGTCCTGGTCATTTCCTTCTCCAGAGATGCGATATGAAGAGACAACGAGATACTCGTCGTTTGGACCCACTAACTTGGCTTGGCTTGATAGCTCTTCAATTTCCCATCCAGATGGAAGTGAAAGCAAAAAGCTGTCTGTTTCGATTTGGACTGGATCAGCGGATGCGTTCATGCAAACCCCAAGAAATACTAATACCCATGCAATTTTCTCCATATTTCTCACCAAGCTAACGCCGCCAGCATGCGCGGCTTTGTAGTGGAGGCGAAGCCGCAACGAAAAAGCCGTCGCCGTGCCTGGCCTTGTTATTTGCTGGGATACTCTGAATGCCATCTTGGAGGATCACTCTGCATGTTCCTGATGAAATAGTCACAGACCTCTTTAGCTTGCCTGAAAGGTGCCTCTACTTTGAACAAAGCATGCCAAAGCGTGGGAATGTCGGGGCCTGAAGATCTGCGATCTTCTTTCTTCATATGAATTATTCGGTCACGTATTCGTTTTAACTTCACGAACCCTTCCCAGCACCGAGAACCCTTTGGCGAATCCACAGCGAGACAGTCAGGCAAAACATCTGACAGTTTTTCCCCAAGCGACAAATAGCGCTCAATGTCACGTTTTTTCATTCGCTCCAGTATTACGTCGCTTTTCCGATGCGCGTTGTAAATGAAGTCATCGGGGATTTTTTCATTAACGAAGGCTTCCAAAGCCGTGTGCGCCATTACAACCGATTCCATGACTCGCTCTAGATAATCGAAGGACTCGGCACGAGTCAAAAATGTCACTTCTGGTTTGATAGAGCGATCAATTTTTGAACTCTTGCGAATATCTTGCGCTTCTTCCCAAGATCGGCGTGAAGCATTAAGGAACAGTGCGGTCGCATTTGGTAAGGCGATGCAAACAACTTTTTTCTTGTTGAGCCTTGCCACTGATTGCCTGGTAACTTGGCTTCCCTTTCTCGCTATTTGGCCAGACGGTAGGCGAGTGTCTTCTGAAACAAAGAACACATCTTCCATCCGCCAATCATTGTCCGGCTCTTCCATAGTTCCTCGCTAGAAGGTCAAATAACGCTGAAATAAGCGGCGGCCCGACAGGGACGTCCGGTGGACGGCCGCCAGGCCGGGAACGAACTTAATTGACTGGTTAAACGATGCCCAACTCACGCCGCATTTCCCTGAAGATTTGCTCCTGAAGACCAATCAATTCTTGAGCTTCCGCAGAAGCTTCTTCTTGCATGAATTCTTGAACCTTTTGTTGCGCAGCCTCTGGCTGGGCTAAAAAAGTCGTCGCGTTCTCGTTCATCCAGCTCAGAAACGATACCGTTCTCTCCTGTACTTTTTCGAGAGCGGAGACGTAGGACTCAATCAACTCAAGCAGAGGCTCTCCGGCTTCTAGCCGTAGGCCATTCATTTCGTTTTTGAACATCAAAAACTGATCTGAAATATCATTCTGCAGGCTGAGCGTCTTTTTGATGTATTCGATCGTGTTCTCGGTCGATGGGTTCTCCAAAATCTTGAAGATTCCCTCCTGAAATCCGTCCATCAGCGCGTGCCGCTGCTCCAGCGAATAAGAATCCATAAGGGCAAAGTATTTCTTATACTGAGCCAGCTTTCCTTCATAGAGACGTTTCTTCTTATCCAGCTCGAAATCTAGATGGCTTTTCAGCTTGGCCAGATCTTGATCATATTCGTACTTAATAGACTGCCGAAGCCGCTCTTTGATCCAGAATGCCCCGATCACGTTTATCAGTATCGCCAACAATCCAGAGGCTGTGATCGTAGCTAGATCCATTTCTCTCCCTTACGTATAACAGCAGTTAGACCGACGTATCAGAGATTGCAAAAATTTGACCGCTTCGTTATTACGTTTCACGATCTAATCGATCCCCTAAAATACTCGCTAGAAATAGCCGTAAATCCAATAACTTGCAAAACAATACAGCCAAGTTGGTAGATTCTATACTGCGCAATCATGAAGCGGTCGCATTTCCGCAATCATAAATCGGTCAAATGATTCCACCGACCCAGAACAAAAAGGCCCGAAGCTTTCACACTCCAGGCCTTTCATCACTCACTGCAGTCAATCACCTCAACCACACTTACTATCCCCACAAGACAAACAAGTCGCACACCCATCCATCACAATCACCGCCTTGGTACTGCACTTTCCGCACATGGTGGCGTTGGGCGGGTAGTCGCCGGCTTTGTCGTCGTTCGTGGCCGTGGTGTGGCTGGCTTCGAATTCGGCGCGCTTTTCGGCGAGGATGCGTTTGGTGACTTCGCTCATTTCCTCGCTTTCGATCAGGCCGATGGCTTTCAGGTGCTTCTCGATCACGGCGCCGATTTCGGCAACGAGGGAGGGCATGAATACGCCGCCTTTCTTGAAGTAGCCGCCGTTGGGGTCGTATACGCTGCGCAGCTCTTCCACCAGGAAGGTCACGTCGCCGCCTTTGCGGAACACGGCGGAGACAACGCGGGTGAGGGCGATAACCCACTGGAAGTGTTCCATCGACTTGGAGTTGATGAACACTTCGTACGGCTGCCGGCTTTCGTGGTCGGTGCCTTCGTTGAGCAGGATGTCATTAATGGTGATGTACATCGCGTGCTCGGCCACCGGCGGTTTGATCTTGTAGGTGGTGCCCAGCAGGAAGTCCGGCCGTTCGATGTATTCGTTCATTTCAACCGGCTTGTGCTCCGGCTGCGCGGCTGGCTGGGCTGCTTCGGGGTCGGCTTTCTTTACGCGGTAGCCGACGATTTTGTTGCTGATTTTAACGGTCATGTTCGTTGTCCTGTGTCGGTTCCCGGGATCAGTATTTGCCGTAGGTGCCTTCTTTCAGCGCATCAAACAGGTTGGCGGCGTTGTGGAGCTCGCCGTCGTACTCTACCTGTTCGTTGCCCTTGAGGGTGACCTTGCTGCCGTCGTCCAGGGTGAATTCGTACAGTGTGTTTTCCAGGTCTTTCTCCTGAACCAGCACGCCCTGGAAGGCTTCCGGATTAAAGCGGAAGGTGGTGCAACCCTTCAGGCCTTTGTCGTAGGCGTACATGTAGATGTCTTTGAAGTCCGTGTACGCGAAATCCTGGGGCACGTTGGCGGTCTTCGAGATGGACGAGTCCACCCACAGCTGTGCCGCGGCCTGGATGTCCACGTGCTGCGCCGGCGTCACGTCTTCAGAGGTGGTGAAGTACTGGGGCAGGCGCTTGTCGTCTTCTTCGGAGAAGGGCATGGCACCTGGGTTGACCAGGTGGCGGTAAGCCAGCAGCTCGAAGGAGAATACGTCGACTTTTTCCTTGGTCTTGCGTCCTTCACGGATGATGTTTCGCGCGTAGTGGTGCGAGAAGCTTGGCTCGATGCCGTTACTGGCGTTGTTGGCCAGCGACAGGCTGATGGTTCCGGTGGGCGCGATGGAGGTGTGGTGCGTGAAGCGGCCACCTTTTTCGGCCAATTGCTCGATCAGCTCCGGCTCTACGCCGGCGATCTGCTGCATGTACTTGCTGTATTTGGCGTGCAGTACCTTGCCCTTGAGCTTGTCGCCCAGCTTATAACCATCCTGGGACAGCTGCGGGCACTTGCTAAGCATCTTTGGGGTTACTTCGAACTCGTCGTTCATGATCGGCGCAACGCCTTTTTCGTCGGCGAGGGCCAGGGACTGGCGCCAGCCTTCCACGGCCATCTCACGCACGGCGTCTTCGGTGAACTGTACGGATTCCGGCGAGCCGTAAGGCATGCGCAGCATGGCGAGGGTGGAACCCAGGCCGAGGATGCCCATACCGTGGCGGCGCTTGTAGGTGATTTCGTGGCGCTGTTCTTCCAGCGGCAGGCCGTTGATCTCCACCACGTTGTCCAGCATGCGGGTGAAGATGCCCACTACCTTGCGGTACTTCTCATAGTTGAAGCTGGCCTTGTCGGTGAACGGGTAGTCCACGAACATGGTCAGGTTCACAGAGCCCAGCAGGCAGCTGCCGTACGGGGGCAGGGGCTGCTCGCCGCAAGGGTTGGTGGCGCGGATGTCTTCGCAGAACCAGTTGTTGTTCATCTGGTTGACCTTGTCGATCAGGATGAACCCTGGCTCGGCGTAGTCATAGGTGCTGGTCATGATGGTGTCCCAGATGAACTGGGCTTTCAGGGTGCGGTAGATGCGGCACGCCACCTTGCCTTCGCCATTGACCACATAGCCTTTCTGGATCGGGAAGTCGCGGTACACGAACTGGCTGGCGTCGGATAGGTCCAGCTCTTCATCGGCGACTTCTTTCTCGGTAACAGGGAACGACAGGTGCCAGTCGTCGCCGTTGCGCACGGCTTCGATGAAGTCTTCGGTGATCAGCAGCGAGAGGTTGAACTGGCGCAGGCGGCCATCTTCACGCTTGGCCTGGATGAAGTCGATCACGTCTGGATGGTGTACATCGAAAGTCGCCATCTGGGCACCACGGCGGCCACCGGCGGAAGACACGGTGAAGCACATGCGGTCGAAGATATCCATGAACGACAGCGGGCCGGAGGTGGTGGCACCGGCGCCGGCCACGTAGGCGCCGCGGGGGCGCAGGGTGGAGAACTCATAACCAATACCGCAACCGGCTTTGAGGGTGAGGCCGGCTTCGTGGTTTTTCTCCAGGATGTCGTTCATGGAATCCTGAACGGAGCCGGACACGGTGCAGTTGATGGTGGACGTAGCCGGTTTGTGGGCTTCCGCGCCGGCGTTGGAGGTAATGCGGCCTGCGGGGATGGCACCGTGGCGAAGGGCCCAGACGAACTCCTTCTTGTATTTGGCACGGTCGGCTTTGTTTTCAACTTCGGCGAGGGCAGTGGCGACACGCTCGTACGTGGCTTCGATGTCCTTATCGACCGGTTCACCGGTCTTGGTTTTGAGTTGGTACTTGCTGTTCCAAATGTCCAGCGAAGCTTCCTGCATTGGAATTGTTGTTATCACGGCCTGTGCTTTTGCGTTCATTGCCACCCTCGGATGTCCGGTATGTCTATTGATGACCGCCGCAAACCGCAGCCGGCCATACCCCATGTGTCGTTAAGATGTCTCAGCCTGGAAGGCTGTTGTGCTTCAGATCTGGTGAAACACTAGATCTGGTGTTTTTCTAACCCGCTGTCCGCTCTGGAAAAGGCGCAACAGCGGGTTTTCAGGAAAGATGATCACCCGCGTTGTTTACTGGTGCGCCGCTTGTGGTAAGCGGGCCGAGAAAACCCTATATATGGGTGAATATGAGATTAGTATAACAGGATATAGTGGTCTGTGAATAAGAAGACAACTATAGATCGCGGCCCATTGCGAAAGAAAATCAATGGATGAATGCTTGAATATCCTGAAATGCCCGCAGATACGCCGTGTTGAGGCGTTTTACTTGAAACCACTAGATGTTGTGGTCAAAAACTGTGCAGCGAAAAACCTGAAAAAATGTTCATAAAGTCAGTTAAATGTGACCGGTGCACGTACCCGTTTTATACCTGTCGCTAAAGTAGTGATGTGGAGTCGTAAGAGGTAGTGGCCCACAGGAAGTGAAAACGACTATAAAAGGAACATAATAATGAAAGGCCTGAAACGAACACTGCTTGCGCTGGGCGTCGCAGGGTTACCTGCTGCCGCAATGGCAGACATTGTGATGCTGGACGACAGCGCGATGGGAAACATTACCGGCCAGGCCGGTGTGACCATTGAGCTGGAAACCAAACTGAACATTGATCGCTTCATCTACACCGATGAAGGGTCCATGGTCATCAACGATATCTCTGTAGGCGGCACCAACCGGACAGATATGTTCTCCGAGATGGGAACAAACCTGACCGGCGCCGCGCCCAGTGATCTCCTGGATAACATCCGCATCAACATCGACGTTGCCAGCGACGGCGATGCCATTATCAACATCCTGCCAATGACCTTTGGTGCGGTGGACCTGCGGATTGAAACAGGCCAGTGGAACCTGGCTGGCCCGTCTACTGGTACAACCATTCTGGATAACTTCCATATGGACGCGCTGATTGGTTCGGGAACCATTCGTGTGGATACCGCAACCGACGTGTTGAGCTTCCGTGCCGATCTCGCCATTGACGATATGGATTTCGATGTGCCGTTTCTGGCATTGGGCATTGAGGACCTGAGGTTGACCGGTGCGGATTACGACCTGTCTGCGCCCCAGCCGCTGGACCTGTTCGCCCGTGTGGAGATGGGTATCTATAAAACCGCGAACTCACAGGGTATCAGTAGCCTTGCCATTGAGATTCCGGAGTTCCGGGCGGATATGAGTATGGGCGGTATTATCGTTGGTGGTACATCAATAGGCAGTGTGTTTGTTGATGACCTGTCCATCACCAACACCCAGATGATCATTTACGGCCATTAACCGGGAGGCCATGCAGGAGGGGAGATTCTCCTGCATGGCCCTGGTTTCTCCTAGCCCAGCAGCAGGCTGTCGTCGTCCACTTCCAGCCCGCGCTGCTTCTCGAACAGCTCCAGCAGGTCTTTCACTTCCAGGCCTTCCCGATCCTTCCCCGCAATATCGAACACCACCTGGCCCTGATGCAGCATCACCGTGCGGTCGCCGACTTCCAGCGCCTGTTTCATGCTGTGGGTGACCATCAGTGCGGTGAGCTTCTGCTCTTCGATGATCTGCGTGGTTAGTTCCAGTACGAAGGAGCCGGTTTTCGGGTCCAGCGCGGCGGTATGTTCGTCCAGCAGCAGGATAGCGGAGGGTGTGAGGCTGGCCATCAGCAGGCTGACGGCTTGGCGCTGGCCGCCGGAAAGCAGGCCCATCTTGTCCCCGAGGCGGTTTTCCAGGCCCAGGTTGAGGGAGGACAGGCTGGATTTGAACTGGTCCAGGTAGCGGGCCTTCACCGCCGCGCTCAGCCCACGGCGCTGGCCGCGTTTGATGGCCAGGGCCAGGTTTTCCTCGATGGTCAGGCCTTCGCAGGTGCCCGCCAGGGGGTCCTGGAATACGCGGGCGACACGGCCCGCGCGTTTGTGGGTGGGCAGCTTTGTCACGTCCTGGTTGTCGACGATGATGTTGCCGCTGTCCACCATCACCTCTCCGGCAAGGGCGTTGAGGAAGGTGGATTTTCCGGCGCCATTACTGCCAATCACGGTGACGAACTCGCCCTGGTTGACGGTCAGGCTCATGCCCCGCAGGGCCGGGTTTTCAAGTGGCGTGCCCTTGCCAAAGGTCAGGGTCAGGTCGGTTGCTGTAATCATGCTTCCTCCTCAGGCCTTTTTGCGGGTAAACCGCGCAGCAACGGATGTGCGAACACCTGGCAGCACGATGGCCAGCGTGACCAACACAGCGGTGATCAGGTTCAGATCCTGGGCCTGAAGCCCGAGGAAGTCAGCATTCAGCGCCAGGGCAATGGCCAAGCGGTAGACGATGGCGCCGATCACGCAAGCAATCAGAGCCCGAAGCACGGTAGACGGTGTGAGCACGGCTTCGCCACCGATCAACGAGGCCAGGCCGATCACGATCACGCCAACGCCCATGGTGACGTCCGCAGCGCCCTGGCTCTGGGCAAACAGGGCGCCGGCGAGGCCCACCAGGCCATTGGAGACGGCAACCCCCAACACAATCATGGCGCCAGTGGCGATGCCTTGGGCGCGAGCCATTCGCGGGTTGGCGCCGGTGGCGCGCATGGCCAGTCCGGTTTCGGATTTCATGAAACGCCACAGCAACAACAAGCTCACCATCACCACGATGATGAACAACAGAACCGGCACTTGATGGTAGGCCAGACCAAGCTCATACCAGGGCGTGAGTACGGTTTCCTCGGTGAGCAGGGCAATGTTGGGCCGGCCCATGATGCGCAGGTTTACCGAATACAGCGCGATCATGGTGAGGATAGACGCCAACAGGTTAAGGATGTTGAGTTTGACGTTCAGCAGGGCGGTTACCGCACCGGCACCCATGCCGGCAATGACGGCCGCGCCTGTGGCCAGCCAGGGGTTAACCCCTTCAATGATCAATACCGCTGCTACGGCGGCGCCCAGGGGAAAGCTGCCATCCACGGTCAGGTCCGGGAAGTCGAGTACACGAAAGGAGAGGTAGATTCCGAAGGCGACCAGCCCGTAGATCAGGCCGGTTTCAATGGCGCCATAAAAGGCAATATTGCTAAGCATGGGATTGGGTCACCATAAATGAAAACGGGCAGCCCTTGTGAGGCCGCCCGTTAACAGTGGATTACTTGTCGCTGTTTACGACTTTTTTCGCGTCGCTGATCAGGTCGTCAGACAGGGTAATGCCCATACGCTCTGCGGCAGCGGGGTTCACGAACAGTTCCAGGGTGTCGACGGACTCGACGTCCAGATCACCGGGGTTGGCGCCTTCCAGGATGCGGGCCACCATGGCGCCGGTCTGGCGCCCGTGATCGTAATAGTCAAACCCGAGCGCGGCCACGGCGCCACGGCCGACGGTGGCGGTGTCAGCTGCGAAGACCGGAATGCTGGCGCGCTCGCCTACGGAAATGACCGCTTCAACGGCGCTGATCACGGTGTTGTCGGTGGTCAGGTAGATGGCGTCTGCCTTGCCCACCAGCGACCGGGCGGCGCCGAGCACTTCCGAGGTCTTG
This sequence comes from Marinobacter sp. V34, assembly GCF_055524115.1. Lineage (NCBI taxonomy): Bacteria > Pseudomonadati > Pseudomonadota > Gammaproteobacteria > Pseudomonadales > Marinobacteraceae > Marinobacter > Marinobacter sp. V34. Next base: position 259,299 of record NZ_JBUPZY010000007.1, on the reverse strand, counting down.
GTGGCGGCGGCTTTGACCAGCTCCATGTCACGAGCCTGCAGGCGCTCCTCAAGCAGCTCCACCAGCGCTACAGCGTTGGCTTCACCAGGGTTGTACACGGTGCCGATGCGTTTGGCGTCTGGCACCACGCGTTCTAGCAGGTCGAGGTGGCGCTCGATGGGCAGCATGTCGGTCACGCCGGTGATGTTGGCACCCGGCGCCTTCAGGCTTTTAACCAGCTTGGCGCCGACCGGGTCGGTCACGGCGGAGAATACCACCGGTGTCTGGCGCGCGGCGGCGGCCATGGTCTGTGCCGACGGTGTGGCGATGGCCACGATCACATCCGGGCCTTCACCCACGAACTTGCGGGCAATCTGTGATGCAATGGCGGCGTTGCCCTGTGCGCTTTCGTGCATGATGCGAAGCTGTTCGCCGTCTTTGTATCCCTGTGATTCAAGTTCGTCCCTGACGCCCTTGTAGACAGCATCCAGGGCCGGATGCTCGACAATCTGGGTGATGGCGACTACCCGCTGTTCGTCGCTCTGAGCAATGGCGGGTGTAATGGCCGCCATAGCCAGTAGGGCGGTGCCGATCAGCGTGCGCAGAATCTTGTTGGCCATAAACCGGTCTCCGGGTCTGTTCAGACTGTTTGGCGCGCCGGGAGATCGAACGCGCGTTTAATAAAGGGGCGGAAGTTTATCACAGGCTATTGGATTGATGGGTAAGGGAAGGTACCTTTTACAGGGATCTGGGCGGCGGTATGCCGGCTAAAAATACATGTGAAGTGGAATAGTTCTAGTTCCGTCACGTTTTGACGGTGACAGCTGTGGTGAAATAGGCTACTAAAGTCTAATTCAGTGCAGCCCTTACATAATAAAAACACCGATAACTCAAAAATAACACAACGCAAGGAAGGTCCATGGACACTACTGACAAACTCCCCCTGGATATGGTTTATCACTGGGAAAACGCCAAGGCGGACTCCCTGTATATGACTCAACCCATTGGCGACGGTAAGGTTGTCGAATACACCTGGAAGCGTGCGGTGGACGAAGCCCGCCGGATGGCGTCGTACCTGAAATCCCTGAATTTACCGGAGAAGAGCCGGGTTGGAATCATTTCCAAGAACTGCGCGCAGTGGATCATGTCGGATTGGGCAATATGGATGGCCGGCCACATCTCCGTGCCGCTGTATCCGACGCTGAACGCGGATACCGTGAACTACATCCTCAACCACAGCGAGTGCGAGGTTCTGTTTGTCGGCAAGCTGGATGACTGGGACATGATGAAGTCCGGCGTGCCGGAGTCCGTGCGTTGCATTTCCTACCCGCTGAGCCCGCCCAACGATTTTGATACCTGGGACGACCTTGTAGGCAAGTACCCGCCACTGGAAGAGAATATCCAGCGGGATGCGGATGAGCTGGCCACCATTGTGTACACCTCTGGCAGCACCGGCCGCCCGAAGGGCGTTATGCTGAGTTTCCGCAATATGGCGTTTGCGGCCGCCGGTGGCACCCAGGTGCTGGGCGTAGGCGCGGAAGAGCGCATGATGTCCTACCTGCCACTGGCGCATGTTTTCGAGCGCACGTTTGTAGAGCTGGGCTCGCTGTACTCCGGTTTCCAGCTTTTCTTTGCCGAGTCACTGGACACCTTTGTTCAGGACCTGCAGCGGGCGCAGCCCACGCTGTTCCTGTCGGTGCCCCGCCTGTGGGTGAAGTTCCAGCACGGCGTTCTGCAGAAGCTACCCAAGGAGAAGCTGGAAAAGCTGCTGAAGATTCCGTTGCTGAACAAGGTGATCAAGAAGAAGGTGCTCAAGGGGCTGGGCCTGAGCAAGGTCAAACTGGCTGGCAGTGGCTCCGCACCGCTGTCCAATGATGTATTGGACTGGTACCGCAATCTGGGGCTGGAGCTGCTGGAAGGCTACGGCATGTCCGAGAACTTTGCCTATTCCCATATGAACAAACCGGGCCGTTCCCGCACCGGCTATGTCGGTGAGGCGATGCCCGGCGTGGAAATGAAAATCAGCGACGAGGGTGAGGTACTGGTGAAGAGCCCGGCGACGATGATGGGCTATTACAAGGATGAGGAGAAAACCCGCGAGACGTTCTCCGAGGACGGTTTCCTGAAAACCGGCGATAAGGGCGAAATTGACGAGATGGGCCGCTTGAAGCTGACCGGCCGCATCAAGGAAATCTTCAAGACCAGCAAGGGTAAGTACATCGCCCCGGCGCCGATTGAGAACCGCCTGATGTCTCACGAGGCCATCGAAATGGTGTGTGTCTCCGGGGCCAACCAGACGCAACCCCACGCGCTGGTGATGCTGGGCGAGGAGATTCGCCCGAAGATGGCCGATGAGGCATTTCGCAAGGACATCGAGGCCAGCTTCAAGCAGTTGATTACGGACGTGAACAAGACCGTGGACCCTCACGAGCAATTGGCGTTCATTACCGTGGTGAGCGATGAATGGTCCATTGAGAACAGCTTCCTGACACCCACGCTGAAACTGAAGCGTAATGTGGTGGAGGATGCTTACCAGAAGAATGTGGACACTTGGTACGCCAAACGAGAGCCGGTTATCTGGCAGTAGAGAAAACCGACGTAAGTCGCATAGGGAAAGCACTGAAACGGGCATAAACTGAAGACATATTCAGGAGGGAATATGACTCAGTTAGCCCGATTTCAGAAACGCATTCATGACATGATTCCGCTCTCGGAAGCTTTGGGTGTGGAGCTGGTTTCCTATGACGGCCATGCGTTGTTGGTCAGCGCTCCGCTGGCCCCCAACCACAACCATCAGGGGACTGGCTTCGGGGGTAGTGTCTACTCAGTTGCGGTGATTTCCGCCTGGGGGTTGGTTGAGTTGGTATTGACCGACCTGGGATTAGCCGGAAACGTGGTGATCCAGGTAGGTGAGATCGAGCACATTGAGCCTGTAGACACGAACTTCTTCGCCCTGTGCCGCCTCCCCGGCGGTGAAGTCCCTGACCGATTCCGAAAAAGCCTGGCCCGCCATGGCAAGGGCCGGCTTTCCCTGATTGCTGAAGTTTATTGCGGCGAACCCACCACGGAACCCGTTGGAGAACCTGTTGCGGTTTTCCAGGGCCGTTTTGTGGTTCAGGGCGCGCATTCTCGTTCGGTGATCTAGCGAATCCCGGCTGAAACGGCGCGCGTCAGCTAATGGCCCGGGTGTCGGAAATGGATTTGCTCATGAGGATGATCGGAATGATGCCTGCCAGCACGATGATCAGTGCCGGCAGGGCGCTGTGGGCCAGTTTCTCGTCAGAGGCAAACTGATACACATAGGTGGCCAGGGTTTCAAAGTTGAACGGCCGCAGAATCAGTGTTGCGGGCAGTTCCTTCATGCAGTCCACAAACACCACCAGTGCCGCCGTAATCAAGGTGCCCCGCAACATCGGTAGGTGAACCTTCAATAATGTGTTGCCCGGTGAATGGCCCAGGGACCGGGAAGCCATGTCCATACTGGGCGTAATTTTTTGCAGGGCACTTTCCACACTGCCGGCAGAAACCGCCAGGAATCGCACGGTATAGGCGAATACCAGCGCAAAGGCAGTACCACTAAGCAGCAGCCCGCTGCTGACACCGAAGTTGTCCCTCAGGATACCATCCACCCAATTGTCGAAACCTGCCAGCGGCACGATCACACCCACTGCGAGTACGGCACCGGGCATGGCGTAGCCCAGGCTGGACAGCCGCATCATCACACGCATGCCCCGGGTATTGTGCAGGCGTCGGCTGTAGGCAAGGGTGACGCCAATGACCAGTGTAGTCAGTGCCGCCGTACCCGATAGGAACAGGCTGTTCAGGGTGTTGCGAACGAAGTCCGGGTTCCAGCTCTCGTCGAAGTATTCCCAGGCATAGTGACCAAGGGTGGCGGCTGGCAACAGGAAGCCGAAGATCACTGGAACGACGCAGACGGCCACACAGACCAGCTGGCGCGGGCGTGAAAGGGTAAAGCGGCGGATTGGCTCGCGGTTGTCCCGCGCTGCAAACTGTTGCTGTTTACGGCGGGAATATCGTTCCAGGGTAACCAGGATAACGACAAAGGCCAGCATGGTGGTGGCAATCTGCGCGGCGCCGCCCAGATTACCCAGGTTCATCCAGGTGTCGAACAGGCCCGCAGTCAGCGTTTGTACCGCGAAGAAGTCCACGGTGCCGAAATCGTTCAGGGTTTCCATCAGTACCAGCGACAGGCCGACTGCAACGGCCGGCCGGGCAATCGGTAGGACCACCCGGAAGAATGTGCTTATGGCGGAATGCCCCAGGCTACGGCTAACCGCAAACAGGGAAGGGGATTGCTCCAGGAACGCCGCCCGTGCCAACAGGTACACATAGGGGTAGAGCACCAGGCCTATCATCAGGGTGGCGCCTTCCAGGCTGCGGATTTCGGGGAACCAGTAGTCGGCGGCGTTGTGCCAGCCAAACCAGTCCCTCATGGCAGTTTGAACCGGCCCGGCGTAATCCAGAAGGCTGGTATACACATAGGCGATGACGTAGGCCGGGACGGCAAAGGGAAGCAGCATGGCCCATTCAAAAAACTTGCGGCCGGGAAAGTCGCACATGGTGACCGCCCAGGCGGTGGCGAGGCCGATAACCAGCGTGATGAACGCCACGCCGGCCATAAGTTGGAGTGTGGTGACCAGATAGCGGGGAAGCGTAGTGTCCAGCAGGTGGGGCCAGATATTTTCTTCCGGAAACAACGCCAGGATAAGCACCGACAATACTGGAAGCGCCACAATGGCGGTGGTCACCGTGGCGGTGATCAGCCAGCGTTTCGAGGTCCGTTTTGCCAGCAGGGGGTAACTCGCCCCGGTCTGTTCAATGGCCTCGGACATAGGTTTCCTTCGGGTGAATTGGGAATTAGGGTGCGGATTGTACAAAAAAGCCGGGACCTGAGTCCCGGCTTTTTCAATACATGGCGGATTTAGTTGTCGTAATCGACACGATCAACCATTTTCACCGCAGCACTGCGGTTCTCGGCGATTTCCTGGAGAGACAGGTCGTCCGGATTGATTTCGCCCCACTCAGCGACCATGCCGGAGGGTTTTACGTCAGGGTTGGCTGGGTATTCGGTGTTGGCCTCGGCGTAAATCTGCTGCGCCTTGGGTTCTGACAGGAACTCCATCAGGCGAATGGCGTTGTCACGGTTGGGCGCACTTTTGGTCAAGGCGATACCGCTGATGTTGATGTGAGTGCCGCGGCCAGCTGCGTTGGGGAACACCAGGCGGACGGACTCGGCGGCTTCGCGCTGGTTTTCGTCGTTCAGCATGTTGCCATAGTAGTAGCTGTTGCCAATGGCAATATCGCACTCGCCGGCATGGATGGCCTTGATCTGGTCACGGTCACCGCCTTGGGGCTTGCGTGCCAGGTTGTCTTTCAGGCCCTCAAGCCACTCTTCGGTAGCTTCTTCACCGTGATGGGCAATCATGGATGAGAACAGCGCGATGTTGTAGGGGTGCTTGCCGCTGCGGGTGCAGATGCGGTCATCCCACTCTTCATCGGCCAGTTGCTCGTAGGTGGTGATGTCGCCTTCTTCAACACGTTCCTTTGAGGCGTAGATCAGCCGGCCGCGGGTGGTCAGGGCAAACCACTTGCCGTCAGGATGACGCAGGTTCTGTGGGATGTTGTTCTGCAGGGTGTCGTTTTCTACGCCTTCGACGAGGTCGCGCTCGACCAGCTCGTTGATGCGGGAGATGTCCACCGTCATCACCAGGTCCGCGGGGCTGTTGCGTCCTTCACGCTCCAGACGCTCGGCCAGGCCTTTCTTGGCGAAGACCACGTTGGTTTCGATGCCGGTTTCTTCCTGGAAAGCATTCAACAGCGGTTCCAGCAGGTAAGCCTGGCGGTAGGAGTAGATATTGACCTCGCCGTCGGCGCTGGCCTGCAGGGGTAGCGCACAGGCCGCTGCTATGGCCGTCGCCGCAAGTTTCATTTTCATGATAGGTATTCCTTTTTGGTTTTGGGTAAGGGGTGATCTTTTGAGGTGTAGTGAGACGTAATGGTAGTTAACAATGCCAACTATTCTTATTTGTGTTGCGCTGACTGTCAATACGCCGTTGCCAACTTATCGCGGAAATGGTGTTATGCTTCGGAAGACTATAAAAACTATGTAAAAAGTGGTGGGCTTACAGATTATGGCTGGGAATGATCGAAGAGTGCACGGTCGTACTGCAATGAGTGCGAAGGTTCGGGTTATCCATGAAGAACTTGGTGAATTCGTGTTCTCAACCAGGGACATTTCCGATGGCGGCGTTTTTGTTGTCGTCGACACCGAACCCTTCACACCGTCGATCGGTGACAGTGTTCAGGTTCAGGTGCAGGGCCTTCCAGTGCCTGCACCCGTGCTGGATATGGTGGTAGTGCGTAAGACCAACGACGGTTTTGGCCTACAGTTCGCGGATCACTAAACGGTTTTGCCTGAATGACATTCAACAGACCTTTTTTCCTGATACGGCTTGTCGTCATTGTTCTTCCGCTTGTCCTGAGTGGGTGCGCGTCCTACTACACGCACTATACGGTATTCCCAGCCGAGAACTCGGCTGGCGAGGGGCGCCAGGTAAAGTTGACGTGGCAGACTGCCGAATACCCCGGCTGGTGGGTGGCGGATAACCAGTCCACACCCATTACCGTTGAAACCCAATGCAGTGACCGTGAATGGCGTTTGGTGGATGACAGTCATGAAGGCTCCACCAACCAACCCTGTGGTGAAGGTATCCGGGCCTGTGGTCGCGAGGGGATGGACCGTGTCGCCCGCACGGGAGCGTCAGCGGCTGGCAAGCATTGCATGACGATCAACGCTGATGATCCGGCGGCACGCATCGCCGACATTGGTTCTTCACTGGATCTTCTGGTGTCCTGTGAGCCCCTCAAGACCGTTCGTGGTAGTGGTGATGATGCCGAGAACATCGACTATCTCAGGGCTTCAACAGTGCCTTACACCATCTATAGTCGAAAATCCCCCCGTGGATCACTCAACGCCCGGCCGCCGGAACTGGATGATTCTGTTTGTGACGACGAATAGCTCGGTAACGACGTGTCGGTAATGTGAATGGTGTCACATTGCTACACTTTGTTTCCTGATGGTAGTTTCGGTTACTCCCTGTCGCATTCCGGTTACTTCTCGCTACATAAATGTAATGGACTCTTTCTGAGCGGACGTCACAATAGTGATTATCGATTCGTGCACGTGTAGAGGTGTCCCGTGGGAGTCCGCCAAAAGAAAATTGCTGTACACGATCTGGAGATTGGCATGTTTGTGTCTGATCTCGATCGCCCGTGGCATCAGACTCCTTTCCCTATCCAGGGTTTTCACATTCGCTCGCAGGATGACGTCCGTTCGCTGGTTACTCACTGCAAGTGGGTGATTATCGATGAGGCCGAGGTTCGCGAGGCTATCGAACAGGCCAAACCCGGAAAGCGTGTCTTCAGCCGCCCGGCCAAACGCTCCGGTCATGAGCGTGAATCGGTCCAGTTGCCGCCGCTCAATATCAAGGAGCCGGTTAAGTACGATTCTGTAACGACCATGCGTAAAGAGCTGAAGGTGTCCAAGAAGCTGATGATCGATGCAGAGGCATCGCTGAATCAGGTTTTCGAGGCTGTTCGTCAGCACGAAACGCCAAACCTTAGAGGGGTGGCGATTGTCACCCAGAAAATGGTGTCCAGCGTTGTTCGCAATCCCGATGCCATGTTGTGGCTCAGCCGCACCCGTCACCATGACGACTATACCTACCGACATTCCCTGAACACAGCTGTATGGGCATTGGTCTGTGGTCGTCAGTTGGGCCTGAATGAAGGTCTTCTGAATCACCTTGGGTTGGGTTGCCTGCTGTCTCAGGTTGGCAAGCTGGACCTTCCTGCGCGTATTCTTGCGAATGAGGGCAAGCTGGATTCCGAGGACTTCTCTGTGTATCGCACCTACGTCGAGCGCGGTGTTGCGAAGCTTGCAGACAGCGGCTTATCCCGGGCGGTTCTCAGTGTTGTGCAGGGCCACCGCGAGCGGCATAACGGGTCCGGTTTCCCGGAGGGTGTCCGGGGCGACCGAATTCCACTGCTGGCCAAGGTAGCGGGGCTGTCGGAGTATTTTGAGACGCTGATTGGCCCGCGGGCGTCGGCGGAACCCATGACGCCGGCCCGCGCGGTGACACTGTTGTATGAGATGCGCAACATTGAATTCCAGGAAGACCTGGTGGAGCAGTTTATCCAGGCCATTGGTATTTACCCTACCGGAAGTCTGGTTGAACTGAACGATGGCCAGCGGGGTATTGTAGTTTCTCATGCGCCGGAGCGTCGGTTGTGGCCGAAGGTTATGGTGATGACAGGCTGTGACCACCGGCCGTTGAAGTCCGCCCGGATTGTAGACCTTGCAAAATACAACGAAGGCCGGGGCGCGCACGACACCCTGACAGTGGCTGAGTGCCTGCCCCATGGCACGGAAGGGTTGAATCCGGAGCACTACGACGTGACCGGTGCGGAGTCCCGCTGGAACCTGTCACGGATTGTCGGCGCCTGATCCGCTCCGATTATTGAGCGATTATCGAATAAGTACTCTGAGCTGTTTCTTCACCCATCGGTAAGTACCTTCGGGGCGGAAGTTCACCAACAGCTCGGATTCTCCACCAGGTTCACCCGCAACAAAATACTCCACCGACGCTGACTGCCAATCGAATGAATGCACCACCACATCCTGATTGCGGGTGCTGATGGCTTCGATGGTGTCCAGTTGTGGCTGATCGGCTATTTTGCGTACCCGCACAGTTTTGATGGCAGTATCCGAGGCGGGGAATTCCGCCACATAATCGTCCAGGTAATAACGATTGGCCAGTTGGGTGGTGATGGTGTCCAGTTCCCGCGTGAGATAACCCTCAGCGTCCTCGACATCCACATCCTCCAGGCTGCGGACGGCGTTGAGAATGCGGTCACGTTTGTTTTCCAGGTCCTCTTGATACTCGACGTCTTCGTCGCGGTCGTCTTCTTCGTCCGGGCGAGGGTCCGCGTTGGCGATTTCCTCTTCGGTGGGTGGGTCTTCACAAAGCTCATCGTCGGCTGGGTAGAAGCAGATGCTTTGCAGCAACTGGTTGGCGGGAGACGGCGAGTTGCCACCTTCCGCGAAGTCGTTTTCGGGAACGTTGAAGTCGATCGGCCCGTCCAGGTTGGGTAGCGCAGCATTCAGTTGGGTAATGACCCGGTCCCGAATGTCGATGCCCTGGCCATTGGAGAGGTTCAGGCTCCAGTTGAGCGCCAGTAGAAACCGCGTCAGGTTGATCAGGGTAACGTCGTTCTGGATCAACTGCTGCTCTGTCAGTCGGTGGTTATGCAGTCCTTCGTCGGTGGTGCCAGGTATCTCTACTGCTGCACGCAGCTCAGGGAAGAACTCCAGAGGGGTAACAATGGACCGCGCGGGAATCCCATCCGCCAGTTGCAGGTTGCCGACGCGAAGGCTGAGCCGTTCACCGGGGTAATAGTTAAAGCGTCCGTTGGCGTTGGTGGTGCCGTTGCGGCTGGCTGTGGAATAGGTAAGCCCGGAGATGCCCGCCGGCATGATCTGTCCCGTGCGTGAGCCGTCATCTCCGCCACTGCCGTCGCCACTGAAGCACCCGGCCAAAATCACCGTTAGTGCTAAAGGGCAGATCAGAGACGGCAATGCGGATGTGAAGTGAGCGGATCTCATGGTGGCGCGTACATTCCCTGGTGTTCGGTCGGTGGTGCAAGACCTTTTGTAAGTTGTTGTAACCGGCATTATAAGGAGGGCGTTGATGCCATATCGGGAAACCTGTCGCAGTTTGGGGTTTTAATAGGTATGGCGGGATTGCGTCGCACGACTTGAATTTCTCTTTCCGGACCACCACTTATAGTTTTTGTTTTTTCTATTCCATAATCGGCTGCGGCAAAAGCATTGCTGGCGGCCCCTGCAGCTCTGGATTCACTATGACCAACGCACTTGAAATCGAAGGTCTGGTCAAGACCTATGGCGACGGCTTCCAGGCCCTGAAAGGGATTGATCTGCATGTCGCCGAAGGTGACTTTTTCGCCCTGCTCGGACCCAACGGGGCAGGGAAGTCCACCACTCTCGGCATTGTTTGCTCACTGGTGAATAAAAGCGCGGGAAAGGTTCGAGTATTCGGATCTGACATCGATACCCATCTATCGGACGCCAAACTGAACTTGGGCGTTGTGCCCCAGGAATTTAACTTTAACCAGTTTGAGAAGGTGTTCGACATCGTTACCACCCAGGCGGGCTATTACGGCATCCCCCTGAAGAAGGCATCGGAGTCCGCCGAAAAGTATCTGCGCCAGCTTGGGCTCTGGGACAAACGCGACACGCCGGCCATGATGCTGTCGGGGGGGATGAAGCGGCGGCTGATGATTGCCCGGGCGTTGGTGCACGAACCCAAGCTGCTGATTCTGGATGAGCCTACGGCCGGGGTGGATATTGAGTTGCGCCGCTCCATGTGGACGTTCCTGGAGGAGATGAACCGACAGGGCACCACCATTATCCTGACCACCCACTACCTGGAGGAAGCGGAAGCCCTGTGCCGCAATATCGCCATCATCGACCACGGCAAAATCTTGCGCCACACCAGCAAGCGGGCGTTGCTGCAGCAGTTGAGTTCGGAAACCTTTGTACTTGATACCGCGGAGCCGCTTGAAAAAGCTCCGGTGCTTGACGGGTTCTTCAGTCACCTGGATGACGAGGGCGCGCTATTGGTGGATGTGGAGAAAGGCCAGAGCCTGAACGGCATGTTCATTCAGCTGGAAGAGCAGGGCGTGCGTGTAGTCAGCATGCGTACCAAGGCCAACCGACTCGAAGAGCTGTTTATCCGTATGGTTCAGGACAACAACCCCCGTAACGCCAAACAGGGAGAAAGCGCATGAGAACGGATGCGATGCTGACCGCATACAAAACCATCGTGACCCGTGAAATCCGTCGCTTCATGCGAATATGGCCACAAACCCTGTTGCCGCCTGCGGTCACAATGACGCTGTACTTTATTATTTTCGGCAACCTTATTGGCTCCCGTATTGGGGTGATGGGTGGCTTCGATTATATGGCGTTCATCGTTCCGGGGTTGATCATGATGTCGGTGATCACCAGCTCCTACGCCAACGTGGTGTCTTCGTTTTTCTCCATGAAATTCCAGCGCAGCATTGAGGAGTTGCTGGTGTCACCCGTACCCAACTGGGTGATCCTTGCCGGTTATGTGACTGGTGGCATGTCCCGAGGGCTGGGCATTGGATTGATCGTAACGCTGCTGTCCCTGGGCTTTACGCAATTGTCTATTCACCATCTGCCGATGGTGATCCTGACGGTGTTTCTGACGTCGGCGCTGTTTTCGCTGGGTGGCTTTATCAACGCCATGCTCGCGACCAAGTTTGATGATATTTCCATTGTGCCAACCTTCGTTCTGACACCGCTGACGTACCTGGGCGGGGTGTTTTACTCCATCGACCTGCTGCCGGGTTTCTGGCAAGGCGTGTCGATGATCAACCCGATACTCTACATGGTGAATGCCTTCCGCTATGGCATTCTGGGCGTGTCGGATGTTAATCCCTACGTTGCCCTTGGTATGATTCTGCTGTTTATTGCCATTCTGTCTGCCGTTTCCCTGCGCATGTTGTCGCGCGGTAAGGGCATACGTCACTGATGACCGATTCCAGGATTGATCATGTCCCTTATTGATGCCCCGCTGGGCAAATCCAGCGACTACCCGGATGCCTACGATCCGCAACTGTTGTTTCCCGTGGCGCGGGAGGAAAACCGTCGCCGTATCGGCCTGGAAGATGGTCGCTGGCCCTGGTTCGGGGAAGATCTGTGGCAGGCCTGGGAAATTTCCTGGTTGCGCAACGGGGGCGTGCCGGCGGTGGCCTGGGCGGAAATTCGCGTGCCTTCGGCGTCGCCGTCCATTATTGAGTCCAAATCCCTCAAGCTGTACCTGAACTCCCTGAACCAGACGGTGTTTTCCTCCGTCGATCAGGTCCGGGACGTCATTGCCCGTGACCTCTCCAGCGCCAGCGGTGCTGCGGTGCATGTAGACCTGCACAGTGTTGATCAGGGTGCGAGGGCGGTCGGTCGGCCCGAAGGTTTTGTGCTGATCGACGACGAGAATGTGGAATCCGTGGGCTACGACTACAACCCGGATAGCTTGCAGGCCACTGGTGATGTGGTATCGGAGAAACTGTGCTCGCACCTATTAAAAAGTAACTGCCCAGTGACAGGGCAACCGGACTGGGCAACGGTGTTGATCGATTACACCGGCCCGGCGCTGGATCGGGCAGGGCTGCTGCGCTACGTGGTCAGTTTTCGCCAGACGCAGGACTTCCATGAACATTGTGTGGAGACGATGTTTACCGACCTGATGGCCCGTTGCCAGCCGCAAAAGCTGTCGGTTTGTGCCCGTTATACACGGAGGGGTGGTTTGGATATCAACCCCTGGCGCAGCACTGACCCGGAAGAGGCGGTGGGGCCAAGGTTGATCAGGCAGTAGGCGTAGAGGCGGGGTTGGTCAGGAATCCTCTTCCTGGCGCAGTCGCTCTGCGGCGTCCTCAAGAGCAGACAGGATGGACTCCCGCTCCCGTTCGGTAATCTTTTCCGAGTCCAGATACATGGCAAAGCCGCTGCGTTCGTGCTCCAGGAAACTGCGATTGGGGCCCATGTCACGGCGGAAATCCACCACTTCGTAAATCGACACCGGGCGGCCGAAGCCTTTCACCGTGATCTCGCCCTTGTCGCGGCACATGATGCGGTCCTTGATCAACGAAAAGGTTTCGTAGGAGATCAGGATTTCACCGGGTTCAGCCAGTGATTCCAGGCGGCTGGCCAGGTTCACTTCCTTACCGATGATGGTGTAGTCCATGCGGTTCTCTGCACCGAAGTTGCCGACGGTTGTATAGCCAGTGCTGATGCCCATGCGGATTTCCAGCGGTGTCTTGATGCCCTGGCTGCGCCATTTCTGCCGCATTATTTTCATGTGTTTGCGCATTTCCACCGCCATGGATACACAGGCGAAAGCGTCTTCCTTCTGGCCCCGGCTGGTGGGGTCGCCGAAGAAAATCATGATGGAGTCGCCAACGAACTTATCGATGGTGCCGCCGTATTTGAGTGCCACTTCCGACATTTCGTTGAAGTAGTGGTTCAGCAGTTCGGTTAGTGCTTCCGGCTCCATCTCTTCGGACAGTTCTGTAAAGCCCTTGATGTCGGAGAAGAAGACTGCCAGCTTCTTACGTTGCGTTTCCAGCCGCACGTCCCTTTCACCGGTAAAGATGGACTGCCATACCTGTGGTGACAGATACTTGGACAGTTTGTGGGACAGGGCAATGGATTGCTCCCGTTGATTCTGGATCTGGGTTTTTGCCATCATCAGCGCACGAGCCTGCTGATGGGAATAGAATGCTGTCACACAGATGTAGAGGCCGGTGGCACAGATCGCAATAATGCTGGTGATCATCGGTGACTGCAGCGATTCGGCAGGCCCCACGATGGCAACGCCGATAGCGCCGCAAGCGGTCATGATCATGGTGCCGAACAGCCACTGGCGAATGCCGCCTACAATCAGGCAGCTGAACATCAGCATCAGCGTCACGGCGACTGAGGGTATGGCAATCAACCCAATGCAACCGACGAATCCGCCCCCGATGGCACAATCCGTCAACAGCATTTTCTGGCGAATACGGGATGAACTACGGAGAAAGGTCCGCCGGGTTAGTTGGTGGGCAATGTGCGGCCAGGTCAGGGCGCCTGAAAGCAACCACAGCATCCACAGGCCGAAGACGTCTTGCAACACGCCCGAAACAATAATGCCGGCCGTCGCCGTATACGCCAGTATCCTGCCGTTGTAATCCGGCATGGGCGGGATGGCAATCGGATGGTTCTGCGAGTCAAGTACGGAGGCCTTGCTGGCACTGGTACTGGCGTTACGCAGGTCGATCGGTGCGCTCATCATTCAGAAACGGATCCGCCCGATAAGCATATCCCTGAACATCACCCAATCGCCCATCAGGCTGTACAGTGGGTGTTTGAAAGTGGCGGGCCGGTTTTTCTCAAAACCATAGTGGCCAACCCAGGCAAACCCATAGCCGATGATGGGCAGGAGCAACAGATAGAGGAACTTGGCCGTTACGATGGCATAGAGTGCAACGAGGATAACCAGTAGGCTGCCGACGAAGTGAAGTCTGCGGCAGTTCACATCGCTATGTTCTTCAAGATAATACGGATAGAAGTCCGCGAAATTGCGGAATGTTTGTTGTTGGCTCATAGGGCGTCTACCGGCTCGCTTATCGTTTTTTGAGGTAGATAGTACTCTCTGATAGTGGAAAGTACTTAGACTAAAGACTAACAGTAAACCATCTGTCCCACAATTCATACGGTCGTTTGGCCCGAACTGACGTATTGAAATCAACCACAGCGAGGCGATATGACAGCAGTAATGGATGCCCTGTTAAAACGATCTTCAGAGCCACGCCTGGAGGCGCCAGCGCCTGACCCGGCAACACTTGAAAAGGCTTTTGCGTGTGCCGCCAGGGCACCGGACCATGCGCTACTACGGCCCTGGCGATACCTGATTATTGAAGGAGACGAGGCATTAAACGCCCTGGGTGAATTGTTTGCCGCTACCTGCGGCGACGGGGCCTCGGAAAAGGAACGGGAAAAGCTTCGCAAGAAGGCATTGCGGGCGCCGATGGTGATTGTTGGGATTGCGTCCTACCAGCCCCATCCCAAAGTGCCGGAGATCGAGCAGTCCATGTCGGCCGCGGTGGGTATGGGGTATTTGTTGCTGGCTCTGGAATCTGCCGGGTTCGGTGGTATGTGGCGTACCGGGGTTTTGGCGTACAACCCAGCCATCGCACGAAGCTTGGGGTTGGACGACAATGAGATTATAACCGGGTTCCTCTATACCGGCAGCGTAAGTACGAACAAGCCTGCTGTACCCAGGCCTGAGCAGAACGACTTTGTCAGGCGCTGGCCCCGCTAGTTGCCGCCGTGTTGCCCCCCGCTTCCGGCGCGGGGGAAATCCCTTGCCGCTTTAGGTCCTTTATCTACGATTCGAATACGTCGATACCTGCTTCAGCCCCCATCCTGCAACAACTCCTGAAAACTGGCATTGCGATTGCTTTTACCTCCGCAAGAACGCACAAACGGCAAAACGACCAACGCCGTGTGCAGGAACCGGAGGCACTATGGCAATTTCCCTGGACAAAGCATTAGGCATTCATCAACACGCCCTGGAAGGCCGGGTTAAACGTGCGGAGGTGTTGGCCAACAACCTCGCCAACGCAGACACACCGGGCTATAAGGCACGAGATGTGGATTTCCAGGCGATGATGCAGAAGGCTCAGGACAGCATGAGCGGTTTTGGCATGAGCCGAACCCACGAGTCTCACATGGATACATCGCCTATGGGCGATGACAGCGAGTTGCTCTATCGGGTACCGCATCAGCCGTCGGTGGACGGTAACACGGTGGATGCCCAGCAGGAGCAGACCCGCTTCATGCGTAATGCCATGGATTACCAGGCCAGTTTCCAGTTCCTGGACGGAAAGGTTTCAGGCATCAAAAAAGCACTGACCAGCCAGTAGGCCGGGCGTAGCCATTAACTGAGGAGCACCATCATGTCCCTGGGTAATATTTTCGACATCGCCGGTTCTGGTATGACCGCCCAGTCGCTGCGGCTGAACACCACTGCGTCCAACATCGCTAACGCGGAGACGGCCAGTTCCAGTACCGACCAGACCTATCGCGCCCGCAAACCTGTTTTCGCAGCCATTCAGCAGTCGATGCTGAATCCCTCTCAGCAGGGCATGGCGTTTGGGAGTGATCAGGGCCCGGGCGCAGGTGTGCGGGTTGAAGGCATCGTCGAGAGCGATGCCGAGCTGCAGATGCGCTACGAGCCTGATCACCCTGCCGCGAACGAAGATGGGTACGTGTTCTACCCCAACGTCAACGTGGTTGAAGAGATGGCGGACATGATGTCGTCGTCGCGCAGCTTCCAGATGAACGTGGACATTATGAACAGCGCCAAATCCATGATGCAGCGTATCCTGACCCTGGGTCAGCAGTAACCGAGCGAGGATTGAATCATGAGCGTAGTGAATAACACGACAGACGCTTCGGGTGTGCTGAGCCAGTATCGAGTGCAACAGGACGAGGCTAAGAGCGGAAGTGAGCTCGGCAAGAACGAGTTCATGGAGTTGATGATCGCGCAGCTCAAGAACCAGAACCCTCTCGAGCCTCAGGACAACGGCGAATTCATCTCCCAGTTGGCGCAGTTCAGCTCCCTGGAGGAAATGCAGAGCCTGTCCGGCAGTGTCGACGATATGGCCAGCCAGTTCCGCTCCACCCAGGCACTGCAGGCCTCCTCAATGGTCGGGCGTACCGTGTTGGCGCCGTCATCCATAGGTGTGCTTGGCGCGGATGGTGAGATTTCCGGCAACGTGTCGGTTCCTGCCACCACGTCGGGGCTGAGAATTTCCATCGAAAATGAGTCCGGTGAACGGGTGCGGCAAATTGATATGGGCGAGCAACAGCCCGGCCAGACCGCCTTTAGCTGGGACGGCAAAGATGGCAACGGCAACAGTTTGCCACCCGGACGCTATAAGGTGGTAGCAGAGGCTTCATACCCCGGCGGGCTTGAGCAGCTGGGCACCATGGTCAGCGCCAATGTCGACAGCGTCTCGCTGGGGCAGGGCGGCAGCATTACCCTGAATCTGGCTGGCATGGGCTCTATTGCCCTGTCGGACGTTGAACAGATCAATTAATTGAAACCGGTGAAACAGTAAGAGGTGAAGTATGGCTTTCAATACAGGTCTTAGCGGCTTAAGGGCGTCATCGGTTGATCTGGATGTCACCGGTAACAACATTGCCAACGCGAGCACAGTAGGCTTCAAGAGCAGTCAGGCACAGTTTGGTGACCTGTACGCCAGTGGTTTCCTGAGTGCCGGCACCAATCCGATTGGGGACGGTGTGCGGGTACAGGATGTAAAGCAGAACTTTGGGCAGGGCAATATCAGTTTCACCGACAACGGCCTGGACCTTGCCATCAACGGTGACGGCTTCTTTGTGCTGAACAACGGCGGTGAAGTCCGCTACTCCCGTGCCGGTCAGTTCGGTATCGACAAAGACGGTTTTGTCACCAACAACCAGAACATGCGGGTTCAGGGGTTCGTTGCTGATGACGACGGTAACCTTTCCGGTATTCGTGGTGATCTGCAGGTTGAAACCGACAATCTGGCGCCTCGCCGCACCACGAATCTGCGCTCGGACCTGAATCTGGATTCCCGGGAAACCGTGCTGGAGCGTCGAGTTGCGGATATGGGCGACTATACTGCACCCGGCGGTGCCACCGGTTTTCCTTCTGAAACCTTCGAAATCACCTACGCAGATGGCAGTGTGGTGAGCGTACCTATCAACGCAGCGGGGTCGACTGATTTTTCAGCGGCTGACGTAGTCGATGTGCTCAACGGGCAGGACGGCCTCTCCGCCTCCGCGACCACCACCTACGAGGGGATGTCTGAGGCGGATTTGAACGCCGCCATTGCTGCTGGCAACTTCAGCTTTGACCTTGCGGTAGGCGGGGTCACTGTACCCGTGGATACGACGGGTGTGACTGATGCAGCTTCCCTGGTCAGTGCGATCAACAATGCCCAGGCGCCGACGATCTCGGCGTCACTGACGGGCGGAAACCTGAGGTTGATCGATAACCGCGGTAACAACGTCACCGCCGGTTTTGCCAGCGATGGCCCTAACCAGGCGCCGGAGACTGCAGTGGGTACGGTCAGGCCGCAGGCCGATCGTGAGATTACGGATATTGCTTCAACCAGCGGTGCCACAAACCTCACGGACTCCTGGGACGCGCGTAACATTGAGATTACCAACCAGTTCAATCCGCTGGATCAGCGTACCTATAATCACGCAACATCGACCAATGTTTACGACAGCCTGGGTAACTCTCACGAGATGACCCAGTTCTACGTGAAGCAACCAGCACCGGGTAACGGTGTGGGTGTGAGTGAATGGTCCGTGTACTTGCAGATCGACGGTGAATTCGTGGCCGGAACCGATCAGAACCCCTACCAGGCTCGCTTTGACCAGGACGGGGAACTGCAGTCCGTCAACGGTGATCCCAACGGCGAAATTCTGATCGGTGACTGGACGCCGAAAGACGCCGATGGCACTCCGAACGGCGCAGATGGCCCTCCAGGACCGGGTGATAATATCACCACGCCGATTCCCGAGCCCCCGACCACATCGGCCTTCGTGCTTGATCTGGGCAATACCACCCAGTACGGGAGTGACTTTGGGGTAAACGACCAGCGTCAGAACGGTTATGCCACCGGTAGGCTGTCGGGCCTGGACGTATCGGACCAGGGCGTGCTGTTTGCCCGGTACACCAATGGCCAATCCCAGTCCCTGGGCCAGGTGGCGTTGGCTTCATTCAATAACACCAACGGCCTGTCACCAGTGGGTGAAACCACCTGGGTTGAAACCTTTGAGTCCGGCCAGCCGATTGTTGGTGCACCTGATACGGGAACCCTGGGATCGATCAAGGCGAGCTCCATTGAGGAGTCCAACGTGGACCTGTCGGCGGAACTGGTGAACCTGATCATTGCTCAGCGTAATTACCAGGCCAACGCCAAGACCATCGAGACCTCCGACGCCGTGACCCAGACGGTGATCAACCTCCGCTAACCCTGAAATGTGAACATGGCACAACTCCTGCTAGAACACTGGAAAGACTGGAAACAGTCAATATTCCGGCAGGAGTTTTCCCATGGACAAAGCCCTCTATATAGGAATGTCCGGCGCCAAGCAGAACATGCTGTCCCAGCGCGCCCACGCCAATAACCTGGCAAACGTCAGTACCACCGGTTTCAAGGCGGATTTCGCCCAGGCCCGCAGTATGCCGGTTTTTGGTGAACACCATCCCACCCGTGCCTATGCCATGGCCGAGAGGCCTGGAACCGATCTGTCCGCCGGCTCGCTGATGGACACTGGTCGTAAACTCGACGTCGCTGTGGAAGGGGATGGCTGGCTGGCCGTCCAGAACCAGCAGGGCGAAGAAGTGTTCACTCGCTCCGGCAGCATGCAAATCGATGTAAATGGTCTGGTGCGCCTCTCCAGCGGGGAGATGGTCATGGGCAATGGCGGGCCGGTAGCACTACCTCCTTTCGATAATGTGCAGATTGGCGCAGACGGGACCATCTCCGTGGTACCTGTTGGCGGCCCACCGGATCAGCTCGTTGAAGTGGATCGCCTTAAGCTGGTGAACCCTCCGCGGGAAACATTGGAAAAAGGCGAAGATGGCTTTATTCGCCGCAAGGCGGATCAGGCCCTGGATGGACCTGAACCACCGGATGCCGCTATGCGCGTAGCGTCGGGTTTCCTGGAGAGCTCCAATGTGAATGCGGTCGAAGAGATGATTTCCAACCTGCAGTTGTCCCGTCAGTACGAAATGCAGGTGAAGATAATGACGACCGCTAATGAGAATTCAGAGGCGTCGGCACGACTGTTGCAGAACCTCTGATAAACCCTATGAACATCGTTCGGGTGAGCGCAGAAGCGGCAAAAATTGGCCGCATTGAAAGCGCCCCCGGCAAGGAGTAGACGACATGCATCCAGCACTTTGGGTCAGCAAAACCGGGTTGAGCGCGCAGGACACCAATATGTCCACGATCTCCAACAACCTGGCCAACGTGAACACCACCGGTTTCAAGCGTGACCGGGCCGTGTTCCAGGATCTGCTGTACCAGATTGACCGGCAACCCGGTGGTCTGAATACCCAGAACTCGGAGCTGCCGTCGGGCCTCCAACTGGGTACCGGTGTCCGCATCGTGGGCACTGCCAAGCAGTTTTCCCAGGGCAACCTGGAAGTCACCGAGCAGCCCCTGGACATGGCAGTGAACGGCCGCGGATTCATGCAGATCCTGCTCCCGGATGGGCAGATTGCCTATACCCGTGATGGTCAGTTCCAGCTGAATTCCGATGGTGACATCGTCAACCCTGACGGCTACACCCTGGAACCGAATATCAACGTTCCGGAGAACGCCACCAATATCACCATTGGCAAGGATGGCACAGTCACCGCTATTACCGATGACCAGGCTGCCCCGGTGAACCTGGGCGAAATCACTCTGGTGGATTTCATTAACCCACAGGGTTTGCAGGCGATTGGTAACAACCTGTTCAAGGCAACCAATGCCAGCGGTGACCCGGCTGAGGGCGAACCTGGAATTGGCGGACTGGGTACTCTGGAGCAGGGCATGGTGGAGGCTTCCAATGTGGAAGTAGTGGAGGAGTTGGTGAATATGATCACTACCCAGCGCGCCTATGAAATGAACTCGAAAGTGGTCTCGGCAACGGACCAGATGCTGCAGTTCATTACCAACAACATTGGTTAATCGGTAGCGGACGGCAGAAAGGGGGAATCATGACACCCATTATTCGTAACAGCAGAGTGGCCAGGCACCACACCGGCACTATCGTGTTGGTTGTGGCTCTGGCTGTCCTTCAGGGGTGTACCGCCATGAGCCGGCCACGGGCTGTTCCGGATGACCCGCAATACGCGCCGGTGCGTGCCGAGGCAATGATGCAGCGGGACCCGGAATCCGGAGCTATCTATCAGTCCTCACGAAACTACAGTCTATACGGCGATACCGTGGCACTGAATGTCGGTGACATCCTCACGGTCACACTGGAAGAGTCTACTCGCGCCAGCAAGAACGCTGAAAGCAGCATTACCAAGGACAATGATATTTCTATTCTGGACCCGCGCATTCTGGGCCGAACCAACATCGATCTGGGCACCGACATTGACCTGGAACGTGATTTCGAGGGCCAGGCAGAAGCGGACCAGAGCAATAGTCTGGCGGGCAACATCACCGTAACGGTGACGGAAGTCCTGCCAAATGGCGTTCTCCATATCCGTGGTGAGAAGTGGCTGTCGCTGACCAACGGCGACGAGTACATCCGCCTGACTGGTTTGGTGCGCCCGGAGGACATCTCCCCGGACAACACCGTAGCGTCCAATCGTATTGCCGATGCCCGTATCGCCTACGGCGGTACCGGTGATTTCGACCAGGCCAACCAGATGGGCTGGCTGGCGCGATTCTTTAACAGTGAGTGGTTCCCGCTATGAAGATGCTGAGGTTTGGGATACTGATGATTGCGCTCTCTGTAATCGCGGCGCCTGTGCTGGCGGACCGCCTGAAAGACCTGGCGCGTATCAAGGGGGTGCGTAACAACCAACTGGTCGGCTATGGGTTGGTGGTCGGCCTGGATGGTACCGGTGACAAAGCGCCGTTTACCAACCAGACCTTTCGCAACATGATGACCCAGTTCGGCATTACTTTGCCGGCAGGGGTGAACCCCAATCTTGCCAACGTGGCTGCAGTTACCATCACTGCCAATCTGCCGCCCTTTGCCAAGCCGGGGCAGGAGTTGGATATTACGGTATCGTCCATCGGCAACGCCGACAGCCTGCGTGGTGGCACCCTTCTGATGTCGCCCCTGAAAGGGGCTGACGACCAGGTTTATGCCATGGCTCAGGGCAGCCTGGTGGTGGGCGGTTTCGGTGCCCAGGGCGCCGACGGTTCCAGGATTACCGTGAACGTTCCCAGTGTTGGCCGGATTCCGAGTGGCGCCACCATTGAGCGGGAAGTAATGTCGCCGTTCACCCGTGGCGATACCATTACATTCAACCTGCTGCGGGCCGATTTCACGACGGCTCGTCGGGTGGTGGAAGCCATCAACGGCCATTTGGGCCCGGATATGGCGTATGCCCACGATGCCACCTCGGTATCCGTCAAGGCGCCACGGGATCCATCCCAGCGGGTGAGTTTCCTGTCGATTCTGGAAAACATTGAAGTCAACCCGGCAGAAGACGCCGCCAAAGTGGTGATCAACAGCCGTACCGGAACCATTGTGGTGGGGCAGAACGTCAAGGTCAGCCCGGCGGCGGTGACTCACGGCAACCTCACCGTCACCATCGAAGAGAACCCCGAGGCCAATCAGCCAAACCCGTTCACTGATGGTGAAACGGTGATTGAACCCAATACCCAGATTGCCATTACCGAAGACCCGGCCCGGATGTTCCAGTTTGGACCGGCGGTCACCCTGAACGAGATTGTCCAGGCCGTGAACCAGGTGGGTGCTGCGCCCGGTGACGTGATGGCAGTGCTGGAAGCCCTCAAACAGGCCGGCGCACTGCGCGCCGAGCTGATAGTGATCTAGGGGGGCATGATGCAGGATTCCAGTCTCCAGAAAGCCCAGGTTTATACCGATTTCGGTGGTCTGAACGCGCTGAAGGCCCAGGCCAGGACGGACAAGGAAGCGGCACTTGAGGAAGTGGCCAAGCAGTTTGAAGGCCTGTTCCTGTCGGAAATGGTCAAGGCTATGCGCAAGGCCGGTGACGTGTTCGCGGAGGGTAACTACCTCAACAGCCAGCAGTCGGAGTTTTATCGCGAGATGTTCGACAGCCAACTGAGCCTGACGCTTTCGCAAAAACAGGGCACGGGGATATCCGACGCCCTGGTGCGCCAGCTAAGCCGTCAGATTCCCGGGATGGACGAGAAGGGTGAGCCAATGGCGGCCCATAAGACTGCGCTGGCGGATTACGATCGTAGCATGCCGGTGCTGTCTTCGCGCTTGCCCGAGCAGGTAGACAAAGTGAATCAGGTGGCTGACACCGCCGGCCCCAAAGCGGCGCCAGAAACCAGTACCGTTATGCCAAGCCGGTTTGACTCGCCGGAACAGTTTGTCCGAGAGCTCCTGCCTGTTGCGGAAAAGGTGGCAGCGCAAAGCGGCATCAACCCAAGGTTGATGATTGCACAGGCGGCACTGGAAACCGGTTGGGGCCGGCACATGATTGAAGGCGATGGTGGTTCGCCCAGCTTTAATCTGTTCGGTATCAAGGCAGACACTCGTTGGCAGGGTGACTCCGTGAACATTGCCACGACGGAATTCCGTGAGGGTGTGCCGATGAATGAACGTGCGGCCTTCAGAGCGTATCCGGATTATGAGTCCAGCTTCAGGGATTATGTCTCGTTCCTTGAGTCCAACCCGCGCTACCGCGATGTGCTGGCGGCAGCGGATGATCCAGAGTTGTTTGCGAACCGGCTTCAGGAAGCCGGCTATGCCACCGATCCAAACTACGGTGCCAAGATTCGCCGCATTATGAACAATGATTCCATGGCAACGCTGTCCATGGGTACCCGCGGGGCTGAGGAGTAAGCATTATGGCAGGGCTTATTAATATTGGTCTGACCGGTATCCTCGGACACCAGGCGGCATTGAATACCACCGGTAACAACATTACCAATGCCAATACACCGGGTTACAGCCGTCAGGAAGTGCAGTTTGAAACCCAGTCGGCGCAACGCACGGGCGCAGGCTCTATCGGCACCGGTGTCAGCATCACCAACATCCGTCGCTTGGCGAACGAGTACCTGACGCAACAGGTGCGCGAAGACAGTTCGTTGTTTGGTGAGCAGGAAGCACTGAACTCGGAATTGTCGCGCCTGGACAACCTGCTTGGCGGCGAATCCACTGGCCTGAGCAACGCCCTGAACAATTTTTTCGCCAGCCTGCAGAATGCTGCTGAAGACCCGGCATCGTTGCCCCAGCGGCAATTGGTGTTGAGCGAGGCGCAGCAGGTGGTGAACCGCTTCGAAGCTCTCAACCAGGAATTCATCCAGCAGCGGGAATCCGTCAAGACGCAAATGGAGCAGGGCGTTGAGGATGCCAATACGCTGCTGAAAAGCATCGCCGAACTGAACCTTGCGATCTCCGAATCTCCCGGTTTGGCCCAGGGCCGTGAACCTAATGAACTGCTGGACAAGCGCGACGAAAAACTCCGTGAGCTGTCTGAGCTGGTTAACATCAGTGTGGTACAGGCGGAAGGCAGCCAGGTAAATGTTTCGCTGCGTAATGGCCAGGCGCTGGTTGTCGGTGATAAAGCGGCACAATTGGGAACCCGTGACAACGCGGAAGACCCAACGAGATTGGAGTTCACCCTGACGACGGGTGGTCGGACGCTGAACGTGGACAGCCAGGTCAATGGCGGCAAACTCGGCGGCCTGAAGCGGTTTGAATCTGAGGCCTTGCAGCCTGCTTTCGCAGAACTCGGCCGGGTTGCCATTGCTTTGTCCGAAACGATCAATCATCAGCATGAAATCGGCATGGATCTCGAAGGCGACCTGGGGGGGCTGTTTTTCAGTGACATCAATTCCCCGGCGGCTCAGAGCGGCCGGGTGATTGCTAACGCGAATAATGGCGCTCCAAGGGACGCTCAGCTTGCCGTCGAGATTATCGACAGTTCCGAGCTTCCTGCTGGCAGTTGGTCGCTGCAGTTTGGCGGAGACGGGCGCAATTTCGAACTGGTGGACCGTGCAACCGGGGAAGTAGTCAATCAGGGGCGCCTGCCGGACCCGGTGCAGTCGGAAATCTCTATGCCGGGGTTCAATATCCGCATTGAGGGGGGCACTTTTAATGCCGGTGACAAGTTCCTGATCGAGCCGACCCGAAATGCAGCGGCCAATATCGGCCTGGAAGTCAGTCGTGAAGAAGATCTGGCCTTTGCGAGCCCGGTAAGGGCGGAAGGTTCTGCGAGCAATACCGGCGATGCCAGTATTAACCAGGGCAAGATGCTGGACGTCAGGGATCCGTTTACCAATTCGTTGCTGGGCAATTTCCGACAGGATGGCCAACTGGATCCGCCGCTGGATATCCAGTTCCGTGACGATGGCGGCCAGTTGGTCTATGACATTGTCGACGCCAATACAAACACGGTCCTGCAGGCCGGCGATGCCGCAGCAGTGCCACCGGTTAACGTGTTCCAGTCAGGCCAGTCCAACAAGCTGTTCACAGAGGACCCGCGCTCGCCGGATTATTTCGGCTTCCAGTTTGAAATTTCCGGCAACCCGAGGCCCGGGGATTCGTTCAGCATCAATTACAACACCAACGGGGTGTCAGATAACCGTAATGCCGAATTCCTGGCAGCGCTGGGAACCGAGAACACCCTTAACAGCGGCAGTCAGAGTTTCGCCGAAGGTTACGCAGGGTTGGTGGAGGATATTGGTGTGAAAACCCGGCAGAGCCAACTGGATAAAGACGCCGGTAGCACGCTGTTGGAGCAGTCCACCAATCAGCGGGAATCCGTCTCCGGTGTCAACCTGGATGAAGAAGCCGGTAAGCTGATCCAGTACCAGGCAGCCTACAACGCGTCTGCCCAAGTGGTGAGCGTGGCCCAGGATTTGTTCAATACCCTGTTGCAGAGTTTCCGGTAACAGTGCGAGGTGATGTGACATGATCAGAATTTCATCACAACAGATATTCTCTGGTGGTATTAGCCGGTTGCAGGAGCTTAACAGCAGCCTGAACCAGACCCAGGAGCAGATTTCGACAGGCAAGCGGGTCAATAAGCCGTCAGACGATCCTGTCGCGGCGGCGCGTATCCTGAAGCTTGATCAGGAGCTGTCCCGGATCGAGACATACCAGCGCAACGCAGGGCTTGCTGAAAATCGACTGCAGCAGGAAGAAAGTGCGCTGGCCGGATCGGTGGATGTGATCCAGCGGATCCGGGAGCTGACCGTCCAGGCCGGTAACGGTTCGCTGTCGCCAAACGACCGCAAGTCAATCTCCTCGGAGTTGAAGGAGCGCATCGGGCAGTTGGCCAATATAGCCAATACCCGGGATGCCTCCGGCGAGTATATTTTTAGTGGCTTTCAAGGTTCCACGGCTGCCTTTGGAAAAGATGCCTCCGGCAGTTGGGTATATCAGGGTGATGAGGGCCAGCGCGTGCTGGAGATCGACGATGGCGTAACGGTGCCTATCAGCGATCATGGTAAAGGCATTTATTCGTCCATTCCCGCCGCAGTGTTTGCCGAGAGTGACCCCGGCAATGCGGCCGCCGCGCGAATTGATGGTATTCAGGTGGCCAATGACGGCGCATTCTCGGCTGTTTCGCCGGACGATATTACGATTACCGTTGACACCGTGGCGGGAACTGTCAGTGCTGAGAATAGCCGCACCGGCGATCCGCTGACCGTGACCCCAGCGGCATATACCAGCGGTGAGTCCTTCGAAGTTGCTGGCGTGCAGGCGACGATTACCGATGCGGGCGATGGCGATGAATTCACCCTTCGCGCCGGTGAGAAGCAGTCGGTGTTCGCCACCATCGAAGACCTGATTGACGGCCTCGACAATATCGACAAGAGTTCGCCAGGAGGGCAGGCGGCCTATGACGACCTGATCGCAGCATCTTTGCAAAATCTGGACAATGCTCAGGAAAGCATTGTGCAGAAGCAAACGGAAATCGGTGGGCGCCTGAACGCAGTGGACTCCACCAAATCGTTTCTGGAAGACTCGTCTGTGTACAGTGAGGACATCCGTTCGCAATTGCGTGACGTGGACTACGCCGAGGCTATCAGCAACCTGAGCTTCCAGAGCTTTGTGCTGCAGGCTGCGCAGCAGTCGTTTGCCCAGGTCTCTCAGCTGTCGTTGTTCGATCGTTTGTAAAAAGCCTGCCGGAACAAGGAAGTCCGGCACTTGTTATTGCTTTCAGATTAAACCTCAGTATAATCCCCAGCACTCTCCGATGGCGGCGTGGTGAAATTGGTAGACACGACGGATTCAAAATCCGTTGGGGTAAAACCCGTGGCGGTTCGAGTCCGCCCGCCGCTACCATTTACGATCCGCTCAACGCGGTGTAAACAGTCCATCCAATGAACGTCTCCGATTTCCACTTTGATCTACCGGATGAACTAATCGCCCGGTATCCCCTCAAAGAGCGCAGTGCGTCCCGGTTGCTCAGCCTCGATGGGCTGTCCGGCGATACCAGGCATTTACGTTTTACTGATCTTCCAGGCCTGCTTCAGCCAGGCGACCTACTGGTCTTCAACGACACACGAGTGATTCCCGCACGCCTTTTTGGCCGCAAGGAAACTGGCGGTCAGGTGGAGGTGTTGGTCGAGCGTGTACTTGGAGAGCACGATATTCTGGCCCACGTACGTGCCTCGAAGGCGTTGAAAGTTGGCCAGAGAGTTCTGCTCGAAGATGGCACGCCGTTGCGGATGAGCGGTCGGGATGAGGCATTGTTTCACCTGCATTGTGACAGTGAAGAAGCCATCCTTGATGTTCTTGATCGCATCGGTCATATGCCTCTGCCTCCCTACGTGGATCGTCCGGATGAATCCTCGGACCGCGAGCGTTACCAGACGGTGTATGCTCGGGAAGCGGGTGCCGTGGCGGCTCCGACTGCCGGCCTGCATTTTGATGACCGGATTCTTGCGGAGCTTGAATCGAGAGGTGTTGAAACCGCCTTTGTGACCTTGCACGTGGGGGCTGGCACATTTCAGCCGGTGCGTGTGGAAGGCATTGAAGATCACGTGATGCACAGTGAAGTGGCCCATGTACCGCAAGACGCGGTTGATGCGGTGAATGCGGCCCGCGCCCGAGGCGGTCGTGTCGTAGCCGTTGGTACCACCTCTGTGCGGTCCCTGGAATCCGCCAGTCGCGGCGGGGTGGTTCGACCTTTTCAGGGCGAAACCGATATTTTTATTTACCCCGGCTATCGTTTCCAGACCGTGGACGCCATGGTGACCAATTTTCACCTGCCGGAGTCAACGTTGATCATGCTGGTCAGCGCCTTTGCCGGTTATCAGAACGTGATGTCGGCCTATCAAGCGGCTGTCGCCGAGCGTTACCGCTTTTTCAGTTACGGTGATGCGATGTTTATCGCAGCGCAGGAGCCAAGTTTGGGCGCCCTTTCTGCTTGTGCAGGAAAGAGTAGCCGGAATCCGGAGAACAATGATGAGTGACCAGTGTTATATGTCCTTTGAAAAACTTGGGGAAGATGGTCGTGCGCGACGCGGACGCCTGACGTTTCCCCGGGGTACGGTCGAAACCCCGGCTTTCATGCCGGTGGGCACCTACGGCACCGTCAAGGGCATGCTGCCGAGGGACATAAAAGATATCGGGGCTGAGATCATCCTTGGCAACACTTTCCATCTGATGCTGCGGCCGGGCACGGAAGTGGTGAAAGCCCACGGCGATTTGCACGACTTTACCCAATGGCAGGGCCCGATCCTCACCGATTCCGGCGGCTTCCAGGTGTTCAGTCTGGGTGAGATGCGCAAAATCACCGAAGCAGGCGTGACATTCCGGTCGCCAATAGACGGCTCCCCGGTTGAGCTGTCACCGGAAATCGCCATGCAGGTGCAGCGAGATCTGGGTTCCGACATCGTGATGATTTTTGACGAGTGTACGCCATACCCGGCCACCGAGAAGCAGGCGAGTGAGTCCATGGAGCTGTCCCTGCGTTGGGCGGCGCGGAGCAAACAGGCCCATTCCGGTAACCCGGCTGCGCTGTTTGGGATTGTCCAGGGCGGAATGTACGAATCATTGCGGGACCGCTCCCTGGAAGGTTTGACGGAGATTGGATTTGACGGTTACGCCATAGGCGGATTGTCTGTTGGGGAGCCGAAAGAGGACATGATCCGGATTCTGGACCATTTGCCACCCAAAATGCCGGAAGACCGCCCACGTTACCTGATGGGCGTGGGCCGCCCCGAGGATCTCGTGGAAGCCGTGCGCCGTGGCGTGGACATGTTTGACTGTGTGATGCCTACCAGAAATGCACGTAACGGATACCTGTTTACCTCCACCGGTATCATCAAGATCCGCAACGCCAGGCACCGGCACGATACTGCGCCACTTGACGACCAGTGTGATTGCTATACCTGTGAGAACTTTTCGAGAAGTTATCTGCATCATCTCGATAAATGTGGAGAAATGCTCGGCTCTCAACTCAACACAATCCACAATCTGCGGTACTACCAGAACGTGATGGCTGGATTGCGTGGCGCAATTGAAGCAGGTACATTGTCGGACTTTATTAGCGACTTCTACGCCCGCCGGGGTGAAACCGTGCCACCAATGGCACAGTGACTGCGGGATAAGCCGATTCTGAACCGCTACCTGAACTTTTCTTAAAAACGGAGATAGTCAATGAAATCAATCAAGTTACTTGTTGCTGCACTCTTTGCTGCGATGCCGGCACTGGCCATGGCGCAGGACGCGGGTGCCCAGGGTATGGGAGTGATGGGGCAGGTGATCTTCTTTGCCGGCTTTATCCTGATTTTCTATTTCCTGATCTGGCGTCCCCAGTCCAAGCGTGCGAAAGAGCACAAGTCGCTGATGGCCGGCCTGGATAAAGGCGATGAAGTGGTTACCTCCGGCGGCGTAGCCGGCAAGATCACCAAGGTTTCCGACGACTTCATCGTGGTTGAAATCGCCGACAATGTTGAAGTCAAGGTTCAGAAAGTTGCTGTTGCAGCGGCACTTCCGAAAGGAACTCTGAAGGACATCTGATCGACCGGTTTTCGACTCAGGTCTGAATTTGCCAAGCTGAAACATCACAGCCGGCCTGCTGGCCGGCTTAAAGGGACCCCATGCTGAACAAGTATCCTCTCTGGAAAAACCTGGTTATCGTGATCGCGCTGGTGATCGGGTTCGTCTATGCCTTGCCTAACGTCTTTCCTGACGATTTTGCTGTACAAATCACCGGTGCCCGGAGCAGTACCGAAATCGATCAGAAAATTCTCGACAGGGCTGTCGATGCGCTCGAAGCCGAGGGTATCCAGGTCAAGGACTCCGAGCTGGAGGAGCGCGATGCGCTGATCCGCCTGAACGATGCCGAATCTCAGTTGAGAGCCCGTCCAGTTGTACAGGAGGCGCTTGGCAGGGACTACCTGGTGGCGCTGAATATGGCGCCATCAACGCCGGGATGGCTGGAAAGTCTGGGTGCGGGCCCGATGAAGCTTGGCCTCGATCTGCGGGGTGGTGTTCACTTCCTGCTGGAGGTCGACATGGAAACGGCCGTCGACCAGCGTCTTGAAGCCATGTCTGGTCAGATCAAACGTGAATTACGTGAAGAGCGTGTGCGCTATCGCGGTGGCGATGTGGAAGGTAACCGTTCCATTGTTCTGAGTTTCCGTGACGAAAGTTCCCGCAGCGAAGCATTTGACCTGATCCGTGACCAGTACAATCAGTTCCTGTTGGATGAGAAAACAGAGGACGGTGAGTACCTTCTGATGCTGTCGATGTCGGAAGCGGAAGTGAAGTCCATACAGGATTACGCGCTAGAGCAGAACCTGACCACTATCCGTAATCGAGTCAATGAACTTGGTGTGGCTGAGCCTCTGGTGCAGCGCCAGGGCGCGGACCGAATCATTGTGGAGTTGCCCGGTGTGCAGGATACTGCGGCGGCCAAGCGTGTACTGGGCGCTACGGCCAATCTGGAATTCCGCCTTGAGGCCCGTCAGGATGCCGCGTCAGGCGACATTGAGACATTCCCGTTCCGTGATACCCCTAATCGCGAAGCCCGTCTCGATCGTGACGTAATCGTCACCGGCGACAACGTCTCCAACGCACAGCAGGCGTTCGACGAGAACGGTCAGCCACAGGTCAACATCACCATGGACTCGGTGGGCGGCGATTTGATGAACCGCGCAACCCGCAACGCCATTGGGCGTCGCATGGCGGTCCTGTTTATCGAATACCGTACAGAGACCGAAGAAGTGGTTGTGGATGGTGAAACCCGCACGGTCGACAATCGCGTTGTCGAGAAGGGTATCATCAGTCTGGCCACGATCCAGTCCGCGCTCGGAAGCAGTTTCCGGATTACCGGGCTTGACTCCATCCCAGAAGCAGCGGAGTTGGCGTTGCTGCTGCGGGCAGGTTCTCTAGCCGCGCCAATGTACTTTGTCCAGGAGCGGACGATTGGTCCCAGCCTGGGGCAGAAGAATATTGATGCCGGCATGATGTCGGTTCTGCTCGGCTTCGTGTTGGTGCTCTGCTACATGGTGGTCTACTACCGTGGCTTTGGTGTTATCGCCAACATTGCGCTGACGCTTAACCTGATGCTCCTGATTGCCTGTATGTCCATTCTCTCCGCAACCCTGACGTTGCCGGGTATTGCCGGTATCGTGCTGACGGTGGGTATGGCGGTTGACGCCAATGTGCTTATCTTCGAGCGCATAAAGGAAGAGTTGAAATCGGGCATACCGCCGCAGTCGGCGATAAATTCCGGTTATTCCCGGGCCTTCGTTTCGATTTTTGATGCCAACATCACCACCTTGTTGGTGGCGGTGATCCTGTTCGCTATGGGGTCCGGCCCGGTGAAAGGGTTCGCGGTGACACTGTCGATCGGTATTCTTACGTCGATGTTCTCCGGGCTGATGGTCAGTCGCAGCATCGTAAATCTCGTATACGGCGGTCGGCAGGTTGAAAAGCTGTCGATTGGGGGGAAACTGGCCAATGTCTGAAGTTGAGAAGAAACCTATCGATTTTATGGGCTTTCGGAAGATTGCTTCCGTTGTGTCCATTGCGCTGATTGTTGTTTCCATTGCGTTGCTGGCAGTGCGCGGCCTGAATCTCGGGCTTGATTTTACTGGTGGTACCTCCGTTGAGCTGGAGTACCAGCAGGCGCCCGCTCTGGACAATGTTCGCCAAACGCTGGAAGGCGCGGGATACGAGCAGTTCGTGGTCCAGAACTTCGGTTCGGATACCACGGTGCTGGTGCGGATGGCAGAGTCCGAGAACGACAAGCTGGCAGCCGAAGTCACGGCAGCGCTGTCGGCTGGCGGTAACAAGCTTGAACTGGTCAGCTCAGAGTTTGTCGGCTCCCAGGTTGGTGACGAGTTGAAGGAAGACAGTGGTCTGGGAATGCTCATCGCACTGGCGGTCGTGCTGATCTACGTTGGCATGCGGTTCCAGTTCAAGTTTGGTATTGCCTCCGTTGTGCCCCTGGCCCATGACGTCATCATCGTTCTGGGTGTGTTCGCACTGTTCCAGTGGACGTTCGACCTCAGCGTGCTGGCCGCGTTGCTTGCGGTTATCGGTTATTCCCTCAACGATACCATCGTAGTGGCGGACCGGATTCGTGAGAACTTCCGCAAGATGCGTGAAGGGGGCTCCGAGCACATCATCAACGAGTCCATTCATCAGACCATCAGCCGGACGATCAACACTTCAGGAACGACGTTGGTGGTGCTGTTTGCCCTGTATTTCCTGGGTGGTGAGGCGATTAACAACTTTGCGCTTGCACTTATCATCGGTGTGGTGGTGGGTACCTACTCATCCATCTATGTGTCAGCAAATCTGCTGGTTGCCCTGGGTGTTGCAAGGGAAGACCTGATCGTTCCGCCGAAGGAGGGTCTTGCTGGGCAGGATGAGGAAGAAGAGGAGCAGCCGCCCGAGTGGTTGAACCGGATGTAACCCGGTTAGTCACAAAAAAGCCGCAACCCCAGTTGGTGTTGCGGCTTTTTTATGCCCGGCCGTTGGCCGTAACGCCTAGCCTGGGCCTAGCGAGGCAGTCGGCCCCGGAACGGGTGAAGGGTTTTCAGCACTTCCCGGAACAGCTTGGGGTTTGCGACGATAAGCTGCTTTGCCTTCTCCGTAGAGGGGTTGCCGGAGAAATCACCGGTCAGGGCGCCGGACTCCAATGCCAGAGTGACGCCGATGGCAAGGTCAGCCGGCTCCGGTCGGAAAATGACAGCTGCGTCCAGGTGACCGGAAGCCACCCGGGCGATATCGAGTGCTGCACAGCCAGCGGTTCGGAACATGCTGCTGTTGCGCGCCAGTTGGGATGCCATTTCACCCCACATTAGCGGGTCGTCAGAAGAGCGGGTCTGATCGAGAAGGTTGCTGACCACTGCCGCTCGGTCTGCATGCTTG
The DNA here is from genome assembly GCF_055524115.1 of Marinobacter sp. V34. NCBI lineage: Bacteria > Pseudomonadati > Pseudomonadota > Gammaproteobacteria > Pseudomonadales > Marinobacteraceae > Marinobacter > Marinobacter sp. V34. Next base: position 226,580 of record NZ_JBUPZY010000007.1, on the reverse strand, counting down.
ACGTCGCTGGTGCGAACCCGCCGACTGTTTAGCGCGGCACCATGGCCACGGCTGGCGGAATATTCTTCACCGGTAACCGGGTTGATCAACAACAGGTTCTCGGTGCGGTTATTCTTTTTTTGCAGCAACGCAACGGCGAAGTCAGGAATGCCGCGCAAAAAGTTCTCACGCCCGAGTACCGGGAAAACATGCCAGCTCTTGTCGTTGCCGTCGGCGTCCGCCTCATTCAACGGAGCGATGGCGTGGTCCTTGTAGGCTTTGTCGAGCTGTTCGGAAAAATTGTCGTAAATGGACTGTTCGACCCGCTCCAGTTGCTTGCGGCGGTCTTCGCTGTCGCCATTGGGTTCCTGGCGTTCGAAGTGTGCTTTCAGATAGTCGGACCCCTGACGCGCGACGCGCAGGGCCATTTTGATTGCTGGTTGCATCTGAGTGTTCATTATCCGGGTGTGTGAAGGCCGCATAGCATATCAAAAACTGACCCGCCTTGTATGTTTTTCCACTGGACAATGTCACGGATGGCGCTGTATCAGAGCATATCCGGAGAGGCGGGGAAGGGGGCGGATCTGATATCATGCGCACCTTTCCAGTTTTTACAGAGATTCTACCGCCATGCACAAGCCAGCTAAGCCCCTGGAGGGCCCTGACACTTACAACGACCAGATCCGGATTGTTCTGGTTGAGACGTCTCACTCCGGTAACATCGGTGCGGTCGCCAGGGCAATGAAGAACATGGGGCTGGGAAATATGTGGCTCGTGAATCCGGCATCCTTTCCCGACGAGGCCTCCTATGCCCGCGCAGCGGGCGCTTCCGATATACTCGATAAGGCCACGGTGGTGTCGACCCTGGACGAAGCCATTGCAGACTGCGTTTGCGTCATGGGTACCAGCGCGAGAGGGCGAAAGGTCCCGTGGCCGGTTATCGCTCCACCCGATGCGGCGGCCAAGGCTTCCCAGCAGTCTGAAGCAGGACAGGTGGCGTTGGTCTTCGGGCGTGAGAACCATGGCCTGAGCAATGACGAGTTGCAGCGATGCCATTTTCACATTCATATTCCATCAAATCCGGATTACAGCTCCCTGAATCTGGCCATGGCGGTTCAGGTAATGTGTTATGAATTGCATATGCATTACCTAAAAGGCCTTGAAGGTGGCAGCGACAGCCCATATCTCAGGCCTATGATGGCGCCTGGGGATGAGGGCTGGGATATTCCGCCCGCGCCTGTCCGCGATGTTGAAGGTTTCTTCAGTCATCTGGAGCAGGTGCTTGTGGATGTGGACTTTCACCGCCGGGACAATCCCCGTCAGTTGATGACGCGGCTGCGGCGGCTGTTTCAGCGTGCTGGGCTGGATCAGATGGAGATCAATATCCTTCGGGGAATACTGACCGCCGTACAGAAGTCGGCGGGTGCTGCGGAAACCGCAAAAAATACGTCAAAGGCTGGTTCAACGGCCGGTAAACAGGAATAGGGTTATGTTTGAACGTCTAAGGGAAGATGTGAACAGTGTGTTTCATCGTGATCCCGCCGCTCGCAATACTTTCGAGGTGCTGACCAATTACCCGGGTTTGCACGCGCTCCTGTGTCACCGGTTCTCGCATTGGCTTTGGGGGCTTGGGTTGAAGTGGGTTGCACGCACGTTCTCCTCGATCGCCCGTTGGCTGACCGGCATCGAAATTCATCCTGGCGCTACGATCGGGCGGCGCTTCTTTATCGATCACGGTATGGGTGTCGTCATAGGCGAGACTACAGTGATTGGGGACGATGTTACCCTTTATCAGGGCGTTACCCTGGGGGGGACCAGCTGGAACAAGGGTAAGCGCCATCCAACTCTGGGTGACGGTGTTGTGGTGGGTGCCGGTGCCAAAATCCTTGGGCCGTTCACGGTAGGCGAAGGCGCCAAGATTGGCTCGAACTCCGTGGTGACCAAAGAGGTTCCGCCGGGTGCGACGGTCGTCGGTATTCCGGGGCGTGTTGTGGTGAAGCGCAAAGGGGAGGACGATGCCCGACGCAAAGAAATGGAAGAGCGCATGGGCTTCGATGCCTATGGCGTGACCGAGGAAATGCCGGACCCGGTAGCCAGGGCTATGCGCAGCCTGCTGGATCATATGCACGCGGTGGATGATCGCATTGAAAATATGTGCAAAGCGCTTCGCAAAGTGAACAGTGAATACCAGAATGGCGAGTTGCCACCGCTGCAGGAAGAGGATTTTGACTGCGTGCGGGACGATGAGCCTTCGCAACGGTGAATACTTGACTGTTTTGGTTGGTCAATCCATACTCGGCGTTGTTAAAGCCGAATCAATCCCTGACCGGGGCTGACGTTATGAGACTGACCACCAAAGGCCGCTATGCGGTGACGGCAATGCTGGATCTCGCTCTTCATGGAGATCAGGGGCCGGTTAGTCTGGCCGACATATCTGCCCGGCAGGAGATTTCCCTCTCGTATCTCGAGCAGTTGTTTTCCCGCCTTCGCCGTCACAAGCTGGTGACGAGTATTCGGGGGCCCGGCGGTGGTTATCGCCTGAGCCGTGAGGCAGACGCTGTATTTATCGCAGAAGTCGTCGATGCGGTTAGCGAATCCCTGGATACCACCCGTTGCGGTAACAAGGGTGATTGCCAGAATGGCGAAAAGTGCCTGACCCACCACCTGTGGTCTGATCTCAGCGATCAGATTCATCAGTTCCTCAGCGATATCAGTCTCGGGGACCTGATGCGAAAGCGGGAGATTCAGGTGGTTGCCAACCGGCAGAACAGGCGCCATTCAGACGGCGACTCACAGACGATTAACACCGAGCGCCTCACGGATCAGGCGCCGGCCTGAACGACTATCCTGAAACTTCTATGAAAAAGCCCGTCTATCTGGATTATGCGGCCACCGCGCCCGTAGACCCTGCCGTTGCTGAAGAAATGCTCAAATACCTGACACTAGATGGCGTGTTTGGTAATCCCGCGTCCCGCTCCCATGGCTTTGGCTGGCAGGCCGAAGCTGCCGTTGAGGGCGCCCGCCGGCAAGTGGCGAGCCTAATTCATTCGGACCCTCGTGAGATCGTATGGACCTCCGGCGCTACCGAATCTGACAATCTGGCCATCAAGGGTGCGGTCGCCGGTAAGAACAATCCGCACATTGTGACATCCATGATTGAGCACAAAGCGGTTCTTGATACCTGCAAGTGGCTTGAGGGGCAGGGAGTTGAGGTAACTTGGCTGAAACCGGGCGCGGACGGGCGGGTGTCCACTCAGCAAGTCGATGATGCGCTTCGGGATAATACCGTTCTCGTCAGCCTGATGATGGTCAACAACGAACTGGGTAGCCAGACGGACATCGCGGCCATTGGTGGCATGCTTCGCGAGCGTGGTGTGTTATTCCATGTGGACGCGGCTCAGGCGGCTGGCAAAACCGAGGTGGATGTATCGTCCATGTCGGTGGACCTGTTGTCGCTGTCCGGGCACAAGGTCTATGGGCCCAAGGGTATTGGGGCCCTCTATGTGCGGCGTTCGCCGGACGTACGAATTGAGTCCCAGATTCATGGTGGCGGCCATGAGCGCGGCATGCGCTCTGGTACCTTGCCTACACACCAGATAGTCGGCATGGGCAAAGCCTTTGATCTGGCCGGCGAAAAGCTGGAGCAAGAGCAAGTACGGCTGGAATCCTTGCGGGAACGCTTCCTGTCGGGGCTTGAAGGGCTTGAGGGTGTGACGCTCAACGGCAGTGCCGAACATCGGGTGCCGGGTATCATCAATCTCTCATTTGCAGGTGTCGATGCGGAATCCCTGATGCTGGGACTGCGGGAGCTGGCGGTTTCGTCCGGTTCAGCCTGCTCGTCGGCCACCATTGAGCCTTCATTTGTGCTCAAGGGGATTGGCCTGGATGATGAGCAGGCGCACAGGGCGCTCCGGTTTTCCTTTGGACGCTTTTCAACGGACGAGGAGGTTGATTTCGCAACGGCGCAAATCGTTGACGTTGTTACCCGTCTCCGTTCAGTGCGGTAGGCAGTTGCCTCCGGACTGCGTATAATCCCAACCCTGAAATTTTTCTGAACCTGAATGGAGATAGATCATGGCAAATGAGCGCACGCTCTCGATTATCAAGCCCGATGCAGTCGCAAAAAATGTGATCGGCGAAATCTATACACGCTTTGAAAAGGCGGACCTGACCATTGTTGCCGCGAAAATGATGCACCTGACCCAGGAGCAGGCAGAAGGGTTTTATGCCGAGCACAAGGAACGCCCGTTTTTCAATGATCTGGTAGCGTTCATGACCTCTGGTCCTGCTGTTGTTCAGGTTCTGGAAGGCAATGGTGCTATCCTGAAGAATCGTGACCTGATGGGAGCAACCAACCCCAAGGAAGCAGAAGCGGGTACCATTCGTGCAGACTTTGCGTCTTCAATTGATGCCAACGCTGTTCATGGTTCAGATTCTGCCGCGTCAGCTGAACGCGAAATTGCGTATTTTTTCAATGACAGTGAGATCTGCCCGCGCGGCTGATCAGACTGTATCGGGCCGGGCATGCGTCCGGCCCGTATTGGTTATTTGATTGAGGTTATGAAATGACAGCTGTTGCTGAGAAAACCAACCTTCTGGGAATGCCCAAGGCCAAGATGGAGGCCTTTTTCGAGTCCCTGGGGGAGAAACGTTTCCGCGCAACACAGGTGCTGCAATGGATTCACCAGCGCGGTGCCGATGACTTCGATCAAATGACCAATATGAGCAAGGTCCTGCGGGAAAAGCTGAAGGCCGTTGCGGAAATTCGCGGGCCGGAGGTGGTGTACGACGAGTCCTCCAAAGACGGTACCCGTAAATGGGTCATGCGCATGGACAACGGCAACAGTGTTGAAACCGTGCTCATACCTGACGGCGAGCGCGGCACGTTGTGCGTATCGTCGCAGATTGGTTGCAGCCTTGATTGCACGTTTTGTTCGACGGGTAAGCGTGGATTTAACCGCAATCTTACCGCTGCCGAGATCATCGGGCAGGTCTGGGTTGCACGTAAGGCGTTCATGCCGTTTGAGCCCGGTCCGGATCGCCCGATTACGAATGTGGTGATGATGGGGATGGGCGAACCGTTGCTGAACTTCGACAATGTTGTCGATGCCATGAACCTGATGATGGAGGACCTGGCCTACGGCATTTCCAAGCGACGTGTCACCGTCAGTACCTCTGGTGTGGTTCCGGCACTGGACAAATTGGGTGAAGTTACCGATGTTTCACTGGCCATTTCGCTCCATGCCCCCAATGATGAGTTGCGTAACCAATTGGTGCCGTTGAATAAAAAGTACCCGATTGCGGAGTTGCTTGCAGCAACGCGTCGTTACCTGGCACGTCTGCCGGACAAGCGAAAGGCAACCATTGAGTACACGGTAATTGAAGGCGTCAATGATCAGCCTGAGCACGCCAGGGAACTCGCCGTTGTTCTCCGTGGCCTGCCGTGCAAGATAAACCTGATCCCGTTCAATCCGTTTCCCGAGAGCGATTTTCGTCGTCCCAGCATGAACGCGACCCGCCGTTTTCAGGCTGTTCTGAATGAAGCCGGCTATATCGCCACGGTGAGAACCACTCGCGGTGATGATATCGATGCTGCCTGTGGTCAGCTGGTAGGGATGGTGGAAGACCGCACCAAGCGAAGTCAGCGTTATATCCAGGTGCAGCAGGTCAGTCCGTAAATCCGGTGCCGATATATGCACCTTCCAATTCAAGAGGAAGTACCGACTGTGACATTTAATCCAGTGAAAAGGATGCGGGCCGCGCTTGTCGTTGCATTGCTGGCGATGTTTGTCGCAGGGTGTGTGACCAATACCGATAGTCGTTTTGCCCGGGAGGCGGATCGCGACAAGGCCGTCAAGAATTATGTCCAGTTAGGAACAGCCTATATTGGTCAGAATAACCTGGAAAGAGCCCGACACCATCTTAAACGGGCGCTTGAATTGGCCCCCGATGACCCTGGAGCATTGGCGGCTATGGGGTTGATTTATAACGCCGAGGGTGAGCCGGAACTCGCTGAGCAGTCGTTCAGGGAATCACTCGACAGTGATCAGGGTTATACCCGTGGGCGCGTTTATTACGGGGCGTTCCTGTATGGCGCGGGCCGGTTTGAGGATTCCCGCGAACAGTTCCTCGCGGCGTCCAGGGATACGTCCTACAACGACAGGGCATCCGTGTTCTTCAATCTTGGATTGACAGAAGAAAGGATTGGCAACCTTGAGGGCGCTACGACGGCGTATCGGCGCGCAGTTGAGTTATCCCGTGGTGATGCAAAGTCACTGCTCGCGCTGTCACGGACGTTGGTCGAATCCGGAGAGCATCAGGCCGCCTCTCGTCATTACGGCCGCCTGATGACGCTGATGCAACGGAACCAGAATCTCCGCCATTCTCCTGAAAGCCTCTATACGGGTATTTGCATTGCCCGGCATCTGGGCGACAGGAACCGGGAATCGAGTCTCGGACTTCTGCTGAAGAACAATTTTCCAAACTCTGTCGAATACCAACAATACAGGGTGATGACATCCAATGGACAGTGATGACGCACAACAACCGTCGGGCCTGAGTGAACCCACGGGCCAACTGCTCAAACGTGCGCGTGAGCAGAAGGGGCTCAGTATTTCCGCTGTGGCCGATGCCCAACATCTCCGTCCGGCGGTGATACAGGCGATCGAAGACGGAAACTATGAACAGATTGACAGTGAACTGTTCCTTAAAGGCTATGTCAGAACCTATGCGCGGCAGGTTGATCTTGATCCGGATGCGGTGATCGCCACGCTGGATGAGGAACTGGAACCGCTGCGGCAACAGAAAGTGCAGGCTGAAGAAGCCAATCCGCTGATTGATATTGAGCGTCGCAGACGGCGAAAGCGCCGCGTTGCGAAGTTTCTGCTTCTCCTTCTGGCCATCGCGGTGATCGCGTTTCTCGCATTGCGTTTCATGGGCGAATTGGACGGTATTGCAGGCGATACGGCGGAACCGACTGTTTCCTCGGAACCGGACGCATCCAAGCAGCCTGAACCGTCCGAACAGTTGGCATCGATGAACGAAACTGTCGATGCCGAGTCACCTGAGTCTGAAACCGACGAGGCGACCGATAGCCCTGCCGATCCGGTTGATGAACCACCGGTCGTTGAGGACAATAACGAGTTGACAGGAATACCTGAGGAATCTCAGGTGAATGAGCAGGTGTCTGGTTCGCCGGCCCCTACGGCCGTGGACGATTCCGCTCCTGAGTCTCAGCCGGCTGTCGATGTGGTCGATGAGAGCCGGGTTCCGGTGGTTACGAGTGAGCCGGAACCATCATTTCAGGAAAGCGCACAGCCAACGGCAACCGTCGGCAGCGGCCGCCTGGAAATGACATTCAGTGATGAGTGCTGGGTTCAGGTAACCGATTCGGCGGGCACTCGCCTGGTGGGTTCCCTGCAACGGGATGGTGACAGGGTTAATGTATCAGGCAGGCTGCCCATCGATGTTGTTGTCGGCGCAGTCGATGCCATCGAATCCATAAGATTTGATGGGCAACAGATTGATCTTTCCGATTACCGGGTCGTCAACAACCGAGCAGAATTCACGCTGGATATCTGAACGTTTCGAACCCTCTTTGCGGTTAGCAGGCTATATGAATCAGGAATCTCCGATCAAAAGACGAAAATCACGCCAGATAATGGTGGGCGATGTTCCCGTGGGTGGCGATGCGCCCATTGCGGTCCAGAGCATGACCAACACTAACACCTGCGACGTGGATGCAACCGTCGGCCAGATCCGTGACCTGCAAGAGGCAGGGGCCGACATTGTGCGGGTTTCCGTGCCTACGATGGATGCTGCGGAAGCGTTTGGCAAGATTCGCTCCATGGTGTCGGTGCCATTGGTGGCTGACATCCACTTTGATCACCGGATTGCTCTGCGGGTGGCGGAACTGGGTGTTGATTGTCTTCGTATCAACCCGGGTAATATCGGTCGGGATGACCGTGTCAGCGCCGTGATCAGCGCCGCGCGGGATGGCAATATTCCGATTCGTATTGGCGTCAACGCGGGCTCGCTGGAAAAGGCATTGCAACGTAAGTACGGGGAACCGACACCCGAAGCTCTGGTTGAGTCGGCCATGCGCCATATCGACATTCTCGACCGTCATGATTTTCAGGACTTCAAGGTGAGCCTGAAGGCCTCAGAAGTTTTCATGACGGTAGCGGCATATCGTCAGATTGCTGCACAGATAGAACAACCCCTGCATCTGGGTATTACCGAGGCTGGTGGCTTTCGCTCCGGGACAGTGAAGTCCTCTGTTGGCCTGGGCATGCTGCTGATGGACGGCATTGGAGATACCATCAGAGTATCGCTCGCGGCAGACCCGGTGCAGGAAATCAAGGTCGGCTTCGATATTCTCAAAAGCTTGCGCCTGCGCAGCCGGGGTATCAATTTCGTCGCGTGCCCAAGCTGCTCACGCCAGAATTTCGATGTCATCCAGACCATGAATGACCTTGAGGCTCGCCTGGAAGATGTGAACGAGTCCCTGGATGTGGCCATCATCGGCTGTATCGTAAACGGGCCGGGTGAGGCCAAGGTTGCTGATCTGGGCCTGACTGGTGGTAGCCCGAAGAACCTGTTCTATGCATCGGGCAAGCCCAATCAGAAACTCGACAATGCCAACCTGACCGACGACCTGGAACGGCTGATCCGTGAAGAAGTGGCCCGTCGCAAGGAAAAGGAAGAAGCGATCATTACCCGCTCGGCCGACTGAGAGCAGATCGTCAAATCATTGAAACAGATAAGGTAGTAACTTGGCTAAGATCCAGGCAATCCGCGGGATGAACGATATCCTGCCAGAGCAGACGCCGGTGTGGCAGTTTGTGGAAGACACGGTCAGGAAAGTACTTTCCCAGTACGGTTATCAGGAAATTCGCATGCCGGTGGTTGAGCAGACTGACCTGTTCAAACGCTCTATTGGCGAAGTGACGGATATCGTTGAGAAGGAGATGTACACCTTTGAGGATCGCAACGGCGACAGCCTGACCCTGCGCCCCGAAGGTACGGCCGGCTGCGTGCGTGCCGCCGAAGAGCACGGTCTGCTTTATAACCAGACCCGCCGGCTTTGGTACACAGGCCCCATGTTTCGTCATGAACGCCCCCAGAAAGGCCGTTACCGTCAGTTTCACCAGATCGGCGTGGAATGCTTCGGCATGTCGGGCCCGGATGTTGATGCTGAGCTCCTCGTGTTGACGGCCCGGCTCTGGCGCGCGCTCGGGCTGACTGAACACACCCGCCTGGAAATCAATTCCATAGGTACATCCGCTGCCCGACGTGAATACCGCGAGGCGCTGGTCGCGTACCTCTCGGATTTCCATGAGCAGTTGGACGAAGACAGCCAACGGCGTCTTGGCTCGAACCCGCTACGCATTCTGGACAGCAAGAACCCGGACACACAGAAGCTTCTGGTGGACGCGCCTCGTCTGGATGAATACCTCGACGATGAGTCGCGGGATCATTTTCGGCAGTTGCGCTCGCTGCTGGACGCGGCTGGCATCGAGTACACAGTGAATCCAAAGCTGGTTCGCGGGCTCGACTATTATGGCAAAACCGTATTCGAGTGGATTACAGACAGCCTGGGTGCCCAGGGGACAATATGTGCCGGTGGTCGCTACGATGGGCTGGTGGAGCAGTTGGGAGGCAAGCCAACGGTTGCGGTCGGTTTCGCCATGGGGCTCGAACGACTGATTCTGTTGCTGGAAACGCTTAACCTTGTGCCAGACAGTGCCAATGGCAATGTCGATGTGTATGTTGCGGCTATGGGTGAACCCACCGTGGCACCTGCATTGGCGCTGGGTGAAGCCCTTCGCGACGCCTTGCCGGGCGTGACGGTTATGGGGCACTGTGGTGGCGGCAGTTTTAAGAGTCAGATGAAAAAGGCTGATCGCAGTGGCGCCCGTTACGCGATCATTCTGGGTGAGAATGAGGTTGCCAACGGGACGGCCAGCCTTAAGCCGTTACGGTCAGACGAGGCGCAACAAGAGGTTGCCCAGGTCGAGCTGGCCGCGACACTTGAAGGATTGCTTGGCCGCTGATGGCGCGCCGACGAGTTACAGCATAATAATCATCTATTGCAGGAGTCATCATGGCTGAAATGCGTACTGAGGAAGAAACGGTCCAGGCAATCAAGGACTGGTGGAAGAAGAATGGCAGCTCGCTCCTGATCGGCGTCGGTGCGGCGCTGGCTATTGTTTTCGGATGGCAGGCCTGGCAGAACCATCAAATGCAGCAGCGTACGGAAGCTGCCTCCCAGTTTGCAGAGCTGATCAATGCCTATAGCGATGAGACCGACGAAAATCGAGCTGATACCGTTGCCTATGTGGCCGAAAACCTGCGAGAAGAATACAGCGACAGTGCCTTTGCCATCTACGGCATGCTAATGCTTGCTCGCCAGCAGGTTATGGACCAGGGCGATCCGGAAGGGGCGATCGAATCCTTGAGCTGGGCACAGGAAAAAGCCGGCGAAAGCGGAGCGTTGGCGCTGGTTATTCGTAACCGCCTGGCTCGCGCTCAATTCGCCGCGGAACAGTACGAGGATGCTTTGGCGACCATTGAGAGTACGGACAATAACGGCAGTTTCGGCGCTATTTTTACCGAACTTAAAGGTGACATCCTGCTGGCCCAGGGTAACCGTGAGGGTGCTCGTGAGGCGTATCTGGCGGCCCGTGAGCTGAACCAGCAGGGGCGTAGTGGTATTCTTGAGCTCAAATTATCCGACCTTGGTGTTGAGGAGGGAGCCTGATGCCTTGGTTGGTTAACGGGCATACAAGGCTCCTTTCGCTTGCAGGTATGCTGACACTGGCCGTCCTGGCAGGATGTAGCACCAGTGATACCTTTGAGCAGCCTGCACCGGTTCCAGAGATTTCGTCCAGCGTTGGGCTTGAGCCTGTCTGGAGTATGGATGTTGGGGACGGGCATGATGACAAGTTCTTGTATCTTGCCCCTCTGAACACCGGCGACCGGCTGTATGCTGCATCGGCCGCTGGTGAGGTTTATGCCATCGCGTCCGAAAACGGCGAGGTATTCTGGTTCCGGGATCTTGACGAAGAAATCAGTGCTGGCGTTGGTGGCGATCAAGGAAACCTGTACCTGGTTACCCGTGATGCTGAACTGATGGCCCTGTCGCGCGAGGATGGATCCTCGCTTTGGCAGCAGCCTTTGCCCAACGAGGCGTTGGCATCCCCCCAATCCAACGGACGCCTGGTGGTGGCCCAGACCATTGATGGCAAGGTACTGGCATTTGACACTGCTACCGGGGAGCAGGCATGGCAATACGATAGTGATGTCCCAGTCCTGTCCATACGTGCAGCAGCATCGCCTCTTGTCGGGGCAGACCTGGTGCTGGCCTCACTGGCCAACGGTAAGTTAATGGCGATCTCCACGGAGACTGGTCAGCCTGTTTGGCAGTATGAAGTCGGTCAGCCGCAGGGCCGTACCGAACTGGAGCGGCTTGTTGATGTAGCCGGTGAGCCACTGATTCTGGAAAGCGCAGCGATGATTGTGGGCTATCAGGGCAAGCTTGCGCTGGTTGACCTTCAAACCGGACAGGAAATCTGGAGTCGTTCTGCCTCCAGCCTGCAGTCACCAATGATCGGCAACGGTAATATTTTTGTCGCTGGTGCCAACGGCGATATCACGGCCTACCGCGGTTCCGATCGTCGCGAGCTGTGGGTTCAGGACCGGTTGTCCTGGCGGCAGCCAACGCAACCGGTTGTCTATGAGGATTACCTGTTGATTGGTGATTTCGAGGGATACATTCATATGTTGTCGTTGGAAGACGGCAGCCTGGTGGGTCAGCTTGAATTTGACGACGAGGGCCTGCGGGTACCTTTCCAGCGCCTGCAGAACGGTAACCTTCTTGTGTATGGCAATAGCGGTAAACTGTCTGTATTGAAACTCCGGACGCTCGACTGAGTGCTCCTTTCCGGCCCTATCGCTGTGAAGCGCGGGCCCTGTTTAACGTGTAGCGAAAGATTATGACCCCTGTAATTGCTCTTGTCGGGCGCCCCAACGTGGGCAAATCGACACTGTTTAACCAAATGACGCGGTCCCGGGATGCGCTTGTAGCGGATTTCCCCGGTTTAACCCGCGATCGTAAATACGGTGAGGGCAATTACGAAGGGCAGCGCTTTATCGTGATTGATACCGGCGGCCTGACTGGGGATGAGGAAGGTCTGGACGCAGAGATGGCTCGCCAGTCCATGCAGGCTGTCGAGGAAGCAGACATTGTTCTGTTTCTGGTAGACGGCAAGGCCGGCCTCAATGGCGGCGATGAACTGATCGCTGCCCATCTGCGCAAGACCGGCAAGCGGGCACATCTGGTGGTCAACAAGACTGATGGCCAGGACCCCGACATTGCCGCTTCCGATTTCTACGGACTGGGTTTCGAGTCCACCTATCTGATTGCAGCCTCTCACAACCGGGGCATTCGCTCCATGCTGGAAGAATTGCTGCCGTCCGAGGAAGAGCGTGAAGCACAGGATCGTGCCGATCGCTATCCGGGCATACGCATTGGTATTGTCGGGCGGCCGAACGTGGGTAAGTCAACATTGGTCAACCGTATGCTCGGGGAAGATCGGGTGATCGTCTATGACATGCCCGGCACCACCCGGGACAGTGTTTACATCCCGTTTGAACGCATGGATAACCAGTACACACTGATCGATACAGCCGGTGTGCGCCGGCGCAAGAACGTCAGTGAAGTGGTGGAGAAGTTTTCCATCATCAAGACCCTTCAGGCCATTGACGATGCCCATGTGGTCATCCTGGTTATCGATGCCCGTGAAGGGTTGGTGGACCAGGACCTGCATCTGATTGGCTTCGTTCTGGATGCTGGCCGCTCTCTGGTGATTGCCATCAATAAGTGGGACGGCATGGACCCGGAGGACCGCGCCAAGGTAAAAGAGCAGGTCCAGCGCCGCCTGGATTTCCTGGATTATGCGGACAAGCACTATATATCCGCACTCCACGGTTCGGGCGTGGGCGTAATGTACGATTCGGTTCATGACTGCTATGAGTCAGCGATGGCAAAGTGGCCGACCAATCGCCTGACGGCCATCCTTCAGGATGCTACGGAGCAACACCAGCCGCCACTTGTGCAGGGACGCCGAATAAAACTGCGATACGCCCACCAGGGCGGGTCCAACCCGCCAGTGATTGTCGTGCATGGAAACCAGACTGACGCACTGCCAGGGGCGTACAAGCGTTATCTGGAAAATACCTTCCGTAAGGTGCTGAAGGTTAATGGTTCCCCCATTCGCTTCGAGTTCCGTTCCAGTGAGAACCCGTTCGCTAACAAGGTTAGCCGGTTGACGCCGCGTCAGAAGGTTAAGCAGGACAATGACCTGAAGAAAGGGCGACCCGTGCGGAAGAAAGCGCGAATGAAGAGCAAGAAGCGCTGAGCCGATCCGTCAGGCCAGCGACCGTCGGTGTCGGATCAAAGGGCGCGATGATTGGTCTTTAGCCACTCCTGAAACTCGTTTTCAGGCAGGGGCCTGCTGTAGAAATAGCCTTGTGAATAGTCGCAGCCTTCGTGTTGCAGGAAGTGTGTCTGGGCTTCTTCCTCCACGCCTTCTGCAATCACACGCAAGCCAAGACTGTGGGCCATGTTGATGATGGCCTTCACCAGTGAGGCGTCCTCCCGTACTTTCATCACATCCTGAACAAAGGATTTGTCGATCTTCAGGGTATCGAAAGGGTAGCTCTTGAGGTAGCTGAGCGCCGAGTACCCGGTACCGAAATCGTCGACTGACAGGCGAATGCCGGATTGATCAAGTTGCCGCAGGATATCGGCGGTTTCTATGGTGTTGTCAAGGATCAGTCGCTCAGTGATCTCCAGTTCGAGTTGCTGGGGGGGCAAGCCGCTGGCTTTGAGTGCATTCATGACTGTATCGACAAAGCCCGGATCCCTGAACTGCCTGGGTGATACGTTGACTGAAATGCCGATGTCAGTGCCAGTGGATTCTTTCCAGCGTATGGCCGCCAGGCAGGCTTCCTGTAACACCCATTCGCCAATAGGCGTTATCAGACCGGTTTCTTCCGCCAGGGGGATAAACCGGTCGGGCATGACCATGCCCATACCCGGGTTGTTCCAGCGCAGCAGGGCTTCGGCAGAGCACAGTTGGCCGGATTCGGTGCGAACAATGGGCTGGTAGTAGAGTTCAAACTCTTTTTGCTCCAGGGCCCGGCGCATCAGCGATTCCATCTGCAGCCGTTCATGGGAGACTTCCGTCATTTCCGGGGCAAAGTTGGCGTAGGCACTTTTGCCCTTGTGTTTGGCCTGGTACATGGCGGCATCAGCGTGTTGAAGCAGGGTGCCGCTGTTGTCGGAATCGTTCGGGAAAATGGAGATGCCGATGCTGGTGGTAACAAACACTTCCTGGCCATTAAGCAGGTAAGGAGGGGCAAAGGTCTTGAGGATACGCTCTGCAACCTGGGACGTCGCCTCGGGCCCCGTCAGGCCGGGCAATATCACCAGGAACTCATCACCGCCAAGCCTGGCGACGGTGCTTGTACCCCGCAGACAGCTGGAAATCCGTCTTGCGGCTTCTATCAGCAGGTTATCGCCGGCGTCGTGCCCGAGGGTATCGTTAATGTGCTTGAAGTTGTCCAGGTCGAGAAACATCACGCCAACCAGGGAGCTTTCCCGTCTTGCTTGTGCCAGGGCCAGTTTCAGGCGGTCGAGGGCGAGCATCCTGTTGGGAAGCCCGGTCAGGATATCGTAGTTGGCCTGTCTGAGAAGTTGTTGCTCGTAGCGCTTTCGGATACTGATATCTTCGCCAAGGATCAAATAACCCGTGGCATCGCCCTTCGAATTTTTGATGGGGGTTACGATCAGTTGTTCCCAGAAGCGCTCACCGTTCTTGCGAACACTGTTAATTTCACCCTGCCAGACACCCACCCGTTGAACCTGAAGCCGGATGGATTGCCACAGTTGGCGGTTTTCTCGATGGGCCTGTGCATCCTCTGACAACACGCCCGGGTGTTTTCCGGCGATGGCGGCGGCGGCGTAGCCGGTGAGCTGGCTGAACTTCTGATTAGCGTATTCGATACGCCACTGGCGATCACAAATCAGCACCGATGAAGGGCTTTGCTCAATAGCCTTGGAGAATTTGCGGATTTCCTGAGCATCGCGCTCCTGTCGCTCCAGGTCGTCGTTGAGACGTTCCCGCATCTGGTTAATGGCGACGGTGACCTGGGCTAGTTCGTCATTTCGATTCAACTGGGTGTCCGGCCGATCCAGTTCAAGTGGGTTTGCCAGGTTGTTGAGGGAGAAGTTGCGGGCGTAGTTGGCCATGGTGGTCAGGTGCCGCGCAATGAAGTGTTGGAAAATCCAGATGATCAGGATCGAAACGAAAAACGTCTTCAGAAACTGGGTGGCCAGCACCAGCACGACTTTCTGGCGCATGTCCGAGAACACGCGTCTCAGATCAGCGGTAATGGTCAACTGACCAAGACTGAACATTTCATCGCCCTGGTGGGTGAGCTTGAACGTATGGCTGGTTGTCTGGGCATCGCGAGGGATTTCGCCCATCACCAGTTCGGAATCCGGTTCGATCTTGAGGCGTAGATGGACTATGTCGGGCAGGCTGAGTATGCCTTCGAGCTGAGTCTGGAGGAGTTTCTGGTCCAGCGCCCAAAGGCTGCGGGCCAGGCTGGAGGTATAGCCGGTTTCGACCACCATCATGCGCCTGTCGATCTGCGACAGATCCTTACGGTAATCCGAGTATATCTGGATAGCCGATGAGATGAGCGTGAATACCGAGCTGAACAACAGGATGTATGCGAGCAGCCTGAAGGACAGGGGGGACCCGGTTCGAAATCGTTGCAGGCGAGTCAGCAGTTTTTGCATGTCCTATACTTCGGCCACCCTGGGAGGTTTCAGAGAGAATGGTCAGACGGTGTTCTCAGGACTATAGCAGCAGTTTCTTGCAAATGCCTCGCAAATGCAGGAAAAACCGGGAGAAATGTGTCACTGTTCAGGGTTTGTTAATGTCTTGGGGGTGGGTAGCGTTCGGAGAGAGTGTGACACCTGCGCGTGCAGGGCAGAAGTACTAAACAGAAGCTGTAAAAATGGCGTCCCCTAGGGGGTTCGAACCCCTGTTGCCGCCGTGAAAGGGCGGAGTCCTAGGCCACTAGACGAAGGGGACGCATCGCTTCAAAAGCTTGCCTCGTCGAGGTGGCGCGTATATTAAGTAAGGCGATGCGGGCTGTCAAACAGTTTTTGAAAAAAAACAAAGCCTCAGTATCTTACCGAATCCGCCAGGGCTGGGCTCAAATCCGGATACTGGAAACGAAACCCTTCGGCTTGGAGTTTTTCAGGTATGGCCATTTGCCCGGTAAGTAACAATCGGGACATTTCCCCCAGCGCCAATTTAAGGGCCGGGCTCGGTGCCGGGAAAATGGCTGGCCGCCCCAAAACGCCGGCCAGGCACTTTGTAAACTGCCGATTGGTGACCGGGTTGGGGCTGACGACGTTATAGGGGCCTTTGGCCTTCTCGGATTCGATCATCCAGATAAGCGCTGCAACCACGTCGTCCCGATGAACCCAAGGCATGAACTGTTCGCCATCGCCAAGCCGTCCACCGAGCCCCAGGCGGAAGGGTAGAAGCATACGCTGAAGGAAACCGCCGCCTGAGCCAGCAACAATACCCGTCCGTGACAGACACACGCGTACGCCATCGGCCTCCAGGCTCAGAGCTTCCTGTTCCCAGTCACGGCACATGCGATGAGTGAATTCGTCATGGGGCGAAGTTTGTTCGGTTACGCGTTCACGGCCTTGGTCGCCGTAGAATCCCACTGCAGAACCCGACACCAACACGCGCGGAAGTGACTCCCAGCTCCTTATGACGTTTGCCAAGAGGTTAGTCAGGCGGATACGGCTGTCCCGAAGTTCCTGTTTACGGCTATCGGACCAACGTTTATCCGCTATGCCTTCGCCAGCCAGGTTTATGACGGTATCGAACCCTGGATGACTTCGCAGCAGCTCGAGATCTCCCACCACCTCCACACGACCACATAGAGCCTGAACGTTTGCCGTGGACTGCCTGCTGAAAACGGTAGGTGCGAAGCCCTTGCTGATCAGTTGTTGGCACAATGGTTGACCAATGAAACCGGTGCCACCTGTGATCAAAATCCGATTGTCCATTGCTGCTCGCTCCCGGGTCAGTTATTGATATTCGTCGGCGGTGGTTATGCTGACTGCTTTTGGCTGTCGAGTTCATGGATCACTACGTCACGAATGGCCTTCCCAAGTTCGGGATTCTCCCCGATTGGTGGTGCAAGCGTAATGCTGACGTCGTACTGGGCCTGTAGATCTTCAATCATCGCGGGAACGTCTTTTCTGAGATGACGGCCCGCCGCCAGGAAAAGCGGCACGACGGTATACAGCCGGATGCCTTTACTCGCTCCCTCGTTGATGACGGAGTCGAGGGAGGGCTCTGCCAATTCCATGTAGGCAATGCGGGATTCTGGCACGGACTCCAGTGTGGGGGTTGCCAACGCTTCGAATGTCCGACACCAGCGCTGATCGCTGCTTCCATGGGCAAGTAGGATTATTCGGGGGGCTTCTCCGTTCATAGTGTCTCCTGATATGAATAAAAGCAGGGATAGTGATGTAAAGTGTAGCAGTCGCGGGCCTGCCACCGTGCTGCTTAATGACTATAGGATGGGTATATGTTCGATTGGAAAGAGATTCTGGATTTCTGGTTCGGCGAACTTGATGAGCAGGGCCTGCCGGACAGCTTTCACAGGAATCGTTGGTTCCGTTCCACGCGCGCCTTTGACCAGGAAATCCGACGACGTTTCCTCTCGATGGTACTTTTCGCTTCGGAGGACGGGTTGCGGCACTGGCGCAAGACGGCCGGTGGGGCGCTTGCAGAGATCATCCTGCTGGATCAGTTCACGCGAAATATTCATCGGAGCGGAGCGCTGGCATTTTCCAATGACCGGTTGTCAGTAAAGCTCTGTAAAGCAGCCATGCGGGATGGCCAGGACATGGAGTTGCCCCCAGTTAAGCGGGGCTTCCTCTATATGCCGCTACAACACTCAGAGAAGCGCGAGGATCAGGAGCTGTCTGTGGAGTGTTATTCGCAGTTGGCCGCCGCCACGGATGGCATTACCGGAGATTTCATGGAGAGTTTCCTGCAATCCGCGCGTGACCACCGGGATATCATCCACCAGTTCGGCCGCTTTCCACACCGCAACCAGGCATTGAAACGCTCCTCGAGCCCGGAAGAGCAAGCCTACTTGACTAACGGTAAGCGCTTCGGCCAATAAATGTCTCCAAATCCTTTCAACAGACCGGAACTGCCAAGCCCATCAAGGTTTCATGGCGCCTTATGCGGCAGAATTTACAAAAACTAACAAGAATCAGGCCTCCCTGCGCTGGTCTCAGGGCAATTGCAGGTGGTCGGCGATCGAAACAAGGAAAACCAGCCATGGGGCAGTTACAGAACCCCGGACTCCAGGGGCACAGTGAGCTGCCGGAGAACCGATTACTTCGGCAGTCGATTCGCTACAGCGGACGCAAGACCTTGCGGGCCAAGAGCGAGCTAAGGCGCCTTGAAATCCTGGAAGCAACTCTTCGTATAGCGGCCCGGGACGGTTTGCGAGGTATCAAGCACCGGGCTGTAGCGCGGGAAGCCAAAGTACCTCTGGCAGCCACCACCTATTACTTCCGCGATATTCATGAGTTGATTAGTGACTCCTTCATGCTTTTTGCCGAAAAAGCCCGGAGTAATCTCGATGGGTTTTATGACACCATCAACCTGGTACTGGATACCATCCCTGCAGAAACCCTACGCCGCAGTGGTCCTCAACGGAGAGAGCTGGCGACGCGGTTATCGGTGATATCGACGGCCTACCTCTATGAGCAGTTTACAAAGCGCAGGCAGCAGGTGCTGGCTGAGCAGGTGTTCCTGATGGAGGCATTAAGGGATGGTCGTCTGGCGGGCCTGGCGAGAAGTTATCGTGAAGCCTGGACTGCAGGCCTGAGACAGATATTGGAGCGGCTGGATTCGCCATCACCGGAGAGAGACGCAGCACTGCTTGTGAATGTCACCCTGGGTATGGGGTATGACTCTTTGCTTAACGATCAGCGGGTGGATTACCGTGCATTGTCCGAGACCGTTTCGCGGGTGATCGGGTTGGCGTTAGGCGAGCAGGAGATTCTACCGGCCTGAATATCCGGATGAAAAAGGCACCGAAAAAGTAGTTGACGAACCAGGATGAATCCGTAGAATACGCGTCCGTTGATCAAGCGGGAATAGCTCAGTTGGTAGAGCACAACCTTGCCAAGGTTGGGGTCGCGAGTTCGAATCTCGTTTCCCGCTCCAGATTCTTAAAACCCGGTCTTTTCGAGAGAAAAGGCCGGGTTTTTCATTTTTAGTCAGCAAGCCACAGTCTTCACACCTTGTTCTCGGTTATACTGCCAGGCCATATTGAATGCCTTGTCGTCAGTGTTTCGGGAGCGCCCATGCAGGTACATTCGTTGTATGTCTATCCGGTCAAATCCCTGGCCGGAATCCAGGTTTCTTCATTCCACCTGGACGAGTTCGGCCCGGCCGATGACCGCCGCTGGATGATCGTTGATTCCGAGCGCGAGTTCGTCACCCAGCGAAGCAATCCAGAACTCGCGATGATAAAAACCCGGCTGGAATCAGGACAGGTCTTTGTTGATATACCGGGGGAGGGTGAGTTTCCGTTGCTGCCGGATACCGGGGAGTGCCGTGTCAGAGTCTGGCGGGACTGGGCGAAAGCGGTCTACGGAGAGGACCGCGCATCTGCTGCGCTGTCCCGCTATTGTGGCGAGGTATTTCGCTTTGTTTTTATGCCCGACGAAACCTTCCGCCGCGTTGATGCTAGCCGGGTTACCGAGTATCGTCGTGTCAGCTTTGCCGATGGTTTTCCATTCCTGATCACCAATCTTGCGTCTCTTGAAGAGCTGAATTCACGCCTCGATTCAGCCATCGATATGCGACGGTTCCGGCCGAACATTGTTGTTGAGGGCGCGGGGGCCTGGGATGAGGACGGCTGGACATCTGCACGTATCGGAGACACGGCGTTCTCACTGGTAAAGCCTTGTTCCCGCTGCGTTATGACCACCGTGGACCCGGACCGAGGCGTCAAGTCTGGAGATTTGCAGCCTTTAAGAATGCTCGGAACCTATAGGCGGACCTCTGACGGCGTCATTTTCGGAATGAACGCCATTCATGAATCGGACGGGGCCATCCACGTCGGCGACCCGATTACCCTTGAAACAACTGCCACAACGGAGAATCAGTAACGTGCCATTGTTAACGCTGGATGCCGTATCCCTTGCTTTTGGTATGCAGCCATTGCTCGATCAAGCCTCTATGACCATTGAGGCGGGCGAACGTGTGTGTCTTCTTGGCAGGAATGGCGAAGGGAAATCCACATTACTGAAGATCGTCAGCGGTGAGGTAACGGCGGACGGTGGCGTTGTCCGGCTGGACGACGGTGCAATCCTGTCGGTGTTGCCCCAGAATCTACCAGTCAATGATACTCGGACCGCCTACGAGGCTGTTTCCGGTGCTTTCCCGGAAACCGGGGAATTGCTTGCGGAGTTTCATCGGCTCTCCCAGACAGCGGATGAGGCCAGTCTGGACCGGTTGATGAAAGTGCAGGAGCGCCTTGAGGCTCTGGACGGCTGGCGCCTGGACCAGAAAGTCGGCGCCATCCTTGAGCAATACGGCATTGATCCGGAGCGTTGCCTGAACACGCTATCCGGCGGCTGGCAGCGACGTGTTCTGTTGGCGCGTGCTCTGGTGACCGAGCCGGATATCCTGTTGCTTGATGAGCCTACCAATCACCTGGATGTACCTGCTATTGCCTGGCTTGAAGAGGCTCTTGGTCAGTTCCGTGGCGCGATTCTTTTTGTCAGTCACGACCGTGCATTTATTCGCCGTATGGCCACGCGGATCGTGGAACTGGACCGCGGGCATCTGGTGAGTTTCGCAGCCACGTATGATCGTTATCTGGACCTCAAAGAAAAGGCTCTGGAGGAGGAAGATCGCCAGAATGCGTTGTTCGATAAGCGGTTAAAGCAGGAAGAAGCGTGGATACGCCAGGGGATCAAGGCCCGAAGAACCCGCAATATGGGCCGGGTGAGGGCGCTCAAGGCCATGCGTGAGGAGCGGCAGCAACGCCGCGAACGAGGCGGAACCGCGAGCTTTTCGGTCGAAGACGCCGCCCGTTCCGGGAAGCTGGTCGTGGAAGCCAGTGATGCCGGATTTGCCTATCCTGATGGTACTGCGGTTATTCGCGACATGAACATGACTGTCCTTAGGGGCGACAAGATTGGTCTTGTTGGCGAGAATGGTACCGGGAAGACCACCCTGGTCCGGCTGATGTTGGGCGATCTGAAGGCCACGGATGGCAGGATCCGCCTCGGCACTAATTTGCAGATTGCATACTTTGACCAGCTTCGCGGTGAGCTCGACCTTGAACGCAATGCGCTGGACAACCTGTCCGAGGGCCGGGAATTCATCGAAATCAACGGCCAGAGCAAGCATGTACTGGGTTATCTGCAGGAATTCCTGTTCAGTCCCGAACGGGCGCGCTCTCCTGTGCGTGTCTTTTCTGGTGGTGAGCGTGCGCGCCTGCTTCTGGCCAAGCTCTTCAGCAAGCCGGCCAATATTCTGGTGCTGGATGAGCCAACCAATGATCTGGATGTGGAAACCCTGGAGTTACTGGAATCCCGGCTGGTGGAGTTTGCCGGTACTGTGATCGTTATCAGCCACGACCGCGAGTTCCTCGATAACGTCGCCACTGATACGGTGTTCCTCGACGGCTCCGGTAAAGTCGCGGAGTTTGTTGGTGGGTATACCGATTGGCGGAGGCAGGGTGGTCGGTTTCCTTCCGAGGGGGTAAGCCGGAAGGCCACCAAGCCGCCCAAGAACCAGAACCCCGTTCCTGAAAAAAGGCCGGAAGCGCCCGCCGTGGCGGACACCAAAAAAACAAAAGCCGTAAAACTTAGCTACAAACTGAAGCTTGAACTGGAAAAACTTCCGGGCCAGATTGAAGAGCTGGAGGCGGAGCTGGAAAAGCTTCAGGAGCAGATTTCTGATCCGGAATTCTACTCTGGGCCGGCTGAGAGCGTATCTTCGACCTTGGCGGAGTTGGGGGATAAGGAAGCTCGTCTGGAGAAAGTCATCGAGCGCTGGATGGAGCTGGAAGAACAGGCGAATCAATGAATGTAACGTATCGCTTCAGATTTGAAGACAAACGTTCCGAGACTTTTAAAGTAACGGACCGGCCGGCTGAATGGACGGGCAACCTGCCAAGCTGGACAAAGTTGGAGCACTGCCAATGCTCCAACTGCCCTCTGAAAGCGTCAGAATCGCCGCGATGCCCCGCCGCCGTTGAAATGCTTCCGGTTGTGAACGCGTTTCAGGCGGAGGATGCCTATCAGAAGGTGAATGTTGAGGTTGCAGACGACCGCAGGAATTACTCCAAGGATACCACGCTCGAGGAAGCCCTGAGGTCATTGCTGGGACTGAAAATGGCGACAAGCGGGTGTCCGGTGTTGTCCGAACTAAAGTCGATGGCCGTGCATCACTTACCGTTCGCAAGTAATGATGAGTTCATCATGCGGAGTGTGTCTCACTACCTTCTGCAGCAGTACCTGGCGAAACGCAACCATCAGGAGCCTGACTGGGAGCTAAGCGGACTGGTGGAGAGAAATCAACGTCTACAGTTGGTCAACCAGGCATTATGGCAGCGCATCCATTCGGTATGCGAGGGGGACAGTAACCTGAAGGCATTGCTAAACTTCTTCTCAATGGCCTCAAGTGTGAGCTTTTCCCTGGAGAGTCAGCTTCGTAAACTGGAAGCAAAAATGAAAGGCGACGGCGCCGTCTGAGGCGCCGCGACCATAGTCCGGCTACTGGATGCGGATAGCAAGGACATCACAGACGGTGCCGTGCAACACACCGTTAGCGGTTGACCCCAGAAGCAGCTGGAACCCTTTGCGACCGTGGCTTCCGACAATGACCAAGTCCACATTCTGCTCTTCCGATAGCCGATGGATTTCAGATTCAGGACGCCCCACAGTCACTATCTGATTGTCTTTGCCAACGTTGTACTTCTCACCGTACCCGGCGAGCTGTTCCTTTGCAGCCTTGTCCAGTTGATCCTGCAGTTCCGTCAGGTCCATGGGAATGTCGCCCCCATAGGCATAGCCGACTGGCTCGACCACGTGTACAAGCATCAACTCGGCACCGTGGGCTTTGCTTATTTCGATGGCCTTATTGAGTACCTGGGGGGCCTCTTCGGTCAAATCGATTGCCACCAGTACCTTCTTATAGATCGACATCGCATCGCTCCTTCGCGGATGGGGTCAAACTCTTGGTGCGCCAAAGCAGTACCTTGTCTCATAAGTGTAAACCAACACTGACAGGTATCAATAGTTGACTGGAAAGGTAAAAGAAAGAGTTGGCTGGGGCTACAAATCGCCCCAACCGGTATGGATGTCAGGCATTTTCGCGCAGCAGGCCGATGGTTGTTTCCAGGCCCCGGAGAATACCTTTGGAATAGCGGTCGATCACAAACGCAACGTTGTTGTCGTTATAGTTGATGTAGGAGCCGCGGATGAACTCCCACTTGGAGGTCAGGTCGTCCAGAGCGGCTTTGAGTGGGCCCTGAGTGCCGCCTTCAGTGATCTGTGACAGCAAGGAGTCAAACTGCTTTGCCTGCTCGTCAAGAGGAATGTCGTTGGAAGAGCCCTGGAAAGTCTGTGCTACTGATGAGTGGGTGCGGGCAGAGTACTTGGCCATCATCTGTGCCATAGTCACTGCCGCCGAGCGTGCGGCTTCAACTCTCTGGGCGGTTGCGATTTCAGTGCTTTCACGGGCAATCGCGTACATCTCCGAAGCCACTTGGTTCATCAGCAGCGCCTGGTTCGCCATATCGGACATCAGGCGCAGATCGGGATAGCCGGTGTTGCGCACGTCGTTGATGTTGCTCCGCATCAGATCCTTGAACTTGTCGAACTCCACGTTGAGGCTTTCAACCTGTGCTTCGGATAATACGCCGGCAGTGCTGCCCGCGACCGAGTTCATGGATTCGTTGGCGGCATTTATACTGGCAACAATTTTGTTCAGGGTTTCAGTATCGCCGCTTGCGCTAAACCGATAGTAGGCATCCAGCGCCATGTAGTTGTTGACCCGGAAATTGTGCAGGTCCGAAAGAAAGCCGTCGCCTTCCTGGGCGCGGACCGTAAAAGAGGTGATCAGCAACAGTACAAGCGCCGTTACCAGGGAGCTTACCCGCAAGCGAGCGTCTTTCATCGGATGGGTCTCCGTTAAGGCTGTTTTATTATTGTGGACTAAAGTCTTAGGCTGAAGGTAAAGTAACTCTGCCGACCAATCAAGTTGTTTTAAGGGGCGGGACGGGAGTAAATGTAAACAAATTTAAAATTTACGTGATATACCTCCCGTTTTGCATCAATACCCTGAACTACATGCTTGATAAACAACAATTCCATTCGCCTCTTGATGCCTTTCGGCTGTCCATTTAGAGGTAGGTCGGATTGATTCTTCCAGAAACAAATTGACAAACGAGCCGTTTTTTTTCATCGTGTCACACCACGATTCAAACGACTGTATGAATTTTTGGATCGCTTGATCGGGTAGTGATTGAAATTAGTGACCGAAATCTCGCTGCATCAGCGGTCGCCTTGCGAAACGCTTGTGCGGCTGTTTTAGCAGTTCCAAACACAGACTGGAGATCAGTTGATGATTTACGAAGGTAAAGCCATCACGGTTAAAGAGATCGAAGGCGGGATCGCTCAGTTGAACTTTGACTTGCAGGGCGAGTCAGTCAACAAGTTCAACCGTCTCACGATTGAAGAGCTCCGCGCCGCGACTGACAAGCTGGAAGCACAGAAGGGCCTCAAGGGCCTGGTGGTAACCAGCTCCAAGGACAGCTTTATTGTTGGCGCCGACATTACAGAATTCACCGAGCTGTTTGCTGGGCCGGAAGAAGATCTGGTTGCCAACAACCTCAAGGCCAACGAAGTATTCAGTGCTATCGAAGACCTGCCTTTCCCCACGGTTACCGCCATTAACGGTATGGCTCTCGGTGGTGGCTTCGAGATGTGCCTGGCTACCGATTACCGGGTGATGGACAAGAAAGCCAAAGTAGGGCTTCCGGAAGTCAAGCTGGGTATTTTTCCTGGCTTTGGCGGTACTGTTCGCCTGTCCCGTCTGGTGGGTGTTGACTACGCGGTTGAGTGGATCTGCGGCGGTACTGAAAACCGTGCCGACAAGGCCCTGAAAGTCGGTGCCGTTGATGCGGTACTTGAGGGTGAAAAGCTGGTAGAGGCCGCCATTGGCATTATCGACCAGTGCAATGAAGGCAAACTGGACTACCAGGCGCGTCGTGAAGAGAAGAAGGGCAAGATCAAGCTGAACGCCATGGAAAGCATGATGGCATTCGAGATCTCCAAGGCGTTCGTAGCCGGCCAGGCTGGCAAGAACTATCCGGCCCCGGTCGAGGCGATCAAGGTCATGCAGAAGCATGCCGGCCTTACCCGTGACAAAGCGATCGAAGTCGAGGCCAAAGGCTTCGCCAAGATGGCCAAGACTAATGTGGCAGCCTGCCTGGTTGGCCTGTTCCTGAACGACCAGGAACTCAAGAAGAAAGCCAAGGCCTGGGAAAAGGAAGCCAATGACGTGAAACTGGCGGCTGTTCTGGGCGCTGGAATCATGGGTGGCGGTGTGGCCTATCAGTCCGCATTGAAGGGTACGCCCATCATCATGAAGGACATCGCCCAGGAAGGTATTGCTCTGGGCCTTAAAGAGGCCAAGAAGCTTCTTTCCAAGCGCGTTGACAAGGGTAAGATGGACGCCAGCAAGATGGCTGACGTTCTGAATAGCATCACACCAACACTCAACTACGGCGACTTCAAGAACGTCGACCTGATTGTTGAGGCCGTTGTTGAGAACCCGAAGGTTAAAGACGCTGTTCTTCGTGAGACCGAGGATAATGTTCGTGAAGACGCCATCCTGACGTCAAACACCTCCACGATTTCCATCGATCTTCTGGCCAAGAACCTGAAGCGTCCGGAAAACTTCTGCGGCATGCACTTCTTTAACCCGGTGCACATGATGCCCCTGGTTGAGGTTATCCGCGGCGAGAAGACCAGTGACAAGGCGATTGCGACCACCGTGGCGTATGCCAAGGCGATGGGCAAGACCCCAATTGTGGTCAACGACTGCCCAGGCTTCCTGGTTAACCGTGTTCTGTTCCCATACTTCGGTGGCTTTGTGAACCTGGTCCGTGACGGTGCTGACTTCCAGCACGTCGACAAGGTGATGGAAAAGTTCGGCTGGCCCATGGGCCCGGCCTATCTGTTGGACGTTGTTGGCATGGACACTGGCAAGCACGCCGGTGAAGTCATGGCCGACGGCTTCCCGGATCGCATGAAGCACGAAGGTACAACAGCCATTGACGTGATGTTCGATAACAACCGTTATGGACAGAAGAACGACAAGGGCTTCTATAAGTATGAGCTGGACCGCAAGGGCAAGCAGAAAAAGGTTGTCGACGAAGAAACCTACAAGCTGCTTGAACCGGTTGTTCAGGGTAAGAACGACTTCAGTGACGAGGATATCATCGCCCGTATGATGCTGCCTTTGTGCCTGGAAACCGTTCGCTGCCTGGAAGACGGCATTGTTGAAGACCCTGCAGACGCCGATATGGGCCTGATCTTCGGTATCGGCTTCCCGCCGTTCCGTGGTGGTGCCCTGCGTTATATCGACGATATGGGTGTCGACAAGTTCGTCGAGCTGGCAGACAAGTTTGCAGATCTTGGTCCTCTGTACCATCCGACCGAGAAGCTGCGTGAAATGGCCAAGACTGGCGAAAAGTTCTTTGGCTAACCCTGAACGAGATTTCCGAACGGAGAAAGATCTATGAGCCTTAATCCGAGAGACGTTGTCGTCGTCGATTGCGTGCGGAGTCCAATGGGTCGTGCCAAGAATGGCTGCTTCCGCAATGTACGTGCGGAAACCCTGTCGGCTGCGCTGATTGAAGCACTGTTTGAGCGCAACCCGAAACTCGACCCGAAAGAAGTTGAAGACGTGATCTGGGGCTGTGTAAACCAGACCAAGGAGCAGGGCTTCAACGTGGCGCGTCAGATTTCACTGCTGACCCGCATCCCGCACGAATCCGCGGCGCAGACCGTCAACCGCTTGTGTGGTTCCGCCATGAGCGCGATCCACACAGCTGCCCAGGCGATTCAGACTGGCAACGGTGACGTGTTCTTCGTTGGTGGTGTTGAGCACATGGGGCACATTCCCATGACTGACGGCTTTGACCACAATCCGGCTGCATCAAAATATTCTGCCAAAGCGTCCAACATGATGGGCCTGACCGCAGAAATGCTGGCCAAGATGCACGGCATTACCCGTGAGCAGCAGGATGAGTTTGGCGCACGTTCACATCGCCTGGCCCATGAAGCCACCCAGGAAGGCCGTTTCAAGAACGAAATCGTGCCAATACAAGGGCATGATGAGAGCGGCTTCGTGAAGCTTATCGAAGAAGACGAAACCATTCGTCCTGAGACCACTGCGGAGTCACTGGGCCAGCTGAAACCGGCCTTTGACCCGAAGAACGGTACAGTCACGGCAGGTACCTCTTCCCAGTTGACTGACGGCGCGGCTGCCATGGTGCTGATGTCGGCGGAGCGCGCTGAAGCACTGGGCCTGAAGCCGATCGCCAAGATTCGCAGCATGGCGGTTGCCGGTTGCGACCCGGCGATTATGGGTTACGGTCCTGTCCCGGCCACCAAAAAGGCGTTGAAGCGTGCAGGCCTGAAAGTCGAAGACATCGACTTCTGGGAGCTGAACGAAGCCTTTGCGGGGCAGTCGCTGCCGGTTCTGAAAGACCTGAAACTGCTGGGCGTGATGGAAGAGAAAGTGAACCTGAACGGTGGCGCGATTGCTCTTGGGCATCCGCTGGGCTGCTCTGGTGCACGTATCTCCACAACCTTGCTCAACGTGATGCAGGCCAAAGGCGGTAAACTTGGTGTTTCTACCATGTGTATCGGCCTGGGGCAGGGCATTGCAACGGTGTGGGAGCGTCTCTGATTCATTGATCAGAATCAGTAACGCTATCTCAGGAGGCCCGGCAAACGCCGGGCTTTCCTGTCTCTGACTGGAGAAAAAGGCGCCTGGAAATAAAAGAATGGGTTGTCTTGCTTTTCTTGACCCTGTAAAACAATGCACCTATACACTTGTGGCGGCTATAGACTGTTTTCTAGCCGACTGATTTTACAGCGAGTTTACGGTTTGCTGATTTTTTAACCGATTATCGCCAAGGACACAGATCTCCGATATGGGTAAAAGCCTCGTTATTGTCGAGTCGCCAGCGAAAGCGAAGACCATCAACAAATACCTGGGGTCCGACTTCATTGTGAAGTCCAGCGTCGGGCACATTCGCGACCTTCCGGTCAGCGGTAGCGGCTCAACGTCAGATCCGAAAGAGCGTGCCAGGCAGGCAGCGTTGACCCGCAAGATGAGCCCGGAAGAAAAGGTGGTTCACAAGAAGCGGAAGTCCAGGGAGCAACTGGTTGCCCGTATGGGGGTCGACCCTGACCAGGACTGGAGCGCCCGATACGAGATACTGCCCGGCAAGGAAAAGGTTGTCAGCGAACTCAAGCGCCTGGCCAAATCCGCTGACCACATCTATCTCGCAACGGATTTGGACCGTGAAGGGGAGGCTATTGCCTGGCACCTTCAGCAGACCATTGGTGGTGAGCCGGACAAGTATCGGCGGGTGGTGTTTAACGAAATTACCAAACGCGCCATTCAGGAAGCGTTCAAGGACCCGGGAAACCTAGACAATAACCGTGTGAATGCTCAGCAGGCCCGTCGATTCCTCGATCGGGTGGTCGGTTACATGGTGTCGCCGTTGTTGTGGGCGAAGATTGCTCGAGGTTTGTCCGCAGGCCGGGTTCAGTCGGTCGCCGTACGTCTGATTGTGGAACGGGAACGTGAGATCCGTAAGTTCGTTCCCGAAGAATTCTGGCAGTTACATGCTGATCTGGCTTCTAAGCAGGCCGAGCAACCGGTCCGTTTTGAGGTGACCCGGTACGACGATAAAGCCTACCGTCCGGTCAGTGAAAAACAGAGCACGGATCATGTTGAGCGCCTCAAATATGGCACCTTCAAGGTTGCCAAGCGAGAGGACAAGCCGACACGATCACGTCCCTCTGCCCCCTTTATTACCTCCACGCTGCAGCAGGCTGCCAGCAACCGAATGGGGTTCAGCGTCAAGAAAACCATGATGTTGGCCCAACGCCTCTATGAGGCCGGCTTTATTACCTACATGCGTACAGACTCCTCCAACCTGAGCCAGGATGCGGTGGCGGGTTGCCGTGAGTTCGTCAACAAACAGTTTGGCGAGCGGTTTCTGCCGGAGAAGCCCAGGGTTTACGGCAGCAAGGAGGGGGCCCAGGAGGCGCACGAGGCCATCCGCCCGACAGATGTGAGCCGTAGGCCGGCCGATATAAGTGGCCTGGAGAAAGACGCTGAGAAGCTCTACGACCTGATCTGGCGCCAGTTCATCGCCTGCCAGATGGCCGACGCTGAATTCCTGAGCACGTCCATTGTCGTTGCCAACGGCGATTACGAGCTCCGCACGCGGGGCCGAATCATCAAATTTGAGGGTTTCCTCAAGGTGGCGCCCCAGTCGGCCAAGAAAGACGAAGACATAGCGCTTCCGGACATCAAGGTTGACGAAACTCTGGCGCTGAAAAAGCTCGACCCAAGTCAGCACTTCACCAAGCCGTCGCCGCGCTATACCGAGGCGAGCCTGGTCAAGGAGCTGGAGAAGCAGGGTATCGGACGACCGTCCACCTACGCGTCGATTATTTCCACCATCCAGGATCGTGGCTACGTTCGATTGCAAAACCGCCGCTTTTACGCTGAAAAAATGGGCGAGATTGTCACCGAGCGGTTGTCAGAGTCCTTTCCGAACCTGATGGATTTTGACTTCACCGCCAAAATGGAAGGTGAGTTGGATGACATCGCCGGTGGCGAAGTGGACTGGAAAAAGGTTCTCAATGACTTCTACGGTCGTTTTCGCCAGCAACTGGAAACCGCCGAGAGCGGCGACGACGGAAGCATGCGGGCAAATACTCCGACTGAGACCGACATTCCGTGCCCGACGTGCAGTCGCCCGATGCAGATACGTGTGGCCAGTACTGGCGTTTTCCTGGGATGTTCGGGTTATTCCCTGCCGCCTAAGGAGCGTTGCAAAACGACCATCAACCTGGTTTCCGGTGACGAAGTCGTTAGCGCGGACGAAGATGTTGACGGTGAAGGTGAAACCCGTCTTCTGCGCAAGAAGCGGCGTTGCTCGAAATGCGGAACCGCCATGGACAGCTACCTGGTGGATGAAGGCCGAAAACTTCATGTATGCGGTAACAACCCCGATTGTTCCGGCTATGAAGTGGAGAAGGGTACGTTCCGTATCAAGGGCTATGAAGGCCCAACCCTTGAGTGCGACAAGTGCGGCTCTGAAATGCAGCTCAAAACAGGGCGTTTCGGTAAATATTTCGGCTGCACCAACACCGAATGCAAGAACACCCGCAAGCTGCTGAAAAGTGGTGAGCCAGCGCCGCCCAAAATGGATCCGGTGCCGATGCCTGAGCTGCAGTGCCAGAAGGTTGAAGACACCTATGTGCTTCGTGATGGCGCTTCCGGGTTGTTCCTCGCTGCCAGCAAGTTTCCCAAGAATCGGGAGACGCGTCCGCCGCTGGTTATGGAGATTACGCCCCACCGGAAGGAAGTGGACCCGAAGTACGATTACCTGATGGATGCACCGGAACGCGACCCCGAGGGGAATCCGACGGTTATCCGTTACAGTCGCAAGAGCAAGGAGCAGTATGTGATGTCGGAAAAGGACGGCAAAGCGACAGGCTGGTCTGCGTGGTTTGTGAACGGTAAGTGGCAGCCAAAAGAGAAGTGACTATCGAGTGACTGGCGGGATGGGCTCGGCACCCATTCCTGCCAGTCACTCGAAGAACCTCAGGGTTTCTTGCGTAGCCGTTGTATTAGCGAAGAGGTGTCCCAGCGGCTTCCTCCCATATCCTGAACATCCCCATAGAACTGGTCTACCAGCGCGGCGACAGGGATTCTCGAGCCATTCTTTCGCGCTTCTTCAAGACAGATTGCCAAGTCCTTGCGCATCCAGTCGACAGCGAAGCCGTGTTCGAACTTTCCGTCAATCATGGTGCCGGAGCGGTTCTCCATCTGCCACGACTGGGCGGCGCCCTTTGATATAACGTCGACGACCTTCCGGACATCCAGCTCTGCCTGTTCGGCAAAGTGAAGCGCTTCCGAGAGGCCCTGAACCAGTCCGGCGATGGCGATCTGGTTGACCATCTTCGTCTTCTGGCCGCTGCCGATCGGTCCCATGTGGTTCAGCGCTTTGGCATAATGCTCCATCAGTGGTTTCGCTTGCGAAAAAGGACCGGTCTCCCCGCCACACATAATGGTAAGCTGGCCGTTTTCCGCACCTTGCTGACCACCTGATACCGGAGCGTCAATAAACTCAAGGTTGCGCGCCCTGGCAAGCTGACCCAGTTGTTCCGCGATGCCGGCAGAGGCTGTTGTGTGGTCGATCAACACTGCGCCGGGCTTGGCGTTGGCAATGATGCCCTCCGGACCTTCATAGACTTTTTCCAGATCGATATCGGCACCCACGCAGGTAAACACGAAGTCTGCCTCACCAACGGCGGACGCTATAGAGTCGCAGGCCTTGCCTTTATACTGGCTTGCCCAACTCTCTGCTTTGTCGTGGGTGCGGTTCCATACCTGGACTGCAAGGCCAGCGTTTGCCAGATGGCCTGCCATTGGGTAGCCCATTACGCCAAGACCGATAAAAGCGGCAGTTACGTTCATCACTGTTTCTCCGGACGTGGTTGTTGTTTGCGTGAAGAAAGCACCAATCATTGCAGAATGTGAGGGCACAAAAAAGCCGCTGATGCAGCGGCCTTTTCGATTTCGGCTATCCGGAAGCTATTTCTTGGGGTATTCCCTTGCCTCGGAGCCTGTATACAGCTGGCGCGGCCGGCCAATGCGGTAATCGCCGCTGACCATTTCGTTCCAGTGTGAGAACCAGCCAATAGTGCGCGATAGAGCGAATATGACGGTAAACATGGACGTCGGAATGCCGATGGCCTTGAGGATCAGGCCAGAGTAGAAGTCTACGTTCGGGTATAGCTTGCGCTGAACGAAATATTCGTCTTCAAGGGCAATCTTCTCTAGGCGCTGGGCAATCTTGAGGAGAGGGTCATTCTCCAGGCCGAGTTCAGTCAGTACTTCGTGTGCGGTTTCCGCCATCACTTTGGCGCGCGGATCGAAGTTTTTGTATACCCGGTGACCGAAGCCCATCAGGCGGAACGGGTCATCCTTGTCTTTTGCCTTGGCGATGAATTTCTCGATATTGGACTCGTCGCCGATTTCAGCGAGCATGTCCAGAACGGCTTCGTTTGCGCCACCGTGAGCGGGCCCCCACAGTGCAGCGATGCCGGAGGCGATACACGCGTAGGGGTTGGCGCCAGTAGAGCCGGCCAGGCGTACGGTTGAGGTGGACGCGTTCTGTTCGTGATCGGCATGAAGGATGAAAATCTTGTCCATCGCCTTAGCCAGTATCGGATTCGGTTTGTATTCCTCGCAGGGAACACCAAACATCATCTGCAGGAAGTTCTCAGAGTAGGTCAGGTCGTTGCGGGGATACATGAACGGCTGGCCGATGCTGTACTTGTAACACCAGGCCGCAATGGTCGGCATTTTGGCAATCAGGCGGTGAGCGGTGATTTCCCGCTGCTCGACGTTGGTGACGTCCATCTGATCATGATAGAAGGCAGACAGTGCGCCAACGACACCGCACATGATGGCCATCGGATGCGCATCACGGCGGAACCCCTGGAAGAAGTTGCGCATCTGGTCGTGCAACATCGTGTGGTTTTTGATGGTGTCGTGGAAGCGCTTGTTTTCTTCCGCTGTCGGCAGCTCGCCGTTTAGCAGGAGGTAGCAGACTTCGAGGTAGTCCGAGTTTTCCGCCAGTTCCTCGATTGGGTAGCCGCGGTGCAGGAGAACGCCCTTGGCTCCGTCAATGTAGGTGATCTGGGATTCGCAGGCTGCGGTGGATACAAATCCAGGGTCGTACGTAAAGACGCCTTCCTGGACAAGGCTTCTCACGTCAATGACGTCAGGGCCGACGGTGCCTGAGTAAACTGGTAGCTCAATGGACTTGTCACCCACCGAAAGCGTGGCTTTCCTGTCGGTCATGGTGCTCTCCTATTTATCAGCATTTGGAAGCGCTAGAAGGCGCGTATTATCGCAAAACTGGCGGCAAAATATAGGGCGTTGGCTTTTTTTGTCAATGGAAGAGGCAATAAAACCCATTATTTGACAGTCCTTGTAAATCAGGGAAATCCGGAATACGGCTGCTTTCGAGGTTGAATTAAATTTGTCAATCCTCTTTATAGCGAGTCCCAGAGCCTGATTTTACGGGGTCTGGCAGAGTTGCGCGTTTGTAATTGAAAAGGGTACTCCTTATAATCCGTAGCCCGGAATCGGGGATATAACAGGCCGCAGCGTCGGATATTAAAAGAGCGCATGCCGGTTTTTCTCCCTCCTGAGACACATCGTGTGCCGGATTCGTCCAGCATACCGATCCTTACATACCAACCATCCGCATCCGGTCTTTCCGGCCCCGCGGAACCAAGAGAGAGTGTGAGAGCGCTGTGAATAGCAAACGACCAGTAAATCTCGATCTCGGCAAGTTTCATTTTCCGCTGCCAGCCATCACGTCCATACTGCATCGCGTCAGTGGCATCATCATTTTTGTGGGTGTTGCTTTCATGCTATATGGGCTTCAGCTTTCCCTTTCCGGGGAAGAAGGCTTCAGTCAGGTTAGTGGCTTGCTGGACAGCTTCCTTGCGAAGCTGATTACCTGGGGCATTCTGTCTGCCTTGCTGTACCACCTGGTTGCGGGTATCAAGCACCTGCTGATGGATATGGGCATCGGCGAAGAGCTGGAAAGTGGCCGGCTCGCGGCGAAAGCCACAGTCGTGATCTCCGTTATTCTCATCCTTCTGGCAGGAGTCTGGGTATGGTGAACAGCGTAACGAATCTCGGGCGCAGCGGTGTTTTCGACTGGATGGTCCAGCGTGTTACCGCTTACGTACTTGCTCTGTATACAGTTTTTCTTTTTGGGTTCATCCTGACCACTGACGTTAACTACGACAGCTGGTCGGCGCTTTTCGACCAGACCTGGTTCCGTATCTTTACCCTGCTTGCACTCATCTCAATCGGCGCGCACGCCTGGGTGGGGCTCTGGACAGTGACAACGGATTATATCAAGGCGACCCTGCCGCGCTTCCTGGTACAGGCACTGTGCGGTCTGGCCATGTTCGTGTATTTGGTCTGGGGCATTCAGATTCTTTGGGGGCTTTAATTAATGGCTAATATCAAGACCATGTCTTATGACGCGATTGTTATCGGTGGCGGTGGTGCCGGTATGCGTGCCGCCCTTCAGTTGACAGAATCCGGCGTCAATACCGCATGTATCACCAAGGTATTTCCTACCCGTTCCCACACCGTATCTGCACAGGGCGGTATTACCTGCGCGATCGCCAGTGCCGACCCCGATGATGACTGGCGCTGGCACATGTATGACACCGTCAAGGGGTCCGACTACATCGGTGACCAGGATGCGATCGAGTATATGTGTTCGGTTGGGCCGCAGGCTGTGTTCGAGCTAGAGCACATGGGGCTGCCGTTCTCTCGTACCGAGCAGGGTCGTATCTACCAGCGTCCGTTTGGTGGCCAGTCGAAAGGGCCGGATAATCCCGCTCAGGCGGCACGTACCTGTGCCGCTGCTGACCGTACCGGGCACGCACTCCTGCACACGCTCTATCAGGCGAACCTCAAGGGCGGAACCACTTTCCTGAACGAGTGGTACGCCGTTGATTTGGTCAAGAACAGTCAAAACGAAGTGGTCGGTGTTGTTGCCATCGAAATCGAGACCGGTGAAGTCGCTTACATCAAGTCCAAGGCGACGGTTCTGGCGACTGGCGGTGCAGGGCGCATCTACTCCTCAACCACCAACGCACTGATCAACACCGGTGACGGTATTGGCATGGCGCTTCGTGCCGGTTTCCCAATGCAGGACATGGAAATGTGGCAGTTCCACCCCACAGGCATCCATGGCGCCGGAACTCTGGTGACAGAAGGTTGTCGGGGTGAGGGCGGTTACCTGATCAATGCCGAGGGTGAGCGTTTCATGGAGCGTTACGCTCCGAACGCCAAAGATCTGGCTGGTCGTGACGTGGTTGCCCGCTCCATGGTGATTGAGATCCTGGAGGGTCGCGGCTGCGGTCCAGACAAGGATCACGTGCTGTTGAAGCTGGATCACCTTGGCGAAGAAACGCTGAACCTGCGTTTGCCGGGTATTTGTGAGCTTTCACGTACCTTTGCGCATGTGGACCCGGTTAAAGAACCTGTTCCGGTTGTGCCGACCTGTCACTACATGATGGGCGGGATTCCCACCAACGTAGGTGGTCAGGCCCTGACTCAGGATGAAAACGGCAACGACACGCCTATTCCCGGGTTGTTTGCCTGCGGTGAAGCAGCTTGTGTGTCCGTTCATGGTGCCAACCGTCTTGGCGGTAACTCCCTGCTGGATCTGGTCGTCTTCGGCCGTGCTGCTGGCTTGCACATTGAAGAGCAGCTTCGTGGCGGCTTTGAAGTGGATGGCGCCAGTGACGAAGATATCAAGAACGCTATGGCACGCCTTGACCGCCTGAATAGCGCCTCGGAAGGCGAGAGCGTTGCCGATGTCCGCAAGGATCTGCAGAACTGCATGCAGCTTTACTTCGGTGTGTTCCGTGACGGCAAGAGCATGGAAGAAGGTCTTGAAAAGCTGGAGGCTATTGGTAAGCGCGTGCGCAATACCAAGCTCGCGGACACCAGCAATGCGTTTAACACCGCACGTATCGAAGCCCTTGAGCTGGATAATCTTTACGAGGTTGCCCTTGCAACGGCTGTTTCAGCCTACGAGCGGAAGGAAAGCCGCGGTGCTCATGCCCGTAATGACTTTGCCGAGCGAGATGATGAAAACTGGCTGAAGCATTCGCTGTACTTCCCGCTGGACAAGCGTGTTGGAAAGCGTGATGTAAACTTCGCTCCGAAAACGGTGGATACATTCCAGCCGAAGATCCGGACTTACTAAGGGGGACTGAGCAATGTTAGTAAGCCTGTACCGTTACAACCCGGAAACCGACAACGCACCCTACATGCAGGACGTTGAACTGGATATCCCGGAAGGAAAGGACCTGATGGTTCTGGATGTTCTGAACCTGGTCAAGGAGCAAGACCCCTCAATGGCCTATCGCCGTTCCTGTCGGGAAGGTGTGTGTGGGTCGGATGGCATGAACATGAATGGCAAGAACGGCCTTGCCTGTATCACGCCGCTGTCGGAAGTTCTAAAGAACAACAAGCTGGTTGTTCGTCCGCTGCCGGGCCTGCCTGTGATTCGTGATCTGGTAGTGGATATGAGTCTGTTCTACAAGCAGTACGAGCAGGTCATGCCGTATCTGGTCAACGACAATCCGGCACCTGCCATTGAGCGTTACCAGTCACCGGAAGACCGGGAAAAGCTGGACGGCCTGTACGAGTGTATTCTCTGTGCCTGCTGTTCCACGGCTTGCCCCTCCTTCTGGTGGAATCCGGACAAGTTCGTTGGCCCGGCTGGATTGCTGCAAGCCTACCGGTTCCTGGCAGATAGCCGGGATACCGCGCAGGAGGAGCGTCTTGCCAATCTGGATGATCCGTTCAGCGTATTCCGCTGTCGGGGCATCATGAACTGTGTCAGCGTTTGTCCAAAAGGCCTCAACCCAACACGGGCGATCGGCCACATTCGGAACCTTCTGCTCCAGCGGGCTACGTAAGCAGAATCTGAAACAAACGCTATACTGTGCTGACAAGGCTCGCACCCGGAAGGGCCCGCAACGATGCGGGCCCTTCAACCAAAGGCTTATAGTCAAAAGTCTTAGCAGGGTGCACACTACGCAGGCCGTGACGGGAGCTTAAAAGGCTCCTAACGGTTTGCTGAGTATAATAACCACCGGGGAACGGAAAACATCCTTGTTGGATGTGGTGGCCACAGTCGATCCCGTAAAAACCCGTATTGACTCAGATATACCCCTGGCCGACCATAGCCAGCTCCCCGCACCAGCCCAAGGTGAGCTATTCAAAATGCACGAAAGCATAATGGAGCAGTTGTGGCAGACTTCCCACCTACAAGGGGGGAATCTCGCCTATGTTGAACAGCTTTTCGAAACCTACCTGACAGACCCCAATGCCGTTCCCGAAGAATGGCGCAGCTATTTCGATAAACTTCCCAGCGTGGATGGCTATAAAGGCCGCGATATAGACCATTCGTCCATCCGCCAGCAATTTGAGCACATCTCCCGCAACCAGCGTTTTCTTGCCAGTAACGGCGTACCTGCCAGTGCTACGGTTGATGCGGACAAAAAACAGATCCGTGTTCTCCAGTTGATCAACGCTTTCCGTTTTCGTGGCCATCAGGAAGCGAAGCTGGACCCGCTCGGAGTCTGGAATCGCCCACAGGTTGAAGACCTCGATCCTTCATTTCATGAACTCTCGGAAGCGGATAACGATCTCGAATTTCAGACCGGTTCACTGAACCTTGGCTCGGAGACGATGAAGCTCCGGGACATCGTGGAAGGCCTGCGCCAGACTTATTGTGAGAGCATTGGTGCCGAATACATGCACGTTGTGGACACCCGCATCAAGCGCTGGTTCCAGCAACGTATGGAGCCGGTTCGTTCTCGTCCCAATTACGAAGCCGCCACCCGCAAGCATTTGCTGGAGCGACTGACCGCAGCCGAGGGCCTGGAAAAGTATTTGGGTTCCCGCTACCCGGGCGTCAAACGGTTTGGTCTTGAAGGCGCCGAGAGCCTGATCCCCTGCCTTGATGAGCTCATTCAGAGAGCTGGTAGTTATGGCGCCAAGGAAATTGTACTGGGTATGGCACACCGTGGGCGCCTGAATGTTCTGGTGAATACCCTGGGCAAGAACCCGAAAGAACTGTTTGATGAGTTCGAGGGCAAGAAGCTCGCGGATTCCGGTTCTGGTGACGTCAAATACCACCAGGGTTTTTCTTCCAACGTGATGACCGAAGGTGGCGAAATTCACCTTGCACTGGCGTTCAACCCGTCGCACCTGGAGATCGTGTCTCCGGTGGTTGAGGGCTCTGTCCGTGCCCGCCAGACCCGTCGCAATGACCCTAATGGTACTCAGTGCGTACCCATCATCATGCACGGTGACGCAGCGTTTGCCGGGCAGGGTGTGGTCATGGAAACCTTCCAGATGTCCCAGACCCGGGGCTATGGGGTTGGCGGTACCATTCACATCGTCATTAACAACCAGGTTGGTTTCACTACCAGCAAACAGGAAGACGCCCGCTCCACAGAATACTGCACTGACGTGGCCAAGATGATCCAGGCCCCGATCCTGCACGTGAATGCGGACGATCCCGAGGCGGTCATGTTCGTGACCCAGATGGCCATGGATTACCGCCATGAGTTCAAGAACGACGTAGTGATTGACCTTGTGTGCTATCGCCGCCGTGGCCACAACGAAGCGGATGAGCCGGCGGCAACACAACCGGTGATGTACGAAAAGATTCGCAAGCTGACAACCACCCGCAACCTCTATGCGGAAAAGCTGGTTGCGGACGGCGTAATCGGTGAGGAAGAGGCCAAGCAGATCGAACTGGATTACCGGGACGAGCTGGATAAGGGTGACCACGTGGTCAAGTCCCTGGTCAAGGAGCCCAACAAGGATCTGTATGTCGACTGGACGCCGTATCTGGGTCATGAGTGGACGGCAAAGTGCAAATCCAGTGTTGCCCTCAAGACTATCCAGAAGCTGGGCAAGAAACTGACTCACGTACCGGAAGGCTTTAGTGTCCAGCGCCAGGTGTCCAAGATTGTCAGCGATCGGGAGAAAATGACCGCCGGCGCGCTACCGATTAACTGGGGCTACGGTGAAGTGATGGCCTACGCCACGCTGATAAACGAAGGGCATCCCATCCGGATTACCGGCCAGGACGTTGGTCGGGGCACCTTCTCTCACCGTCACGCGGTGCTGCACAACCAGAAGGACGGCGCCCACCATATTGCCCTGGAGCACATTGCCGAGAACCAGCCGAAGTTTGAAATCTACGACTCACTGCTCTCAGAAGAGGCAGTGATGGCATTCGAGTATGGTTATTCCACCACGGCACCTAATGGCCTTGTGGTCTGGGAAGCCCAGTTTGGTGATTTCGCCAACGGCGCTCAAGTGGTGATTGACCAGTTCCTGACCAGCGGTGAACACAAGTGGGGGCGCCTATGTGGCCTTACTCTGCTTTTGCCACACGGCTACGAAGGCCAGGGCCCGGAACACAGTTCTGCACGGCTGGAGCGTTTCCTGCAGTTGTCCGCGGAGCACAACATCCAGGTCTGCGTGCCGACCACGCCATCCCAGGTGTTCCATATGCTGCGTCGTCAGGTCAAGCGTCCGCTGCGTAAACCGTTGGTTGCGATTACGCCAAAAAGCCTGTTGCGGCACAAGGAAGCTACCTCGGATCTGGACGATCTGACATCGGGTACTTTCAAGACGGTTCTGCCCGAGAAAGAACCCTCAGATCCGAAGAAAGTGACCCGTCTGATTCTGTGCAGCGGCAAGGTTTATTTTGACCTGTTGGAGCGCAAAAAAGCGGACGAGCGGAACGATGTTGCGATTGTTCGTATTGAACAGCTGTATCCGTTCCCGGGAGATGATCTGGACGAACTCCTGAGCCAGCACAGCAAGCTCAAGCACGTGGTCTGGTGCCAGGAAGAGCCCATGAACCAGGGGGCCTGGTACTGTAGCCAGCATCACATGCGTAATGCGCTGTATCGCCATAATCCCAAGCTGTATCTTCAGTATGCCGGTCGGGACGCCTCCGCTGCGCCGGCCTGTGGCCATATGTCGGTTCACATTGAAGAGCAGAAAAAACTGGTTAACGACGCGTTTGAAATCTGACGAGCTACCGAACTAAGGATCCGAGATGTCAACTGAAATAAAAGCCCCCGTATTCCCAGAGTCGGTCGCAGAAGGAACAGTCGCGACCTGGCACAAGCAGCCTGGCGAAGCCTGTTCACGTGACGAACTGATTGTCGACATTGAAACCGACAAAGTCGTACTCGAGGTGGTAGCTCCGGCGGATGGTGTTATCGAGGAAGTACTCAAGGGCGAAGGCGACACCGTGGAAAGCGGTGAAGTTGTAGGTAAGTTCAAGGAAGGCGCGGCTGGTGAATCCAAGCCTGCAGCCAAGGACGACAGCAAAAAAGAGGAAAGTAAGCCGGAAGCGGCTTCGGAAACGTCCTCTGAAACACCTGCCAAGTCCTCTGGTGAAGCCATTCTCAGCCCGGCGGCCCGTAAGCTGGCGGAGGAGAAAGGCATCGATCCGGGTGCCGTGAAAGGGACCGGGAAAGACGGCCGTGTTACCAAGGAAGATGTTCAGAATCATGGAGATACTGGAAAGTCTTCAGGATCTTCTGAAGCTCCGACTTCAAAGCCAGCTGGCGATATGCCCCAGGTCGATGTTGGTTCCGGTGAGCGCCCTGAGAAACGCGTTCCCATGACGCGTCTGCGTGCCAGCATCGCCAAGCGACTGGTCAACGCCCAGCAGACCGCTGCCATGCTCACTACGTTCAACGAAGTGAACATGGGGCCGGTGATGGAGCTGCGCAAACAATACAAGGAAAGCTTTGAGAAGCGTCATGGAGTCAAGCTCGGTTTCATGTCGTTCTTCACCAAAGCCGCTACTGAAGCCTTGAAGCGTTTCCCGGCGGTCAACGCCTCCATCGATGGTAACGACATGGTTTACCATGGTTACCAGGATATCGGGATTGCGGTATCAAGCGACCGTGGCCTGGTTGTGCCTGTAGTTCGTGACACTGACGCGCTCGGTCTGGCCGGCATTGAGAAGAAGATCGTCGAGTACGGAACCAAGGCCAAAGACGGCAAGCTCGGTATCGAGGATATGACCGGTGGCACCTTTACCATCACCAACGGTGGTATCTTCGGTTCACTGATATCCACGCCGATCCTCAACCCGCCACAGACGGCCATCCTGGGCATGCACAAGATCCAGGAGCGTCCGATGGCGGTGAACGGCAAGGTCGAGATTCAGCCGATGATGTATCTGGCGCTTTCCTACGACCACCGCATGATCGATGGCAAGGAAGCAGTGCAGTTCCTGGTGGCTATCAAGGAAATGCTTGAAGACCCGGCGCGTATTCTGCTGGACGTCTGAGCTGACACTTAACGAATTGGATAACGGGATAAAACATGTCTGACAAGTACGACGTAATCGTCATTGGCGCTGGCCCGGGCGGCTATGTTGCCGCCATCAAAGCGGCTCAGCTGGGCCTGAAAACCGCGTGCATCGAGTCCTGGACCGACAAAGAAGGCAAAAACCGGCTTGGCGGTACCTGCCTGAATGTGGGCTGTATTCCTTCCAAGGCGTTGCTGGAGATTTCCCACAAGTATGAGGAAGCCAGCCACGATTTTGCCGAGCAGGGCATTATCGCCAAGGAAGTCGGCTTCGACATCGCCAAAATGATGAAGCGCAAGGAAGGCATCGTAGACCAGCTAACCGGTGGTATCGGTGGCCTGTTCAAGTCCAACGGCGTTACACCGATCTATGGCCACGGGAAGCTTTTGGCCAACCGCAATGTGGAAGTCACTGATAAGGACGGCAAGACCAAAACCTACGAGGCGGAGAACGTCATTATCGCGACTGGTTCCAAGCCGATCCAGATCCCGCCCGCACCTTTTGACGGCAAGTACATTGTTGATTCTGAGGGTGCGCTGGAATTCACTGAGGTTCCCAAGCGTGTTGGTGTTATCGGTGCCGGCGTCATTGGTCTGGAGCTCGGCAGTGTCTGGGCCCGCCTGGGTGCAGAGGTGACGGTACTTGAAGCTGTTGATACCTTCTTGCCAGTTGTTGACCAGCAGGTTGCCAAGGATGCGCTGAAACAGTTCCAGAAACAGGGCCTTAACATTGTGCTGGGCGCACGTATGACCGGTGCGGAAGTCAAGCGTAAACTGGTTAACGTGACCTATGAGGATTCGAAGGGAAAGCAGGAAGCCAAGTTCGACAAGTTGATTGTTGCCGTTGGCCGTCGCCCGTATACCGATAACCTGCTGTCTGAAGACTCCGGTGTACAGATGGACGAACGCGGTTTCATCTTCGTGGATGACAACTGTAAAACCGAAGCGCCCGGTGTCTGGGCAGTTGGTGACGTGGTCCGTGGTCCGATGCTGGCCCACAAGGCATCCGAAGAAGGCGTTATGGTTGCCGAGCGCATTGCCGGGCACAAGCCTCAGGTCAACTATGATTGCATCCCGAATGTGATCTACACCTCTCCGGAGATTGCCTGGGTGGGTAAGACCGAGCAGGAGATGAAAGCCGAAGGTGAAGAGTGCAATGTGGGTACTTTCCCGTTTGCCGCCAATGGTCGCGCCATGGCTGCGAATGCGGCTTCCGGCATGGTCAAGATCATCGCCGACGCGAAAACCGACCGAATTGTCGGCTTCCATGTGGTGGGTCCCCAGGCCTCTGAAATCGTAGCTCAGGGCGTGATCGCCATGGAGTTCGGTTCCAGTGCCGAAGATCTCGCCCTGACCTGCTTTGCACACCCGACTCTGTCCGAGTCCGTGCATGAAGCAGCTTTGGGCGTTGCGGGCGGAGCGATTCATATCGCCAACCGTCGCAAAAAGAAGTAACGCGAGCCAGGAAACCGGGGCGCCAATGACGGCG
This sequence comes from Marinobacter sp. V34, assembly GCF_055524115.1. NCBI lineage: Bacteria > Pseudomonadati > Pseudomonadota > Gammaproteobacteria > Pseudomonadales > Marinobacteraceae > Marinobacter > Marinobacter sp. V34. Next base: position 183,662 of record NZ_JBUPZY010000007.1, on the reverse strand, counting down.
CCCCGCTGCTATTAAAACGGCTGGTTTTCGGTCGCGTTAAGGATGCGCTGAGGTGATCCCCGGCGCATCGAACCGAATTCGCACAGAGCGAGTTCAATTTCCGTATGTGGTTATCCTCCATCAGAAAGCGGGACATTAACTATGAATTTGCATGAATATCAGGGCAAACAGCTTTTCGCTGAATATGGCCTGCCAGTATCCAAGGGCATTGCCTGCGATACCCCCAAAGACGCAGTCGCTGCTGCTGACGAAATCGGCGGCGATGCCTGGGTTGTTAAGGCCCAGGTTCACGCTGGCGGCCGCGGTAAAGCTGGCGGTGTAAAGCTGGTCAAGAGCAAGGACGAGATCCGCGCCTTCGCTGAAAACTGGCTTGGCAAGAACCTCGTGACCTACCAGACCGACGAGAATGGCCAGCCGGTGAGCAAGATTCTTGTTGAGTCCCTTACCGATATTGACCAGGAACTCTACCTGGGTGCGGTTGTTGATCGTGGTACCCGCCGTATCGTGTTCATGGCCTCCACCGAAGGCGGTGTTGAGATCGAACAGGTTGCCGAAGAAACGCCGGAGAAGATCCTGAAAGCCGAAGTTGATCCGCTGGTTGGCGCACAGCCATACCAAGGCCGGGAGCTCGCTTTCAAATTGGGCCTCGAAGGCAAGCAGATCGGTCAGTTCACCAAGATCTTCATGGGTCTGGCGAAGCTGTTTGAAGACCGGGACCTGGCGCTGCTGGAAATCAACCCGCTGGTGATCACGCCGGCCGGTGACCTGCACTGTCTGGACGCAAAGATTGGCGTAGACGGCAACGCACTGTATCGCCAGAAGACAATCCATGAGATGCACGATCCCTCCCAGGAAGATTCCCGGGAAGCGGAAGCTGCCAAGTGGGAACTCAACTACGTGGCGCTGGACGGCAACATCGGCTGCATGGTTAACGGCGCTGGGTTGGCCATGGGTACCATGGACATCATCAAGCTGTCCGGCGGCCAGCCTGCGAACTTCCTGGACGTTGGCGGCGGTGCTACCAAAGAACGTGTTTCCGAAGCGTTCAAAATCATCCTGTCTGACGACAACGTGAAAGCGGTACTGGTCAACATCTTCGGCGGCATTGTTCGCTGTGACATGATTGCCGAGGGCATCATCGGCGCCGTAAAAGATGTCGGCGTCAAGGTTCCTGTGGTTGTGCGTCTGGAAGGTAACAACGCCGAGAAGGGCACTAAAGTACTCGCTGACAGTGGCCTGAACATCATTGCCGCCACCAGTCTGTCGAATGCGGCAGAGCAAGTCGTTAAAGCCGCGGGGGGTAAATAATGAGCATCCTGATTAGCAAAGACACCAAGGTTATCTGCCAGGGCTTTACCGGCGCACAGGGCACGTTCCATTCTGAACAAGCCATTGAGTACGGTACAAAAATGGTTGGTGGCGTAAGCCCCGGTAAGGGCGGCACTGAACACTTGGGTCTGCCGGTGTTCAACACCGTGCGTGAAGCGGTCGAGAAGACGGGCGCCGAAGCTACTGTTATCTACGTTCCTGCGCCGTTCTGTAAAGACGCCATTGTTGAAGCGGCTGACGCTGGTATCCAGCTGATCGTCTGCATCACCGAAGGCATCCCGACCATCGACATGCTCTACGCAAAAGAGTACGTAGATCGCAAGGGTGTTCGCATGATCGGGCCGAACTGCCCGGGTGTGATCACGCCAGGTGAGAGCAAGATCGGTATCATGCCGGGCCACATCCACAAGCCGGGCAAGGTGGGCATCGTGTCCCGCTCAGGTACCCTGACGTATGAAGCGGTCAAGCAAACCACCGACTTCGGTTATGGTCAGTCCACCTGTGTCGGCATCGGTGGTGACCCGATTCCGGGCTCCAACTTCATCGATATCCTGCAGTTGCTGCAGGACGATCCGCAGACAGAAGCCATCGTGATGATCGGCGAAATCGGCGGAACCGCTGAGGAAGAAGCCGCTGCGTTCATCAAGGAAAACGTCAGCAAGCCGGTGGTGTCCTACATCGCAGGTGTAACGGCGCCTCCTGGCAAGCGTATGGGCCACGCCGGTGCGATCATCTCCGGTGGTAAGGGCACGGCGGATGAAAAATTCGCCGCTCTGAACGACGCGGGTGTCAAAACCGTGCGTAGCCTGGCCGAAATCGGCAAGGCACTGAAGGAAGTGACTGGCTGGTAAAATACCGCCGGTGAATGAAAGCCCCCGGGTCTGCCTTGCGGACTGCCGGGGGCTTTTTGTTTTCTGGCGCCAGCGAAGGTTTTTCAATGCCTTCTTAACGCGGGCCACACATAAGACTATAATGCCCGGTCAGCCTGCAATATGATGGCTGTTCCCTATAAATAAAAGGAGTTCATGCTTTGAGTTCTGTCGATTCCCAGCAACGGATTTTGTCCGGCATGCGTCCCACCGGCAAGTTGCACCTCGGCCATTATCATGGTGTTCTGAAGAACTGGGTCAAACTCCAGCATGAATTCGAATGCTTCTTCTTCGTTGCCGACTGGCACGCGCTGACCACCAACTATGATGACCCCAGCGGCATTGAGGACAGCGTCTGGGATATGGTGATCGACTGGCTCGCGGCAGGTGTCAATCCCGGGTCCTCAACGATGTTTATCCAGTCCAAGGTACCGGAACACGCAGAACTGCATCTGCTGTTGTCGATGATTACCCCTCTGGGCTGGCTTGAGCGTGTACCTACGTATAAAGACCAGCAGGAAAAACTCCGGGAAAAGGACCTGGCCACCTATGGCTTTCTGGGCTATCCGTTGCTGCAAAGCGCGGATATTCTCATGTATCGCGCAGGGCGGGTTCCCGTAGGCGCGGATCAGGTATCCCATGTCGAGATCACCCGGGAGGTTGCCCGCCGCTTCAATCATATCTACGGCCGCGAGCCTGGTTTTGAAGAGCAGGCAGAGGGTGCCATCGTCAAGATGGGTAAGAAAAATGCCAAGCTCTACCGCACGTTGAAAAAACGGTACCAGGAAGAGGGTGATATGGAAGCCCTGGAAACGGCGAGGGCTTTGCTCAAAGAGCAACAGAACATCTCCCTGGGCGACCGTGAGCGGCTGTACGGCTATATCGAAGGTGGCGGCAAGGTGATTTTGCCTGAACCTCAGCCGCTACTGACGCCAGACTCGAAAATGCCTGGCCTGGACGGCCAGAAAATGTCCAAATCGTATAACAATTATATCGGTTTGCGGGAAGACCCTGACAGTGTTGCCCAGAAAGTCCGCACCATGCAGACAGATCCTCAGCGGGTTCGCAGGACCGATCCGGGCGAGCCGGAGAAGTGTCCAGTTTGGGGGCTTCATCAGGTTTATTCCGATGCGGATACCCAGGAATGGGTGCAAACCGGCTGCCGCTCGGCGGGTATTGGCTGCCTGGAATGCAAGAAACCGCTGATCGACTCGATTATCGAAGAGCAGCGCCCCTTGCATGAACGTGCTCGCGAATATGAAGGCAATCCGGATCTGGTTCACGCCATTATTGAAGAAGGCTGCGAGCATGCCAGGGATGCGGCGAGGGACACCCTTGAGGAAGTTCGGACAGCCATGGGCCTGAACTACCGTTGAGCCCCGGTGCTGACGACTCTGGAGAGACCATGACAGAGGAAACCACAGGCAGTACGACGGCGGATGAGGGGGCTGAGGCGCCTGGGGTGCCCGATGAGCAGTCTCCGCTTGCTCGTGTCTCTGGTAAGCCGGTGGTTGACCTGCCTCGTGACTTATATATACCCCCCGACGCACTGGCGGTATTCCTCGAGGCCTTTGAGGGGCCGTTGGATCTGTTGCTGTATCTGATCCGACGTCAAAACATGGACATTCTCGACATCGATGTCAGTGAGATTACCAAGCAGTACATGGACTACATTGGCGCCGTTGAAGCCATGCGGTTCGAGCTGGCGGCAGAGTATCTGGTTATGGCGGCGACCCTGGCGGAGATAAAATCCAGGATGCTGCTGCCGAGACAGGAATCCGAGGACGAAGAGGACATCGATCCTCGAGCAGAGCTGATACGCAGGCTGCAGCAGTACGAGCGCTTCAAACAGGCTGCCGAAGATATTGACGATCTGCCACGGCTTGAGCGGGACAACTTTGTTGCCTCTGCGGCGCTGCCCCGAATGCCTTCCAGTCAACCCCATCCAGATGTGGACCTGCGGGAGATACTATTCGCCCTGCAGGGCGTGCTAAAGCGCGCAGACCTGTTTACCAGCCACCATGTGGAAAGGGAGCGTTTATCCACTCGTGAGCGTATGTCCGCAATATTGTCGGCACTTAGGGATGACCAGTTCGTGACGTTCGAAAGTCTGTTCACTCCGGAGGAGGGGCGACTGGGGGTTGTGGTGAGTTTCCTGGCGACCCTGGAACTGGTCAAGGAGCAATTGATCGAAGTGGTCCAGGCTGAGGTACTGGGCCCGATCCATGTCAGGGCGAGAGCGGTATGAACGAGGAAAATCTCCGGAAAATACAGGCCATAACCGAAGCTGCGTTACTGTCAGCCGGAAAACCCTTATCGGTTGACCAACTACGTGATCTTTTCGAAGAAGGTGAACGCCCGGCCCGCCAGGTCATGGAGCATGTACTGGTCTTGTTGGAACAGTCCTGCCAAGGGCGGGGGTTCGAGTTGAAGAAAATTGCCAGTGGTTACAGGTTGCAGGTGCGGGAAGAATTTGCACCGTGGGTGGGGCGCCTGTTTGAGGAGAAGCCTCAGAGGTACTCCCGCGCACTGTTGGAGACGTTGGCACTGGTTGCCTATCGACAGCCCATCACCCGTAGTGAAATTGAGGACATTCGGGGGGTTACCGTCAGCAGCAATATTGTTCGTACGCTGCTTGAGCGGGAATGGGTGAGGGTAGTTGGACATCGAGACGTGCCCGGTAGGCCCGCCATGTATGCCACAACCCGACAGTTTCTGGACTATTTCAATCTGGAAGGTCTGGATCAGATGCCGCCCCTGTCCGAAATCCGGGACCTGGAAGAAATTGGTCGGGAAATCGAAAAAAACATGCAGGCCGAGATCGAGTTCGAATCTCCGGCCCGGAATACTGGTGACGATGGGGATAACTCCGATCCCGACAAAGCGCCAGAACAAACACTTCACTGATGCCATCGGCGTCAGCCACTCGTTAAGGATAGATCCATGGCGGCCAATCGCCCCAAGAAACCCGAAAAACGGCAGCCGGAGGAAACCACCGTTTCCGGCCCTGAGCGCATACAGAAGCTACTGGCGCGCGCTGGTGTGGGATCGCGTCGGGAAGTCGAATCCTGGATCGAGGCCGGTCGCCTGAGCATCAATGGGAAACCTGTTGAACTGGGGCAGAAAGCCACGGTCGATGATCGCATTGAGCTGGATGGCAAGCGCCTCGATATAGCGGCCGGTGCCGAGGTGGTCAGGCGGGTGCTCATCTACAACAAACCGGAGGGTGAGGTCACCACACGCCGCGACCCGGAAGGGCGACCGACGGTATTTGATAGCCTTCCCCGGCTTCGTGATCACCGTTGGATTGCCATCGGGCGACTGGATATCAATACCACCGGCCTGGTGCTGTTTACCACCGACGGGGAGCTTGCCAACCGTTTGATGCACCCATCACGTCAGATTGATCGCGAATACGCGGTCAGGGTTTTTGGCGAAGTGGATGAAGCAATGATCAAAAGACTGTCTGAGGGGGTGCTGCTCGACGACGGTATGGCGAAGTTTTCGGACATCAGTGAGGCTGGGGGCAAGGGGATCAACCAATGGTTCCATGTGACGCTTCTGGAAGGCCGTAACCGTGAAGTGCGTAGGCTTTGGGAATCTCAGGGTGTGAGAGTCAGCCGCTTGAAGCGTGTACGCTACGGGCCAATTTTCCTGCCAAGCCGCCTGACGGTTGGTAAGTGGGAAGAGCTGGATCAGAAGGCCGTGGATTCGCTGAGCAAAGCCGTTGATTTGAAACCTGTGGAAATTCCGGCCAAAACGCCGTCTGAGCAAAAGACCCTTGATCGTAAGCGTCGTAAGCAGGCCGGGGCGGGGCCGCGTAAATCCGGTGGCGCGCGATGGCAGGTTGATAGTGCCGGCCCTTCGGCAGGCCGGAAATCTTCAGGCAAGCCACCGGCCAGGTCTGGAAAGCGCTGATCAGCTACTGATAGCGGCGAATACCCGTGTGCAATTACGGCCATGGGCTTTCGCCCGGTACAGCGCCTCGTCGGCGCGAGCAAGCCACTGGTCGGCAGTCTCATCGGCCAGCCTCATGGCCACGCCGCAGCTGGCTGTGACCGTGACATTGGTATCGCCGCAGTCCACTACAATGGTATTGATGAATTCGCGAATACGGTCACCAACCTCGCGGGCGTTCGCCTCGTCGGTATGAGCCAGCAGGATGGCGAACTCTTCCCCACCAAAGCGGTACACGCTGTCGGAATTCCTGACGGCCTTTTCGAGTTCGGCGGCCGCCAATTTCAGCATGTGATCCCCCACCACATGGCCGTGTTGGTCATTCACCTGCTTGAAATGATCCAGATCGCACAGAATCAGTGAATACTGCTCTCCATGCCTGTCGCCAAGACAGCTGGCACGGGACAGTGCCTCGTCCATAGCACGCTTGTTGGGAACACCGGTCAGGCAATCCGTCAGAGACGCCTGTTCGATGGTAAAAAACTGGCAGGCATTGCGAACGGGGCAGATGGCGGCCGCAAGCATCAACTCTATGCCTTCGAGCTCCTGTTCCGTGAACTTCTGTCGACGGCTGAGAGAAAGCGTGCCATAGAAGCTACCTTCGAGGTTGAGCCGATAATCACAGCGATGGGGGCCGCCCTTACCGGCCACATAGACAAAGTCCCTTGATGCTATGGTATGCCGATAGGTCAGGCAGTCGTAAGGAACCACGCTGGCGATCTCTTCGGCCAGAATCGCCAGTTGTGTTTCCAGACTGAGTGTCGTGGACAGTCTCCGGGTCAGCCTTGTTAGCACATCCGGGGATTCATTCCAGTCGCGGTGCGCCTGTCTCAGGGCTGCGAGTTTCTGAGGTTGTGGTCCGGACTTATTGATTGACGGAATCTGTTTCACTCAAAGCTGCCTGTTAAGGTATTTTCTTTTATAAAGCATATTTGGGGCCAACAAGAAATTAACTAGTAATAACAGTTGCATATAACATTCATGTTCTGGGTTATTCAAGGATTTTGGCCACCTTGGAAACGGGCACGTCAAATTTCCGGCATACGTTTGCCGGCATGACCGGATCGTTAAAATGTCCGACAAGGGGATTGGGCTTACGGGTGCCTGTGGTAAACTTCGGCGCTTATTCTTTGCTGCCAGTAGCGAGTGAGCGACCAACTTTATGAGGTTTCAGGCCCCCGAAAGTCTTTCCGAACAAATAGCCCAGCACCTGGGGCAGCGCATTGTGACCGGCGACCTGAGGCCGGGCGAGCGAATCCAGGAACTTAAGGTTGCCGGTGAACTGAATGTCAGTCGTGGATCCGTTCGCGAGGCACTGTTGATTCTCCAGCGCCGCCATCTGGCGGATATTTTTCCTCGCCGTGGCGCCGTGGTTTCCCGTTTGACGCCGGAACTGGTCAATAGCCTCTACGATATCTACATTGATTTGCTGTGCATGCTCGGGCGTAAGGTGCTTGAACGCTGGTCCGGCAGCGAACTGTCTGGCGTTATGGGCCAGGTGCGGGAGCTTCAGGCCGTCATTGATGCGCTTAATTCCTCCGGCGGAGATGCTGCCGAGCAGGTGATTGATGCCGGTTTCGGAGTAATGCGTTACGCCTATGGGCTGGTGGAAAACCCGTTCCTTGAGGAAACCCTGGAGAATTTTCGACCTGCGATCAGCAGAACCTATTTCGTCGCCCTGGAGAACTTCCGCGACGAACTGGCGGAAACCGGGCGTTTTTTCCGGCAGCTTGCGGATGCTGCTGTGCGTGATGACTCTGCCGGCCTTGAAATCGCTATCTGCGAATTTGGCGAACACCAGCGTGAACAGGTACTGAGCATTCTCAGGGAAGAGGTGAGCGCCTGATATGCGCCTGAAGTCCATCAAATTATCCGGTTTCAAATCCTTCGTTGACCCGACCACGGTACCGTTTCCGTCAAACATGACAGCGGTTGTGGGCCCCAATGGCTGTGGCAAATCGAATATCATCGATGCGGTGCGCTGGGTGATGGGGGAAAGCTCGGCCAAGTATCTGCGTGGCGAGTCCATGTCGGACGTTATCTTTAATGGCTCCAGTGCGCGCAAACCGGTCGGCCAGGCCTCCATAGAACTGGTGTTCGATAACAGCGACGGCTCAGCGCCCGGCGAGTTCGTGCGTTTCAACGAAATTTCGGTACGCCGCCGTGTGTCCCGCGAGGGGCAGTCGGAATACTTCCTGAACGGCTCTAAATGCCGGCGGCGTGACATTACCGACCTTTTCCTCGGGACCGGACTGGGCCCTCGTAGCTACGCCATTATCGAGCAGGGGATGATTTCGCGGCTGATCGAAGCCAAGCCGGAAGAATTGCGAGTGTATATCGAGGAAGCGGCGGGTATCTCCAAATACAAAGAGCGCCGCAAGGAAACCGAAAGCCGCATCCGTCGGACCCAGGAGAACCTGGAGCGCCTGACGGATCTCCGGGATGAGCTCGGCAGGCAATTGCAACACCTGGAGCGTCAGGCTCAGTCGGCAGAGAAGTACAAGGCCTACAAACAGGAAGAGCGACAGAAGAAAGCCGAGCTGACCGTGCTGCGCTGGCAGTCACTGGATACCGATCTTCAGGCCTGGCGCACCCGCATCCGGGATACCGAACTCGAGCTTGAGAAGCAGCTTTCTGAACGTGTCAGCCTGGAAACGGCACTGGAATCCCTGCGAGACGGTCATCAGGAGCGTAACGAGCATTTCAATCGGGCCCAGGCACGTTACTACGAAGCCGGCGCTGACATTGCTCGCATTGAGCAGAGCCTTGAGCACCAACGTGACCGCAGTCGCCAGACCGCCGCGGAACTGGACCAGGCCATGGCCAATCAGCGCGAACTGGCTCGGGAACTGGAACAGGATGAGGAGAAACTGGCGGGTATTCAGGAAGAGCTGGATATGCTCGAGCCGGAGCAGGAGGCGCTGGCACTGAAATCCGAAGAATCCGGAGAAAAGCTCCAAAGCGCCGAAGATGCCATGAGCGAGTGGCAGCATAATTGGGAGGACTTCAGTTCGCGTTCGGCGGATGCGCGTCGACAGGCTGAACTGGCCCAGTCGAGTATCCGTTCCCAGGAAAATGCCATCGAACAACTCCGCACCCGTCAACAACGACTTCGAGAAGAGCGGGAGTTGCTTGAGGGGCAGGTTGATCGGGCGGAGCTGGACGATCTACTGGAGCAGCAGGAAACCCTGGAACTGCAGAGGGAAGAAGCCTCGGAGCGGATCAACGTTGTCCAGGACGAACTTCAGGAGGCGCGCCATCATCAGCGGGATGCAGAGCAGGCTGCCACGGAGGCACGCCAGCAGGTCCAGAGTCTGAGGGCATCGCTTGAATCCCAGCAGGCCCTTTTGGACGAGCAGATGGGCGGCCAGGACGATACCCTACAGTCGTGGCTCGACGAACGCAGCCTTAGCGCCAGTCCACGACTGGCCACACAACTTCGTATAGACGACGGTTGGGAATTTGCGGTGGAGCAAGTGATTGGGCGTTTCAGCCAGGGGTTGAGTGTGCCCGGGCTGGGAGGAATGCACCCCAACATGAGTGATGCTCCCCGGGGGTTGGCCTTGGTGAATAGCGATTCCAATGCCAATAATCCATCAGAGGGGCTCGCCAGCAAAGTATCCGGCGCTGGAGGTATGGCATCCCTATTGGCCCTTGTCGATACCGCGCAGTCCATGGATGAAGCGTTAGAGCGGCAGAAAGGTTTGGCACCGGGCCGGAGTGTTATTACCCCCGAAGGTGCCTGGCTGTCAGCTGACTGGGTATTGATGCCCGATTCCGACGCGGCCCAAATTGGTGTGATTGAACGCCAGAAAAAAGTCACCGCGCTGGCGGGGGAACTGGAGCAGGCGGAAGCTTCGCTGGAAGCCGCCACTGATAATCTTGACCGATTGCTGGAACAATCAGAACGGGCGGAATCTACCAGGGACGATGCCCAGAGCCGGCTGGCGGATGCTGATCGGGAACTCGCCACTCTGTCGTCCAGGATCAGTGGCCTGAAAGCGCGTGCGGAACAGATTGATGCGAGGCTTCAACGCATCCGTGACGATCTTGCGGACGTGTCGATGAATCTTGAGGAACAGCAGGGACAACTGCTGGAAACCCGGGAGGAATGGCAGCAGGCCCTGGCATCGACGGAAGACAGTGATGAAGAGAAAGAGCGCCTGCTTGAACGTCGGGATGTGTTGCGTGAAAGCCTTGACAGGCTTCGCCAGGAGGCGCGGCACGACCGCGACCATGCCCATCAGTTACAGCTCCAGCTTCAGTCCCTGAACAGCCAGCGTGATGGCTTGCGCCAGACCATCGACCGAATGCAGCTACAGAAAGAGCGCCTGGACGAGCGCCTCGACATTCTCCGTGAAAGCCGCGAAAACGCCGAGGAGCCCATCGATGACTTACAAATGCAGTTGGAAGGCCTTTTGGACAGGCGTTTGGCTGAAGAGGAAAAACTGGGTGCTGCCCGCGATGCGCTTGAAGAAATTGATCAGGAGGTACGTGATCGAGAGCAAAGTCGCAGCCGCATAGAGCATACCATTCAGGACGTCCGTGCTAGCCTAGAGAAGTTGAAAATGGAATCCCAGGCGCTGGAGATTCGCGCTGGCAATCATTTGGAGCAGCTCGAGGAACTGGATGTCCGCCTGCAGGAGGTGCTGTCTACCCTGCCTGATGATGCCAGCGAGAAAGCCTGGGCCGAAGACCTGGAAAAAATTGGTTCCCGGATTCAGCGCCTGGGTGCGATCAACCTTGCGGCCATCGAGGAGTATCAGGTCCAGAGCGAACGCAAAACCTATCTGGACAGCCAGAATGAAGACCTGATGGAAGCGCTGGAAACCCTGGACAACGCCATACGCAAGATCGATCGTGAAACCCGTCAGCGCTTCAAGGAAACGTTCGATCAGGTCAACGGCGGGCTCCAGGCGTTGTTCCCGAAAGTATTCGGAGGTGGCAATGCCTACCTTGAGCTGACTGGCGAAGACCTGCTGGAAACGGGCGTTACCATCATGGCGCGGCCGCCGGGCAAGAAAAACAGCACGATTCACTTGCTCTCCGGTGGGGAGAAGGCACTGACGGCCATCGCACTGGTGTTCTCAATCTTCCAGCTCAATCCGGCCCCGTTCTGTATGCTGGACGAGGTGGATGCTCCGTTGGACGATGCCAACGTGGGTCGGTACGCCAACATGGTCAAGGAAATGTCAAAACAGGTACAGTTCATCTACATTACCCACAACAAGATTGCCATGGAGATGGCCGACCAACTGATGGGGGTCACGATGCATGAGCCGGGATGCTCTCGACTGGTATCAGTCGACGTGGAGGAGGCAGCCGCGTTGGCTGACGCATAATGCCATGTCGCTGGCGGAAAGGCGGTCAAGGTTCGAGCAAAAATGACAAAACGGCCATCTGGCCTGTGTTTGCGTTGTATTCATTACAGGCTTTTCTTAGAGTAGCAACGATATCTGATCTGCAAACAGGACAGCACCACTATGTCTCTTAGGGAATGGTTAATTGCCATCGGTACCCTGGTCATCCTCGGTATTGTAATTGATGGCCTGCGCCGGATGAGGCGCGCCCGCAAGGAATCAATCGCGATCTCCTCTGGTATGGGCGCGGATGATCTCGACGATTCGCCGTTGGAACAGGACCACAACCCTGAGCTTCCCAACGGTGGTGCACGCACCATTTCACGGGATACGCTGGAAGAACGTGGCTATGTAAAACCCGAAAAGAGCCGTTTTGCCAAGCCCAAACCCAAGCCGACCAGGCCGGTAGTGAGTAGCACCGATGCCGCCGTTACAAGGGGGGCTGGAGACGGTGCTGAGGGCGCTGAAGAAGATGCCGCAGAGGGCGCGCAAGAACCGGCCGCCTCACTGGAAGCCGAACCTGACAACCTGGCGGCCAGCGAGGCCGATGACCACGGCTATGATTCCGACACCGGTTGGGGCGCCGTTGACGACGAGCCGGAGGCCGATCTCGCAGAGGCAAGCACTGAAGATAAGGGGATTCCCCCCACGGTGACCTCCGAGGTAGAGGAAGACACCGCAAGGCGGGAAGCCGCCACTCGCCAATCCGGCCAACCCCTCGCCGGAGCCAATCGCCCGGAGGCCCGGGAAGTCATCGTTATCAATGTGCTGGCAAAAAGCGAGCAGAATTTCGAGGGCACCAAACTCAAGGCGCTGTTCGAAGCTTGCGGCCTGGAGTATGGCGACATGGACATCTACCATCGCCACGAGCAGTCTGACACCTCCAGCCCGGTGCAGTTCAGCGTGGCCAGCGCCGTGGAGCCCGGTACCTTCAAGCCCGAGGATATGCCAGCCTTGTCCACGCCGGGTATCAGCTTCTTTATGAGCATGCCCGGACCTACCAATTCCATGCAGGCCTTCGAGTTCATGCTGGAAACGGCTCAGTGCGTGGTACGTAACCTCGGCGGAGAACTGAAGGACGAGCGCCGCAGCGTGATGACTCCGCAAACCATTGAACACTGCCGCCAGCGCATCCGCGAATTTGAACGTAAGCAACGATCCCCCAGACAATGACCAAAGCCTCTCCCGACGTTATCAGGCGGGCCGGAGAACTCCGGGATATCATCACTGAGCATAACTACCAGTACTATGTTCTGGACGATCCCAGGGTTCCGGATGCCGAGTACGATCGCCTGTTCCGCGAATTGCAGGACCTGGAAGCGCAATACCCCGAGATCGTAACGCCTGATTCGCCTACTCGCCGGGTGGGGGCTTTGGCGGAAACCACCTTTGATGAGGTGGTTCACCGGATTCCTATGCTTTCCCTGGACAATGCGTTCAGTGACGAGGAGCTGAGGGACTTTGATCGCCGGGTAAAAGACCGGCTTAAGACCGGCGACGACATTGAGTATGTCTGCGAGCCCAAGTTGGACGGGCTGGCGGTAAGCCTTCATTACGAATCCGGCGTGTTGACCCGAGCTGCCACCCGAGGCGATGGCTATACCGGTGAGGACATAACCGCCAATATTCGTACCATTCCGTCGGTGCCCCTGAGGCTTCGCGGAAGCAACGTTCCTGAACTGGTGGAAGTCCGAGGCGAAGTTTATATGCCCCGGGAAGGATTTGAAACGCTGAACAGGCGCCTGGCGGACAAGGGAGAGAAGACGTTTGTTAACCCCCGGAACGCAGCCGCTGGCAGTCTGAGACAGAAAAAACCCACCGTGACGGCCCGCCGCCCACTCGAACTTTGCGCCTACAGCGTCGCACTTGAGGATGAAAGCCGGCTGCCCGCCACACATTGGGAGGGCCTGCAACAGGTCAGCGCCTGGGGTTTTCGGATCAATCCTGAAATGCGGCGGGCGACCGGCGTGGAGGACTGTCTGCAAGCCTACAATGAGCTGATGGATAAACGGCCCAGCCTGCCTTACGAAATAGATGGCATTGTCTTCAAGGTAAACAGCCTGGCATTGCAGCAGCAGTTGGGGTTTGTGTCCCGTGCCCCTCGATGGGCCATTGCCCAGAAATTCCCGGCGCAGGAAGAACTGACGGTCATTGAAGGCGTTGAGTTTCAGGTGGGCCGTACCGGCGCCATCACGCCAGTCGCCCGGCTCAAGCCAGTGTTTGTGGGAGGCGTCACGGTTAGCAACGCCACGCTGCACAATATGGACGAGATTCGCCGGTTGGACGCCCGTGTCGGAGACACCGTTTTCGTTCGGCGGGCCGGGGACGTGATTCCCCAGGTGGTCAAGGTCGTGGCCGAACGTCGCCCCGACAACGCCCTTGAGGTTGAACTGCCAGACGCCTGCCCGGTATGCCAGTCCGACATTGTGCAGATCGAGGGCGAAGTGGTGGCCCGCTGTTCTGGCGGGCTGTTCTGCCCGGCACAGCGCAAGGAAGCCATCCGACACTACGCGTCCCGAAAGGCCCTGGATATCGAAGGGCTGGGCGACAAGTGGATTGATATTCTGGTGGACAGAGAACTGGTGACCACCGTTGCTGATCTGTACCTTCTGAAGAAAGCCGACCTTACCGGCCTTGAGCGTATGGGGGAGAAGTCGGCGGGTAATCTGATCGAAGCCATCGATCGATCCAGCAATCCAGTCCTTTGGAAGTTCCTCTACGCTCTTGGCATACGGGAAGTGGGTGAAGCGACTGCCAAAGCCCTGGCCAGCCATTTTGGAACCCTGGAAGCCATCAGTGAGGCTGACGAAGATACCTTGCAGTCGGTGCCGGACGTTGGGCCCATTGTTGCAGGCCACATTCGTAGTTTCTTCGACCAGTCCCACAATCAGGAAACCATCCAGGCCCTGAAAAGCGCAGGGGTTCAATGGCAGACGGAAGAGATCACGGCTAGTGAAAAGCCTCTAAAGGGAGAAACCTGGGTACTGACGGGGTCGCTGTCGGACATGACGAGGGACGACGCCAAGGCAAAACTGGAGTCCTTGGGAGCCAAAGTGGCGGGAAGCGTTTCCGGCAAGACCTCCTGTGTCGTTGCCGGTGAAGCCGCCGGTTCGAAACTGACGAAGGCCGAGAACCTGGGTGTCCCGGTGATGGACGAGCCTGCTTTCGTCGAATTTCTTGCAACCCACGATCTGAAATAAAACCTCAAGCCACGGCGGATACTGTGATCCGTCCGTGGCCAGAATCTGAGAACTCGCGCAGATCCTACCTCCGTGAAATTGATTACCATGAGCCTGTTCTGTAACGGTGTGTAAAGCACCCATAAAAACAACGCTCTGAAACGGACTTTTTCATGCGCGCCGATTCGCTCTCTTGCCTCACTTTTACTCTTCGCCGCTTTCCCCGTGGGGGCTGTTTTGCCCTGTTGTCACTGATCGTGGTTGTCATTGGCGGTTGCAAGACCGAACAGGACGCCGAAGATCCCTACATTCTCGGAACACCGCCGGACGAAGCTTATCTGGGCGTTGAATACGCCTACAATTTTGGCGCCTTCGACAGCGACGACATCCTCGATTATTCGCTCACCAATGCACCGTCCTGGCTGGCTCTGGAAGACACCAGCAACAAGGCACGCCAGGGCGTCATTATGCGGGGTGTGCCGGGGCTGACAGGTGGTTCCCGGGGCCGGAATGACCTGGGCACCACGGAAAACATTACGCTGGTTGGCAATGACGGCCGCGCGGCCGGCAGTCAGCCATTCGAGATCGAGGTTCAGGAAAACGTGCTCAGCCTGGCCATTGACGATTTTACCGAAGGTAAAGAAATAGAGGCACCGGAGGACCGGGATAATCGGTGTGAGGCTCCGGAGATCGGAGAAATCGGTCGCCAGACATACGAGGTAAACGAATACGACGATGATGGCGCCGTCGTTCAAACCGTTCAACGTACCAGCGACACCTATCCCGTTATTGTGCGCGTACTGCTTGATCAGCCTTCTGTCACCCGTGTGGCGGTGGCCTTTGAGCTGGATTCAAGTTTCAACCCACAACGCTGTGACGAGGACATTGATCCCCCACACCAGCGTTGTGAAAACGGGGCTGCCAACGACAACGAGGCGATCATCGGCAAGGACATTGTCGGTTTGGGAACACAGAGCGAACCGACCTTACCGGTGCCTTCCTATCTTCAGTATCAGCCTGACGATGATGGATTCCTATCCAAGGGGGTGATCACTCTGGAACCGGGCATCACCGAATGTTACATCCGCCTGGAAGTCATTGAGGACACCGAGGCAGAACCCCTGGAAACCCTGAACATCCGGCTGACGGAGGTAAGGTCAGGGCTCGCCGGGCTTGGCAGCTCCAATTCCGGTGTCAGGGAGTTACTGCGGATCAATGATAATGAGCCCGTCGTGCGACTGGAAACCGAGGACGGCGGCACCCGCGATGCGCTCAATGTTGGAGATGTTCGCGAGTACGTTGCATTAATCAGCGGTGAACGTGCTGGCGCGTATAGCGTTAAACTCGGTGAGGATGACGACTCCGAGGCTATTCTGGGCGACGACTTCCTTGTGGAAGTTCGGGACGAGGACGGCGAATGGGCGGAAGGGGATCTTCTGACCTTTGCAGAGGGCGTTGATGAGATGCGCTTTCGCATCCGGATTCCCAACGATTACACCAACAGCCAGTTGGAAAACGATCGTTTCATTCTGCTGGGCCTTGATGAACGCTATCAATCGGGAAGGGAAAATTTTGCCGCCTCGGCGGACGCCGACAAGCTACGGGTGAACATCAACGAACTGACCTCACCGCTTGAGGTGGGTAACAGTGCGGAGTTTATTCCCACCGACACGGCCTTCGGGCACAACGGCCGTCTTTTCATTGCTGGCTATCGTGTTGATGACGGCAATCGGCCTTGGGTGCGTATCGTCACGCAAAAAGGGGAGATCACTGAGCAGTCGCTATCAGACGCCGCGGTTGCTCAGGGGGCCGAACCGGTGATCGGCTTTATGGAACGCGAAGTCAAGGAAGGGGATGAAGATGTCACCCGCTACGAATTCGTGGTTTCATTTGGCAGTGAACAAACACCCTCCGGAACCCCCGGTAGCAATGGTGTTGACACCTATACCCAGCTTTACTTCTTCGATACGGCCCAGGATCCGGACAGCTACGTACCCGTCTGGAGCATCGTGACTGGAACCTCCGGCGATGATGTTCCCAGGTGGACAGGGATCGATGAGGGCAGTGGGTACGTAGTGAACGCGGGGGAAACCAGTGGCCAGTGGCCTAACGAGACTGCCGCAGGTGGTGTGGATAGTTTTCTCCAGAGAATCGACACCACCGTTGATGGCAACTCGGTTGTGCCGGTGGTTGCCTGGACACGACAGGTGGGATCGGCTGGCCATGATGAGTCGGTTGTGGGAGGCAGTACCTCCACCAGCAGCCCGCTGCTGATCGGGGATTCCTCCGGCGCGGTGAGTGGTCAGCCTCAACTTGGAGGAAAAGATGCGTTCTTTTTTATCGCCTCCAGCGCAGACAGCACGATCAACGTCAGGCAGCGGGGAACCTCCGGTAACGAAACCCTCTCCGACGGCATCTATGGAACGAACAATGTTTGGCTGGTGGGCCAGGATACCGGTAATTATCGCGTCGAATCTGGCGACGGAAACCGCTCATTGCGGCGCCGGCAAATTAACAGTCAGGCCGGTTTTGCGTTGTCCTACACAGCATTGGGAGATGTGACTCGGGCCTTTACCTTCAATGACCGGGATGATGCATCCACCGAGTCGCTGCGCGCGGTGCGCACTTACGACCGAGACATCGTTGTTGCAGGAAGTACCAACGGTAATTTCAGCGAAAGCGAGGGAAATAGCCTGATCAATCCAATCCTGGCGAGGATTTCACTGGAGGAAAGTAGTGAAGATGGCGATGACAGGAGTCGGGAATGGAAAGCGCAGTTGCCACTGGATGGCGCAGAGGGCGAAATAGAAGGGCTGGAAAACTACCGTGATGACGAAATTTTGACCCTGGTCAAAATCGTAGGCGCTGCCTCGGACACCTGGGAGATCCGGCTGTTCACTGGAGAGGGGCTATCGTTGCATTAACTGAGGGCGGGCGGCATTCCCGATGCTATACGCTGCCCTCATGTCGGCTGGCGTTGGCGTACAACTTCAGGTAATCGGTGCTGGTGACGATGCCTGATGACAGGCCGTTTTCGTCAACGACCAGGGCGGCATTAAGTTGATGAGCGAGCATGAGTCTTGCCAGCTGATGGGCATCCGTCTCTGGAGACGAGGTCAGGAAGGCCGGTAGTTCAATATTGACGAAACTGGCGCTCATGGCGTTCGCATCGGTTTCGTGGAGCCAGGCTAGCAGCCAGCGTAAATCAACAAGTCCTGCTACGTTACCGTCTGCTGTAATCACGATATGGTTGACGCCGTTTTCGTCCATGGCGTCCATCGCTTCGGCAACGGTTGCGGCGGCTGGCAGGGAGTGTAGGGCAGGGGTGCATATCTGGGATACCGGCAGGTAGATCCGTCGTTCTTTGGGCTCACCGGACGCTGCGGCACCGTATTCCTCGATGGCACGCTGTCGACCGGAGCGGGCGGCAAGCTGGAATTCGGCGTCGGTCGTTTCGCTGTGCCGAACGTCGATATTATGGGATTCGCTCAATTCCGTAATATCGCCTACACGGCGGCCCCGGAATATCTCCGGAAGGCGTGTCCCAATGGGTCTGCCGGGTTCACTGACATGAATAGACATAATGATCTGCTCCGGTTACAACAAGGCCTTTTCCGGTTATCGGCAGAATATTTGATTTCTTCAGGCGCTAATAGTTTCCTGTTCTGTTATTTCCACGCGGTGGCATCGGCCCGTCGCGACCCGTTTTGCGAGGGAGCCGGGGAGGCAGGCAGGCTGCCCGGAGAGTCGGTCAGCGAGGTATTCCGCGAGCAGCGGAGCGTAACTCAACCCCTTGCTGCCCAGCCCGGTAAACAGGTTGATTCCTTCCAGTGGTTGGCCGTAGGCGTCCATTAGCGGGCCAGCGACCGGCTGATAATCATGGGTAGTGCATCGAAACGCGACCTTGCCATCAAGTGTTGCCGGATCAACGTCGCCTGCGTCTACCGCACCCGGAACCATTGCATCAAGCATTGAAAGGTTCTCCCGGTGGCTTTCGATGGAAAGGGTCGGTGATGGGTTATGAAGATCGAAAGTCGCACCAGCCAGTGTCATGGCGCCGTGGGCGGGATTGAGATACCCAGATCCGCACACCACCACATCAGGGCATTTTACCGCCTTCGCAGGCAAGTGGGTTACTTGCCCACGAATCGCGCGGAAACGGAAGCCACCCTTTAGCGGAATAAGATCCGGTGTCTTATGGCCGGCACATATAACGACTCGGTCGACCACAACATCCTGCTCGCCGTTACCTGCGATATGCCATTTGCCATTGCAGGGGGTGAGTCGGTGAACATCAAAGCCAAAACACTGAAAGATTCGCTCGTGCTCCATCAATGCCAGGCAAAGGCCGCCGGGCTCAAGCCATCCGCTGCGAGGGAACCAGAGGCCGCCCCGGCTCAGGGGAATGCCTGCAAGCTTAGAAGCCTGTTCCGCACTGATCTGCTGTAATACAGCGCTGGGGTAGTCGTTGCGGGCTATGAAACGGTTCTGGCGGTCTTGCTCGCTATCACTGTGGGCCAGTTGAACAAGTCCGGAGGGGTGCCAGTGCTCTCCGCCGAACTGTTCATAATAGCGTTGACTGAACAGCAACGATGAGAGACCGAGCTTTGCCTGATCATTGAACTCAATGCCCAGTTTGACATACAGCGCACCCTGGATATTGCCAGAGGCTGCTGTTCCAGCCTTACGAGCCTGGTCAATCACGGTAACATGCAGTCCTCGCTCCGCCAGATTCCGGGCGAGCAGGCTGCCCGCAATCCCGGCGCCAATTATGGCAATGGATTCAATGTCGTTTGCGGCCGGGGGTGTTGCGGGGCTGGTTGCGTCACCCAGTGTGCCGGTCAGCATGTCCCATTTTTGGCCAAATCCCGGCGCTTTCCGCATGGTGAAGCCAGCGGCAATCAGTCGTCGCTGAACCTCGTCAACTGATGCGGAGGTGGCGAGGGTGGTGCCGAGCTTGCTGTGGCCCGGTATGGCGTCGATGACTTCACTGGTCCACATGTCCGGATTACGGGCAGGTGCGAAACCATCCAGGAACCAGGCATCCGCCTGAAAATCCAGCTCACGCAGTGCATCGGCTACGTCGCCGAAAAACAATGTCAGCCTGACGCGACCATCGGCAAGCACCAGGCGATGGGTGCCCGCGATGGGGGCCGGATATTGTTCCAACAGTTGGTCAGCGTAGACCTTGAGCTCCGGCCACATCGCGAATGCTCGGGCAAGGTCGACAGGAGTCAGTGGATGGCGTTCAACAGAGACGAAATGCAGGCAACCATTGCCCGCTGTGGCTGACTCCTCCCAAGCATGCCAGGCTGCCAGGAAATTCAGGCCTGTGCCAAACCCTGTTTCTGCGATGACAAAGGAAGAGGCTGCGGGTAATAAGGAAAAACGTTCGTGAAGCCGGTTCTGGTCGATAAAAACATATCGCGTTTCTCCCAGGCCATTTTCGCTGCAGAAGTAAACGTCATCAAAGCGGCGACAGCGGGGCGCGCCGTTACTCCAGTCAATGTCGGCGGTTTCAACGGATGGGAGCCTGGGGTCAGTCACGGTCAGTGTATCCGGTTAGTAGGCTTAACGTGCTACTTCGCAGCGGTATCGGTTTGCCGGACCGAAACGCTACGGATAATGACGGGTTCCTGTGGCACGTCTGCCATGTTTCGGGACCGAACCGTTTTCTTGCTCGCAATGGCGTCCACGACACCCATTCCCCCTGTCACTTTGCCAAATACCGCGTAGCCCGGGCCACGGACACCTGCGTTCAGGAAGCCGTTATCGGTCAGGTTGATGAAAAACTGGGACGTGGCAGAGTCCGGTGAACTTGTGCGGGCCATGGCGATCGTACCGCGAAGGTTCTTGGCGGTTGGCTTGGCTTCGTTCCGGATGGGGCTACGGGTCTGCTTTTGCTTCAGATCCTTGTCAAAACCGCCACCCTGGATCATAAAACCCGGAATGACCCTATGGAACAGTGTTCCCTCGTAGAATCCATTTTTTGCGTAGGTGATGAAATTCTCAACGGTTTCGGGAGCAATGTCTGGGCGCAGGGTCACTTCAATGGCGCCTTCACTGGTTTCGATAATGACCTGGGGCAGCGCGTTTTGCTGCCCCTCAGCGGCCAGGCAGTTGGCAACACCCAGCATGAAGGTTACAGATAGAGCGATTTGCATCACATATCGAAACGGTTTTACGGAATTTGTCATTCTATAATGGCTCACGTAGTTAGTTCAGGGAATATTAGCTGCGATACTGTTCCCATGAATCGAGTCTGTTGCAGGATGTTAGCAGATAAAACTTGTCAAGTCGGGCATATTCCCTGCGGAGTTCATGACTATCAACTAACCTTTTATCGCATCAGTGTCATTGGTGCACTCTGACCGGGCCAGGTTGTACGGCAACTACTGTGAAGCTATTGGAGGCATACCTTGAAAATCCGTCAGGGCTTCGAAGAAAAATCCCGTCTCGGTCGGTTGTTGATAAACCGGGGATACCTTTCCGAAATTCAGCTGGAAGAGGGCTTGCGCCTACAGCATGAGACCGGTCAACGGCTCGGCGAGGTGTTTATACAGTCCGGCTGGATTACCGAGCGCGAGCTACATCGCGTGCTCAGGCACCAATCCCGTTACCGCAACGCAGCTGCATTGGTCACCATGGCGGTATTGCCATTTCAGCCACTGGTCAGTTTTGCTGCTGGCAGCACCACGAATGATTCACGAGATGTTACCGACGCCGGCCAATTGTACGAGCGTGCCGGTTTGTCTCCACTTAATGACGACGAGCTGGCCGGTGTGGCTGGGCAGGGTGATCAATCGTTGTTGGATCGTATTGCCAATGTGTCTGCCATGGCCGGTAATCATGACGGTACAGGAGAGGTTGACCCGGATGCCATTGAAGGCCTGAAACTAACGGCGAACATTTTCGTGCCGGTGCTGAGCTTTCTGGATTCCGATCTGACGATATCCGGGGTGCATTATCGGGATGACGTTCCCCGTTACGCGGTCCGTGACGATGGCGGGCTCACCTTGGCCTTCCCGGAAAGGATCGAACAGATCCGCATGGACAATATACGGGTCAGCGGCAGCCAGGGGCCATCGATGGGGAACATTGCTCTCGACAATATCCGCTTCCATCCGGATTCACAGATGA
This sequence comes from Marinobacter sp. V34, assembly GCF_055524115.1. Classification (NCBI taxonomy): domain Bacteria; kingdom Pseudomonadati; phylum Pseudomonadota; class Gammaproteobacteria; order Pseudomonadales; family Marinobacteraceae; genus Marinobacter; species Marinobacter sp. V34. The sequence continues at coordinate 161,828 of NZ_JBUPZY010000007.1, read as the reverse complement.
CGATCTACACTCGATAATGAGGTGTTTTGGGCTCCGATGTTTACGGAGCCCAACGGCCAGTCAGGCGCTCGCCAGGATGGTACGGTGTGATACGGCTTTTTGCTCGCCCTGAGCGCCGTAGAGGGTCTGGTGGCCAGCAACACCGCGAAATATATCAGTCAGACGTGAAAGGCGTTTCTGCAGATGGCTGACAACCCGCCCATTATTGCTATTCAGCTGGTGACAGACCTTAAGGCGTTCATCGGCGTCCCGCCACAAGTCGTACACATCTGACAGGCCTGCACTGAGAATAAAGCGCGAGGGTGCTCCGTTTTCAGGTCGAAAACCCATTGATACCAGCAGGCGGATTTTCAGTTTGGCCCGATCACGAACCTGACCCAGCAGAGTGTTTTTCTCGCCAGTCAGGGTTTCGAGTTTACGGATATCAGACGTGGAAAGGCAGGCTTTTTCCTGCTTCAGGATGTCCGCCAGGGATTCAAGTTGGCGGATATCCTGGGATAAAAGGTCTTTCAATTCATCAATTGCGGCCATGATTTACTCACCCGAAAATGCTTTCATCCATCTCAAGCATTTTCTGGGCCAGTTTCTCTGCGTCAATCTTGTAAGAGCCGCTTTCCAGGGCAGAGCGGATCTGCTCGATACGATCATCGTCCATTTCCGGATAATTACCGAGCTTCTGTTCGAGCTGTTTCAGGTTTTTCGCCTGGCTGCTCAAATTGACATTTTCACCGCGGGCACTTTGCGCCTGGGTCTTTGCCTGCTCAGCCGTAGAGGGCTGAGTGCTCTGGGCACCGGAAGATTTGTCGGCCGTGGTTTTCTGGGTGTTGACCTGGCCTGGGCCTATTCCATTAAAGTCAACTGACATAACGTTACCTGCTTAGCTGATCAGCCGCGTTGGGCGGCTCCACGAATTTCATACCTGTCTAACGGCATGGTTTGACGTTTCTTTAGCGATTTTTGCAAGAGTTAAATGACACTCTTGTCATCTTTCCCAAAAGCCGGCAATAAATTGCCGTTTCCGGTGAATCAATGCCGGGAACGGGGCTACATGGGAATCTCAACATGGCCGGGTGCAGTCACACGGGCACGCACAGTACGGGAAGACGAGAGGTTCTCAACCAGAACCTGTTCTCCGATGCCGCCACTGGCCAGGGCCTTACCCCTTGAGTTTACCGAAAAATTGCCGCTGCGGGCGCTGATGATAACATGGTCTCCCCGTTCGATCGCTGCGGGCGCCAACACCAAATCCGGGGTAAATACGGTTCCGGCGTTCACTCCACGGCGCATTTCCATGCCCACAAGTTGCTCGACGTTGGTTATTGCACCCCGTCGAATCGAATTCACTACCACGTGATCTGATTGTATTGCCGTTTTTGTCAGCCGTTCGCCGCGGCCGAGCGGGCGGGCGGCGACCATGGCTTCACCGGTTATAGTGACCGATACCGGAAGGAACATGCGCCAGGGGCGGTCACCCTCGCAGGATACCAGCAGCGAGGGCTGCGTGGTCTTCCAGGGGTCGCCGCTGAACGACACACTGAGTGGTTTCTCACAGGTAGCGAGCGAGAGGCGGGCGTCGAGTTGGCCGGTATCGTAGGAAACCGTAAAGCCTTCTTCTGCCTGAGCGCCTGAAAATGCCGCCAGAAACTGTTCCGCGCCACCGTGAATCTGTTCCGCCGTGGTCATGGAAGCCATTGCAGGGCAGGCCGATACGGCGATTAGCAGTATGATAGTCAAATTGGTAATGCGCATACGCGGCAGTTTGTCCTATGCTGTCATTAATCAGGCAAGGCCCCGAGTTCGGGAATGTCCTAATGATTTCCGGATCCGGCCGTTAAACCTATTGAGTGAGTCAATAAACCGGCACATAGCTGGTATCAAGCGACTTTATAGATCAACGCAGCAAGATGCGTGCCGGCAGCAAGATGTTTTGAGCGGGAGATAAAAAACGATGGCAGGGGTATTAGACAGTGTAAATCAGCGCACCCAGCTGGTGGGGCAGAATCGCCTGGAACTGCTGTTATTTCGCCTTCGCGGCCGGCAGATGTACGGTATTAACGTCTTTAAGGTCAAGGAAGTGCTGCAGTGCCCCAGGCTGTCATCGTTGCCGAATAGTCGCCCTATGGTGCGGGGTGTAGCCCATATTCGTGGCGAGACTATCCCTATCATTGACCTTGGCATGTCAATCCGGCTTCCCGGTATTCCCAAGGAAGAAATGGCCACCAGCTTCGTGATCATTACCGAATACAACCGCAAAACCCAGGGTTTCCTGGTGGCCGGTGTTGACCGCATCGTGAATATGAACTGGGAAGACATCCTGCCGCCACCCAAGGGTGCGGGCAAAGACGTTTACTTGACGGCGGTAACCCACTTTGAAGACAAGCTGATAGAGATTATCGATGTTGAAAAGATACTCTCCGAAGTCTCTCCCTTTGAGGAGGATGTCACCGAAGACGTTCGCAACCGTAGTTCAGAGCGGGTGCCCGGCCATCTGCCGGTACTCGTCGTGGATGATTCCGCCGTGGCCCGACGTCAGATAGAACGATGCCTCACGGCCATCGGTATGGAGGTGGTGACAAAAAATGACGGCAAGCAGGCCTTGGATTACCTGAAAGAGATTACGGCGGATGGTTCTCGCGCCGTCGACCACCTGTGTTTGATCATATCCGATGTCGAAATGCCCGAAATGGACGGGTACACTCTGGTCACCAAGTGTAAAAATGAGCCTGCAATCAAGGACGTATTTATCATGCTGCACACGTCCCTGAGTGGTGTGTTCAACAAGGCTATGGTGCAGAAGGTAGGCGCTGACGATTTCATGGCTAAATTCAGCCCCGATGAGCTGGCCGAACGGGTCATGGAAATTGTCGATCGCGAGCAGTGACGCTCTTCCGTTACATCCGAGTCACTCGATAATGAGATCCAATGAAAGCTGAAATAACGCCACAGGAATACGAGGCCTTTAAATCATTCCTGCAGGATGCGTGTGGCATTTTGCTCGGGGAGAACAAGCAGTACCTGGTAAAAAGCCGTTTGCGGCGCATCATGGAAGAGAACAAGCTGAGTACCCTGGGTGACCTGCTTGATCGCGTGAAACGAACTGGTCGTAGCAGTTTGAAGGAAGTCGTGATCGACGCGATGACGACGAATGAAACCCTCTGGTTTCGGGACAATCACCCGTTCCGCATCCTGCAGGAAAAGCTGCTGCCGGAATTCGGCGATAGAAAATCAACACAGTCGCTTCGTATCTGGTCTGCCGCCTGTTCGACAGGGCAGGAGCCCTATTCGGTAGCGATGATTACTGAAGAATTTCGTCGCCAACGGCCGGGTAGGCTGCGGGACGTGAAGATCACCGCCACCGACATATCCAAAAGCGTTCTTGAGGTTGCCCGGCGCGGCGAGTATGAAATGATTGCCATTGGTCGGGGCCTGTCACCCGAGCGGCAAAAGCAGTTTTTCACCCCCGCAATGAACGGTAGCTGGCAGATCCGACCCCAGATCAAGAGCATGGTGGAGTTTCGGGAACTGAACCTGCTTGAACGCTACATGCTCGGAAAGTTCGATATTGTTATGTGCCGAAACGTACTGATCTACTTCTCGGCAGAGCTTAAAAAGGACATCCTGACCCGTATCCATGCCACTCTCAATCCCGGTGGGTATCTGATACTGGGAGCATCGGAATCGCTGAACGGGTTACCTCACCTCTATGAAATGGTGCAGTGCCACCCAGGGATCATTTACCGCAAGAAATAGGCCCCCCCAATGCCGATCAATGTATGGATACTGGTCGCCGCCCAGGCGCTTGCCATGTGTACAGCGCCTTTCATCGTTTTTATCGGAAGCATTCACGGACGTCTTCTGGCGCCATCACCCGAGTGGGCAACCTTGCCCGTGGGCCTTGTGGTTGTTGGGACGGTCCTGTCCATCAAGCCGGCGACGTGGATGATGGCGCGCCTGGGGCGCAAGCCGGTGATGTTGCTTGGTGCGCTGGCGGGTACGTTGTCAGGGTTACTCGGTGCGGTGGCAGCCTGGAGTGCAAGTTTCCCGTTTTTATGCGCTGCGGCGGTTGTGGGCGGAACCGGGTTGGCGGTGGTTCACCAATACCGCTTTGCCGCCATGGAGTCGGTGGCACCCGAGATGGCGGGTTCCGCCGCGGCCAGGGTCCTTCTCGGCGGTCTAGTAGCGGCTTGGCTGGGGCCGGAAATTGCGTTATTAGGTGGCGGAGGTCAGGCTGAACACCCCTTCATGGGCGGCTGGCTTGCCCTGAGTGTCGTGCAGGTGCTCGCCATGGCCGTTCTGGTGCTTGGCTACCGTGCCAGCGGCGAGCGGGTACGGGAAACCGTGGGTGAGGGCGGTCGCCCGATGACTTCCATCCTGCGGCAGCCGGTCATATGGGCGGCCATCAGCGCCGCGGCTATCGGTTACGCACTCATGAGTTTCATCATGACAGCAACACCGCTGAGCATGACGGAAGTCGCGGCTCACCCACTTGAGGATGCCAAATGGGTCATTCAGATCCACATCATGGCTATGTATTTGCCGTCGCTGATCAGTGGCTGGTTGATTCGTGTGGTGGGTATTCCAAGGATGATGGGGCTGGGATTGCTGGCCTACCTGGGGTGTGTGGCCCTGGCGTTTAGCGGCATCAGCTTTCACCATTACCTGTTTGCGCTCATCCTGTTGGGGGTTGGCTGGAACTTCCTGTTTGTCGGCGGCACCACGCTGTTGCCGCAGGGATATCGCGATGAGGAGCGGTTCCGGGTTCAGGGGCTCAATGACCTGATGGTATTCGGCTCGCAGGCGACTGCGGCACTGAGTGCTGGTGCGGTATTGGTGGCGTTTGACTGGAATGGGCTGTTGTTGATTGCCGTGCCGTTCCTGGTGTTACACGGTGTTTTGATGGCGGTTTGGCTGACGAGCCGGCCCCAGGGCAGGGGCCGGCATCCCGCCTAATCCGTTATATCAGGTTGTAGACGAACACGACGGCCACAGCAATGGGTGTAAAGTAACGCAGAACGCGATACCAGACCGAGAATGTGCCCGGTGACATGGCCAGTTCGCTTTCCAGAGTCTGTCGAGACAATGTCCAGCCGACAAACACGGCGACCAGCAGTCCACCCAGGGGCAGCAGGATATTTGCGGTCAGGAAGTCCAGAAGGTCAAAAATGGTTTTGCCTTCAAACATCGCAAACATACCCAGCGGTGTCACATCCGACCACAGGTTCAGTGAAAGGACGGAGGCCACACCCAATAACCAGCAGACGATACCTGCCCCGACGGTGCTCACCGTACGATTCATTCCCTTCTGTTCCTCTAGCCATTCAACAATGGGCTCCAGCAGCGAAATGCCGGATGTCCAGGCGGCAAAGATAAGTAACACAAAGAACAGCGTGCCGAAGAGGCTGCCCATGGGCATTTGCCCGAATGCCAGTGGCAGGGTTTGGAAAATCAGGCCGGGACCCGCGCCTGGCTCGAGGCCATTGGCGAATACGATCGGGAAGATAGCCAGCCCGGCCAGCAACGCCACGGCGGTATCCATGATTGAGACGGTTACGGAGGTCTTGGCGATGGAGATATTCTTCGGCAGATAGGAGCCGTAAGCCATCATGACACCCATGCCGAGGCTGAGCGTGAAGAAGGCGTGGCCCAGGGCAACCAATACGCCGGAGGTGGTAAGCTTCGAGAAGTCAGGCTGGAACAGGAAGGCTACCGCCTGGCCAAAGTGGCCAGTGGTCATGGCATAGCCCACGACAATCAGCAGCAGCACGAACAGGGCCGGCATCAGAATACTGACGGCACGCTCAAGCCCTGAACGGACGCCTCGGGCGACGACGACCATCACTAACGCCATGAACAGGGTGTGCCAAAGAAGCAGCTTCATCGGATCGCCCAGCAGTCCGGAGAAGATGGCGCCTATGGACTCAGCCGACTGACCAGCCAACTGGCCGGTGGCGGCGGTGCCCACATAGGAAATCGCCCATCCGCCGATCACCGAATAGAAAGAGAGGATCAGAAACCCTGCAAGAACTCCGACGGCAGCCACCCAGCGCCAGGCTGGTTTCAGACCCTCCTGGTTGGCTATGGCCCGCATGCTGTTAACTGGGCTGAGGCCGCCCCGGCGACCAACTAATACCTCGGCCATCATGATGGGCAGGCCCACCGCTGCAATACACAGAAGGTAAACCAGGACGAAGGCACCACCACCATTTTCACCGGTGATGTAGGGAAATTTCCAGATATTACCCAGGCCCACCGCTGAGCCTGTCGCGGCAAGTATGAATGCCAGGCGCGAGGACCACAGCCCACGCTTGGCTGTTGCCGGGCCCATGGCACCGCCTTCAGCGGATGAAGAAGCATTGCTCATTGTATTCTCCTGCTTACTGTTTTTGTTTTCGGGGGAGTGAGTGATGGCGGTTCGGCCGCCATCAACGGGATTTGTGCTGGAATCGCTCTTCAGCGAGTTGATCGGCAATCTGCCCGGTGGGCAGGCCATCGCGATCCGAGCGCTGGAAAATTTCTTCCAGAGTATTAGCAATGGAATCCACGTGTTTGCGAACGGCCTTGGGATCAGGGCCCTTGCGTTCGTAACACACGTCGATAATGCCGCCGGCGTTGATCACAAAGTCCGGGGCATAGAGCACCCCGCGTTCAAACAGTGCCCGGTCATGAGCCGGGGTGGCCAGCTGGTTGTTAGCGGCGCCGGCCACGATGGTGGCCTGTAGTTTACGAATGGAATGATCATTCAGAACCGCGCCCATGGCGCAGGGCGCTACTACGTCTACTGGCAGGTAGAGGATTTCGTCGGCGCTAGCCGGGGTTGCGCCCAACTCGGCTACTGCACGGTCCATCTGGTCCTGGTGGACGTCGTAGACCCAGAGCTTCGCGCCGGCTTCCTTCAGGTGTCGAGCCAAGCGGTAACCAACGTTACCGATGCCCTGAACCGCTACATTCAACCCCTCAAGGTCGCTGCGGCCGAGCTTGTGCTTCACGGCAGCACTAATGCCCACAAAGGTGCCCCAGGCCGTGGCGGGAGACGGGTCACCATTGCTGGGCCTACCATCAAACCCCGGGCGTTCGCTGATGCCGGCAACGTTAGACGTTTTGCGTCCCATGACCTGGAGGTCGGCAACGCTGGTGCCGGAGTCTTCGGCAGCAATGTAAAGTCCGCCGAGCTGTTCCAGGAAGCGCCCCATGGATTCGAGCAGGGCCTCGGTCTTGTGCTGGCGGGGATCGCCGATGATGACGGACTTGCCGCCGCCGAGGTCAAGGTTGGCCAGCGCCGACTTGTAAGTCATCCCCCGCGACAGGCGGAGAACGTCCGTCAGTGCCTCTTCGTCGCTGGCATAAGGATACATGCGGCATCCGCCCAGCGCGGGGCCACGGGAAGTATTGTGCACGGCGATAATGGCGCGCAGGCCGGTCTCGGGGTCGCAGCAGAACGTGAGGTGCTCGTGGTGGTCGAATTCAGGATGTGTAAATACAGTCATTGTTCGGGTTCCTTTTGCTCCGGGTGGTTCTTGCACAGGGGTTCGCCCTTGTTACGGAGGCCGGCAGTAGATTGCGGGCGCTGCCGAAACTCAATCGCTATCGGATGTTGGGGCCGATTAACTACCGGTCGGATTTAGTGATTGTGCGAGTTTGGACTGTCGTAAAGAATCCGGTCGGGGCGATCGAGATACAAAAAGTGTCTGAGAAAAGGAAGGCGCTATAGGGTGTTGTAGGGTGTGGGCACGCGGGCCCATGCTTACGGACTGATTTACCAGTGACATACTGAAATCCTCTTCCACCAAGCCGGATCACGGCTTCCGTGGTCATATTGTTGTTGTGCCCCGGCAGGTAGGCCGGTTGGCATGATTTCATATGCCGATACCCTTTTGGGGTTCGACGAGAGAAGACTAGATAGCTTTTACATCGTCGTCAATGGTTGAAATTCATGCATTTTTTGGTGATTTTGAAAATTTCAGTGGTAACAGGGAGATAGGTCTACTTTACGTAAACGTAAATGTTTTTATGACCCCCAATTCATTGGCAGTTTTGCCTGGAGTACGTCACAGGAAAGCTTTTATGTCAGCAATCAAAGCAATAATGATGTCCACTGCATTTTTACTCGTGGGTTGCACCGGTGTGCCTTCGGGAATTGATCCCGTAACGAATCTTGATGTGGATCGATATCTCGGCACCTGGTATGAAATCGCGCGACTGGACCATTCTTTCGAAGAGGGTTTGTCTAATGTTACCGCGGAGTACTCCCTCAGGGATGATGGTAGTATTCAGGTCGTTAATCGGGGCTATTCGGAAGAGGAAGGGGTGTGGTCGAAAGCTCAGGGGCGCGCGGTCTTTGTCGATGAAAATACAGGGCACCTGAAGGTTTCTTTCTTCGGTCCCTTCTATGCGTCGTACGTCGTGTTTCGTCTTGATGAGGACTACCGGTTTGCCTATATCACCGGTTATGACAGGGATTACCTTTGGTTTCTGTCCAGAACACCGACAGTGACCGATGAGGCCATGTCGGCATTCAGGCAGGCCGCAAAGGAGCGGGGATTCAACCTTGCTGAGTTAATCGTTGTTGATCAGAGTCGCCATCGCTGAAATCGAAGGCATCGGATGATCACACTGGAAGGTGGCCGGTTTTTACCCAAATGACTGTTTCTTCGTCGACAAAGGGGTGATGCTGGCTCATATGGGGGCTTCGCATCCAGGTGCCTGCAGGGTAACGCCCGTTTTCGTCACAGAACTCGCCTGACAGCACCAGTATTTCCTCACCCCCGAAATGTCGGTGGGGCTGGAACGACTCGTTTGCGGGCCATTTCACCAGTGCCACGTGCTCGTGCTCGAACTCGTGCAAGGGCATTACCTTCAAGCCACCGATACCTGGCAACCAGTCAGCGGTACTGGTATCGATGCGCACGGTAGCGGTATCACGCTCGTCAAACTGATGGAGCTTTACAAGCAATTCGCAGCCTTCTTTGCTGAACGGTGCGTGGCCACTGCCAGGCGGATTCCGGAGGTAGGTGCCTTTGCCGTAATCCCCGGTTTCGTCAGAAAACACGCCTTCAAGTACCAGAATTTCCTCGCCCCGGGGATGTTCATGCCGGTTGAAGCTGGCACCGGGCTCATAGCGCACGATGCTCGTGGCGTGGCCACGTTCGGCCTCTTCACGCGCGAGAGGTTTACGGAGTACGCCGCCAGCCAGGCTAGGGGTCCATTCCTGGTCACCGGTCGGAATGACGACTTGCTGGCTGAAGTCCATGTTGAGCATGGCAATCTCCGGTTATGTCATTTGGCCGTTAATACGACGACTGCCCGGTGTCGGACTTGTCCGTTTCCAGGACGCTATCTGATTAACTTCTGAACGTCCCGGAAGCGTGGATGTTCACTGTGTTGCATCCACTCAAAGGCGACCATTTCAACGGTCACAATGGTGGCGCCGGCTTTGTGCAGGCGCTCGAGGGCCGCATCCCGGTCATTGTCGTGGCGCGAGCCGGTCGCGTTCTCGACCACCCACACTCCGAAGCCGGCCGCGAGAAGCGAAAGGGCGGTTTGCAGCAGGCACACATGGGCTTCACAGCCACCGATAATAATCTGTTTGCGATCATTGGGGATGGCCTTCAGCAGGCCACCGCCACAGGCGTCAAAATGGATCTTGGTGATCGTCTGATCGGCAAGGGTCGCTACTTCGTCATCGTTGTGGCCCAGCTTTTCGGGAATCTGCTCCGTGACAATCACCGGCACCTTCATCAGCCGGGCAATCTCAGCCAGCTTCACGCATTCCGACAGCACCGAATCGCCATGATTAATAACAGGCATCAGCTTTTTCTGAAGGTCGATCAGAACCAGTATTGATTGTTCCGCACTCATCAGCATAAACGTTTCCTCCCTGCGGGCGGGGTTCTTGTTTAATCCCAGTATTGCACAAAGCCCTGGCTGGTTCTCGCCCGGAATACACTAGCAGGTGTTGATCATGGGCCGATGCCGGCCAAGACAAGAAGAAAGTGGGAGAAAGGATTTTTGAAATTGGAGTTGCCAAAGAGGAACAAAACCATTAGAGTTTGCGCCCTCAAATGAGCGACGACATTGCTGATTTGGAACGGTTTATTTAAAGAGTATTGGAGAGGTGGCCGAGTGGCTGAAGGCGCACGCCTGGAAAGTGTGTAAACGTTAATAGCGTTTCGAGGGTTCGAATCCCTCCCTCTCCGCCAATACGAAACCCCAGCAGAAATGCTGGGGTTTTTTATTGGTCGATTGGAAACTTCGGTGCTTAAGCCACCCCAGCCGTTCGCAACACAAACACCCCTGCCGTTACCGTCACACTGGCCATCAACGTGGTCAGCGCCACGATATTGGCCGCAAGCCGGTCGTTGCCACCCAATGCCTTGACCATGACAAAACTGGCTGCTGCCGTCGGGCTGGCGAAGAACAGGAACATCAGCCCGAGTTCGCGCCCTTCAAATCCGGCCAGCCAAGCGGCGAATGTGCACAATACCGGTAACGTCACCATTTTCATCACACTTGCACTGATCGCGAGCTTGCGATCGGTACGCATGGCGCTTAAGGACAGCGTTCCGCCAATGCACATCAGCGCCAAGGGCAAGGTAAGTGACGCGAAATAATCCCCGCTGGTCATCAGCCAGTTTGGCAGTTGTAGTCCGGACCAGGCAAAGGGAACGGCGATAACAACAGCCAGGATGAGCGGATTGCGCCCGATGTCTCCGAGGATGCGTCCCCAGCTCGTTGCCTGACCCGGCTGGTAGGCCGTCAGGACGACCACAGAGAGTGCGTTGTACGAAATGATGACAACGCCCAGCAGGAGGCCGCCGGCAGAAAGGCCGAAGTCGCCATAAAGGCTGGCCGCCAGTGCAAGGCCTACAATGCCGCAGTTGCCCCTGAAAGCGCCCTGGACATAAACGCCTCGGTCAGCCTGTGGTGCGGCCCGCATTGCCCAAAGCCAGCAGAACAGGAAGCTGGCCAGGGTAGCGGCTACGAAGAATCCAAGCAGTGCGGGGTTGAGCGTGGTATCCAGGTCTGCGCGCACAATGCTGAGGAATACCAGCGTTGGCAGAGTGGCGCGGAAGACCAGCGCCGACGCAGTGTTGATGAAGTTGGTGTCTATCCAGCCGAGCCGTCTGAGACCAAGGCCGATAAACACCATTGCGAATACCGGCAGCGTGGTCTCAAGGGTGTGAAAGAAGGTTCCGAGTAGTGTCATTCAGCCGGTGGTTACCGAACTCCAAAGTTAGTGAACTCACCGGTTGCAGAGTCTTCGGTAGAGTTGATTTTGTCGACGATTGCCGAAGGAGGGCCATCGCGACACCACTGTCTAAGCGAAACCAGTGACGCCGGTGAGCCCTCTGCAACGATTTCTACGCGGCCATCCGGCAGGTTTCTGGCGTACCCGGTGACGCTCAGGCTGTTGGCTTTTTCGACCGCGGAGGCGCGATAGCAGACGCCTTGGACCTTGCCGCTGATCAGCATCGTGAGTCTCTGGTGGCTCATTGCGTGATCCTCCTGACATCGATTGGCTGTTTACAGTTTGCGCCATACCAGCAGTCGATTGTTGGCAGGCATTTCGAAATCGCTTTCAAGCCCGAACCGAACTCGCCCTGCCAATTCCAGCATGTCATCCATATTACGGATTCCCATATGCGGGGCCTGACTCCGCAGGTGGTGATCGAATTGGCGATTGCTGTCGCTGGTAAATTGCCCTTCGTAGTTAAACGGACCATAGAGGCAGAACAGGCCGCCTGCAATGAGGCGTTTAGCCAGCCCTGCAAACATGGCCTCTACCTCTTGCCAAGACATAATGTGAGTTGTGTTGGCTGAATAGGCCCCATCAATGGTGTCTACCGGCCAGCTTCCCAGGGAAACGTCCAATTCAAGCGGTGTCCGGATATTGGCTAGGCGGGCCTCCTGGATCCAGCCCAGGGAATTATCAGCCCCTGGAGGCCGATCACTGGGTTGCCACGTGAGGTGGGGGAGCTCTGCTGCGAAATAAACAGCGTGCTGTCCCGTTCCCGTGCCAATCTCCAATATGGTGGCTGGCTCGGTGAACACCGTTTTGATGCGTTCCAGTATGGGTTGCCTGTTGTTTTCGCAGGCCTGTGAGAAGGGCTTGTTGTCGACCATCGTTTGCGCCTGTTCGGGTTCAGTACCAATCCAAAGGATATCGTGCCGGGGGCAATGGGTAAAAGAATGAACGTAGGGGATTTCCCGCGTGTCGGAAATTCGATGATGGTCTACAAGACGCTTTTTCGACAGAAAAGTGCGCCTATTGCGACATAAAAATGTCATAAAACAGGCATAAGCTCCATTGGATGAAACCCCAGTGGAGATACCATGCTCAGAACTGTCCGCAGCCGTATTCTGTTCTTTTCCTTTCTTTCCGTGTTTGCTTTGGCCGCATTGGCGGTCCTGTCATGGAGCATTATGGCCCGTGCGGAGTCAGCTTCAGAGTCGTTGGTCCGTGAAAATCTCTTGGAGTCCTGGCTTTTGGAAGACCTTGAGCAGGACCATCGCCGGCTGCAGGACCTGGCCTACAAGATCAAGGCGCAACTGATGCTCTGGGATGAGATAGATGTGGAATTCAAAGCTCTCACAGAGGTGTTACCAGAGCACTGGCGCTCTATCGAGGACAATGCCGGGCTGAGCGAGTGGGCGGAGCAAAATCGAGCGTTGTTTCAGAACGTGTTGGCACTCATTGAATCCATGAGACCTGGAATTGAAGGGCGAAGCTATTATCAAGTCGGGCAAGTTGTCGATTTTGACCTGTTTCCGGCACTTGGTCCTATGCTCAAGGCGATCAATGACCGTAAGGAAGCCAGTCGTACAACCATTGAAGTTCGTAGTCAAGACCTGCTTGCCTTCCTCGATACCCAGAAAATCTGGCTGTTGGCAGGAGCTACTGTTTTCCTTATGTCGGTGGTCTTGATGACGCTTTGGCTTCGCCGTTCCGTGATTGGCCGTCTGCAGTCGCTGGAATCGGGGCTTAGGGAAATGGACGAAACCTCCGATCTATCCCGGCGTCCTGTTATTGCCGGGAATGATGAGGTGGCAGGTGTTACCCGCGCGCTGGTGGGGCTGGTCAGCCGTTTTGAGCTCTTTATCGGAGAGGTAAGGACCACTGCCCACAGCATCAATGACCGGTCCGCATCGCTGGATTCCCAGGCAGAAGAGGTTCAGGCATCCACCGATACCACTCGCCGACAGATCCATGATGTCAGCCAGTCCATGTCTGCAATTGCCAGCCAGGCGTCAGCCATTGACTTGGCCACCGAAAACTCGGCAACCACAGTTCGAGATGCGGTAACGGCCAATGGTGTTGTTCAGGAAGGGCTCAAGAACAGTGAGCAGGCTGCCGAACACACCGTGGAGGTGATTGGACGGGTTTCGCGGTCCATACAGGCATTGAGTGAATCTTCAGGCAAGATTGAGAGCGTGATTGGTGTGATTGCCGATATCGCCGAGCAGACCAATTTGCTGGCGCTGAATGCGGCGATTGAAGCGGCCCGTGCCGGCGAACATGGCAGGGGATTTGCGGTGGTTGCCGATGAAGTGCGCACCTTGTCGCGGCGTACGTCCGATTCCACCAAGGAAATTCGTCAGTGGGTGACCGACCTGGTAACCGGTGTTTCCGGCGTTGAGTGCCTGCTGGATGAGATGCGAGATGCAGGGGGTATGAACCGGCGGAACCTTGAGGCGTTGAAAGATCACCTGGAGAGGCTTGCCGAACAGTTCACGGAGTTGGAGAACCGAAGCTCTGAAATTGGGGATGCGGTTGCCGTTCAGAGGGAAGAGATTGATCGCGTCGGGCGACGGTCCAGAGCGCTTGATGACAGTTCAGGCTCTTTGATAACCAGCGTTGATAATACCCGTCAGATCAGTGAATACCTGCGACAGGAATCGGTCACTATGCGCCAACTGATTTCGCGTTTTAAGGCTGCCTGATTCTCCGGTCAATGCTCAATAGTGACAGGAAAGGTCTGTAATCGGTCTTCTACAGTTCCGTTAAACCCATTACCATGGCTGCTTTGACGCGGAGTTGAAAATGACCGACGAAGCAGGCCATGAGCCCCAGCCAGACCCCCGCGAAGAGAAGTTCGTAGTGGATATGGAGCTGCTTTCAGAAGACCAGCTTGACGGGCTGGTGGACGAGTACTGCACTCGGTACCACGGGTTGAACGACACCGAAAACCCCATGGCAGAGCGTGAGCGGGTAAGAACAGCGGTTCGGCGACGAGATCTGGTGGTCTGGTTCGATCCGGTAGAGAATACCGCGGGCCTGGGTGTGCCACGTTGATGGTTGCTTCCTGAGCAGTGGGTCCCGGTATTGACGGGTGCACCTACCGTCGGGAACCCTTAACCGGTACAATTCATAAATTCCTATAAAAGCCGCGTGCGAGGTGAGTTTTGATCAGGGTATTGGTTGTAGATGACCATGAACTGGTCAGGTCCGGTATTACCCGGATGCTGGCGGACAACCCCGATATTGAAGTCATCGGCGAAGCATCTTCAGGCGAAGATGCTATTGATTCTGTGCGTAAAGACAGCCCGGATATCGTGTTGATGGACATTCGCATGCCCGGTATCGGGGGGCTGGAGGCGACCCGGCGCATCCTGCGCATTGACGATGCTGTGCGGGTGATCGTAGTGACCGCCTGTGCGGACGATCCCTATCCAACCAGGGTAATGCAGGCCGGCGCATCGGCTTATATCACCAAGGGCGCCGACATCAAGGAAATGGTGCGCGCCATCCGCATGGCCCACTCTGGCCAGCGTTACATAAGCCCGGAAATCGCCCAGAAAATGGCGCTCAAGCAGCTTGGTGGCGGTGACGCACGAGATGAAGACGGCGAGCTATCCCTGTTCGACCGGTTATCCGAACGGGAAATGCAGATCGCCATGATGGTGGTTGACTGTCAGAAAGTTCAGGACATTTCTGACAAGCTTTGCCTCAGCCCCAAAACCGTAAACAGTTACCGCTATCGCATTTTCGAGAAACTGGAAATTTCCAGTGACGTTGAGTTGGCGCTGATGGCGGTCAGGCTCGGGTTGCTCGATGCCGACAAGGTCTGACTCCCCGGTTGATACTGCCGAGGCAGAGAACACCAGGGAGTTTGACACCAAAAGCTTCCTGAAACAGTTGACCGAAAGGCCTGGCGTGTACCGTATGTACGACGCCAGCGGCAATGTGCTGTACGTGGGCAAGGCCCGCAACCTCAAAAAGCGCGTCACCAGTTACTTCCGCAAATCCGGCCTGGCCCCGAAGACCGAGGCATTGGTCTCCCGAATCAATTCCATCGAAGTCACCATCACCGGTAGTGAAACCGAAGCCCTGCTGCTTGAACAGAACCTCATCAAGTCCTTGCGGCCGCCCTATAACATCCTGCTGCGGGATGATAAGTCCTACCCCTATATCTACCTGTCATCCCACGATGATTACCCCTCCCTGACGTTTCGTCGGGGGCGCACGAAGAAGGGCGGCGGCACCTGGTACGGGCCGTTTCCGAGTTCTGGAGCAGTCAAGGAAAGTCTTAATATTCTACAAAAGATATTCCGCATAAGGTCCTGTAGTGAAAGCTATTTCAGAAACAGAACCCGACCTTGTCTTCAGTACCAGATCAACCGTTGCACGGCGCCTTGTGTCGGCTTTATCTCGCCCGAGGACTATCGGGAAGACATGCGCCACGCCACCATGTTCCTTGAAGGCAAGAACCCGGCGATCCTGCAGGACCTGATGGCAGCCATGGAAGCCGCAGCGAAGAACCTGGAGTTTGAGAAAGCCGGTGTCTACCGGGACCAGATTAACCACCTGCGCCACGTTCAGGAACAACAGAGCGTAGATGGCGAGGGGGGTGATGCCGACGTGGTAGCCATCGCCCAGGACGCCGGGGTGGTGTGCATAGTGGTGATCATCGTGCGAGGTGGCCGGGTACTTGGTACCAAGGACTATTTCCCGCGATACAGCATTGAGCAGTCCGAAGGTGAATTGCTGAGCGCGTTCCTGGGGCAGTATTACTTTGGGGGCAGTACCCGGCGGGAGATTCCCCCGGATATCCTGGTGCCGGTGGATGTAGACGGCCAGGAATTGCTCTCCCAGGCGCTGACGGAATCCGCCGGGCGCGACACCCGGGTGCGCAAAAATGTGCGCGGGGAACGCCGTCGCTGGCTGGATCTGGCCATGACCAATGCCAGGCAGACACTACTGACCCACCTGGCCAGCAAGGAAACGGTCTATCGTCGGCTGTTGGCCCTGCGGGACCTGTTGGAACTGGCTGAAACACCGTCGCGCATGGAGTGCTTTGACATCAGTCATAGCCATGGTGAAAACACGGTCGCATCCTGCGTGGTTTTCGACGAGAATGGGCCGCTGAAAAGCGACTACCGGCTCTACAATATCGAAGGTGTTACCGGGGGCGATGACTACGGCGCGATGCGCCAGGTGCTCACACGCAGGTACAAGCGCATGGTTGCGGGCGAAGGCAAACGCCCGGACCTGGTGTTCATTGACGGCGGTAAGGGCCAGTTGAACATTGCCCGGGAAGTGTTTGATGAGCTTGGAGTTTTGGATATTCCGCTGATCGGTGTGGCCAAGGGCGTCACCCGGCGAGCGGGTATGGAGCAGTTGATTGATGCCATGACCGGTGATCTCTATCGGGTCCCCGCGGACTCGCCGGCATTGCACCTGATCCAGCATATCCGTGACGAATCGCACCGTTTCGCCATCACTGGCCATCGGGCCCGGCGTGACAAGAAACGCCGGCAGTCGACCCTCGAGGGAATCGAGGGAGTAGGGCCCAAGCGCCGCCGTGATCTGATACGTTATTTTGGCGGTATCCAGGAGCTTCGCAAGGCCAGTATCGACGAAATGTCCAAGGTTCAGGGGATCAGCAGGAACCTGGCAGAAACCATCTACGCAGTACTGCATGACGAGTAGGGACAGCATGAATTTACCGAACATTCTCACCCTTTCCCGGATTCTGATGATCCCGGTCTTTGTGATTATCTACTATCTGCCGGCGCAATGGAGCTATCTGGTCAGTGCTGGCCTGTTTGCGCTTGCGGCGGCAACGGACTGGCTGGATGGCTACCTGGCGCGCAAACTGGACCAGAGCACGCCGTTTGGCGCTTTCCTGGACCCGGTTGCTGACAAGCTGATGGTGGCGGTAGCGCTGACGGTGCTGATCGAAGCCCATGCCAGCTTCATACTGACCATTCCCGCCACGGTGATTATTGGGCGCGAAATTGTGATTTCGGCGTTGCGGGAGTGGATGGCGGAAATTGGCAGCCGCGCGAGTGTGGCGGTTTCCTACATTGGTAAAATCAAGACAACGGCGCAGATGGTTGCCATTATCATGTTGCTGGCGTTTCCTCCTGGCGTCGTCTGGGCCCAGGCTGGAACAGTCCTGTTGTACGTGGCGGCTGGCCTGACATTCTGGTCGATGATTCTCTATCTCAAAGCCGCCTGGCCGGATCTCTTTCCGGAAAAAAATTCCGGTTGAGGGAAAGTCAGGGGTGCTGCTCAACCGTCCAGTTGATCACTTCGTGAGCCAGCTTGTTGCTGGCCTCGCCAAACGCTTCTACCACTGCTTCTATCTGTTCTCCGTTTGCCGGATGTTTTTGCTCGAAGCGCTTGCTTGCGAGAGTGTTGCGGCTTCGTTCGTCGATGAGTTGAAGGTCCAGCCGTATTAGCGCCACCGGTGTACCGTCCCGGTATTCGCTCTGAAACGCGCTCAATTCTCCGGCCAGGGTCAGGTCGCTGCGGGCCGGACTGGTGCCGGTGATAATGGTGGCGAAACGCCCATCCCGTCGGAACGCATCAACGAGCTGGTCCCGGAGCAGAATCGGCGCTTTGTTGCTCCAACGCACACCCTGATAGGCCTTGATTTCATTACCTTGTGGTTTCACCAGTATGCGCGCGCCATTCACCGGGCTTTCAGCGTGGAGCGTTGCGAGCCGGAGGGTTGTGCTGAACCGTTTGTTGTTGGTGATTGATTCCTCAACCGTCGAAACAGGTAGCTGGAATATCCGATTGGCCGGGCGATCCGGGAGCAGAGTGCAGGCGGATAGCGTGGCGGCAGCGGCTATGCAAAGCACCGCCCGTGATGCAGTCAGTCTCATGGATTAAACTCCTGTATCGGCTCGCGGCCCAACAGCAGGCCGGCGGGGTCGTCCTCCAGGCGGTGGATAAGGCTATCGAGGTTTTGCAGCGTCGATCTCAGTTCACGCATGGCTGGCGCCAGTTCACCGATGCCTTGCATACCCTGATCCAGAGAGCCTTCGTTGCGCGCGGTGAGTGCTTCCAGCCGGGCGGTGGCTGTTTCCAGAGAGGTCATCGCACTCTGGGCAGTGGTCATCAACTGGCGACCTTCGTTGTCCAACAGGCCGTTTGCTGTATCGCCAAAGTGACGGAAGGTTTCCAGCGTGGCTTCGGTCTGCACACTGAGCTGATCAAAGCTCGTCACCAGATTGCTCAGTTCGTTTCGTTGATCCATCAACCCCGACGACATGACCTTGATGTTCTTAAGGCTGCGGGTGAGATTGCGGGCGTTTTCCTTAGACACCATGGCGTTGGCGTTGGTGAGGAACTGATCAAGCTTGGCAAACAGCTCCTCACTGGACGCCATCAGGGTGGTGAAGGCCGAGGGCTCGGCCTGGATGGTCGGTGGCGATTCACGGCTTCCGGTCAGCTTTCGGCTTCCGGGGGTGCCGCCCTTCAGTTCGATGTTCATGCTGCCGGTAATGTTGGTTAACGCCAGGCCAGCCCGGGTGTCCTCCTTGATGGGCACATCGTCGTAAACCCGAATCAGAGCCCGGACGTTGCGCGGGTCCGTTGGGTCGAGGCTCAGTTCGGCCACGTCGCCCACTTCAATGCCGCTGTATTTGACCGGGCTACCTTCCGAGAGCCCGCTGACCCCCCGATCGAAAACCACTTCATACCAGGCATATTCGCGGTCATTGCCGGCCTGGCCTAACCACAGGGCGAAGGCGAGGGCGCTGGCAAGCGCGATCAGCGTGAAAAGCCCGATCAGGACGTGATGTGCTCTGGGTTCCATATCAGCGTGCCTCTCCTCGCGTCGTCGCTGCTGTCCGGCCCCTTGGCCCGTGGAAATAGTCGCGAATCCAGGGGTTGTTGGTGGCTTCCACCACGGCTAGCCGGTCGGCTACAAGCACACGCCGTTCCGCCAACACGGCAACCCGGTCGCAGGTTGTGTAAAGCGTGTCCAAGTCATGGGTAACCAGGAATACGCTGAAGCCCAGAGCATCCCTTAGTGTGACAATCAAGCGATCGAAGGCGGCCGCTCCGATGGGATCGAGCCCGGCCGTGGGTTCGTCCAGGAACAACACCTCCGGGTCCAGGGCCAGGGCTCTTGCCAGCGACGCCCTTTTGACCATGCCACCTGACAGTTGGGCCGGGTATTTTCCGGCCGCGTTTGCGGGCAAGCCGACCAGTGCGAGCTTCACCCGGGCCAAATGTTCCGAATCAATACGGGACAGCTTGGCATGTTCAATCAGCGGCAGGGCAACGTTTTCCTGAAGTGTCAGGGAGCTGAACAGGGCTCCGCTCTGAAAAAGCACGCCAAAGCGCCGTTCTACGCGGGAGCGTTGTTGTTGAGAAAGAGCCTGCAACTGCTCACCAAAGACCTCAATGGTCCCGGAATCCGGAGCGTGAAGCCCGACAATGCTTCTCAGTAGTACCGACTTGCCGGTTCCCGAGCCGCCAACCACCCCCAGTATTTCCCGGTGATAAAGGTCAAGATCGAGATCCGTATGTACCTCATGACTACCGAAGCGGTTACACAGGCCTCTCACGCTGATAACCACATCCTGGTGCGCGGCCTCTTCTATCACCAGCCCATCTCCATAAAGAATATCGCTGCTATGGAATCCAGCAAAATCACCATAAAGATCGACTGTACCACGGCGGAGGTGGTGTGCTCACCGACAGACTGGGCACTTCCGCTGGCCTTGAAGCCTTCCAGGCAACCGATCACGGCTATGACGAATGCAAAGACTGGAGCTTTGCCCAGCCCCACCAGAAGGTGAACCACCTTTACCTTGGTTTCGAGAATATTCAGGATTTGCGGAACGGAGATATCCAGCGCCAGAACGCACACCATCGAGCCGCCAATAATGCCGCTGATCATGCCCACGAAGGTCAGTATCGGCAGTGAAATCACCATCGCCAGCACCCGGGGGATAACCAGCAATTCGATAGGGCTCAGCCCGAAGGTTCGCAGAGCGTCGATTTCCTCATTCGCTTTCATGGAGCCGAGTTGCGCGGTGAAGGCACTGGCCGTGCGACCCGCCAGCAGGATAGCCGCCAGCAGAACGCCGAATTCCCGCAGGAATGAGAAGGCCACCAGATTAACCGTGTAAATGGTAGCGCCGAAATCATCGAGAATGGTGGCACCCAGAAAGGCAACAACGGCACCCACCAGAAACGTCAGCAGCGCCACGATGGGCAAGGCATTCAGCCCGGTTTGCTGTACATGGGCCACCCATGAGGTAATCCGCCATCGCCAGGGTGTTGCCAGAATGCTCGCCAGGGTTGCCAGAATCCGGCCGGTAAAGCCAATCAACAGCCGTTGCTGATGCCAGAATCCTTCGACCTGCTCGCCTATACCGGCAAGGAATCCCTTAATGGGGTGGGAGCGGTGTGGTTTTTCACCGTCGGGGCTGGACATCGTGCTGGCAACCAGGCGCAGCAGTTCCTGGCGTTCGCTGGAAAGCCCGGGAGTCTGGCCGGCCAGGTCATGAAGCCGCTGCGCCCCGAGAAGGTCCACCAGCAGGGACGCACCGGAAGTGTCCAGAGCATTGATCGTCGCCAGGTCGATGGAAAGCCCGGCAGGCGCGTCCGTTGCCGCGGCACGTTGGATATCCCGCTTCAACCTGCCGTAATTCGGAAGCGTCCAGTCGCCCGATACGGTCAGGTGTCCGTTCTGGAGCTCAAGCTTACCGGGAGAGGGCATCTGGAAATACTGTCTCCGTTATTTTGAAATGGCGGTTGATGTTCCGTGATACTAGCTCAAATTTGAGAAAGGGAAGGCCTCGCGTTCAAGGAAAATCGATCAGAATCTGAAGTAAAACAAAAAGTTGAAAAAAGTGGTTGACGCAAACGGTCGAATCCGTAGAATACGCCCTCGTTGATCAAGCGGGAATAGCTCAGTTGGTAGAGCACAACCTTGCCAAGGTTGGGGTCGCGAGTTCGAATCTCGTTTCCCGCTCCAATCAACACAGTCTCTCAATGCCCACCTGAGAGCATAAAAGTATCGAATCCCCTTCGAACTTTTACCGGCGCGGTGGCAGAGTGGTTATGCAGCGGACTGCAACTCCGTGTACGCCGGTTCGATTCCGACCCGCGCCTCCATTTTTACCCTTTAAAATCAACAAATTACTTCATCCCCATTTAGTTGATTTTCTCACCCAAAAAATATCCAAATTAAACCCAAAATATTATCCGCTTCAATCCGTGGTATAAGAGCGGACAAGTGAATGTGCAGGGCATCTTGAGCAAGCGTGATTAGTTGTCTGTTGTGACCAAAAACACAGCCTCTTGCTCTAACGCCTTACCGCTCAGCTTAAGCGCCTCAATCAGCTCCAGCACCTCATCCGGTTCCTGATCCAAATTTAAACTTTCCTCGGCATTGGCTACATATTTAAGATTATTTCGCCATACCTCAGGATTGCCATAGCGCTCCAGTTTGCGTTTCCAGTCAGGCATTAGCCATAGTTCGGCGTCCTCACCCAGCGCTTTGCGCAGGCGGGCATAGTTCTCTAGTCCGACGCCATCGTAGTCTGGAAACATGAGAATCCGTGGACTTCGTTTTTTCCCGCATAGCCACTCTATCAGTCGTTCACTGAGCTGGCCCTGATAATAGAGTACAGATCCGTGCAAGTCTCCGGGCACCCAGCTGGTGTCATCCAGCAACCCCTGGTTCTCCACCAGCCACAAGGGGCTGTCGGTGGCCAGAGGCGTTTCATTCTGGCTGATATCGATGGCGAGGGCGCCGGCGATGGATGTCAGCTGCCATAGGTCGAGCAACTCTCCATTACGATTCCAGACTACGCCCGGTATTGTTGCCTTCAGTAGTCGGTAAGAAGCTGCGTGCGAACTCTTTCGACCTTTGGTGGACCGGGTAAGCGCGAGGTTTTGTGCCCGAACTGGATCCGCCTGGTTGGCTGAATTTACATCGGGCCGCAACTCCCGAAGGTGTTGCTCAAAAACCGGTGAGTTGCTGACGCGATAAACGAAGCCATTGCCCCGACGCAGCTTGGTGACACATGCGGTTCTGCCGAGAAACTCCTCAAGAACGCGCTTCTGTGAGGGGGTGAACCGTGATCCAAGACATTCTCCATCGGAATCCTCAAGTTTAATCAATGCTTCTCTGAGTGACCTGTTCATTGATGAAAGCTCATACCTCGACAGCTTCAAGCGGCTGCAGAATCTGCCAGTGCTTGCGGCTGATGTGGTTTTTTCCGTTGCTCAACTGTTGGATAGGGACGCAGTAATGGGCGGTAATCAACGGTGAAGGGGAAGCGAACATAAGAGCGAATCCGAATTCGGAAGCGGTTTTGATCAAACTTCTCTGGTTTGCAGCATCCAGCGCCAGTGCTTCGTCCAGGTAGCAAAGGGCTTGAACATTACGGCTCTTATCCTGCATCAGGTGGAGCATGGCCAGGCCGGTCACCAACTTGGCCATGAGCACGGTACCGTTGGAAGCTGCGCTGTCGATGTCGTCAAAGCTTTCTACGTCCTGGTTTTCTTTGCCCAGCTCGAAAGTGAGGCGAAACAAATCGGCAACCTTCAGCCCTTGTCGAGCGCTACCTTCGTCGATCAGTAACTGGCGGGCTTGGTCCAGCTGTCGGTCGTCCAGTACGCTGGATTGGTTGAAGAGCTCGAAGGATTCGCCAGACTCCACTTTTTCTGCCGTTTGGATCAACAAGTCGATCGCTTCGACAAGGTGATTCTCGTGAACCGGCTGAATGCGGAAGACCTTAAGATCCGACAGTTTCCTGCGGCTGATCAGACGGTTGAATTCATGCATGGCGTTTTGGAATGACTGCAGGTTGTCCCGAAGATCCCTGAGGCTGGCCGTCACAGTGACCACGGCACTGCGGGCTTTCTTTTCCAGGGCTTCTGCCTCTCGGGCCAGATGATGGCGGAACTCTACCATCAACCGGATTTCCTCTTCCGGGTTGGGGGCATACTGGAATTTCGTCAGGCCACCGCTATGCAGCGTGATGCGTCGGTGCTGCAGATCCCGGTCCAGTTCTTTTAACTGATAGCAGTCCTGCTGATAGTTACGCAGCGTTTGCGCCAGTTGGTCGAGCGGTAGCTCCGGGTCGCCAACCCAGGGGGTATAGGGCAGGTCAGCAAGCCAGTTGAACTGCTCGTCGGTGTCGCCACGGTTCTGGCGGATACGATCTATCTCCTGGTGAGCGGTATCCAGTGCTTGCCGCTGCTTGGCGACTTCCTGGATCTGCTCCCTGAGCGTCTGTTGCTGGGCACCCGCCTGTTTCTGAGCGTGCTCTATCTCTGCCAGCTCTTGATTGGTTGCCTCCATTGCTTTCAGGCGATCCGGGCGCGATTTCTGAAGTTGAGCCAGTTCGTCAAACTGTTCCAGGTCCTTTTCCAGGCGTTTTACTTCCTGCTCCAGTTCTACCTTGCGCTTCTTCTGAGTGTCCAATTCTTCGGTGGCGGCCTTTTGTTCCTGCAATTGCCGGTGCCGGTCTTGGCAATCCTCAATCAGTTGGGCAATCTCTTCGTCTGATCGCTGTTCATACTGCGGCGCTTGGTGTTCAACAGACAGATTCAGCCCGGGTAGTTGAAACCGATCTTCGCGCATTTCCTGCAGCCATTGGCGCAGCTGGCCCGAATCCAGTTGATAGTCCCCAGGCGGCAAGGTAAGCAGTTGGCGGTTGAGCCCTCGGTTGAGAATACTGATCTGCTCTTCGGAGAGGTGCTGTTTAAGTGTGAGATAAAGATTGTCCGAGAGTGTTTCCTGTTCCTTGCGCAGTGCTGATAGCTCCTGCTCCTCCCGCCGCAATTGATGATCAGTGGCGGTCGCAGACTGCCCATGGGCATTGGCGAGTAAAGCAATCTGACGGTCGCGTTCTGCGGTGGCACTAGCAAGTTGCTGCTCAAGCTGGCTGCGGTCATTGACCAGCGCGAACCGGTTCTCCAGTTCGTCACGGCGCTGCTCGTCCTTGTTCAGTGCCTCCAACTGCTGATTGAGCTCACTCTGGCGGCGGGTCTGCTCCCTGTCCCTCTGAAGCAATTCTGCTTCCTGCTTGTGCAATTTCCCATGCTGATGCTGGAGGCTTTCGCTTTCTTTCTGGTAATGGTTCTGCCAGCGTTGCAGGCCATCGTCGATGAGCGGTCGGCGGGCAATGATTCGGCCTCTGGTGGCGAGTCGTTCGTCCTGCTGGCGTTCCAGGTCGTCAATCTGAGTTTGCTGGTTTTTGGCGGCCCGGTATTGTTCCCGATCCTGGTTCACCTCGGCAAAAGCCTTATCCCATTCCTGTTTGAAATCCACCACGGAGTCCGGCAACAGACGGCTGAAGATCTGCAGCAGGTGGCGTTTTACTTCGCCGGAACTGAGTTTGTCGAGACGTAGGGTGCGGGTAAGAACCTGACGGTAGGCGTTTGCATCCTTGCGGTTCTCTAGCCGGAAAATGGTAAATTCGGAGCTGGACTGTCCCCGCTTTCGGGCACCGCCGTAGACCATTTCGGCAAACTCAGTCGATGAGTAGAAATTGGCCGTTCGCCCGTGATGAGCCAGCTGCTCCAACAGCTGTGGCTGCGTCACCAGCTTGCCATTGGCCAGCCTGTACTCCTCAATTTTCAGAGGGCCCCGATAGGCAAAATAGGCGTAGTCATGACTAAAGCCCTTGCCCACACACCCCAGCACCACAGAGCCAGCTTCAGGTAAAGTGACTTCTAGCAGGATATAGCTGCTATTGGATGGGAAGTAGAAACGTCTCGCTTTGTCTTTGTCGTGGGCACCAAAATCCAGGTGCCGCTTGTCGATAATCAGCAGATATTGCAGGGCATTAATCAGGCTGGTCTTGCCAGTATTGTTGGGGGCAATGAGAGAAACTGACTCATCCAGAGGGAGCTCTGCGCGCTCATAGCCGGCGCTGTTGAGAAGTACCAGCTGCTGGAAGCCGTAATCGGAACTCATAGGGAATTATCCTCGTCATCCTGATCGCTAGCCCAGGAAACATCTTCATCCTGATCCACCTGGCTGGCCAGTTCTTCGTAATGATCCAGGTAACGACACACAGCAGGCAACAGCTGCCATGCTCCGCTATCGTAACGGGCAAAGCCGAAGTTTTCTGCGGTTCTCATCAGGCTCGCCAGGCCGGACAGATCCAGCTCTTCTGCCTTCAGCAAGTCCTGGTGTTGCTCGAAAACCGTTGTCAGCAGGGTTTGATCGATTCGCCAATGCTCGAATTTCATCAGCGGAATGCCGGCATCCGCTTGAGTATCAAAGATGACCATGAACAACAGGGCCAGTTGCCGGGTGGCTTTGTTTGTATTGCTGCTGCCGTCGTCCTGATGGAACCAGGCGAAGCCCCGGCCATCAAGGCGAAGGTCAAAACCCAGTGCGGTAAAAATGGCCACATAATCGTCGAGGTTGCGTTCAAGCTCTTCCCACAATACTGGTTCTGAGATCCGGTTGAGATGCCGGCCCCGGTTGAACCACCGAAAAAGATGGGCCAGGTTTGGCAGGTTGCTAGCGATTTGTTGGAATTGGCTGGTATTACTCACGAGTTTTATTCACCGGTTGTGTCAGACGGTAGGGCCAGTAGTGCACTGAAATCAGGGAAAGGGCGGATATTGTAGGCTGCGCTTCCAGCTCCATCTCCCATAGGTCCTCTCGTGCCAGGTCATGATAGAGCCGCAGAAGAACCTGGTCAGGCAGGGAGGGGTAGTGGTGCTTCAGCCACTCCAAAAGGTTGCCGACCGGGAGGTCCTTTAACAACTGTTGCCGGAGCTGTTCTTCGTCAATCCACTCAGCAATGGTTATGGGTGCCGCATCGACTTCGCCCGGGAACTCCCGTTCAGAAGGCTCAAAGTTCCTCGCTTCCGCCATGATTGTTTTTATTTCGTCGCCTACAGACACACTGCGGCTTTGATTCACGCGCCACACCGGCAGCCAAGACTGATCCTGGCGTTTGCGAAAGGTGCGGTTGAGCCCTTTTTTGCGAACCTGTCCCAACAACCGGCTGATAGCTGAGGAAAGATTGTTATGCTGGCGTGCTTCTTCTCGGAGGGGTAACAGAATATCAGCACATTGCTGAGCCGTGATTCGTCCCAGTCGTCGCAATTCCTTGGCCTGATAACCAACGTGACGGAGACGGCTAAGATGGCTGTAGAGCGCGCCTTTGGTAACCAGGCGATTGTAGCCGAGGTCGAGGGCGTCTTCTGCAGCGGCGAGGTGGTGGTAGAAAATGCCCGAAGGTCCGGAATCCATCATCTCGTTCATCGGTTCAACATACTGATCGTAGGCGTCGAGGACGGACTTGTAGCGTTTTGCTATGGGAGCCCGGGTGTCTGCTGATTTTGCTTGCTCGGCCAGCTCGGCAATCGCATGGCGGTCCTGCTCGAGCTGGCGGGCAATATCTCTGAACAGGCTAGATAGTCGGTTAATGGCCTGAGTCTGCTGACCGGCATCTCCGGCTTCGATACCTGCGGTGAGGGTCTCTGTCGCGCCACGAATCGCTTCGATGCGCGCCTGAATGACTGATGATAGTCCTAGTTCGTGTTCATGCGTCAGGCCACGCACAAACTCAAGTACATGTGCATTGACCACGAAGCTTTCAGAGCGACTTTGAGTCTCCAGTACGCCACTTGCCAAAAGCCTACGTAGAGCATCCCTGACTTGGACGTCGTCCAGGGCCGGTTGAGCCTGGCGAATGGCAGCAAGAACCTGCTCCTCGGAGAATGCCGGCATCTCCCGGGTGGCCCGAACCAGTGCCTCGACAGTTTCCCATTGCTCATAAAGTGTTCGAGTGAGGTGTTTTGGGCTAGCCATGGTGCTTAGTTGCCCTTTGAAGCAAGGCGGGCGTCGATACCAAAGAAAACCGCTGCGTTCACCAACGCTTCATCCTCACTGATAAGTTGAGCCTGGTGATGTTCTGCGCATGCCAAATGAAGTGCATCCAACGTTCTCAAGCTTGTCTTCCTTGTGCCAATCCAGTGGCTGGCCCGTTTGTAGTGGGCCGTTTCAATGGGGCACAGGCTGAAGCGGCCATGGCTAACATCATCATGGAATGCACTTTCGATCCGGTTCGCCTGGGGTTCGCTGAGCTCGCCCATCCGAACCCATCGGGCCAGTGCGCTTGCCACCTCGACTTCCGTCAGATGACTGATAAGAACCGGCTGGGTTTGCGACTCAAGCAATGCCTGAACACGATCGCTAGCGTGCTCTTGTCTGTAGTAGGGGAGAACGGCGCTGGTATCGAAGTACAACATTAATAGCGCTCTTCATCTCTGAGTTGCCGCAGCGCATGAGCAGAGCTTTCCCGGACGGGTGGCAGAGATGCCCTGAGTTCCGAACGGTTTGGAAACTGAATCTTTTCGGGCAAGGCCGCGGTTAGGCGTGCGGCAGGTTTACCGTGGCGGAGAATTACAACCTCTTCTCCTGCGGCCACAGCGTCCAAAAGATTTGAGAGCTTTTCCCGAGTTTCTCGAACATTGATCGTTTGCATGATTCTCATCCTATCCGTGTACACAATGAGTGTACTCTCAGTAGAAGTTCCATAGCAATCAGGATCGTTGGAGATTTTTCGGTTTTATCTAACTCACTCAGAAACTTTCCGTTCCCGCTCAAATCTGATCGTTGTCCTCGCCCGCTTGGGCGGCTTGATCAACCGATAATGATTCCGCATGGCCTGCGTTTCATGTCCGCCTTTGTCGTTTTCTCCTTGGCTCAGGAATTCTTCGGTCAGTCCTTTCTTGCGGAGGTCTCTGAGGTGGTACATGCCTCCATAGCCTGCTGTCTTGCAGGCATCTCGCCAGGCGGCCTGCATAGTTCTGTGTTTTACTTGTTGAGCTCTGGAACGCTTATCGAAGTAGCGTGGGTATACTAGGAGGTATTCGCTTATGATGGCCTCCTTCCGCTTGAACTCCACAAACCACTTCCACAGACCGGCAAGATCCTCGTTCATCTCGAGTTCGATGCCGATTTTAGTTTTGTGGCGAGCAAAGCGGATCACTCCGTAGGCGAAATAGTCCCCGCGATCGATGGGTTTGTCATAGAGCTCACCTTGGCTTTCCTTCAAATTGAAAACGTCAATTGGCTGCTGACTCATCATGTAAATGAGATCGCAAATCTTCGCACGCCACGTGCCGTCCATATCTCGCTTGTTATGACGATGGACGCACAGGTGTTCAGTTATCTTCCGGTAGGCCTCATCAGGGATGAGAACTTGGCGTTTTTCTTCGGCGGCTTTACGTATATCGATCATCGGATTTCGGTCAATGAGACCTTCCTGAACCGCATGGAGGAACACCCGGTTCAACGTGTTTTTGAGACCGTTGTAATGGGTCGGCATCGGCAGCCATGGGGAGAGCAGTTTGCGAATCTTGCGAAGGATTTGCGGATCAGAAAGCGGGAATTTTGCGTCTTCGCTCTGCTCCAATTGTCGGGCATCACTCGCGTAATCGACTCGGGTTGGTTTAGCGATAGGGGCGCCTTTATTTGGTCCTCGTAGGGATAGGACTCGGCACTCTGACCAAACTATGCTCTTTCCCTTTATCTTATGGCCAAGGACCTCCGTTCTCCATTTCTTCAGGTAGTCCTGGAGAAGGATGTGATCCCCCTTGCTTGCTGGTATCGAGAGGCTATCCAATTTTCCTGCCAGGGCGTTGGTTTTCCGTTCTTGGACTTCGGCCTCCCACCTGTGGTTTAGCATCGACCATAGTCGGATCGCTTGGTTCCTGTCCCGGGTGTCCAAGGTGCCACGTTTTTTCGTAATCGGATGGATAACGAAGTAGACACCGTCCTCGCTCTGATAGAGGCCAGGGTACCTGTGCAGCGACGAGTGTTTCTCAGAACGGTATCTTGGTGCCATTTTAGGAAGCTAGTCTATTTGCCAAGTCATGGATAAAGGCGTCTTCTGCAGCGTCAGATCCGGACACCCGACGCTCCATCTCCCGAAAATACCCGTCCAGGTCGATTTTCCAGGCTTTCCCCAGCTTAAAGGCACCGGGGATAACTGCCAGTCCGCTATCGTCTTTTGCGGCACAAAGTCGACGAATAGTTGAGGGGGCAGGTGGCGCGCTGTCGTATTCAAAAACGACCTTTATAAAATCCTCAATCGATACCGGACGCATGGCAATCTCCCGAACTCACTGGTTTGGACGCATCTGAGCCCCTAAAGTGGGCAGTTTCAGAGGCACTTCTGCTCAGACATTGAGATCACTCTACGTTTTTTTCCGGGAGAGCAAGTGCAAAACGACCGCGGAAAATTGCCGTCGTTTTGCATAGGTAAAAGGGTTTGAGGGTGTATAGGCATTTATCGTGATAACAATAGTTCAACAATATCCGAGCCAAATAAACTCGCGGTATCAAGGCTCTGCTATTGACGGGGTACTAGAAGCGTTTGGACAGTGTGCTGTAAAGTCCGACGACATAAGATTTTTGAGAGTCCCATAACGCCAGGCAAGGATCAGCCAATGTCGAATACCGCCGTCCGCTACCTCACCATGCTACGAATGGTGCCGCGATACCCTAAGTCCATCACCACAACTGAGCTCGCAGACAGGCTTGATGAGCAGGGTTTTTCTGTGACCATGCGTTCCATCCAGAGAGACTTAGAGAAGCTGAGTATCGAATTTCCGTTGCTCGTGGATGAATCCTCTCGCCCATTTCAGTGGTCTTTCGACCGTGAAGCCACGATGGACATCATTCCAGCATTGGACTTGCCGGCTGCACTGACTTTTGAGCTTGCTAAGGCCTACCTCACGCCGATGCTTCCGCCACGAGCGTTATCCCATCTGAAGCCGCATTTTGATGAGGCGCACCGAACCCTTTTGCGTGAGCGCAACCCGCTTGGGCAATGGCCGAATCGCGTTAGAGTGATTAACCGTGGCTTAGGCGGTCAAAGACCCCCTATTGATTCCGATGTGTTGGAAACCGTAACTGAAGGTTTATTACGAGAGGTACCTTGCGAACTTACTTACCAGGCCCGCAACTGGCGTGAACCGGCCGAGATTATTGTGCACCCTCTGGGCCTTATCTTCCGTGACCCAAATGTCTACCTGATTGGAACGATTGAGGGAAGGGAGGGTGTGCGCCAGTTGGTTTTGCACCGGGCCACCGGCGGCAAGCTGGTGGAGAAGCCCCTTGAACGGCCAGAAGACTTCGATCTGGATCTGTACATCTCCTCCGGTGCTATGGGGATTCTTCATTCTCGAGCGCCGATTTTCCTGCACCTTCGCTGCGACAAGCCTGTGCTCAATCATTTGATTGAATCTCCTTTGGGTTTCGACCAGGTGACAACGGACATCGACGAAGACACTTTTGAAATAACGGTCACCGTCGGCGATACCCAGGATTTGCGCTGGTGGCTCACGGCCCAGGCGGTGCATTGCGATATCTTGGAGCCTGATTGGTTGCGAGAAGAAATCTCCCTCACTCTGGAGAAGGGATTATCTCGTGCACAAAAAGCTGGATGAGTTTGCTCTTAACTTTGAATCTTTTTTGAGTCTGCGACCGTAGCTGTCGCTCTGTTTGTTCAGTATCAGTAACCGAAAAGGAGCGGGCTATTCGCTCGCTTTGCATTGTTCTATCGAAAAAGGATGTCGAAATGAAATTGACTAGAATTGCCCTAATGGTCTCCG
Source organism: Marinobacter sp. V34 (assembly GCF_055524115.1). Classification (NCBI taxonomy): domain Bacteria; kingdom Pseudomonadati; phylum Pseudomonadota; class Gammaproteobacteria; order Pseudomonadales; family Marinobacteraceae; genus Marinobacter; species Marinobacter sp. V34. The sequence continues at coordinate 130,981 of NZ_JBUPZY010000007.1, read as the reverse complement.
TCGCCGCAATGGCCAGTGCACCAGTTTATGCTGCCGAGGCACGGCCCGGTTATTTTGGTATTTCCGCCGGCCAAGCCACTGTAGATGATTTCTGTGAAGGATCATCGTCGTGTGACGACAGTGCGCTGGCCGTTAGGTTTTACGGTGGTACCGAACTGAATAGCTTTGCCAATCTCGAGTTTGGGTACCGGTATATAGATGATGTTGAAGCTTCCGGTGTAATTAACGGTGTTGGGGTGGCAGCGGCAGTAAATGGTCATTTTGTTGATACAACGCTTCAGCTGGGCATGCCTGAAACAGGTCCATTCAAGGTATTCACCAAAGCGGGCCTCATGCTGTGGCGCTTGAATTACGAGGCTGCAGCGAGTAACGGATTTCAGACTATTTCCGTGAGCGATGACGACACAGGTGTCGCATTCAGGACGGGTCTTGGCATGAGCTATGAAGTTGCCGAGGGAATCCGGCTACGGGCAGATTGGGATCTGCTGTTGAACGTCGGTGATGAGGATGAGCTAGGCGAAACTGATATCAACGTGTTCTCCGTTGGGCCGGAGTTCAGGTTCTAATCCGACGCTCCGGTCGCCAGAAGGTTCTCGTAGTTATTAAATTTTTGGAACGGTTGATGGGGCGCCTGCCACGCCCCTCCAAAACTTGTCAGACCGGCAAAAAATCAACAGTTTGAAGGAGCGCCATTTGAGTAATTCGCCAGAGTCACAGGTCCGGGCCAAAGTCGGCAGTGCCTTCCGCATCGAATTCGATCGAGCAGAAGAAGGGAATGAGTTGCGAATAGCGCGTCAAGAACTCGCGTCTCTATCGCCTTCGCTGGCGGTCCTATTCTCTGGCCCCATAATGATTACCGCATCAACGGATTGGCGTGCTCTATCACTTTATTCAGTACGCTGGTGGGATCAACTGCTGCCAAGAATTTGGCGTTTACCGAAGGAAAATCTGGACGCTCGGCGCTTTATGAGCCTATTCTTAGGTTACGCCTACCTTATTGATGCTAATGAAGATTTTCATCTTTCTCAAACCAACTCAGTTTACGCCGACTTGAACAGTAGTGTCGGAGTCATTGTTGCGTTTGGTGAGGATTATGCGGAGATATGGTCAGAGTCACAGTTGGACGCCGTGTCTCTTGGTATTAAGCTCGAAAATGTTTAGATTTGAGCCTGAACATCTGAACTAGTTCACTTCCTCAAATACATAAAAAAATCAGAAACTAAGCTGCTAAAAGTTACAAACTAACCCTTTCCCTTTGCACCAATCTGACGCATCATCCTACGCATAACTAGACCATTATTTTTCATAAGCGACATTGGATGTCGGCCCATTTGGTTAGCATCCCTTTTCCGATTAAACGTCGCTTCAGGTTCAGGGATTCGGCATGCAAGCACTATACGCTCCAGGGGCGCGCGTAGTTATCCGGGATTGCGAATGGATCGTCCGCCGGGCAGACCCGAGCGACGATGGCGGTTATGTACTCACCGTGGACGGCCTTTCGGAACTGGTGAATGGAAAAAGCGCTCGCTTCCTTACCCGGCTCGAAGAAGCCGAAGACGCGATCCGTGTTTTGGACCCTGCAGAAACCAGCTTTGAGCAAGACCTGACCCCGGGTTTTGAAAAAAGCCGTCTGTTTATCGAAACCCAGTTACGCCAGATTACCCCTGCCGACCAGCGTATCCACCTGGGCCACAAGGCTGCCATGGATCCGGTTCCTTACCAACTGGATCCGGCCCTGCAAGCCCTTAAGCAGAACCGGCAGCGCATTTTGATTGCCGATGCCGTAGGCCTGGGTAAAACCCTGGAAGCCGGCATACTGATGACGGAGCTCATGCGCCGGGGCAGGGGAAAGCGCATTCTTGTGCTGACCCTCAAAAGCATGATGACCCAGTTCCAGAAGGAGATGTGGAACCGCTTTACCATCCCACTCACGCGGCTGGACTCTGCCGGCCTCCAGCGTGTGCGCAACAACATCCCTGGCAACCACAACCCGTTTTACTACTACGACAAGTCGATCATCTCCATCGACACCCTCAAGCAGGATAACGAATACCGTCGCCATCTGGAGCAGGCCTACTGGGACATCATCGTTATCGATGAAGCCCATAACGTGGCCGAACGCGGTAGCAGTTCTCAGCGTGCAAAACTGGCACAACTGCTGGCGGGGCGTTCGGATACTTTGATCATGCTCTCCGCAACGCCCCACGACGGCAAGGCACGAAGCTTCGCCAGCCTGATGAACATGCTAGACCCCACAGCCATTTCCGATCCGGATGACTACGCCAAAGAAGACTTCCGCGACAAAGGCCTGGTCATACGCCGGTTCAAGAAAGACATCCGTGATCAGGTGCAGCAGGAATTCAAAGAGCGGGTTGTGAACGACGTCTACCTGGATGCCTCACCGGAAGAAGAGGCGGCTTACCAGGCTTTGCTGGAGGTTCCTTTCACCTATCGGGGCGAACACAATGCCGAACGCAACGGCCAACTGGTTCGCATAGGTCTGCAGAAGTCCATCTTCAGCTCGTCTGCAGCGGCGCAGGCTTCTGTTGAACAGCGCATCAAGAAGTTGAAGAGCAAAGACGAAATTACCGAGGACGAGCAACAGGAAATCGAGGCTCTGCAAAGCTTATTGCTGGCTCTCCGCAATGTCGATGCGGCTCACTTCAACAAATACCAGGAATTGCTGAGGCTGCTGAACAGCAAAGAATTTGGCTGGAAGAAGACCGATACCGAAGACCGCCTGGTCATCTTCAGCGAGCGCATTGAAACCCTTAACTGGCTGCAGAGCCAGATGATGAGTGATCTGAAGCTGAAAGACGACGCCGTGCAAATCTTGCACGGTGGCATGAGTGATATCGAACAGCAGGAAATTGTCGAAGCCTTCGGTAAACAGGAAAGCAAACTGCGTGTACTGCTTTGCTCTGATGTCGCCAGCGAAGGTATCAACCTGCATTACTTGTCGCACCGACTGGTGCACTTTGATTTACCTTGGTCGCTTATGGTGTTCCAGCAGCGCAATGGCCGGGTTGATCGTTACGGCCAGACAGAGACGCCAATTATCACCTACCTGATTAACCGCAGCGACAACCCCACGGTGAAAGGTGACCAGCGGATTCTGGAAATCCTGAAAGAGAAGGATGAGCAGGCCTACAAGAACATTGGCGATCCCGCCACATTCATGAAAGTCCATGATCCGGAAGCCGAGGAAGGTCTTACTGCAGATGCCATGGCCAGCGGCACCGAGGCAGAAGCATTCGATGAGCAATACCAGCCGGACGACAGCAACGAAGGCGATGACCTTCTGGCCCTGTTCCTCAATCCCGAGGCCGCACAACCCAAAGCAGAAGAAGAGGTATTCCAGCATACCGCGGAACGCTACAGCCTGTTCCCCAGCGATTACGAATTTGTCCGTCAGGCCCTGGAAGCCATCAACCGCGACCGAAAGCAGGTGAACTTCACTGCGAATATCGAGAAGCAAACCCTAACGCTGACACCGCCGGATGATCTGAACTATCGCTTCCGCTTCCTGCCATCGGAAATCAGCCCGGAAAACGGCAGCCTGGTGCTTACGGCAGATAAGAGTCGATTTGAAGAGGAAATCCGCCGTAGCCGGCAGGATGAGAACGCCTGGCCCAAACTTCATTATCTATGGCCCCAGCATCCGGCCATTCAATGGCTGGAAGACAAACTGCTGGCCCAGGTGGCTCGCCACAGCGCGCCGGTACTGGCATTGCCAGACTCACCTCAGGTAAGTGGCACCCTTCAACCAGGTGAGGCTGTTTTTCTTGTTAGCGGGCTTATTCCTAACCGAAAGGCGCATCCGGTTATCTGGCAATGGTTCGCCATCCGTTGCAAGAGCGGTTCAGTGGTTGAGGTGCAGAAGGGCGAAGAGTGGCTGCAGCAACTTCAGCTGAACACCAAGCTGCCCAACCGCGCTCGGCCTATTGATCTATCAGAGCTGGAGGCTCTGCGTAGCCCGGTGATAGCGGCTGCGAAGGCTGAAATGCAGGAACACCAGCAGGAATACACGGCGGCGAAACAGCCTGAACTGGCGCAGCAGCTTCAAGAGCTGGAAGCGCTTAAAGGCCGGCAGGTCCAGCAGTTAAATCTTCAGCTGGAAGGCTCTGGCCAGGCTGAGCATTTCAAAGCTGCCAAAAAAGAAGAGCGCCTGAGCCGCATCGAACGGGTCTTTAACGACTACGAAACCTGGGTGCAGGACACCCTAACCATTGAGCCGGTACCGTTCATACAGATTATCGCCGTGTTTACCCGGGAAGACGACTAAACGCCCGGGTAGGGCAAAGGAGCATTATCAGATGGCCGTTCAGGATACCGCCGCCACGTTCATTGGACTGACCAACGAAAACGAATTCTTCAGCGCCCATTACCTGGCAGAAGTGTTCCAGGGCGACTTTGCCGATACCATCAAAGATTGGGAGGCTCGTGAAGAATCGGCGAAAGAAGAGGGGCGCGATTACACCACGCCTCACCGTGCCCTGAGGAATCTCAACCAGAGCTACTTCGCCCTGCGCCACAAACTCAAAACCGAGCGCAGTGCAGCAGAACGAATTCGTCTGCAGCGCGATTTCTTCAAAGATCTTACCTCGGTACTGGGTATTGCTTATCAGCCGGACAATCGTGAGGTGGCACCCAACACTGAACTGCCGGTTCTCTCAGCTTTGGGCGACCAGCTCTGGGTGCTTGGTGCACTGGATGCAAACAACGAGGGCGAAGACCCGCTCTCTCTGAAACTGCACAGCAACCAGTTCTTTGGCCCGAGCCCGCACCAAGACAAACTGAAAAACACCGACTGGTACAGCATCCTCAACGAGGCCGTCTTCCGGCAGGACAATCCACCGCGATGGGTGCTACTGCTTTCCGATCGACAGGGCATTCTGATCGACCGGTATAAGTGGTCGCAGAACCGTATGCTCCGCTTTGACTGGGAAGAGATTCTCGGCCGCCGCGACGATAAAACCCTCAAGGCCACTGCCGTTCTTTTGCATCGGGAAAGCCTGGCTCCCGAAGAAGGCCAATGCCGTCTCGACAGCCTGGATGAGAACAGCCACAAGCATGCCTTCGCGGTATCGGATGATCTTAAATATGCCCTGCGAAAAGCGATCGAATTACTGGGCAACGAAGCAGCCGAACAACTGGTAGAACAGGCCCGCGATCGCAAGGAAGGCATCTACACCGGGCAGAATGCTCTGGATGCGGACCAGCTTTCTAAGGAGTGCTTGCGCTACATGTACCGCATACTCTTCCTTTTCTACATCGAAGCTCGCCCTGAACTCGGTTATCTGCCGGCTGAAGACGAAACCTGGCGCATGGGTTATAGCCTGGACAGCCTGCGTGACCTGGAGAGCGTGCGCCTGACCACTGAAGAAAGCCGCCGAGGCGAGTATTTTCATCAAAGCCTGCAACGCATGTTTAGCCTTATCTACAAAGGCAATCAGGTCAGCCGGCAGAAAGACGATCTTCACGAAAGTAACGCCAATGCCTTCACCCTGCAAGGCCTCGACAGTCACCTGTTCGACCCGGCTAAAACCCCGCTGCTCAACCGCGTGGCCTTCAGCAACGAAACCCTGCAGCAGATTATCCAGAGCATGTCGCTCACTCGCCCCACAAGCGGCAGAAAACGCCGGGGCCGCGTCAGCTACACCCAGCTGGGCATCAACCAGCTCGGCGCCGTGTACGAAGCCCTGCTCAGCTACCGTGGCTTCTTCGCCACCGAAGACCTCTACGAAGTGGCGCCCAAAGGCGAAAACATCAACCCGGACGAGCTGGACACCGGCTACTTCGTCACCCAAAGCCAGCTGGACGAATTCGACGACAAAGAGCGGGTGTACGACAAGATCGACGGCAAGCTCAGCCTGCGCGTGCACCCCAAAGGCAAATTTATCTACCGCATGGCCGGGCGCGACCGGGAAAAGTCCGCCAGTTACTACACCCCGGAAGTGCTCACCAAAAGCCTGGTGAAATACACCCTCAAAGAACGCCTGACGGAAGAGGTAACCGCCGACGATATCCTCAACCTGACCGTGTGTGAGCCCGCCATGGGCAGCGCAGCCTTCCTCAACGAAGCTGTTAACCAGCTCGCCGAAGCCTACCTGACCCGCAAACAACAGGAACTGGACGAACGCATCCCCCACGAGGACTATCAGCGGGAACTGCAGCGGGTAAAAATGCACATCGCCGACCACAATGTGTACGGGGTCGACCTCAACCCTATCGCCGTGGAACTTGCGGAAGTCTCCCTGTGGTTGAACGCCCTGAGCGGCGGCCACAACGTACCCTGGTTCGGCTACCAGTTGTTCACCGGCAACAGCTTGATCGGCGCCCGCCGCGAGGTGTACCCCAAGATCGCCCTGAAAAAACAGGCCAAAGAAGGCTACTGGTACAACAACGCCCCGCGCAGATTAAACCCGGAAACCTTGCAGAACCCGTCAGGCGGGGGTGGGCGTAGCGAAGGGGAGATTTACCACTTCCTGCTGCCTGACCCCGGCATGGCCGGCTACAACGACAAAGTGGTCAAACAGCTACGCCCGGATACGTTCAGGAAAATCAAAGACTGGAAAAAAGATTTCTGCGCCCCGCTGGACGAGCAGGAAATCAAAACCCTGCAATGCCTGAGCGAAGCGGTAGATCGTCTGTGGCGTGAACACACCCAGATGTTGGAACAGCACCGTGGGCGCACCGAAGATACCTACCCCCTGTGGGGTCAGCAAGGCGTGGAAGAACACCACACCAGCACCCGGGAAAAAGACAACCTGCGCGCCCATGGCATTTTCAACACCAACGCCCGCATCGCCTCCCCGTATCGCCGCCTGAAACTAGCCATGGATTACTGGTGTGCCCTCTGGTTCTGGCCGCTGGATAGGGTGGGCCAGTTGCCAGACAGGCAAAAATGGCTATTCGACCTGAATACCATCCTCAACAGCGCCGGCACATTTGATTTCGCCCCGGAGCAGGAAAGCCTGCTGGACAACGCTGCTGCCTCTGAGAACGAAGAGACCGCAGAGCAGGGCGAAAACCTGTTCGCTAAACCCGTAGACGACCTGTTCGCTGCCGACGAGCCTCAACAAACCCTGCGCGCCGAAACCCGGGCCGCCCGGGAAGTGAGCAACCAGCGCGGCGAGCTCAACCTGGAAAAACTGTTCAAAAACCCATTCTTCAACACTCTGGCCATCGCCAATCAACTGGGCGAACAGTACCGCTTCTTCCACTGGGAGCTGGCTTTCGCCGACATCTTCGCCAACCGTGGCGGCTTTGACGTCACCCTGGGTAACCCGCCCTGGCGCAAGGTGGAATGGCAGGAAGGCGGCATCCTTGGCGATCACAACCCGGCTTTTGTGCTTCACAAACTTAGCGCCAAACAACTGACCGACGAGCGCGAAGCCGCCTTCGAGCGCAGCCCGCAATTGCAGCAGGCCTGGTTTGCAGAACTGGTGGAGGCGGAAGGTTCGCAGGCATTCCTTAATGCCACCCAGAACTACCCGCAGCTCGCCGGCCAGAAGGCCAATCTTTACAAGTGCTTCTTGCCCCGGGCCTGGGCGAATGCGAACGGGCAGGGTGTGAGCGGCTTTTTGCATCCGGACGGCATTTATGACGATCCCAAGGGTGGGGCGTTTCGGCGAGAGGTGTATCCGCGTTTGCGCCAGCATTTCCAGTTCCATAATGAAGTTGGACTGTTCGCCGAAGTGCATCACGCCACAATTTACAGCATAAATGTGTATGGCCCGCAGCGCTCCGAGCCGGAATTTCGGCACATCGCCAATCTGTTTATTCCTCAAACCGTGGATATCTGCTTTGCTCACGAGGGGCAGGGCCGTGTGCCCGGCATCAAGGAAGAAGTGGCGTCAGCCAGCGGGGCCATCAGAACTGTCTGGAACACCAACGGCCACCGCGACCGGATCATTGAAATCGGTCAGCACGAACTGGCCCTGTTCGCTCAGCTCTACGACGAAGCCGGCACCGATGCGCTGGAGGCCCGCCTGCCAGCCCTACACGCCCGCCAGTTGATGGCGGTGCTGGATAAATTTGCTGCCCAGCCCCGGCGGCTGGGGGATCTGAAAGGGCAGTACTATTCCACTCAGCATTGGAACGAAGTCAACGCCCAGCAGGATGGCACCATGAAGCGGGAGACCCGCTTCCCGGAAAACCCGGAGCAATGGATACTCTCCGGCCCCCACTTCTTCGTCGGCAGCCCGTTCTACAAGACTCCGCGAGCGGAGTGCAAGCTTAGCAGCGACTACGATATCCTCGATCTGGAAACCCTGCCGGACGACTACCTGCCGCGGACGAACTACACCCCTGCCTGCGACTCTGCCACCTACCGCGACCGCACCCCGCGCGTGCCCTGGGTGGAAGAGGGCGAGCATCGGGAGAGGTTGGTGACGGGGTATTATCGGTTGGTTAACCGCGAGATGATCGGCCCATCATCTGAGCGGACACTGATCACCGCGATTATGCCCAAAGGTGCGGCGCATATTAATACCTGTCTCTGCTCCGCGTTCAAATCTGAGAAGACGATGCTGGATTATTTCAGCATGACGCTTTCTGTGGTTCTTGATTACCGGGTGAAAAGTACCGGTATGGGTCACGCAAATACCTCGTTGATCAATCAGCTGCCGGTGCTCAACGGTGATAAATATCGCGCAGCGATGCACATTAGGGCGCTTGCCTTGGTTGGCATCACGAATCACTACGCCGACCTCTGGCAATCCAACTGGCAAGACAACTTCCGCCAACAACACTGGGCCACCCGCGAACCCATCGCCGCACTGCCCCAGGACTTCTTCGCCAATCTCACCCCCGAGTGGCAACGAAACAACCACCTGCGCACCGACTACGCCCGCCGCCAGGCCCTGGTAGAAATCGACGTCCTCGTCGCCCAGGCCCTCGGCCTCACGCTGGAAGAGCTGCTCACCATCTACCGCGTCCAGTTCCCCGTCATGCGCCAGTACGAAGCCGAAACCTTCTATGACCAAACCGGCCGCATCGTATTTACCCCCAGTAAAGGCCTGGTGGGCGTAGGCCTGCCCAGAAAAGCCAACAAGAAGGAACTGGGCGATGGCACCTTCTATTGCATAGACACACCCGAAAGAAAAGAAGACGAAATAGCGCTTGGCTGGGAAGACATTCAGCACCAGCAGGAAGGCAGCGTCTACAAAACCTACCTCGACGACACGCTCCCCGGCGGACCAACGGAGCGGACGGTGGAGTACAAGGCGCCATTCTTCCGGCCGGACCGGGAGGAGGATTATCGGGTGGCTTGGGAGATTTTTGAGGGGCAAGCTCTGTGAGTTTCCTCTTGGACCTTTTTTCAGCCCTTCTGGGTGAAGAGAACAAAGCACGCTCGCCGGTGAAGAAATCTCATCAAAGGTCGAGTTCCTCCTCTAGAAGCGTTTCATATAGCCCTGGCGACGTTTTATCAGGTAACGTCCAAATTGTTCGGGAAAAGTTTGCCAAAGTTGCATCAGGTGATCTGACGGCCGTTGTTTTTCCTGGAGAAATGTCAGACGTTTTCGTTTCTGATCCAGCGAATGTTTTAAGTGAGGGCCAAACTGCGGAATTTGTATTGCTCAACAAGGATGACCGGGGTTGGAAAGCCAGCATAAGAGCAGTCGGGGAAGCCAAAGCTAGGAAAGCCCTGGCGAAATTGGAAGAAGGCGATCTGATTACGGGACGCGTGGTTCAACTTGAGGACCGCGGCGTACTTGTCGACGTTACGGACTTCCAAGCATGGATTCCAATCTCCGAACTTGCTTGGCATTGGGTTGATCATCCTTCTGAGGAAATCTCCATAGGGGAAGAGATCGAGGCCGAAATAACTCGGATTGAGATGCCCGACGGTTGGCTAACGGATAAGCGGAAAAGACGGGCAAGAGGAATCGCAAGCATTCGTGCGTGCATTCCAGAGCCTGAATCACCCTCTGTACCGGTCGCATTCAGTGGTATGCCATTCAAGGTTTGGGCCGTGGCCAAAACACCTCGTAGTTGTGATGCAGTATCAAGATTCGTTTTGGAAGAACTCGTCGCTGGAAAGGACAGAAAGGCTATTGCGACAACTACGGGGTTTGACGTAACTACGCTAAACAATATCCACGATCTCCTTGCTGATAATTCTCTGGCTGAGAACTGGGCGGCGACCAAGAAGGGAAGGGACATCGTGGAGGCCATCGAGCTCTCTCGTGAGCTGAATGAAGACCCGATCCGTGGACTGTTCGTCAGTGCCGCGCACCCGGCTAGGAGACTTATTTCGGTCGATGAGCATAAAAAGCAAGAGTCATATCCCCGGGATTGGCCGTCACCTGTGTTTCATAAGCCTGATGAAGAAACCTTCGCGAAGGCAACAGATGAAGCCATTCCTGAATCATTGCTGAAGAAGTTGGTACCTGAAGAAAAACGAGAAGGGCTTGCACAACTGCAGGAAGACAGTCGACTTCGCGTGTTTTTACGCCGAGATGGGACAAGAATCAGGAAAGATGCGGTAATTGAAACCCCAGAGTATTGGCTTCTCGCTGGGCTTTGGAGGGCATTCCGACCATTAGCTGATCGACCCTATAGGCCTGCTAAGGGAAGTGAATGGTGCCAGAACTTTCTTATGGTGCGTTGCCTGCTTGTAAAAGAAAGTCGAAAGGATTCGTCTCAGGAAGCGGTTTTTTTCGAACCTTTTACCGAGACGCTCTGGTGTTTAACGCCGGAGAGTAAGGTGCGTGTAAGAGATCGGCGGGGGGATCGTTTTCCGGCGTTGCCCAATGTAGGAACGGCCACAGATTCTGATGCTGACAGATCTATTCTGGAGCTCACACCTGATTCATGGTGTGTTGTGAGGGTGTTTTAGAGATGACGACTCGTGTTCCGAAACAAGCGCTTACACTGTTGGCAAACACTGCGGTTTTGGCTAGCAAGTATGGTTTTAAGAAGGGCATGGGCAAAGCTGCGGCGAAGGCCAATCCTGCGCTCATGCTGCTGGAGGCAGCGGTTTCAGTCGCTGACGCTGTGAATTCCTATTTGAAATTGAGAGAAGCCAAGGCTCATCGTGATGGTCTTATTCAATTCATTCCCCAGGAGGAAAGGAGACTTGAGTTAGAGCGCGAGCAGCTTTCCGAGCAGATAGATCTGGCAAGAAAAGAATTGGCTCAGCGTTCTCAATTGCAGGAAAGACTCGGGAAGCTGGTTCTAACGTGCCATTCGGCCTATCGAACCGCCTGGTATGAGCTTCATGAAATACGTAGCTCTGACCTTCCGGATATTGAAGCTTTTGATGAACAACTGATTGAGCTTGAGGATGTCTGGGCAGAACTAAAACATGCGCTCCAAAACTACAATGAAACCAATGCATAGAGGTTAACGCCATGCCGGACCAGAAACTAAAATTATCTGAAGAATTGCTGTCGCGTGTTTCTAAGAGTAGCGCCTCGGCAAGTTCAGAGGCTAAACAGATTGAGACATTAAAAACAGAGAGAGCGGGTATTGAGGCAGGAGCCAAAACGGAGGTTGCCCGGCTTCAGGTTGCGAAAGAAGCAATTGAAGCCGTAAAGGGTGTTTTCGAGGTCATAAAATCCCACAACCAGCTTAAAGCAACACTCGTAGAGTGGCAGGGGCGTGTTACTCAAGCGGAAATCGAGGTCAATCGGGCTGAAGTGAATCTTCAAGCAGCCAGAGAGAGTAACCAGATTAGAGTTGAGGAGCTGGCTCAGTCACGAGCTTTGATGGATCCGATTCTGAAGCTCTTTGACGCTACTATGGAGGAGTTAAGGAACTCGAATTGCTCAAAGGAAGAAAAGGCGCAGTTGCGACAAGAGCTTCAAATTATTTCGGATAACCTCGTGAAACTTAAGCAGTAACGGCCAATATTCGTGATTCACCTCTTCGTAATAGCGGGTATAAGCCTCACTGCGACGGGCGTCAGTTGGTGGAATGGCCAGCGAACTGAAGCCGTTCAGGCGCAAATCAAGGCCTTGGAGGAGCAGCTCGAGGCACTTTATGAAGCTGATGCAAAAGAGCGCCATGAATTGCTTGTCAGCTACGTGAAGGACTTGGAAGCTCTGGTAGTTCAAGAGCTAGAAACACGGAATTGCGTTGCTACTGAATTAATTGCAAGCCATGCGAAGGCTCGGGCGGTAATGGCTAAGCGTTTGGGGAGCCGAGAGAGCGATGCTTTTAACCAGGTTGTCCTTGAGCTAGAGCTTGCGCTTAGCCGAGTTGATGCAGAAAGGGCTCACCTTGGCTTGGTGAAGGGAATCCTGGCAGATGTCGTGAATGGTAGATGTGGTGCGATTCCTACTCCTGCTGAACTTCAATTGCCTAATGATTTTCCTCGTGAGGGCGGGCTGGTTCATTTTGAAGGGGAGGTTCCCGACGCGCTTCATGGCTATCGTCTGGTGGTGGAAGACTGGTCGGAAGAGCTCAACGGACGCGCAATGCTGTTCGGCGTTGACCATAAGAAGCGTTCTGCGAAAGTGTCAGTAATCGGTGCAGCACTTTTAGAGGCTAATCTTACGGACGGCGGTGCCCCTATGACCGCCAGAGTTGTTAGCCGAGAGCGGGAAGGGATTTATCTGGATTATCTGGGAGCTCGTTTAATTCTGGAGGCGAGGGCTCAGGACCACAGTCGGCTGACGCCCGAATCCTCCGTTGATGTGTATCCAAGCGTATGGATGCTTGAACAGCTTACTCGACTGGACCGGCAAACCCCTTTACCCGTCAGATTAACGGCGAGAATTGGAGGAAGCCGCGAGTTCTGGTCACCAATTCTGCTGTCGGTTCCAGAAAGCAAATTACCCGATTTAGTTTCAGCCTATCAAAAAATTGATGAGTCCTCACAGAACTCTCCCTGGAGGGTACACCTTATCGGTTCAAGTCAGGTTGGCTTTTCTATCGACAATGTGACGTTAGTTACTACGGCCAACTCGTCGGAGAAAGCATTTGTTTTGGACCATGTTCTACACGGCGCTGCTGATCCGCCTGTTTCCGTTCGTTTTCATGCTGGACTGTGTGCTTTTGCTTTTGGCTCCGAGGACGAAGCCAATATTGATCGGTCAATGTTTTATCCATTTGTAGAGGCCCTACACGCTGAATTAAGCAGTCAGAAGCAAATGCTGCTTCAGCGCAAATCCGCTTTGAGGCTCCGCAAGCTCTCGCTGATCTATCAGGACCAGCAAGAGCATATTCAATTGGAAGGATCTTGTGGATTTTTGCCTGGGGAGTCGCAAAAAAGAGGTCATGTTGTGGTTGGCATGATTACAGCGATGAGTCGCCCAAGCTGGCTGGATGAGGCAATCTCAAATGAAGGTAAAACACGGATTCGCGCTGTCGGACACGCTGAGGTTCGAAAAATAAAGCATGCGAGCTGGGTCGATCGGGAGAATGGCATTTGTAGGTTGGAGCTTGAGGCCCATTATCAGGAAGGTTTTCGGGAGATTAACCCCTTCGGCCTAACCCGGATTGAACGAGTCGGAGAGGGCTCTCAGCAACAGACACTGAGCAAAGCGCTTGAAAATGCCATTCTGGGTAAATTTGTCTCGCCAAAAGTGCACACAACTTTACTTGGTCTCTCTGGAGATCCGGTTCCGAATAGCAACCTAGACCGCTCGAGTGTCGAGAATTTGCTGGATTCAGACGAGCCTGTTGTCTGTGTTTGGGGGCCCCCAGGTACCGGTAAAACCACGCTATTGGTCAAGTGGTTGGCTTCGCTTTTTTCGGCAGATAATAGTCAAGGTTGGCCTAGCATCCTAATCACTGCCCCGACCCACGTTGCGGTGACCAAACTCGTCTCTGACCTTTTGGAACAGATTCCTAAGCTACGAGACGAGGTTGTTCGATATGGTAACAATGAGAAAGTTCAGGGAACTGATCTGGAGCCAGTTTGGCATGAGCGTTTGTTGTCGGTATTGGACCCTGAGCGCGGCAACCAGAGTCAAGCCGATGTTTCTTTGCAAAGATGGGAAAAACTATTAACAACTCGTGAAGGCCGAGAGTCTGCTGCTAAATGGCTTTTGGGATCCAAGCATCTTCACGCTGCGACCTGCACGGGCATGGCGCGAGCGGACTATGGTTTATGGCGTCGCACCTTTGACATCGCAATCATCGATGAAGCCGGCAAAGCCTTTGGTGCTGAGCTTTTGATTCCTGCTTCGGTTGCTAAAAAAGTTGTGTTGGTTGGCGACCATAATCAGCTTCCGCCAACTGTCACGACAGATGTTCTGGATATAGATATCGGTTATCGCTTGTCAATGACTGAGGTCGAGGAACTGCTGCGCCGAAATATGTTCCATGAGATTTTTGAACAGCTTCCCGCCGATGGAAAAGGGATGCTAACGACACAGTTTCGGATGCACAAAGACATTGGTGATGTTGTCAGTGAAATGTTCTATGACGGCCACCTTGATTCTGCCAGGAGCGATGAAGGATGGGACCTCACTCGTCGCCGAATGACATTTGTCGATTTCAGCAAAGTTTCGAATTATCGGCACCGCAAAAGTAATGCCTCTCAGTCGATCGAGAATCGGACTGAGCGAGCTGCCGTTCATACGCTACTCGCCAGAATGTCAAAAACAGGCAAGTTCAAGAGTCTTAGTATCCTTGTCGTTTGTCCTTATGAAGCACAGCGGAAAGCTGTTAAGGATGAGATTGATCGCAGCGGTTATGAACTGGATCTTGAAGTAACGACGGTTGATGCCGTGCAAGGTGGTGAAGCAAACATCGTCATACTGATGATGACCAGGAGCTCCGGAAGGGTCCAATTCTTACTCGATAGGCACCGATTAAACGTCGCACTCTCACGGGCCAGAGACGCGGTTATCGTTTTGGGGCACATTGAATGTCTAACCAAGAATGCTGACAGCCCTGTCTCTCAGTTATTGCAAATTGGTGAACGGAATAAAAGCCTAGATATGGTTCGGTTGGGGGCAAGGGCTGATTTTAGACGAGATGTTGCATCGATAATCACATGATTAAGCTGCATGTGAGGTGTGATCCGCGCTTAAGACAAAGGCAAGTGGACAACCATTTGAAAGTAACTTTAAGTAAGGGAATGCATGAAGATCTCCACACTTCTAGATCAGATTGAAATTGGCCAAATAGCATTGCCAGAGTTCCAGCGCGGCTACGTTTGGAATCGGGATCAGGTGCGTGGCTTGGTTCGCTCTTTATATAAGCGCTACCCGGTGGGCAGCCTGCTTGCGTGGATTACGGATTCCTCCCAGGCACAGGGGAGGGGAACAAGTGGGCTCGCATCCGGCCAGCAGGTAAAAATGTTGTTGGATGGTCAGCAGAGGATGACTTCGCTATACGGCATCATTAAAGGACAACCTCCCGCTTTTTTTGATGGAGATGCTAACGCGTTCAGGGGGTTGTACTTTCATGTAGAAACCGAAGAGTTCTCGTTTTATATGGCCTCCAAAATGCAGGGCAACCCCCTTTGGGTAGATGTCACTCGGCTTATGAAGGAGGGCGTGGATAACATTCTTGAGGAAATTCAGGAGTGCACTCAGGATTTCAAGCGCACGACTCACTGCGGCAATCGATTAAACCGGTTGCGTGATGTTCGTGAGATAGATGTCCACATTGAAGATGTGTCTGGACCAGAAATGACGTTGGATGTGGTGGTGGATATCTTCAACCGAGTGAATAGTGGTGGCCGGAAGCTCTCAAAGGGTGACTTGGCGCTGGCTCGCATTTGCTCGGTAGAGCCAGACGCCCGTTCTCGCATGCGCAAAGCGCTGGATCACTGGAATGATTCAGGCTTCGGTTTCACGCTGGATTGGTTGCTGCGAAGTGTAACAACAATTGCTACTGGCGATGCGCGCTTTTCGGCTCTTCACGAGCTGGATGCCTCTACATTCAACAGTGCGCTGCAGCGCTCCATCAATCATATCAATACCATCCTGGATCTGATTGGTGCTCGACTGGGGCTGGACCACCAGCAGGTCCTGACCGGACATTTTGCCATACCCATTCTGGCCCGATTTCTGGACGAGGCCGGTGGTGCCGCCCAAGACCACGAAACCCAGAACAAGATCTTGTTCTGGTATGTGCAAACGGCGATCTGGGGCCGTTATTCCGGCTCCACCGAGAGTGTGCTTTCCCGAGATCTCAATATTCTGCTGGATGTGGGACCAGAGGCAGGGCTTGATGCACTTATTCGTGAGTTGCAGCTTTGGCGGGGTAACCTGCGGATCAGACCGGAGCACTTCACGGGCTGGAGCCGCGGTAACCGGTTCTACTCCATTCTCTACATGTTGACTCGTGTTGGCGAAGCTCAGGACTGGGGTTCCGGCCTACCGCTCAAGAAGGGACTTCTTGGTAAGAACACATCTTTGGAGGTGCATCATATCTTCCCGCGGGATTTCCTAAAGAAGAGTGGCCACGACAACAAGAAAGCCATTAACGCTTTGGGTAACTTTTGTTTCCTGACCAAGAATAGCAACCTGCAGATCAGTAACCGCCCACCACATGAGTATTTTTCCGAGGTCGAGAGCCAGCATCCCGGGGCTCTTGCCAGTCAGTGGATTCCACAGGACCCTGAATTGTGGAAGCCAGAAAACTACCCGGAGTTTCTTCGTCAGCGTCAGGCTTTGCTGGCTGCGGCGGCAAATGCATTCCTCGACACCTTGTATAACCTGCCTTCGGATGACAGTTCAGTCGCCTATGAGGCGATAGAGCAAGGCGAGTCTGCACCGGGTGGCATCGCCGATGCGGAGGAGGAAAAACAGCTGGATGACGTTAATGAATGGGTCAGCGAGCGGGGCCTGCCGGCGGGCGAAAAAGAATTCGAGCTAAGAGATTCAGACACTGGAGAACTGAAAGCTTTCCTCGACTTGGCTTGGCCAGAGGGTTTGCAGGAAGGTCTGTCAGATCCAGTTGCTCTGATTCTCAATGAGGAAATGGGTTTGTTCAAGTTGGCCACGAATGCTGGCTTCCAGGTATTCGATGACGCCGAAAGCTTCCGTGTCTACGCAGCCCGCAAGGTCCTTGGTGATCTTCATTACGGTCTTCCTGAATGGGCGCAGCAGGTGGAGGACACTGCCATCCCTGTGGTTAATCACATTATTAAGAGTGATCTGCCCGTGCCGGAGTGTGGAGCTGAAATTCAGATGGACAGCGGAGAGGTAGCCGGGGAGTTTGAGTTTGTCTGGGATGATCAGCGGGTTGCTGTTTGGGTCTCTTCGGAACGCGCGCCACAGCGGGCGATGTTGGCTGCGAAGGGTTGGCGACTGTTTTCTCTTGAGGAAGTAGTTGAGTTGCCGAAGTTGCTGGAAGTCGCACTGGATAGCACGCCTGCCTAACTCAAAAAATTGAAATTTTGGGAAATGGACTTACCATTATGGTAAATGATAAAGTTGTCAGCCGTTTCACTGGGACGCCAACCAGGGAAAACGGTGGGATCATCGGGAAGGAACCGCTTTATCCTCCCGACGAAGTTCTCGATTTACTGGACAGGCGCAGCATTGGAGCGATAACTCTGTGGACCAATGACTGTCAGAAAGATGTCCAGAATCTTGAGCTCGACCATGACGGTGTAATTAAGCTGATTAGGAATGCGCTCCGTAGCGGGAGGTTTGTGAATTCACAGTGGTGTCAGCAAAAACCAGGCGGCCCATGGGCTGCGTGTGATGCGTATACAGTCACTCAGGCAGAGTGGATTGAGGCTGCCTTCAAATCGCTTGATATTCAGTACTATGTAAAGTTTGCTTTGAACAAGAGCGGGAAGCTCTTGTTGGTAGTTTCTTGCCATACCAGCAGCTGAGGATGTTTATATGGAAAACAAGGTTTGCCCGATCTGTGAAGAGGGCGTACTGACCATCAGGGAAGGGCGTAATGAAACTGAGTACAAAGGGGTTAACGGTTCTGTCCGTTTCTTTTACGAGGAATGTAATGTATGCGGCAGCGAGCAAGCTGATGCCGCTTTATCTCTGAAAAACAAGCGGCTAATGATTGCCTTCCGAAAGCAGGTTGATGGCCTTTTAACCGGAGCGGAAGTGCGGGCATTGCGGGAACGCCTGCAGTTGAAACAGTCTGAGGCAGCCCTGGTATTTGGCGGCGGCCCGACGGCGTTTTCAAAGTATGAATCTGATGACATTACTCAGTCTGCAGCTATGGATAAGTTGCTAAGGGTGGTGGACGCTCTTCCTGAAGCGTTTCGTCATCTTTGCAAGTTGTCAGGCCAAGAGGTACCAAAAGGGGTTCCTTCATTGTCCGTGGTGAGGGGGGCAGAGAACATCGAATGGCAGACAATCGAGATCCCGGAAACATCGGATGGCGCCAACGATGAATATCATGCTGCCACGTCACACCTTATTTCTGGTGAAGAGAGGTATGGCTGATGACAGATGAAAAATTGCAGCGGGCCATAAATCACCTTGCCATCTCGGATGTTTATCTTGTTGCTTCTGAGGCTCGCCACGGTGAGGAGTTCAATCCTAAAGCTGCCCATGCCCTTGAAGGTTTGAAAGTTCAGACAATGCATCTAGCCCGGCGCTCGGAGATTCTAGAAACGGACAAACCCGACCGATATCTCCTGCGTATCGTGCTGGGTTTCGGTGTTCGCTGGATTAGTGAATCG
This sequence comes from Marinobacter sp. V34, assembly GCF_055524115.1. Taxonomy (NCBI): domain Bacteria; kingdom Pseudomonadati; phylum Pseudomonadota; class Gammaproteobacteria; order Pseudomonadales; family Marinobacteraceae; genus Marinobacter; species Marinobacter sp. V34. The sequence goes on along the minus strand of NZ_JBUPZY010000007.1, from coordinate 112,410 downwards.
GAAGTTGAAAAGGATGCACCCCAGATCAGGGCTTTCGTTGAAGCAGATTATGTAGCCGAATACTTAATGGATGAACGCCTGGAGCAGGATGCGATTGACGCCTTTGCACTTCAGAATGCGAGCTACCATGTTTGGCCTTATTGGCGTGAATACCTAATGAGCCAATGCGAGAGGCTGCGGATGCCCCGCTTGATTCTACCCACCAAACAATTTCCTGATAACCAAAAACAATGACATAAGGAAAGCCCATGATCCCCGGCTTGTTGGCCAGCGAAGTATCGGCCGCCCTGCGCGAGTTCATTGTCACCGGCTATGAAACGGAAACCGACCCGTTTAAAGGGGAATTCCGTCGTCTGGTAGAAGAACAGCAGGACGGGGAAGCATTCCTCAAAGGGCCCTACGTTTCAGTGGGCTTGCCCTTTATGCGCGGCAAAGCTGGCCGGGATTTCTTCAAGGGGTTTGAAACCGAGCATCCGCCTTTTGCCCATCAAGAGCAGTCCTGGCAACGATTAGCGTCTGATCGGCGGGCTGCGAATACTTTGGTGGCCACGGGCACCGGTTCGGGTAAAACCGAGTGTTTCATGTACCCGGTTCTGGATCACTGCCACCGAGAGGCAGGCGCCGGTATCAAGGCCATTGTGATTTATCCCATGAATGCGCTGGCCACAGACCAGGCGAAGCGTTTCGCCAAAGAAATTTATCGCCAGCCTGCGCTGAAAGGGCTTCGGGTGGGGTTGTTCGTTGGCGGAGATGGCCAGGGCACCAAGGCCATGGGCCCGGATCAGGTCATTACTGACAAGGAAACCCTGCGCAACAACCCACCGGATGTGTTGCTCACCAACTATAAAATGCTCGATTACCTGCTCATGCGCCCGCAGGACCAGAAGCTGTGGGCCTACAACGGGCCGGATACCCTTCGGTATCTGGTGGTGGACGAGCTGCATACCTTTGATGGCGCCCAGGGTACGGATCTGTCGCTGCTGATTCGACGGTTGCGGGCCCGGTTTGAGATGACGCCGGAGCAGTTGGTGTGCGTGGGAACTTCTGCCACCCTCGGTGGCGATGACAGTATTACGGGTTTGCTGAGCTATGCGTCCGACATCTTTTCCAGCCCGTTTCGCCGGGACTCGGTCATTGCCGAGCAGCGGCAAAATGATTCAGAGTTTCTCGATAACCTGGCGTTTCTCGGGCTGAACAAAGAAGTGGGGCCTGAGCATCTTTCGCTTGCCCTGAATGAGGGGCTGCAGGCCTATCTTCTGAAGGCCTACGACCTGTATTTCAGTAAAGAACCTGAAATACCGCTGAATGCCAAAGAAGGACGGATTCAGCTGGGCAAGGATCTCAAGCAGCATGGTCAGCTGGCAAACCTGCTGCGTCAGCTCAAACTGGGGCAGGGTACGCCGCGCTTTCGGGAACTGGTGGATATGCTGGCGTCCCAGATACCACCGAAGTTTCAGCGCCAGCCAGAGCAGGCATTGATTGCGTTGTTAGCGCTGCTTTCCCATGCCCGAGACGAAGTAGGGCGGCCGTTTGTGCAGTTGCGTTTGCAGCTTTGGTCCCGGGAGCTACGGCGGATTGTAGGCACCTTGCGGGAGCCGCAACCGCAAAACCTTGTGACGGACGAAGCGCCTGAAAACGGGCGCGCCGACGTTCTGCCCCCGTTGTTGGCTTTTGGGGACGATAAACCGCCGAAGGGGCAAAGGCAGGTGCGTTTGCCTCTGGTGCAGTGCCGGGAGTGCCATGGCACCGCCTGGTTAACTCGCATGGAAATGAGCCACGTTTCTGACCAGGTGGTGGAAACCGAACTTCAGAGTATCTACAGCGCGTTTTTTGGAAACCACGAAGAAACCGCACTCTTATTGCCTTGGCAACATGGCGAGGATGTTTCGCCAGCGGGGATGCACCTGGATAATTTTCGGCTGTGCCGTGAATGTGGCCGAACGGCGGCAGCGGATTATGCAGGCCCCTGTAAGGGCTGCCAGGCGGGCAACGAAGCGTTGGTGCGGGTGAGCAAACCTCATCAGTTGAAGGAGGTCAAACGTGACAATACCAATAAAAATATCCATGAGCACGATTGTCCCTACTGTTCAGCCAAGTCCGCTTTGGTGGTGTTCGGTGCCCGTGCTGCCAGTTTGAGTGCCGTGGCCATTCACCAGTTGTTCAGCAGCCGTGACAATGATGACCGCAAGCTGCTGACCTTCAGCGACTCGGTTCAGGATGCTACCCATCGAGCCGGTTTCTTTGCTGCTCGTACCTGGCAGAACAATGTGCGTATGGCGCTCACCCAGTTACTGGAAAATCAGTCCGAGCCATTACCGTTGTTGCAGTTACCTGATCTGTTTGAGAGGTATTGGCTGAATCAGGGAGGTGGGTCTGGGCGTATTGGGTTGCCCCGTTACCTGCGTGAGTTCATGCCGCCGGACAAGCGGTTTACTGCGGATTTCGAGCATTTCGAAACGACTGGCGAGGCGCGCGATGCGGCCAGGATGCTCAAGCTGATTCGCGGACGGATGTTGTGGCAGGCGCTGGAAGATCTGGGCTGGCGAGCTCAGGTTGGGCGTTCACTGAATCGGCTTGGCATTGCCGCGTTGGACTGGCCGGCAGAGTCGGTTGCCCGAGCAGCGCTGGCCTGGCGGGAAACCGTAGACAATACGCTGGGCTATCGCATTGATAGCGAGGCGGCTGCTGGCCTGATGACCGGCCTGGTTCAGCATCTGGTGAATCTGGGCGCGTTCGGGCTGAAAGACTTGGCGTACTACCGCGAGAAATCCGGCAAGAGTTACCTGCTTAAATTTCTGGATTACGCCCCGCCATTGGGCCCGTCTTCCCCACGGCCTCGGTACCCTGCTGTGGCAAAGGCTGAAGGCTATGAGCCGCTGAGTCACACTAATGCCTCGAAGTCCTGGTACGAAAACTGGCTCATCTGCCTGAACCCGGACACCCTCGTAGATCGCAAGCAAATGGAGCTGGTTCATGCTGCCGCTCTGGATGCGCTGGCGGATGTGGGAATGGTGCAGGCTGAAAACAATGAACGTGGCGTTAAACTATGGGCGCTGAACCCGGAGCTGTTGACCATCGTCACCGATGTTCGGGCTGTGGAGTGCGAAGGCTACCGCCCTATGCACGTTCCCGCCGACAAGGCCCGCAACTGGCTGGGGTTGCCGATGATCAGTGCCGCTGGTCCGGAGCTGCTGTACGAGAATGTCGTTCCTGTACGTGACACCTTGTATGCCAACCTCTACCGCCATGGTGAAATACACCGGGTAATCGCCCATGAACATACGGGTTTGCTGGCGGCCAGCGAGCGGGTTCGCGTAGAGAACAGCTTTATCAACGGTGAGAAGCCCTGGGAATACAATCTACTGTCGGCAACGCCTACGCTGGAAATGGGTATCGATATTGGTGACCTCTCCAGCGTTTTGCTGTGTTCCGTACCGCCGGCCCAGGCGAACTACCTGCAACGCGTGGGCCGGGGTGGTCGCCGGGATGGCAACTCCTTTGTCTTGACGGTGGCCAATGGCCGCCCACACGATCTGGTGTTTTACGCCGATCCCGGGCGGATGCTGGATACGCCGGTTGAGCCGCCTGCGGTGTTCCTGAAGGCCCGCCATGTGCTGCGCCGCCAGTTGCTGGCTTACTCCATGGACTGTTGGACCCGTGGGGCAAAGGGGGACAATCAGGTACCCCATACCATGCAGCCGGTATTGGATGCAGTAGAAAAGACCCAAGAGGACCGATTCCCCTACACCCTGCTGAATTTCCTGAAACATAACATGCAGCAAATCTGGGACGGGTTCAGTAGCCACGTTGCCACTGAACTAAGTGGGGAAGATCTGGAGCTACTGCGGCAATATCTGTTTGGTGGGCCGCAATACGATGAGGACCGGTTGGAGCTGTATCTCATCGGCCGGCTCAAGCTGGTGGCCGATGAGCGTAACCGCATGGCCATCACCATTAAAGACCTCGACAAGCAGCTGGATAAACTGCGCAAGCAACCCCAGGACGAACACACCCAGGCCGAAATTCTGGAGGTGGAGCGTGAAGCCGCGGGCTACCGTGGGATGCGCATTCGCCTGAACAAGCGTGAAACCCTGAATTTCTTTACCGACGAAGGGCTGCTGCCAAACTACGCCTTCCCGGAAGAAGGGGCGACCCTGCATTCGGTAATCTTCCGCTCTGAGAAAGGTGCGGGAGGCGATGGCGCAGAGCATGAATTCGTAAAGCGGGAATACGAATACCAGCGCCCCGCTCAGGCTGCGCTAACGGAGTTGGCACCGGAGTCGGTGTTCTATGCGGGCAACCGCAAGGTGAAAATAACCCGGGTGGAAACCTCGAAGGGCCGCAACATTCAGGACTGGCGATTTTGCCCCCGGTGCCATTATTCCGCGCCCGCCGATGATCCTACTTCTGGCTTCAGCGATAAAACCTGCCCACGCTGTCATACCAACCAGTGGGGCGATGAAAGCGCCCGCACCAAAATGCTAAAGATGACGCAGGTCTACGCGTTCACAAACGCCAGGGATGCGATTCTGGACGACCGCTCCGATGACCGGGAGCCAGTGTTCTTCAACAAGCAGATGCTGATCGACTTCAAACCTTCCGATGTACCGATTACCTGGGTGCTGGACGATAAGGAAAAGCCCTTCGGCTTCGAGTTCATCCGCTCCGCCAAGTTTCTGGAAGTGAACTTTGGCCGCCGCGAAGGGGAGGAGATGTACTTCGATGTGGCCGGAGAGCAAATCCAGCGAGCTGGTTTCCCTATCTGCCGGGAATGTGGCTCGGTGCAATCCAAAGCTGCAGCCAATGGCAAGAAAGAGGCTGCTCACCTCAAATCATGCAGTTACGCCCGTGGCCCAAAGAAACTGTCGAACGACAAAGAAGACACGGGCCTGGAGAATTGCCTGTACCTATACCGCCAGTTTTCGTCTGAAGCTCTGCGGATTCTGCTGCCGAGGCTGTCTACGGGCGGTACTGAAGAGCAGGTGAATTCGTTTGTAGCGGCCTTGCAGCTGGGCTTGAAAAGACGGTTTGGCGGCAAGGTAGACCACTTGCGGGTAGCCTATCAGAGCGAGCCAGTGGGCGAGACCGATGAGCGTAGGCACTTTATTGTGTTGTACGACTCCGTGCCTGGTGGTACCGGCTACCTGCATGAGCTGCTGAGCCGGGCGGAGAACATGCAGTCGGTGTTCCGCATGGCCTACGACGTAATGGATGCCTGTGACTGTTACGACAACACTATGGATGGTTGTTATCGCTGCCTGTTGGAGTATCGCAATGCCTATGGCATGGAAAGCACCAGTAAGGAGCTGGCGCTGGAAATGCTTAAAGATATTGTCGACGGTAACCATCAGTGGGTGCAGGACAAACAAGGTTTGAGCGCGCTGGGTGGTAACCCCTGGATAGACAGTGAGCTTGAAGCGCGCTTCCCGGAGGCGCTGGCACGGTTCTCTGGTGAAGACTGTGTGGGCAACCACAAGGTGCGAGTCGGCAAGGACATTATCCGGGGTAAAAGCGGTTACCGGCTGACCATTGGCGATCTCGCCTATGAGATCGAACCGCAGGTGAATCTGGGTATGGAGGAAGGCGTGCAGTTTGCCAGCAAACCGGATTTTGTGCTTTGGCCGGCACGTAAAGGTTTGCTGCCTGTGGCGGTTTTCCTCGATGGCTATAAGTTTCATGGCGAGAAAGCCAGCGAAGACTTGCTCAAGCGCCAGGCTCTGATGCGTGCCGGCTTTGTGGTTTGGACGCTGAATTGGTACGACGTCAACAAGGTTATGGGCGACAAGGCCATGGATGTGCCCTTACCGCTCGGCATGACCTCTGCGGAACAGAATCATCAGGCCATTGCGGGTCTCTCCAAGGTGGTTGGATTAAATAACACCGCTCAGCACCTCAATAAAACCACCTTTGACTTGCTGATGCACTTCTTGACCGAGCAGGACAATGCGTTGTTGCAGCAGCAGGCGCTGTTTTTCATTCTGCAATGTCTGCCGGCCCGGTCTTTGGCAGACGCCGACGTTAAAACTGTCGTGTTAGATAGCTTGAACGGCCTGCCAGCAAGCTTCACTGACCTGGCGCCTGATCCTGCTGCATTGGCAGGATCGGTTGAGCTAACCGATGACAACGCCGCAGCGAAGATTACCCTGAGCCTGCTGGCCGGACCGGAATTGCTCACAACCTTTGATCTGGGCAAGGCTCTGATCTCTGCTAGCTACACCCTGCAAAAAGGCAGTGAAGACCAGGCCCGTTACCAATGGCAACGGTTCTGGACAGCTGTGAACTTCCTGCAGTTCCTGCCCGCGTTTTACGCGTGGACCCCAGACTCGAAAAACAGCGGTATTGCGGCGGGTCTGCTCTGGACGAAAAACACGGGCCAATATGGGAAGCCCGACGTTAAGCCAGAGCAGGTTCCGCCCTGGTTTGACCAGCTCGAGGATGAGTTGCGGGAAAGGCTTGAAGAGCAAGATGTGGCCTGGCCGGCGGAGGTGTTGGTTGCAGAGCCCGTAACTGCGGGTGAACTGGACGAAGTGGTAGGCGAAGCCGAACTGTTGTTTGCCAGCGCAAAAGTGGCTTTGTTGATGGATGATATGGACGACCAGGTGGCTGCCAGGCCTTATCTTGAAGCGGATGGGTGGCGTATCTGCTCCTCGGTGGACGAGTTGGTTGATGCCTTGAATGAATTGGAATCAGGAGCCTGAGATGGCGAGTGTTGCGTTTTCTGACAAGTATTTTGAAAGCCTCCTCAAGTTGACACCGAAGGAGCAAAGTCAGGCCAATAAAGCGGTCATGTTATTTCAGCAGGATCGCAACCATACCAGCCTTAACTACGAGAAGCTGCCCGCTTTCAAGGACAATAAGGTCCGCTCTATCCGGGCAAATCAGGATGTACGGATTATTCTGGCGGCGGCGGAGAAGGAAGATCTGTATCTAATGCTCTATGTGGACCACCACGAACCAGCTTATAAATGGGCAGAGAAGCGTAAGATCGAGATCAACCCAAACACTGGCAGCGTTCAGGTATTTACGGTTGAAGAGAGTGTTCTTGAGCCGGCAGGGGAAGAACCGCGAGGGACATCACGGCCCGGCTTGTTTGATGCCATCAGGGATCGGCAACTGTTGCAGCTGGGCGTTCCAGAAGAGGCGTTGCCCCTGGTTCGTACTATGAAAATTGAGGCGGACCTGGAAACCGCGCTGACTGAAGAGAAGATTCCGAAAGACGTTCACGACGGCCTGTTCATGATAATGGCCGGTGCCAGTTATGAGGAAGCCTATAACGAAGTGGTTCCGGCGGCCCCGGAGACGGTGGATACTGAAAACTTCACAGCAGCGCTGACACGCCCCGAATCGCAGGCTGTCTTTACGGTGGCCGAAAACGAGCAAGCTCTGCAGGAGGTGCTGAACCAGTCGATTGAGAAGTGGCGGGTGTTCCTGCACCCGGCCCAGCGCCGACTGGCAGAGGGCAAGAAAAACGGCCCGGTTCGCGTGCTTGGCGGTGCGGGTACCGGTAAAACCGTAGTGGCTATGCATCGGGCTAAATGGCTTGCCAACCATTTGGAAGAAAGCGATGGGAAAATACTGTTCACGACCTTCACCAAGAACCTGGCGGCTGACATCCAGCAGAACCTGAACAAGATCTGTAGCCAGGAGGCGCTGGCTCGTATCGAGGTGCAGAACCTAGATGCCTGGGTGATGAACTTCCTGAAAAAGCAGGGCTACGACTACGGTTTGTTATTGGATAGCCGGGAAGAGAAGAAACTATGGGAAGAGGCTTACTCAGAGAAGCCCGCCAGTATTGATCTGGGTATGGCATTTTTCCAGGAAGAGTGGGCGAGGGTGATCCAGCCCCAATCAGTGCGCAGCGTAGATGAATATAAGAAGGCTTCGCGGATTGGTCGTGGTACACGGTTGAATCGCCAGCAACGGGTGGAAATCTGGCCGGTATTCGAGCGTTATCGTCATCTGCTGGCCAGCAACTACCTCAAGGAGACGGATGATGCCTACCGCGATGCCCGTATGCTGATTGATGGCAAATCGGAGCTGCGCCCCGATCTGGCGGCAGTCATTGTGGATGAGGCGCAGGATATGGGCACCCAGGCATTTATGCTGATTCGTGCTCTTGTACAACCAGGCCCTAATGACTTGTTCATTGTTGGTGACGGTCATCAGAGAATTTATGGCAAGAACAAAGTCGTGTTGGGCCAGTGCGGCATTGATATTCGTGGTCGTAGCGCCCGTCTGAAGGTTAACTACCGGACCACAGATGAAACCAGGAAGCTGGCGGTCAGCATTCTGGAAGGCGTGACCGTGGATGATCTCGACGGCGGCGAAGACACGCAGTCTTTCTACCACTCCCTGATGCACGGCCCGTCACCAGACATTCGGTGCTTTGATTCAATGCCGGCGCAGGCCGACGCTATATTGGCAGCCATTCGAGACAACGATCTTGCCCCCGAAGCCTGCTGCGTGATTGCCCGCACCCGAAAGGAAGTGAATGAACTGAGAAGCGCGTTGGAAAGCCGGCAACAGATTTGTCAGGTATTGGATGGCCGCTATGTTGCTACGCCGGAAGGCACTCTGAATCTTGCAACCATGCACCGCGTGAAAGGTCTCGAGTTTGATGCTGTGTTCCTGGCTTCAGCGAATAAGGGGCTTGTGCCATTGGATTATGTTCTCAACTCAGCTGCGGACGCGGTAACGCAGCGGCAGCGGGAGAACGAGGAAAGGGCTTTAGTCTATGTGAGTGTTACCAGGGCTCGCAAGTTGGCTTTCATTTTTGGCTACGGACCGATGAGTGAATGGTTCTCAGGCGAAAGCCACGACAAGTGATGGCGACATTGAGTCGACAACCCAAAGAATAGCAATAAGCGAAATCCTCTAAATCGCTATGTATATCAGGTATTTACTATGGAAGCTGTAACTATCACCAGCGTTTTCAGTGCCATCCTTGGGGCGTTGACTGGAAATGTCGGTGCGGCCTTGCTGGGTGCGGCAATTGGTGCTGGACTATCGGCTGCGCTGATTGTAATTCACGAGACCAATCGTGAGAGGAAAAACAGGGCATTGGATCTGATTCAGGAGTACACGTCACCTGACTTTATTCAAATCCGTAACGATGCCGGGCGAGCTCTGAGAAAAGCCTTGGCTGAGGTGGAAGTGCCCTCATGGAGCAATCTTCATAAAAGCTTGCCAACGGAGGAGTGGCAAAAAATATCCAAAATAGAGCATTTTTATAAAAAGTTGGATTTCATGGTGAGTATCAAGGAAGTAGATTCGAAATACGTTTCGAAATATTTTGAAAAAGAGTTTCCTCACTGGCAGTCGCGCTACTTTGGCAAAATCAACGTGGCGTCTAATGAGCCAGAACATGGCTTCAAAAATCTTTTTGAGGAATTGGAATCCGCATTTTCAAAATCCTAAATGTTCGCAGAGGTTCGGTTTGCCGAGCTGCGAGTGGATACCCATGCCATTAGAATATTGAAATAGCCCCGAGTGAAAAATTGAGAAATTTAGGGCGCTCGGTATGCTGATACGCACTGAGGGGAAGATCTGAGATGGGATTGAGGGGTGAAGCCGCGTGACAGTCAATATCGGCGGCATTCAGCCCTCTTCTCTGGTTAGCTATTCACATTAGAGGCGATTGAGCGGCTTGTCGAAAACCATCACCCAGTTCTCAACCCGGTTGTCATAGACCTGGACCCGGTGATGAACCAAAAGCCCAGCCTGAGAAAGTTCCTCAAAAGCCTCCTTCTGCACTTTGGGCGTAAGGCCAAGGTTTTTCCGCACGCTTCGGGGAGTGATAAAGTTTTCGAAGTTCCACTCAAGAAGGGCTTTCCAGATCACTAGCGCCATGAAGGAAACCCCCGGGTTGTCCTCAATCTCCTCATCGGTCAGTGGATGGTTTTCGTAGATATCATCGATTGTATCGGTCATCGCTCGATCCTTTTTCGGATTAGTAAGTGAAAGCAACATTTTTCGCTTGAAAGGCTCTGCGCCCTACAAATCCAAGATATCCGTTTGAACGGTCGCCGATTCACATAAAAACGGCATTTTTTGCGCCTCGTTTTGCAGCCTGATAGTGCGATTTTAACGAGAAGCTTCGAAAAGGAGCCAAAGGTTAAGTTTTGAGAGTTGCTTTGCGTACAGTGGCTTTTTTGTCAGCACGGTTGATCGCTTGGAGAGCCTTGCGAAGATCAGAATACTCTGCGCGGATTTCTCCCATCTGCTCCTCAATCTCCAAAACTTTTCCGATAGTCCATGGTTTTGCTCGCAGCCAAAGGCTTCTCGAGCGATAGCGGTGTCCGCGACCCTTTGGGATAAGTTTGGATGAGGAGTAGTAACCTCCGATGTTAGAGCCGTTGCGGGTCCGGGAACGGCTCCAATAGATTTCCAGGTGGTGCGCTCTTATACGGGCGTAAACCCTCAATGGGCATTGTTCGGCAGGAGGGAGAGCCGAATTGTTGAAGTAACTGAGGTGCCTCCTGTGGCACTCCACCAAACCCTGTGCCTCATCATGAAGCTCTTCAATTCGAGTTTTAATGTGCTCAACGGCTTGTGACATCGCCATAAGTAGGTTCCCCTTTATATGAAATTTGATAAGACCAGGCAGGATCGCCTGATCGATCTGGTTCATTGAGAGGATATAGGGGGGCTTTTCCGCCCGCTTGCACCACGCAACCACTTTTCAGGCAGTTTTTGGTGGGTTCGAATATCAAATTTGTGTTTGTCGGTCGGAAATTGGCTGTCGATCTCTATCCGTTAAGCCATCCCGCTCTGTGCGACTAATTAAAAAAGGTAAAAAGGACTGGAGCGATCACAGCAGAATGAGAAGTTGCTTTTCCCTTCAAATTAAGGATTTGAGTAGATATTGTTCGAATTTGGCCGCGCTTCGCTGCCACTCTCCATAAAATCAGCTTCCTGATGTAATTGTTTCCGTCAAATTACGAAAAAAACGTAATTCGCTCCTGGTAAAGTTGCTGGTACTAAAACGAGCAACGGAAAGGAGCACAAGATGACATCGCAAGTTCGTTACACGGCCACAGAGACTGAACAGCTGCTACGGCATGCACTGGATTCGACAAGCCGCCTGACAAAGGGACGTCTGGCAACAGAATTAGGAGTTGCACCTGCTCGTATTTCTGAAGGCCTCAGCGGAGAGTGGAAACTTGGTGGTGACAAGCGGGAGAAGCTGATCGAAAAATATGGCCAGCCAAGAGGTAAACGAGGCCGATATGTGGAGGCAGAAACCTCTGAGTCCATCTCCGATTTTCTCCAATACGAGCAGGAAGTCTCCCGAAAACGACACCTGGAAACCGTTTTGGTTGCACTCACGGCCCCAGGCTTCCTCCAAGAATTAGCTGGTCATATCATTAAGCCTGATCGGGAAGACTTCTCAGGAATACCGCCCGTTCTGACCCCACGGCAAGCAAGCCAGACGCTCGAAAAGATTGAGCAGTTCCTCATGAGCCCAGAGTTCGCGGAATGGCTGGAGGCCATCCGCATTGGACACCAACGGCTCGGTAAGTCGAAGGTTTCTGCTGAACACCTTCAAGACTATTTTAGAGCATCAACATTTTACGATATCGATCAGGTTGCTGAACTTACCTTTCCGATAGAGCGGCCGGAACCCCCTAGTGACCATGGGCTAAAAGATTATGCAGACAGATACGGTCTAGCATTTCAACACATTAATGGGTTGGATCTTGCTGCCCTTGGTGCAGCTTTTCTTTCCTTGCAGGACGAAAATTACTATCGGGCCGCTGGCCTAAAGAAACCAATTTCATTGGCGAAGCCTCCCAGCCGCAGAGCTCTCGTTGAAAATAAGGAATTTGTTCTTACCGGAGATCGTGTATGGCAAGAGCGGGGTCGATTTAACTCCCCCAAGATTGGTCAGCCATTCACGGAGGCCGGAGTTTTCCGGGTCCCGCTTAAATACCCTCACCAGGTTTTATCGCCAACCTTTGAGCGGCAAAGAAATCTGGAGGTCCCTAGCGGTGGAAAGAGGGTTGATTGGAACCTTGATTACTGGACTACCTATCGGGTGGAGTTGTTTCTGAATCAGGACTGTAACTACGCCCTTGTTATTGAGCTTGGCACCGATCATGGACCATTTATTGCCAATGACTTGCACCTCACCGAACGAACAATACTAATACCAAAGATCTCGGGTCGGCACGTTCTCGAACACTTAAACGAGCTCAGGGATTGGTTGGGCATGGACGAGCTTCCTGAAACATCCATTAAAGAGAATATAGCCCTTAAAGGTGGCTATATCCCAGGCGCCGAACTTCTCTGAGGGGGGTGAGTCATGTTAAAAATTAAGTTCATTGGTGCAATCCAAGGTGTTACCGGTTCATGTAGTTGGCTCTGGGATACAGGGTCAGATACGCAGTTTTTAGTTGATTGCGGCATATTCCAGGGAGGACCTCACCATGTTGAGTGGTCTAATCGTAAGCCATTCCCATTTGATCCATCTGAGATTCAATATGTGCTCCTGACTCATGCCCATCTCGACCACTGTGGCTTGATACCCAAATTGGTTGCAGAAGGCTTTAAGGGATGGGTTTATTGCACTCAGGCGACTCGGGATGTCGCCAAGGAACTGTTGGCTGATGCAGCAAAAATATCGGGGTTATATTCCCAGGATGATGTGGACAGTATCCATTGGCATACGATTGATGACGGTCAGTTCAGTTGGGGCCGGAAGTTAACCCTCGGCGACGACCTTATTGCGACGTTTAACCGAGGCTCCCATGTGCTCGGGGGGTGCTCGATCTCGGTATCGTGGGCCAAATCGACAGGCGATAAACCTGAGGACTTTGCCAGTATTCATTTCTCTGGCGATCTAGGATGTCAAACCGACGAGAACCCATATCTACCGCTTCTCAAGCCGGATCACTCGCCATACCCGAATGCCGAATACATTGTTACTGAAGCGACCTACGGGGATAGATTGCGGGGATCTAAATGCTGGAAGACCCGCACATCGCTGCTCTCGGATACGATACTTCGAACAGTGACAGTGAAAGGGGGAAAAGTACTGATTCCAACCTTTGCTTTTCATCGAATGCAGGAGCTGATTGCCGACATCCGAACCGTGGTCGGTAACGATGATAATAACTTGAGACGAAGGCTCGCAGGTGGCAAGCAGCTGAGAATTTTATGTCATAGCCCTCTCAGCAACAGATTGAATGGAGTATATGGAGAGCAGCTGGTAAAGGTTTTGGGCAACGGCAAGTATCAGTATCTGAATAAGGAGCTGGCGGGCAGGGCTCGGTGGTCTGCCTCAGAAATTGCAGCGTTATACACCTCACTTAACCATGGTCGCACAGTATCGTATGGCCCGATTACGATCTCCTCGGTCGGCCCAAAAAAAGGGAAGGCAGCGGAATCGTTCGGGCAACATCTTGAGAAATCTGATGTGATCTTGGCGAGTTCCGGAATGTGTGATCAAGGCCCGTCGTCCGAGTACCTGCAAATGCTCCGGGATGATCCGAGAAATACAATTATATTGACGGGCTTTCAGGCCAGGAGTTCTGCCGGGCGGGCTCTCTTGGAAGGCTCTGAGCAAGGTGCGGAAGTTGTCGATTTATCGTCTCATTACTCGGGGCATGGTGATCAGCAAAAACTTTTGGACAACATTTTCGAACTTGGTGGCTATAAGGGCAGGCAGGAGGGGACAACTGTTTTCATCAATCACGGAGAGCCTGGTAGCAAAGAGACGTTCAGAGCAAAGATCATGGAGCGAAACAAGGAAGAAAGATCTGGGCAGAGGAAAGTTGCCAAGGCTCTGATTGCTAATGATGATTGGTTTGATCTTGATGCAGGCGATTATGCGGAAGACACCGAGTCTCTGACCAAGCAGGAACTACAAGAGGAAATTGAGCGATTGCAGAAACTGCTTCAAACCGCGTAGCGGAAAATAGCATTTGCATGATGCCGAAATACCCTCCCTCTGGTGCCGATTGTAGTCCCTGTCTGACGAAGCCTTGAGCGATATTAAGTAAAGGTCCTATTTCGTGTGAACCGCTCGTGAACCTGTGGGTACACTGCCGATTCATAACCATGAAGCTGATTTTTAGACGGTGTACCGCTGGTGTACCTGTGGGTTCACTGGTTCAAAAAGCAGGTCATTCGGATGGATTGATGAGTGTACCGTGAGTGAACCTGTAGGTTCACAGCATTAACCATGATCAGCGCAGTTGATGAGCAGGATACCGCCAGTGAACCCACAGGTTCACTGGCGTACTTAGCCTGGCCTTATTTGGTTGAGCTCGAAAAGAACAGCGGCACCCCGCCATTTTCAGGACTTGCGAAGTTGCTCCAGTTATCTCAAAATCATGACAGACGTCTGTCCGCGACGCATAGCGGAATAGAGCTAGCTGGGCCTCGAACAGCTGCGGCCATGCCATCGAGCTAGATGGTAAGCCGCCTGCCAATCGGCAGTACCGCAAAGACTCACACCTTTGAGTCACTTCAGACCGCTGTACCGGACCTCCCGGTTACAGCCTCCAGTAGGGATTCGATGATCCCCCCGGAGAGTTTCCGTTCAGTTTTTTGCCGCATGCGTGCGTTTTGTCGCAATGCTGTTGCAAACCAACCTCGACGTTTATTTTTAGACTCGACTTGCCCGTACGTGGAATAGTTCTGGCTGATTTAAGAGACCACCACTGGGGCATCGTCACTCGTTTTACTGTTTTTAAAAAATCATTTCACACAGAGACAGGTTAGAACGATGTAATGCTAGGCCGCGCTACGCGCGGGGTTAGCCGCCAACTACGGTGGACGAAACTGGACGAAAACGTGGCTTCAGGCCAAATTTTCTCAGTTTTAACCACCCTCTCCATTGCTCGAGCCGCGCCACCTGGAGCGCGGGGCTAAATGCCTACGCCGGGGCTGTACCACCCAATGTCCTATCACGACATGTCGGTATCGCGCGCGACTTACCTCGCCACAGCACTCGATTCCGCAATGGAGAGCACCGCTTACCAGAATTCCGGCATGACGCTCCGGCACTGAAAGCGTCTTCTCTCAGAGGGTTTGCGTGCACCTGAAGCACAGCGCATCACTTAACAGCCAGGGAAACAGTTATGAGAGGAAATAATCTTGGTTTGAAAACTCGAGACATGGCCAAAGCCGGGCGCTTTGCCATGAATCGGGAGGTGGCCGACGGCAATGCCAGTTTTTCGACGGCAGCCACCATTGCGGATCGATTTAATCTTTTTTCTCAGTTCGCTAAAGACAGGGGGCTGAGAAGACTTGAGGAAATTACAGTTAATCTTGTCACTGATTATGGCCAGGCGCTGGCTCGCCAGGTCGAGGCAGGTGACCTGTCTGCAGCCTACGCCCAGAACCTTGTATCCGCGGTGAATACCGTTATGCAAGCGGCTACAAGAGGTAATTGGACATCTGTGAGTCCGACCAAGACCTGCAAAATACCTCAGCGGTGCCACGTGCGTGAAAACACCCCTGCATCGACAGACCGCGGTCTGGTCGACAGGGCAATGGGAGCTATGAGTGAACGCGGACGCGCGATTACGTGTCTGGCTCGAGACCTTGGTTTGCGATCTAAAGAAAGCAGCCTGATCGACGCAAAAGCCGCTTTTACAGAAGCGAAGCAAAGTAAAAAGGTCACGATCGTTCACGGCACCAAGGGTGGTCGAAAACGGGAAGTGCCTATTAATAATGAACACCAGTTGGCGTCACTGGAGCTTGCCGCTGAGGTTCAAGGTGAGGCTCGCTCTTTAGTGCCAGAGGATCAAACTTGGGCCCAGTTCTTTGAGGGAGACTTGAGAGTGACTCGAGAAATTCTCCAGGCCCACGGAATGACCGGGTTACACGACCTTCGCGCTGGCTACGCATGCGATCGCTACGAGAATCTTACCGGTGAACTCCCGCCGCTTAATGGCGGCAAGGCATCTAAAGCGGACGACATGGCGGTTCGAAAAGTGATTGCAGTCGAACTGGGACACGGCAGGACTGACGTTGTGAGTTCCTATATTGGAGGAAGGCCATGAATCAGGAACTCTTTTATAAGCTGCATCAGCATGCCCGTCGAGGAGGGAAAGTTGCCCGGAAACGACAGCTCCAGCGTGTAGACCGGTTCATTAAGTGGTGCGGCAGGGCGCCAGACCAAATTGGCCGAAGGCAGATCCATGAGTTTTATAGGGCTCATGATTTCGCACCGACGACGGCCAGAGATTATGACAGCGCTATCCGACTGTTATGGGGAGTTATGGGCAGAGCCGGCGAGCCGCCCCGACCACCACAAACACATGAGTAGTTCTTTGTCAGTTTGGAAGTGACCGGGTTGCAGATCGCGATTCATGAGGAAAATAGAAGCTGATCCCTCAATTGCGACACAGGTGCAAAATGGTAAATTTCAAACTGACTATTCCTATCTCTGCGACACTCTCTCTGGTCATTTTTATGACCGCTTGCACTACTACCTACGAGCCTCCCGTGGTCGCCGACAAGCTTATCTGGACCTCTGACGGCGAAGGCTCTCGGCCTGCGTGGACACTTGCGCCAGCTGCTACAAAGGATTCGGCAGACCAGGCTGTCCGTGTGGTTGGAATGAGCAACCGGCACAGCACGCAAAAGGGCGCTCGAGATGCTGCCATGGATGATGCTCGCCGACAGATCGCTAACTATTTTTCCAGCCAGGTCGACGACAAAGTCGAGCGAGTTGAAAGTGGCGCTAATACGCAGAGTGGGGTGCAAGACCCCGTGCAGGAGCTGAACCGGATTACGCAGCAGCTTTCTGTTCACGCGGTGAACTCAATGACAGTAGAGAATTCTCGATACGAGCAATGGTTCGATAGCCGAACCGGCAAAACCTTCTTCAACGCATTCGTGAAGGCCTCCATGCCCATAAATTCGCTTAATGTTGGAAGGTCCGGTGAGTTGGAAGATATGCGTCGGCTAGACGAGGACGAACGATGAATAGAGGTTTTCTTCTCATGACGGTCAGTCTTCTATTTATGGCATCTGGCTTGGCCCGCGCAAACGATACATCTGTCCTGAAGACCGCTGAGCTTCCATCGTGGACCTCACAAACGCAATTTCGGGAGGCTGGTGGTAAGCGGATGGTGTTTGTGGGAATGGGACAGGGAGACTCAATAGCGCACGCCAAGACCCGGGCACGAAGTGATTCCCAAGCACAGTTCCTATTGGCAGTCGGCGGGGTGGTGATTACAAGTCAGAAGATTGTGGAATCATCACAAACAGATCAAGACGGCATCGCCCAGTATTCAGTGTCGGGCCAACGCTATACCAGCATTTCCTCGGAGGGTTTGTTTCAGAGCGGCGATTCAGAGTTTGTTGCTCATTCCTCCGGAAACACTGTGAACGGGTATTTCCGTTTTAGCCTCCCGATTGAGTCTGTTGAGGCTGCGCGCGATGAGCTGGCACGCAAGCACAAGGCTGAAGTTCTCCGCAAGATTGAGGCTTACCGATTGGCAAGGCTATCTAGGCAGAATGGAGTCAACGGAAACCTTTATGCGGTGGTTGAGCAGCGAGCGTCCGCCCGGCGTGGAACAAACGAACTGCGAATTTCTGTGGAATACGAAGCACGGCGCAAGGCTCGGCATGCATCAAAAGTTGCACTTCTCAAAAGTCTGAAGGGGGCTTCCATCATAGCTGTTTCAGCCCAGTCCGGTCAGCAAGTCGACATGAGTTTCTCCAGCGCCACAGGAGTCATCCGGTCGGAAGTTGTTGCTGAACGAGTGTGGTGGGAAGGCGAGGAAGCAGTTGCAGAGAGCTTCCTCCTTGGCTGGGTAAAATAGGGCTGATTCATGAGTGTGATGGTGAGATTTTTGATCAACGTGGCAGCTGCTTTCTTCCTGCCGGTTTTCGCTGCTGCAAACACCGTTGTCACCGTGGGTGCTACAGGGTCGGATCGGGACGCGGCTATCGATAGGGCTCTGAGTAAGGCTTTGGTTGAGGCGCTGGGCAGTCAGGTGTTTTCAGTAACAACAATGAATGGCGACCGGTTTCAGTCAATGGCTACAGCTGTGAGCAGTGGCCGGGTCAACAGCTACGACCTTTTAGAAGAGCGGGAAATCTTTGACGGGGTGCATGTGCGCCTGCAGGTGACTCTGGCTGAAAAAGATATCGCCGGGATCGTACCGGAGGAAATAAAAACGTGGGATCAGCGAATTGAGAATGTGCGGAGTTGGGATCAGGCTCAGAAGTCTGTTGGCGAGTATCGGCGCCTCTTGGATGAGTTTCTGGTCGGCCCGCGGCATCAATTTAACGCGGGTTATGCCGTCGTACTCCGATCCTATGATGTTTCGGCTGTCGACGCGCACCAGATCAAAGGAAGTATCTATGTCGATATCATCGTGAATCAGTCCTGGTGGGATACCTACTATCGGCTGGTTCGCACACTTGCTCCCCAGGGCAACCAGGTAATACAGGAAGGACCTCTGAAGGTTTTCAACGACACTGCTGCCGTTGATCGTGCCTTGAGTCGCCGAGTGGATAAAAGCCTGCGATACGACCTCGCTCACCCTCTGCCGGTGCGCCTATCAGTTGGCAGGAACGTGGCTAACTTCATTCTCTATAAAAACGCTCTGCTGGTTTCCGCTCAACCAATGACTGAGGATTCCGCGCAGACGGATTACCAAAGATCACAGGCAATCAGCGGAGAGATATCGCTGACGAAGGGCAATGTCGTCAGCGGTGACGCCGAACTTGATAAACGAAAATCCGACCTGCAATGCGGCTCCGTCGAGCGAGGTGCGTCTGCGGTCTACTGTGGCCACCGCTTCACAGTGAAAATCCTGTTTGAGGCAGACAACGAAGCTGAGGTGATACAGATCATGCGGCGCGGTGTAAAAGCCGAGCTTAGCCTGTATGGAAATCACGTCTGCGAGCATGATTGCTATCTGCTAGACGAAGATCCAGCAGATGATTCAGATGCAAATGAATTGTTGAAGAAGTTCCTTTTGAAGTACAGGCAATAAGTAGGGCTGCAGGATGAGTTTGGTGTTTCCAACGTGCGAACGAGAGGGTAGCAGTATGACGAACAGTGTTTGGGGCGTGATAGCGGCAATACTGCTAGCGGTGTCTTTTCCAGCTTCCGGATGGGACTTTGATCAGACTCGGGCACGCGACATTATGGACAGAGCTGCAAATGACGGGGATTCCACGGCCAGGCTGCTCGTTGCTATGGCACTGGATGAACGGATTGATACGAGCTTCGATGATTATGAGTTCCGGTTGCCACCATCAAAAGATCCGAAGCAGCTGTATATTCGGTGGCTTGATCATGACCACATCTACTCCAATTTAATGTATGTGTCGAGAAAGCACGCGTCGAAGGCCACTCTGATGGTTTATGCGCTTCAGGGTACGTTTTCCCTATGGAATCGCAGGTACGCGAGGGCAGCGCTTTACTACCGAGCGGCGGAACAAATAGGCGAGAAGTTGATTCAAAAAGATGGGTTTGGGCCGGACCTGGCTGTTCTCACTTACGATGTCCGAGCAGGCAAGGTGGCCGCAATGCGCTGCAGTGGCGACACCCCACCGCAGGATACCACCTATAAAATTGATAAGATGTTGGCAGGCCTGGAGCGAACATCGCAGATCGCAAAAGATTACCGCGCATACATACAGTATCACTCAGTCGGAAAGCCAAATACGTTGGGATTGGAAGACTCAGGATGCTGGGCTGGGGCAGCCTCTGGCGCTGCCGTGGTTTATCCTTTGGCGCCGTTTAATTATGAAAAGAACACATCTAAATACGTGGGACTAGATTACTGACTGGCGTTTTCGACGCCGGGATTAATCGGGGTTTTTCCGTTCTTGATTGCGAGAGTGCAGGCACCACCCGGTAAGGATGGCTGCACCAATTATGCCGATGGCCATGGCGGTCAAAACTCCTGTCTCGATCGTCATTTGATCGGGTCCCCCACCTTTTTCCCAGCAGCGTGAATTTCGTCAGGATGATTCTGACATTTTTGGTGAGGGAGTACATCAGCTGGTTGCCGGTTTGTGCTTACCTTCATTAGTTCACTCCTTCTTAGTATGGAGTTTCTTAGTAAGGGGCCTTGTGATCGGGTGTTGGCTTATCGGTTGTTTGGCAACCCGTTGCGGGGAAATCGGCCCCCGGTTAAAGCCGGATTTGCAGGGGCCAGTGATCTGCTTAAGAAGCTCCGAATGGAATTGGCTCGTAAACATGTGGGCTTCAGTAAGCCCGTCTTGCAAGTTACTGCAATTAGCAAGAGGGCTCACTGAGTAGTGATTTAGTCAATTTCTACAAGTGCAATTTCTGTATCTTGGTTCATGACGGCCCACCATCTCCCGTTATACTGGGGTTCTACCCCGTGACAGCGGACAGGCCCAAAAAGAGGCTGGGGTGTGTCATCCGTATCGGGGGTGCTCCAGCGAGTGAGCTGGGCGCTATCCCCAAATCTGAATGTTCGCTTTGCGACCTTTCCGTACACCCCTTTTATTCCATTTGTAACGGGTTCAGGTCAGAGGTATCTGACGCTGGTTGATTGACCATAAGGCGGATGCAATCCTGGCCTTTTCCGTGTCCGGCCCTTACTTGCGATTCCAAGCTTGCCCATCTTCGTCCGTAAGTGGTTTTAAAGAGGTTCGGAAAATTGTAATCCGAAAGGTCCAGCGGCCGTCTGAAGTCCGAGCTTTGTCTTTTTCATCCTCTTTTACCAGATATCCCGCGCGCTGCAAGTCTCGAAAGATTCTTTGTTGAACTACTTTTCCGATATTAAAATGTCGCCTGATTTGGGCGGCTCTGACGATCCAGTCTTCGGGCATAGACAATAGGAACACCAGGACCCCCAATGCTTCTGGCGATAGGCGGTGATCCCGCAATGTGTCGTTCGGAATGCATGCGTAGTGAGATGTCAGTTCGTCTTTTCTAATAGCCATCTGTGGTGTAACTCCAAAAGTTTCAGGTAATGCTCCAATTGATTCGAAAGCAATTGAGCTGTTGTGCGCTAAGAAGGTGGAAGTAAACGTCGCAACCGCGCAGTGGCTAAGATAACGGTTTGCAAACCTCGGCACTGACAACACGCCGGCACAAAACCAGCAGCGTTCTGCACGCAAAATATTTGTGAGGTGTTAAAGGGTGGGGACTATCTGATTAATACGAGATTTCATCGAGCCGATGGATGCGATGAGCTGAAAACCACCCAAAAAATGAAAATATAACTTATTGATTGGAAAGGACTTTACTATGCCCGAATGAGCGTAAATTATTTGTCAGGAAGGTTGTTTAAGTATATGTATTTAAAGAAGAAAAGTGATTCAGGAAGTTCGTCCTGCAACTCCGTGTACGCCGGTTCGATTCCGACCCGCGCCTCCATTACCTTATTGAAAACAACGGTTTACGGTCAGAGAGTCGATCTGTCCAACATTAAACCAACATCCTGAGTTTGATTCACTGACCCCTTAATTTAGCCCACCGTCGGGCCAAAACAACTTAAGGGAATGTGACCATGAACAAATACTCGCCGAAAATTGATGAAGTCAGAGCGCACGTACTTGATACCGAGTCGTTGCTGCACTTCTTGTGTAACCGTGAAAACCTGAAGGCCGTGCTGGCCCACGGAAGCCCAGAAGTTCCCATAGGGGGCCATGCTTGATGGCGCTTACAAATCGATCTCTGAGGCCAACGGGGCTTGCATTGAACTCGAAGAGGTCCGTGATGAAGACTTCCGCGCAGAGTTCAAAGAAACCGCGATCCAGGCGCTCGATAAGGCCGGTCAAACTGAGGCCGGAGAAAAGCCAGCAAAGCCCGAATCATTGCCGGCGGCAATCATACCGCCCAATGCTGCTGAAGATTTCGACACCCTGGACGAGATCTACGCCCAAACCGGCGCATTGCTCACGATGCTGTTCACCTATATCGGCGAGGTTGGACCCCATGGAGAGGAACTACACCCGCACGTTATCCAGAACTATATCTGGCAGATCCAGAGCAACAATAAGCGAGCTGCGCGTCTTTCCGATGAAATTTACAGGGGCCTGAAGCAGGGAGGCAGCAATCATGCGTAACCAGCGAATAGAACAAGCTAAAGCTTTCCGGAATGAACACGGTCACCAGGGCGGCCATGTGGTTTTCTTCGGTGATGAAATTGCTGGATGGACCCTGCATCTAGATCGGCCGTCCGCCTGGGTCCCGGGGTGCATTGCAGTGGATGGATCCGGCAATGAATATCGGGCTACCGGGGGCGACGATCAAAACGGCGCTTTAACTTGGGAATATTATTTCGTGAGCAACCGGGCAAGGCCTTTTGTTCCGGTATCGCCCGAATTCGGCACCGAGGAGGAGGCAGAGAGCTGACTTGCTCAGCATGGTGATGGGTCAATGCGGCTCGTCAGTGCCGGGCATCTGTAGCTCAGTGTGGCCTCGGAGACGGGGCTATCCATCTGCTCAGAAATAGGAGTACCAATTATGGAGCGAGATAAAATAGCGCTGCTGGAGAAAGTCGTCGATCTGGCGCTGGATGTTCTGATGTCCAGAGACTCAGATGCAGGGTGGCAAAATTCCGGAATACTCGGTCGGATTCAGGAGTGCGGCGGGGCTCTTCCAAAAGGTCAGGCATCAGACGTTGCTGTGTGGAGAAAGGGTCGGATGCTGGGGGACTGGAAGCCGAAACACCGGCAGGCGCTGGCGTTGCTGGACAGGCTGTCACCAGACCACCGCCAGGCGGTTCTGGTTCACCGCGCCTATCTCAAGCGCACCACGGTGACGATTGATCCGGAAACGGGGGCGCGGGGTCTCACTCGCTGGACGCTGGAAAAGATGGCTGAAGAACTTGGAATCTCGGTCAGCGCGTTCAGGTCCAGGGTGGGGCGCGGGTATGAGGTGCTGTCTGAGTTTCTGCAGGTGCCTGAAAATAGCACTGCGGAGTGAGTCAGAGCCCCGGCCAGCCCGGGATTTGTGTTTTATACCCGTGTAACCGGCCCCGGGGATCTAGGCTGGTTACTACCTGCTATTACATTGCAAAGCCGCTCACACCTGCCTGACCAGACTGCAGGTGTGAATCGCTTTTCCATGGTTTTCAGGTCTACGCCATCGGCGCATACCCTTCAGGGCTTCCCGCTAACTGTGGGGTTTTCCCGGTTCCACCAACTGTGTAATAGCACCCGATGAACGGATTTTCGGTGGATGAAGAAGATCTGCGTCATGTGGCGGGCCAGCCTTACGGGCGCGCGCGGCTTTTCCTCAGCTTGAGGATGACTACGAAACTTTCGTAGTCCTCGGGCAGGGTTCATCCCTGAGCTAACATGGCTTGCAGAGGTTGCCGGATTGCCGAAAGGCGCCGGGCGATACCTCCTGCCGCGTATTCGAATTCCTTGTGCTACGCTCAAAGCTATTGCTGAATGTTTCAGTTTCCTTGGCAAACCCCGATTCAGTGAGGGACCAGTGACAAAAATTGATAGCAAGGGAGTGATCGCCGGGGGCATCGTCTGGCTGGCCCTCATGGCCATGAGGGCTGCAAAAATGGCTTGTATCGACGCCAGGTCCTGCGGTGGGGAAGATTTCGTGTTGTACGGGCTCATGGGCATTGGCATGCTCTGCCCCTCATATTTGATGGCGGCCATCCTTTCGAGATGACAGAAGAGCCTGAAAACCGTCTGCCGGGTTGTAATTTACCCAAGGCAAACAGGCTTTCAAGGCGTAAACCACTGAGGGTTCGAGAGGAGTGGCGATCAATGATTAAACAACAACTGGTCCGAGAAAATTCTCGGTGTTCAGTGTTAGCCATTAATGATTAGGTGGTAGCTATGTTTCGAAATTTGATGCTTTTTTTATGGTCTTTTCTCTATCGGTAGTGCCAAACGCATTGGCCAGTGAAGACGATCAGAATTTTGAGAGCATTTTCTACAGTGCGTTTAAGACGGTAGAGAGGTTCGGGCTGATCAATGTTTCCCTGGAGGGATCGGCCGAAAATATTGGATTAAAAAAGATGATCTGACCGATTATCTGCGACTAAGGTTTAAAAATAGTTTTGCCGGAATGGTTCAAGGAACCAGAGAATTTATTTGAGACGTTTCAAGATAAAGACAAGGCGAGAAAAACAGGAAATATCAATCTGAAAGTATGGACTGTCGGAGAGGATTACCCCGTCGCTTACCATATTTCAATTAAATCGGGTAACCTGGAAAGCAGTCGCGAATATGAAAATGCGCGCTTGGGTTATGGTTCGAGCGGGAGTGTTCCTGAGTCAGTTCGCGAGTCAATATCGAAATTAATTGATGATTTGGCCGTTTCCTTTTTCAAAGCCAGGGGTGAAATATAATAAGAGTGGATAGTTAGTTTACAATTGCAAATTATTTGATAGTCACATTCTTGATGTATACATACCCGGTGAATGTGCCGTCCTGAATCCTGTCGATTCCCCCGGAAAAGTTGATCACATCCTCTCTCGAGAGCTTCAGTGCTCCATTATCCGAAACACCCTCCAGGAAGTAATCGGTAAGGGAATTTTCAGACCCATCACTGAGCGTCACGGTGTTGCCCCATGTACCGATTTTAGGGGATGGTTACACTAGGAGTGTCTACTGTACCGGGGTAAGTCCAATCAGAGCTTAGGCACCTGTCCAGATTTCGGGGTCCACTTCATTTTTCTGATTCTTGAGTTTCCATTATAACCTATACATTTCAGCTAAATAATAACCTATAATTAGTCAGCTAATTAACCGAACGATACGCTAGCCGATGCTTTTTGTGCTCCAATGCTTGCGCGGATGGAGTGACTGCGCTGCTTTTGGATGCACAATACTGAGATCGCGTTTGTAAAAGGAAAAGATGCATGACAATAAAAAATTCGGACGCGGACGCGCTAGCAGGTAGTGCCGCGGTGGACGCTGCTCCGCTAACCGGGCTGGATCGCCATTTAGTGAGCAACGCCATCACGGGCTTTCTGTTCGGGGTTACCGGACCGCTGGCGATCCTTCTGACGGTTGGTCAGGCGGGAGGGCTTTCCGAGGCTGATCTGGCATCTTGGATATTTGGTTCTTACGGCCTGAGCGGCGTGCTGACTCTGTATTTTTGCTGGCGCTACCGTCAGCCCTTAGCCATGGCATGGACGATCCCCGGCGCCTTGTTGCTACCTGCCGCGTTCGGTCATTTGAGCTTTGCCGAAGTCATAGGTGCCTATTGGGTGACTGGATTGCTAATCGTCGTGTTGGGTTGGAGCGGCCTGGTCAGTTGGGTCATGCAGCGGATTCCCATGCCTATCGTCATGGGCATGGTGGCGGGCGTGTTCTTGCCGCTGGGTATTAAGGTGGTTACCGCGTTCACGGACAATGGACTGCTAGCGAGCGTAAGCCTGACTGCCTTTGTTCTGTTTTCGGCGGTGCCCGCACTGGGTCAGCGACTGCCAGCGATATTGGCGGCGGTACTGGCCGGTGGAATTGCCGCTTGGCTGACCGGCGCGATTGCGCCCCTGTCGGAGGCAGCTACTGTGCTAGTCCGCCCAAACCTCTACATGCCGGTATTCTCGCCCACAGCGATGCTGGAGTTGGTCATACCTCTAGCCGTCACGGTGCTGGGCATTCAAAACGCTCAAGGCTTCGCTGTATTGCGGCAAGCTGAGCACGCACCACCGATAAAAGCGATTACGGTTGGCTCGGGGTTAGGCACAATGCTGTTCGCGCTGGTCGGTTCCGTTCCCGCCTGCCTGACCGGCCCCACCAATGCACTGTTGGTCGCGAGTGGCGAGAGGCGGAGGCACTGGATTGGCGGAATTTTCTTTGCCTGCGCAATGATCGCGTTTGGCCTGTTTGCACCCGTGGCCACCAGCTTCGCACTCGCCCTGCCTCTGAGCCTGATCGCCCTGATTGGTGGTTTGGCCATGATCCGTGTATTACAGGGAGCTTTTCAAGCGGCCTTTCGTGGGGAATGTCCTTTGGGCGCCATGGTGGCCTTCGTCGTCTCCACAGCGGGCGTGCCGATTTTCAGCATCGGCGCGCCTTTTTGGGGGCTTGTGTTCGCCTTTGTCACTTCCTGGTTGCTGGAGCGGGAAAGCCTGCGCCGCGCCATCGGCACTAGTGTGCCTTAACAAAATCCGTATAGATAATTTTCCGATCCTGTATAATCTCACAAGCAGACTCAGGAGAGGCAACCATGGCGCGAATAGTTAGCCCCCTTGAAGTGAGCGACTCTGAGCGAAACGAATTGGAGTCATGGCTAAGGCGACAAACAATGCCTGCCTGCCGCTGAACCGTTGCGAGCCCGTATCATTCTCCTGAGTACTAAAGGCCTTCCGGGCATAGTGGTCGGTGAGGGTGAGCGCGTTGGAGTAACCTCCGAAACTGTGAGTAAGCGGTGAAATCCTTTCAAAACACACAGCGTTTCGGGTCTAACTGATGCGCCCAGGTCTGGCCGGTCTTGGACTATAAATAATCAAAAAGTTACTGACTCGGCCTGATTTCACAGCGCTGGATCAAACGAAATTCGCATCGCAGAATACGAGAAATTGAACGTTCGATCAAAGACCACCTGAGGACCTAGAATGAAGACCTAAAGCTATTTGAGCGGAATAGATCTGCCGACCAAATTATTGAGTCAATCGCCAGATTATCAGACAAGCTTTATAAGCAAACGGGCTGCTGTTGAGGAACATTAGGCATGCGCTGATTCCAGTCGCATGGTTTAACTACTTCTATATCCTCCCTTTAATAGAGTGGGGAATGAATCGAATCATAATGTTGGCAATGTACGTCTGCGGCGTAACCAAATATCGAAGCTTGGGCCGCACTGCTTCGAAAGCCTTGTAAACTTTATCCGCGACATCCAACGCACTGGCTGTAAATGGCGTCATTTTGGCGCCTAGCGCGAGTGCTGCTTCCATTGCCTCGAAATTTTCCCGGTGCACTGCGCCCGCCCGGCTAGGTAAGGGCTGTAGAGCGGCCAGGGCATGTTCTCTGAACCGGGTCGCTAAAGGCCCCGGAAGCACAAGCGATACACTTTCCAGGCTTTTGCTGCCCTGTTCATCAAACCAGAAGCTTTCATGGGCCGTGTTCATCGCAGACATCGCGGCACAGTAGGCGCCTTTCATTTGTTGGGGCACGATGGAGAGAACGGAGCTTACGGCGATGACTCGCAAGGGTATGCCTTGTTGTTCGCAGAGTCTCAGTCAGACGGCAGCCAGCTTGATGGGGCCGAATACGTGGGTGTTGAATTGTTTTAGCCACATGGATTAGGAATGATCGCGAAGCGTCCCAAACTGCCCGTAACCGGAGTTGTTGACAAGAACAACCCGCTTGGCGCCTGCAAGTTCGGCGTCTAGTTTGCCCGCAAGCGCTTCGATCGGTTCAAAGGACCCAAGGGCCAGTGCCGTCTCCAGAGCTGCGGACTCAACGCCACTCGGCTGACTGGATAGAGCGATCACCCTATAGTCTTTCCGGGCGAAGAGCGCGCAGGCTTCACGTCGCAATGCTGGCGTTGGCACCGGTTATCAGGGCTAGTTTGGTTATTGCATCAATCCCCAATCCAGTTTTCTTTATCGATGATCGGTTTCAGCTTGTAGCCGAGAAACCGATACTTGCCCCAGTGTTGAAATGCGTTTTGAGTTTCCTTCGGGTCGAACCCTTGATGCCAGAGATAGGCGCTGACTTCAGAGTCGACCGGAAGCGTCTCAAAGTTCCTCATGAGCATCATGGTGTTTACTGCCGCATAGGGGCCAATGCCTTTCAGGGAGATCAGGTAGTCATAGTCAATGACGTCACTAAGCGCTGAACCATCGATTTGGTTGGCTTGATCCTGCAGTAATTGATCGGTCACTGTATCGACGGTTCCGGCTCTGAACCCCAGCTTGCACTCCTCGGCCAATCGCTTGGGCCCAATCGTCTGGAGTTCTCCGGGCTCAGGGAGCAGGCTGTCGTCCAGAGAAACCAATGAGGCGACCATGGATTTGCTCTGTTTCCATGTCGTATTGATGGTGCAAACCGTTTTAATGAAATCCTCAAAGAAGGTGTCGCTGCGCAGAAATCGCCCGCCACCGGACCGGATGAAGCGGGCAATGTCCGGATCGTTGCTGTTGCAAAGCGCGAGAAACTCGGAGGGATCCCAGTCCAGCTGCAGCCAGCGGGCGACGCGTTCGGTGACAGCGTCGGTGCTGGATGAGGAGGTTTCGATCAGAAGCTGATCCTCAGAGGGCTGCTGGACGCGGGCCCATTCTGCGTTGGTGCCTATTCTTACTGTTCTCTCCAGATTCCGACCGTCCCAGTGCCAGGGCACAAGCTGGCACCAACCGTGGCACTCCACCGTCATGCGGAGATTGAAGGGCCGTTGTAGATCCAGGGCAAAGGTATTTGCGATCATGTTTGGTTGCGCTCCATCAAAACAAAACTCAATCTTGCATCCTCAGACGAAATTCACCAATCTGCCGCCCCAAATGCGAGGATGTGGTCTCGTTGTGATGATGTCTTGGTTGTTCATCGGGTGACCTTCAGTTGTTGGGAAAATCATAGCGCCCATATCATTGAGAGGCTGCCAAAGCTGAAATTATCTTTGTTGGTTTGCTCTTCTCCCGTTGTTGCCCGGATGGTCAGCGAGAGTTGCAGCCTGTCCCAATACACCGATGCGCCAATCCCGGCCTGGCCCTGAAGCAGGCTTTCCTGGAACCGGAAGGGCGATGCGTTTTTGTCCAGATAGGAGTAGGGCACCACTTCCAGGCCCAGTCCTATAAAAGCAGACCATCCTGGTGCGCTGTGATCCAGGGCACCTGGCAGTCCGATGGTCGACGAGGTGCCGGCATAGTCGGGGATGAAGTTCATCGGTAGATTGTGCCCGGTTCTCCAGACGGCTGCTGTGGCGAAACTGGTCCGAAAACTCGATAAGGTGGCAGAGCCCACGAGTGACACTTCTTGCTGAGGACCATCCGCGGTACCGTGCGCGACCAGTTTGCGCGCATAAGTGGCCCCCAACCCCGCAGTAACATCGGTACCAAGCTGAGCATCCCAGCCTCGCGGTTCTTCGCTGCCAGTTAGCTTATGGACGAGTTTCTGAGAGGCTTCAGTGCCGCTTTCCGGGCCTATAACGCCGATATGGGCGCCATAGCCGGTAATGGTGTCCGCGTTCCAGCTCCATATTGTTGAGCTTGCGGAGAGATAGCCCGCATAAGGCAGGTCGTTGGTATCTGGTGGCGTGGCCGTGATGTCGGCGGGTGTTACCATAAGTTGCTTCAGGCTGAATGCCAATGCTTGCTGATGGCCGGAGGATGAAAGGCCAGGAAGAAAGTTCAGTGCTCTCTCAGCGGTACGGGCGAGCCTGGCTGATCGCCTGTTCTGGTCTTGAGCCGGTGCTGTCAGATAAGAGATCACCAGGCCATTGGTGTAGCCTCGATCCGAACCTGTTATAAGGTCATTGTCCCATGCGACATTGAGCAAATCGGCCCGCGCGAGGCTGGGCAGTGTGGCGGAAGCAAAAAGCAGAACACTCAGATACTTCCTCGAGTCTTTGTGTTGACGGCTCATCCTTTCTCTCTCTGGGAAATTTTGGGTAATGTGTCTTCATACGCACTTCTCGGACCGATTGCGATGTACCTGTGAAAGTTTACCTGAACAAGATTCTCTGCGGTCTTCCTATCAATTACGAAGCTTTCCTGAAAAAGCTTCCCGATCGGTTCCATTGGCGCCACCGGAATATGTTTGCCACGGAAAAAGTCCAGGCCAACCGGTGGCTGGTTACGGTGCTAGATGAATCAGCGTTCGAGGAGCTTAAGACTCTGGCGGAGGATCCGGTAAGCCGGGTAGACGCCGCGAAAAAGGGTGACTCGCACCGCCATGGCGCCGAGGTCAGTTTTCTCCTGGTTTACCATCAGGGGCTGGCGTCCACACGGCCGGATGTAGCCGTTATCGGGAACGAGTCCGTTGATATGGGTTTTCACCAGGCCCGGTCAGTGCTGATAGTAGAGAACGAGCGGAATTTCTACCAGTACTCTGAGATGCTGAAATTTGCCAATGAGGCAATGGGAGTGCCTTTGCGGCTGCGAAATTGCGATGTGGTGTTGGGCGGTGGCAACCGGGTTACGCGGGGCGCGGTTCTGGATTGGTTGGCCGGCTACGAAGACGTATTCTGCGCATTCGATTATGATGCGGGTGGTCTGCAAATGTTCTCGACGATAGCAGCCGCTCTCGGTAACAAAACCACCTTTGTTCAGCCGCGCGACTGGCAACCTTGGCTGGACCGGTTCTGCAAGGTGCCGGACAGCACCGAGCGGTTTACAAGAGCGGTATCGCTGGCGGAAGGGCTTGGCTTTGTGGCCCTGGCAGAGGCATTTCGATCGACCGGCAAATTCATGGAACAGGAGATGATTCTGGATGAGTGACTCCCAGGGGAGCCCAGGCAATTTCAACTTTGGTATTCGCCGCCTGGTGTTGGTGGATTCCGCCGGCTTCTGTTACGTGGAAATTCCGGTGGATAACCACGGCCTGATTCTGGGGCCGGGCAACCTGGGTAAATCCAGCCTTTTAAACAGCCTGCGCCTGTTCCTGTTGCCGGAAAACAACTTCAAGAACAGCCGCAAGAAATTCGCTTTCCGCAATGCCAGTGCTGGCAGCTTCTACACCAACGAGGAAAGCTACCAGCATTATTTCTCGAGCCAGTTCAGCTTCCTGATTATGGAGGCCGAAAACCCGGCCGGGGTGCATTGCCAGATCCTGTACCGGGACAGCGCAAGCCAGCTCAGTTACGGCCGCGCCTTTGTGCCAGTGGGTTATGACCAGCTGCGGCCGCTGTTCTGGAACGGTGACGATGAAGACGGCATTGGCCAAGCGGTGCCGGAGCTGTCGTTCAGCCGTTTGTCAGAGAACTTAAAAAAGCTCTCCAAAGAAACCCGGTTGGTGAACGATCCCGCCAAGCTCAAGCAGATGCTCTACAGCAGCGAACTGATGAACGCCGATGCGGTGCGTTATTCCGTGCTGCCACTGGGTGAGTCTGATGAGCGACGGGTGCAGTCTCTGCGCACGCTGATCCTGCTGTTGTTTGAAATGAAGGCAGACGATCAGGCCATGTCTAACGCGGTGGCCAGCATTATCGAAGCTGACAAGAAATTTGCCGACGACGCCTTTGATTTCAATATCGACGACTTCCTCAATCGCCACGACCAGTTGAAGCAGCAGCAAACCCAGCTGACACGCATTGAGAAAGAGCGCTCGCGGTTTGAAAAGCTGCAAAAGGACTACCAGGCCTACCAGACGTTGCTCCGCAACCAGCATGACTTTGCCGCTTTTCGGGATGGCGTGACTAACGCACTGCAGGACATTGGCGTGCGACGAAAAGGCGCTGTGGAAGCGTTCAATGAACAGAACGAGACGCTACGCCATGTGCTGCAGGCGCTGAAGAAGCTGGAGCAGGAGGCCAGCGGCCTGAAGGGAGAAATCCGCTCTGCCGACCGTCGGATCAAGCAGGCAGAGCAGAACCAGAAAGATGGCGAGCTTCTGGTGTCCCAATACGGAGAAATGACCCTACAGGAAATCGAGGAGATTCAGAAAGAGGAACTCGAAGGCAAGAAAGGGCACCTGGCCGCCTTGAAGAGTGCCGCCCAGGCGGAGATCCGGCTGGAGCAGATTCAGCGCAACAAGCAGGAACTGGAGCGCAAACTCGACACCCTGAAGGATCGGGAGAGCAAGCAGCAATGGCAGTTGCAGAACCAACTGAACGAGGCCACTGCGGCACCGCTGCGGGCTGTGGACGCCCGTTTGGTGATGGCCAGCCCGGGCCAGGATTTGGACGCCGACAGTAAGGCCACCATTGAAGCTTTTGCCCGGCTGTTTGTGCCCAATGATAAAGGCTTTGACTGGTTTGACTCCGAGTACCAGGCGCAACCGGCCCGGCAGACTGACTTTGCAGAGCAGCGCCGGCATCTTGAAGGCGAGCTACATGGCCTGGAAAAGGAGCGTTCCGAGCTGGCGGACACCGCCAACCAGGAACATGACCGGCCACGGCTGATTGAACGCACGGAAAAGGAAATCCGCGCCATCGAGAAAGACCTGGAAACACTCCAGCGGTACCCGGCGGCAGCCACCACCCTGCGGGACGCCACTGAAGAAAAGCAGGCGGCGGAAGAACAACTGGCGAAACTGGAAGAGCAGGCGCGGCTGGAGCAGGAAAAGCAGGATGCGGTGCAGCAGAAAGCCGCCAAAGCCAGGGCCGAGAAAGAGCGTGTCGAAGAGCGGGAGCGGGAACTGGCAGGCCTCAGCCGTAGCGTAGGAACCGTGGAGCACCGCTTCCCGCATCTGAAAACTGCGGAAGCGGAGCAGCCGTTGGACATTGAACAGGTGTCCGTCGCCGCGTTCGACGACCTGCAAACCCAGCTGGACGACCTGGAAGAACGCCGCCGCAATATCCTCGACCACCTTCGCCAGTTCGTCTATTTGGGGATTCATGAAGACACCGAAGGCGAACTGCAGAAAGACAGCCCGGCGTCATCGGTTATCCGCGAGACGTTCAAAAGCCTGTCGGACCTGTTTGCCGGCATGGCCGAACGATGGAATGTGCTGGAACAGCAGGTGGGTATCCACAACGAAACCGTGGCCAGCTACCGTCAGGCCCTGAAATCCAACCACGAGCACATTGCCCGGTTTGAAGCGCAGCTTAATCGCGAGCTTGATGGCGTACGTATCAACGATTTGGTGGAAATCCGGGTGGACATCCACACCGACCCGAAATTCCGCAATCTGGTGGAAGAAGCCAACAACATCGACCCTTATGGCAACCAGCTGCAGTCCGATGCCTTTTACGACCGCTTGCGGGTGTTTGTGGCGGACTTTTTCGGGGAGCAGGGCGGCAGCAAACGCCTGACCATGGACAGGGTGATCACCGGCATTTCCTACCGCACCCGCAAGGAAAACGCCGCCAACCTCGACAAGAAGGGCCAGTCCACATCTACCACGGCGCTGATCAATCTGGAACTGGTGTACCGGCTGTTAAAACGGGTGTTGTATCCCGGCGTGCAGCTGTCGTTCCCCATGGTGTTGGACGAGCTGGCCAGCGTGGACATCAGCCAGATGCCATCGCTGCTGGAACGATTGCGAAACCAGGGCTTCAACCTGTTTTCCGCCGCCACCCACAGTGCCAGCGCCGAGGTGATTTACCTGATTGGACGGCATCTTGAAGTGGGGCAGATGCGCACGGCACGGCCCTACAGCCCGCAGCGCACCCTGGTGTTCTGGGGCGGTGCCGAGGGGTTCACCAACGGCGAATCGCTCAGCCACTGGGGTGACCAGACCCAGAACAGCCTGCTGGAGCCGGCGGATGAGTAAACGCTTCAGCACCCTGGACACGACCCGGCTGTTGTTCGAACACCCTAAGATTCTGTTCCGGATGATCGAGAAGATGGACCGGAACGAGGCCCGGTACATTCGCGAGAGTGATCTGGTGGCCGAGGTGATGGACTATACCCGCACACTCGGTAATGCCGATCGGGACCGGGTGCGGCTGGCGCTGAACACCGACAATCTGTTCCGCAGCGGCCTGGTGATCGACATCATCAAGGCGGAAGGCGAGCGCCGGCTGGTGTTCCAGGATGCGGTGATCAACCTGATGCGGGCCTGCAATGCGTCGCTGTACCAGGAATTGACCGATGCCAAGCTGAGAGGCCATCTGGTGACCTTGCGCGATTTGCGTAATCGCCTGGAAACCAGCAGTTTCAGTGACGCGGACCCGGACTACACCGAACTGCGGGACGATCTGAACGAACGGGTCAGCCAGCTCATCGGCCTGCTGCGCCAGAACGTGCTGCGCATGCAGACCATCAGCGCGCAGCTTGCGGATCTTTCCGGTGATGCCAGCCGGGCGCCGGAGAAATACCTGGAGTTCCGCCAGAACCTGTTCGAGCAGATCGTTACCCTGTACGAGCGTCACATCAAGCCAACCCTGGTATTTCTCAATCCGGATACCCGGCTGCCCGATGGCAGTAACCTGTTCGAGACCCTGGAAGCCATCGTCCGGTTGCTGGAAAACCACGATGACCAGAGCCTGGCGGACCAGTTGTTCCGGTCCTCCATCAGCCTCAATGCCCTATATAAGCCCATTCAGGCGGTGGCCCAGGAGGTGGAGCATTTCCTGCGTAAGACGCGCCAGGGCATGGTCCAGTACAACGCCATGGAGCATTTCTACGGCAAACTGCGGGAACTCAAGGGCGAAACCGAGACCCTCAGTCTCAAACGGAAGTGGCTGGAAGGTGGAGGCTTTGCCCGCAGCACCGGCTTCCTGATCGGCCTGCGCGCCCAGCAGCGCCCGAAGCATTACGCTTTCGGTGAATCGTCCAGCTACTATCAGTTGTTGTTCAGCGAACTGGACCTGCGCCTGAACGATCTTCGCCGCAAAGCCGAGGTGCCGGTTTTGCAGGAAGTGGACGGCAGCGGCCGCCACACCCGCATTGATGTACAGCGCATCAACCAGCTGTATCAGTGGCTGGAGACCCTGGAACTGCGGCCCACCACGGATCTGGTGCGGGAGCTGCACGGCCGCCTGGACGGCTTTATCCCCGGTTATCGCTTTCCGGATTTGCTGGCGGCCCTGAACCGGCTGGTAAACTCGCCGCCGGAGGGGCTGCAGGTGATCACCACCAACCGTTTTCGAATCCTCGACCAGTCATCCGACAGCGAGCAGTTTGTGTACCGTAAGCGCCGCCTGGAGCAACACCATGCCTGAATTCTCTGACGCGATGGAAACCACCAAATCCACGGACCATTCCCAAAGTTCGAGCACCTTCGAGCAGATCCTGCCGGCCCACAGCGCTGCGATCTATCGGGAATTCCAGGCCGGTCGGGTGATTGTGCGTGACCTATGGGACAGCAACCGCTCCGAGTTGCGCGCCAATCCGCTCTACAATCTGTTGTACAACCATCTGTCCCACTTCCGAACCTTCTATGAACACCTGGGCAGCGAGCTGGTATTCAACGAAACCGGCGCGTTTTTCTTCCTCAAGGAAAGCAGTGACGACGAGAGCGAAGAGCACGATGAGAATGCCTTTCGGGTACAGGTGATCTTGCTCCTGATCGGGCGTTATTTCGCTCGCAGTGGTCGGGATTTGGAATACCTTGGCCGTCCGGATGCCGGACTGAATGAGCAAGATCTCGAGGTGCTGGCGAGCGACGAGGAGTATCAGGAGATTCTCAGAGCGGCGCGCTTTGAAAGAGGGTTGCCAGAGGCCCTGGATTACCTGGATAAACGCAATCTGCTGTTCCGCGCCGGGGCCGGCCGCTGTTTTCTGAGTTCTGCGGGGCTCTACTTTCTGGAGGAACTGGTTCGGGAATATGAGCGGGGGTAGAAGCTAAATTGATTCAATAAAGGAGAATTAAATGTCTGGCTCCCTATCTCACTTGCGTGTCCTCGATCTCTCCAGGGTATTGGCTGGCCCTTGGGCGGGCCAGATTCTTGGGGATCTGGGCGCAGAGGTTATCAAGATTGAGCGGCCCAAACATGGTGATGACACTCGCTCGTGGGGGCCCCCTTATCTTCAGGGAGCTGATGGCAACGAGGAACTTTCTGCCTACTTCCTGACCGCTAATCGCAACAAGCAGTCACTGGCGGTGGATATTGCTCATCCTGAAGGGCAGGAACTGATTCGAAAACTGGTCGCAGAATCGGATGTCATCCTTGAAAACTTCAGGGTGGGCGGGCTTAAGCGTTATGGTCTGGATTACGAAAGCCTGAAACGTATCAACCCCAAACTGATCTACTGCTCAATCACCGGATTTGGCCAAGATGGCCCCTACGCAAATCGACCGGGCTATGACTTCCTGATCCAGGCCATGGGTGGGCTGATGAGCATCACCGGGCAACCGGACGGCGAGCCCGGCGCCGGGCCGATGAAAGTCGGTGTCGCACTGACGGACATTATGACCGGGCTGTATGCCACGATTGGTGTGCTCGCTGCGCTCAGCCACCGTGACCGGACGGGGGAGGGCCAGTATGTCGAGGCCGCGCTGCTGGATGTACAGGTGGCCTGCCTGGCCAATCAGGCCATGAATTACCTGACGACGGGGCAAGCGCCAGGGAGGATGGGTAATGCGCATCCCAATATCGTCCCGTATCAGGATTTTCCTACCGCAGACGGCAACATGGTGCTAACGGTCGGTAACGATGAGCAGTTCGCCCGGTTGTGCGATGTTCTTGAGCATCCGGAGTGGGCGAGCGATGAGCGTTTTGCGACGAACCGGGCCCGAGTGGCGAATCGCAAGGAACTGATTCCCAGGCTACGGCAGGCCACGGTGATGCGGCCTACTCAGGAATGGGTGCAGATTCTGGAGCGTTCAGGGGTGCCCTGCGGGCCGGTTAACACACTGGATCAGGTATTTGACGATCCGCAGGTTCTGGCGCGGGGCATGAAACAGTCTGTTCCACATCCCGACCTGGGCGATGTGCCGACGGTTGGCAATCCGATCAGGTTGAAGCTGACGCCGGTAAGCTACAGGACGGCGCCTCCGCTGCTGGGGGAACAGTCAAAACAGGTCCTTGAGAAGATTGCCGGCCTCTCTACCGTTGAAATAGAGGGCCTCATGGAGCGCGGCGTCATCTCGTGACCCGCTATTGCGTCAGCTTTCCTCAGCCAACGCAACCAGATCGGATCGT
Organism: Marinobacter sp. V34; assembly: GCF_055524115.1. NCBI lineage: Bacteria > Pseudomonadati > Pseudomonadota > Gammaproteobacteria > Pseudomonadales > Marinobacteraceae > Marinobacter > Marinobacter sp. V34. The sequence continues at coordinate 75,848 of NZ_JBUPZY010000007.1, read as the reverse complement.
ATCGCCTCCACACTGACCTCCGGCCTGATCAGTAAGCGCGCATTCCCTTCGCGATCAAACACATAGACGGCCCCACTGTGGGAAACGTTGTAATTGCCCTCTGCGTCCGGTTCGTCGTAGCCGAAGGTGGTTCGATAGCGTTTGCTCAGTTCCCTCAGCGCTGGCTCGTCTCCAGTCAGGCCGATGGCCCGGTCGCTGAAAAAGCTTACATAGCTGTCGATGCGTTCGGGGGTATCCCGTTGTGGGTCCACGCTGACGAAGACAATCCGTGTGTCCTCCCGCAACTCTGCCGGCAAATCCTTCACCGCCCTGGACAGTTTCTGGAGCGTCGCGGGGCAGATATCGGGGCAGGAGGTGAAGCCGAAGAACAGCATCCGGATAGTGCCGTCGGTTTGCGCGGCAGTCACTGTGTCGCCTGAGGTGCCTGTCAGTTCAAAGGCCAGTTCCGGCATCAGGCCGCTGATGTCCTTGCCATTCCAGTTTTCATTGTCACCAAGACACCCACCGAGTATTACGACGGACACAATCAAGGCCATGGCTGAAATTATTCTACGAGAGCACCTGCAGAACCGGTTTTTCATGAATGGCTGACCTTCAGTTTTTCGTTATAGGGCGACACCTTGCCATCTTGCCTCATGGCGCGTCGAAGGATAATCAGTATGCCGAGAATGCTCATCATGGCCGGGGGAATCCAGGTCAGTAGGCCTCCCAGCAATTGGTCGGTCTCCGGCGGCATTGGCCAGGCACGGCCGCAGACTTCGTATACGTCGTACACCATGCCTCGTGAGAACACGATGGTGGCGCCCAGAATCATCTGGGGTATCGCGACCAGGGCCAGCAGCAGGATGCGTTTTCCGTAGCCCAGAGCGTCGCTGATGACGGGCGAGCGTGGGTCGAAGATCAACCACCAGAACAGCATGCCGTCCAGTAGCATGCTCCAGTTCATCACCCAGTAGAGATCCCGGCTGAGCATGGCGTCGAAGTGAATGGGCGGCCAGAGCCAGAAATAGATCAGGCCGACAAATAAGAAGGAAGCAATTGCTGGATGTTGAAGGAATCGGTACAGCCACCCCACGGGTGTTAATGCCTTCCTGACTCCCGGTTTGATCAGGCTGTATAAGAATCGCATAACGGGCAGAGGGTTGGACAGTGCAATCAGGAACGGCCCCAGATGGTGAAGGATCAAGTGCTGTCCCCGGTGTACAAAGAACATGTACTGGGAGTAGTAATCGAACCGAGTCTGCATCACGCCATAGCAAAGCATCACGCCCAGCACGAACACCATTATTCGACCGCTTCCGGGGCGCTCGTCCTCGGGCATCCTGGCCAGGCCATATCCGTACAGCGCCAGAACGAGCACGAAACTCAATATCGTGAGCGGCGAAAAGTCATAGGGTACGAGGTAATCTAAGGCCGACATCGGGCTTGCCTTTGTGCTCTGGGGGCTGAACCGGGTGATTGTTGTTGTAACTGACCCAGAGTTTTACCGGACTGTGTTCTAAATTCAAGAGATTGTTCGGTTTCCTGTGCTAATCGGGATAGCCGGTAATATCGCGGATTTTTCGGTACAGCGGCTGCAGCTGGGGGTACATTTTCAGGTATACCTCGCGATACAGGCGCTCATAGAGTTGCTGGGTGTCGGCTTGAGGATGAAACACATCACCAACGCGGGTCATGGCGTTCACCGCCGTTTCAAAATCCGGGTGTAGCCCCAGACCAACGGCGGCGTCGATGGCGGCGCCAAGACCGGAGGTTTCGTAGGTGTGAGGCCGCTCCGCGGGCAGCCCGAAGACGTCTGCGGTCAGTTGCATGGCGGCGTCGCTCTGGGAGCCACCTCCGGCGACTCTCAATCTGCGAATAGGAACGCCGCTGCGTTTCTCGATCCGTTCCTTGCCTTCGCGAAGGGCGTAGGCCAGGCCTTCCAGTATGGCGCGGTATATGTGGGAGCGGGTATGTACGTCGCCAAACCCGATGATGGAACCCTTGGCTTCCGGCCCGGGCTGGCGAACCCCGGGTGACCAGTAAGGCTGCAGCATTAACCCCATGGAACCAGCCGGGACGGCCCGAACCAGTTCGTCGAAGAGCGCTTCCGGTTCCACGCCTTGCTGCTCGGCCAGTTTCCGTTCCCGCAGCCCGAACTCCCGTTTGAACCAGCTCACCATCCAGAATCCCCGGTAGATCATCACCTCGGTGGAATAGTGGCCGGGCAGGGCGGAAGGATAGGGTGGCATCATGCGCACCGGTTCCAGGTAGCGTTTGCTAGTGGTGTTGATGGTGGCGGTGGTGCCGTAGCTCATGCAGCCCACCTCTGGTGTCAGGCCACCGGAGCCGAGGATTTCGCAGGCTTTATCCGACGCCGCTGCAATGACCGGCAGTGGCCCCGGCAGGCCAAGGTGTCGGGCCGCGTTTTGGGTAAGATCGCCAATCTTATTGCCGGGCTTAACCAGTTCCGGCAGCATGTCACGGCGAACGGGCATGGTAAGCCATTTGAAATCCCGCTGGCGGGCCCATTGGTGGCGCTTGTAGTCGAAGGGGATGTACCCCACCTGACTACCCACGGAATCTTTGAACTCGCCGGTCAGACGGTAGTTCAGGTAGCCTGACAGCAAAAGAAAATGCCGGGTGGCAGACCAGATGTCAGGCTGGTTCTGGGCAATCCAGTTGGCCTGGGTTTTCTCGCGGAAACGGTCAACGGTGGGTTTCAGCCGCAGCAGCTTGAACAGCCAGCCCCATAAGCCGGGCACAGGCCCTTCAACCCGTGCGTGACGCTGGTCGAGCCAGATGATTGCAGGTCGAAGTGGCTTGCCGTGCTGATCCAGGTTAACGACAGTGCCCCGCTGGGTTGTGACGGTGACCCCGGCTACCCGGTCCGGTTTCGCGATTGTGTTCTGCCATAGCAGGTCACATGCCTTACCCAGATTTTCCCAAAAATACTCCGGATGTTGTTCTGCCCAGCCCGGCTGTTCGGAGAAGTAGGGCTCGATGTCCTGCTTGCCCTTGCCGATGAGGTTGCCCTGAGTATCGAATAGCAGGGCCCGAACGCTTTGGGTGCCGTTGTCGATGGCTAGAATCAGTGGCTCGGTTACGCTCATTTCATCGCTCCCGGTGCGGGCGGAAGCGAGTAGCAGGCCCGCCAAAGATCCAGGTAGCGTGTTTCTTCCTGCTCCCAGGTGGTGTCATCCCAGGCCAGGATGGGTTGGCACAGGAAACGTATGTCCGGGAGCAGGTCTTCGCCGCCTTTTGGAAGCACCAGCCCAAGCCGGGTGCGGCGCAACATCAGGTCATCCAGGTGGACCACGCTGGTGTTGGCTGCGGCCCAGGCTAGCTCTGCCCAAAGAGTATCGGTACTGGCGATGGTATTATGGCCGCCCGCTTGCAGGACCTCTGCCAGAGCAGGACCGTAAAAGCCCGCTAATCGATGCCAGTTCCGATGGCTGATGGCTTCGGGACGTTTAAGGTCCGGGGGCGGTGTGAATTCCGGCAGTGCATCGTTCCTGAGTCGAAAGCCCGGTATTTGCCCCCGTTCGAGTACTTCCCGAGCGATAAGCCGAAAGGTGGTTAACTTGCCACCGGCGACACTGATCTGGCCGTCGTCGGACCAGATCACATGCTCCCTGTTTTCCTGGGAGGGCTTTCGTGTTCTCTCTTTTTGCGTGACTACAGGACGCACTCCGGCCCAGGTGGCTATCACGTCACGTTCGGAGATGGCGCTGGCAGGAAACAGCCTGGAGGAGACTTGTAATAGGTAATCCAGCTCCTCCCGGGTGATGGCGGGCTCGCGAGACAGCGTGTCTTGGTGGTCCAGGTCCGTGGTGCCCAGTACCGTCGCGCCTTGCCACGGGAAGGCGAATACCGGCCGACCGTCTTCGGGATGAAAGAGAGAAACCGAACAGGACACCGGAAGCCGAGAGTAGGGAACAACCAGGTGGCTTCCCCTCAGGGGGCGTATTCGGGTGTCAGTATGATCGGCCTGCTTAAACTGGTTTGCCCAGGCGCCCGTGGCGTTAATAACCAGCGGGGTGTTGACGATCAAGTCCGGCTTGTGGGCCTCTGTGCGGGCATCCTGAAGGTGAACGCCTGTGACGGCATGAGTGTCATTGTCTCGGAGAACCGCCTGCGCCGACATGTAATTCAGGCAGATAGCACCATCGGTCTCGGCTTCTTCCAGCACTCTCTGCACCAGACGCGCGTCGTCGGTGACCGCATCGGTGAAGCCGCTGGCGGCGACCAGATTGTTGGTGGCTATGCCTGGAACCCACTGCAGTGTTTCCACCGGGCTGAGTCGTTGCCTGGAGGGCTTGCCTGCAATGCGGTCGTACAGGCGTAGCAGCAGTTGGAACAGTTTCGGGCCGGGGAATTGTTTCCGGTAATGGGGCATCACAAAACGCAGGGGATCAATTAGCCCCGGCGCCTCCGCCATCAGGCGCTCCCTCTCCCGCACCGCGTCCCGTGTCAGGCGAAAATGTCCGCTACCCAGGTAGCGCAGCCCACCGTGGATCATTTTCGAAGAACGGCTGGAAGTGCCCCAGGAGAAGTCCCGTTGCTCCACCAGTAAGGTGCTTAAACCGCTGCCGGCAGCCTCGCGAGCAATGCCTGCACCGGTAATACCCCCTCCGATCACAACCACATCAAAGGTGGAATTGCCGCGGGTCAGTTGCTCGAGCTTCTGTTCGCGCGTCAGTGACATTATTTCTGAACCAGCGTCTGTGGATTTAGCAGGCCGGCCGGATCAAAGGTTTGGCAAAGAGACCCGATGGCCAGCATGCCCAGTTCGCCTTTCTCAACCGGCAGGAAGGGGGCGTGGTCCTTGCCAACGCCATGCTGATGGCTAATGGTGCCCCGGTTGTTAACGATAATGGCAGATGTGCTGTCTTTGAGGGTTTTCCAGCGTGCCAGGGTTTCCCCGTAGCTGTCTGCAACCCGGAACACATAGGTGGTGTACAAGCTGCAGCCCTGGGTGTAGAAATGCGAAAGATGGGTGAAAACATGGACTCGCTCGTTATTTTCAATCAGTTGGTTACGAAGGTTTTCTTCAATCAACTTTAAGAGATCGTCAACGTTATCCCAGTCGGTGGCGGTTTCCAGGGTGTCGACGGCGTAACCCAGTTTCCAGAGGGCTTCCCGCAGGTAGGGCATGGTGAAGCGCTTGGCCGCCCATTTGTCGCCGAGTTTTTTACCGGTGTAGATGCCACCAAATTCGCGGCAAAGTTCGCGAGTTTCCTTGAGAGCGTTCCGGCACTGGCGTTTGCTGCCGGTGAGGCCGAACGTCATCATGCATTTGCCGTCTTGGGCGCCCCGTAGGCCCAGATAGGACTCCAGCAGACCAATCATTCCGGGGTGGCCGGCAAGAGCAAGCTGGGTTTCTGTCTCCGTAGCGTTGCTCAGGCGCAGCATCGAGAGCTGGGTGCGATTCTGAACCAGCTTGCGACAGGCTGTTCGAGCCTTGTCCCAAGAGGGAAAGAACACCACATGGAAGCTTTCCTGGGCCGGCAATGGCGTGACGCGCACTTTGACCTCGGTGATCAGACCAAGCCTGCCTTCGGAACCAAGAATCATCTCGCGGATGTCCGGGCCGGCACTGGAGGCTGGAATGGTGGGGATGTCCAGCGTGCCTTTCAGGGTTTCGATGCGGCCACCGGCAAACAGCTGTTCGATCCGGCCATAACGGAGTGATTGTTGCCCGCTGGACCGGCTGGCGACCCAACCGCCAATGGTGGACAGCTCAAAAGACTGTGGAAAATGCCCCAATGTATAGCCCAGTGCCCGTAACTGCGACTCCACCAACGGGCCCGGGGTGCCGGCGCCAAACGTGGCGACCTGGCTCTCCCTGTCCAGATCCATCAGGCGGTTCATTCGGCCCATATCCACGGTCAGCACGGCTTGATCGCCGGATACCGGGTTGATGTGGCCCGCCACGCTGGTGCCGCCGCCATAGGGGATGAGCGCAATACCGTTTTCGTCAGCGTATTGAAGCAGAGCCTGAACATCCAGGGACGATTCAGGGTAGGCAACACCATCGGGAAATACGCCAAAGTCTCCGCTGCGCATGGCGAGCCAGTCTGCCAGGCTCTGACCGCGAGCGTGGCGCACTCGATCTTCGGCTGCGTCAACAATTGCTGGATGCCGCGGCAGCCTGCTGGCGGGCACCTGAGCGCTGACATGCTCCAGGGACACGTCGGCCAGAGCAGGGGCGCTTCCTATGCGCTCGTCCAGAAATCGCTGCCCTTCGTTGGGTAATTCAAGATTAAACTGGTCATCACCCCAGCCGTTCCAGCGTCGCATGTGGCCGTTCCTCGTCGGTAAGTGTGTGGTAAGTCTATTCGTGGAGCAGATTGTACCGCCTGGGGCCGTTAACGCTGTGTCGCCTGGCGACAAGTCTTGTGTCTTATGCCGACAACGATGGTTCTAGCGGAGACTGTCCACCATGCGATCATTGAGACTTTGCCAGTGTTCCAGTTTTTTCGCTTCTCCGATTCGTTCGGAGTCACCACCGGAACGGTTCAGCCACAGACCGTCACCATTAAAGCTGTAGACTGGCTCCAGGTCCGGCCTTTGGGACGCCGGTTTGATCTCGTTGATAAGGTTATCGAGGATTAGCGGGTCCGCGTCCGGCTCCGGATACCACGCCAACACCATATGAGCCTGGTTCAGCTCCAGAGCCTTGACGTAAACAATGCGAAGTTGCTCATCGGGAACCCCCATGGATTTGAGGGTAAGGTATTTTGCGATGGAGAAGTCCTCACAATCGCCGCCGTTGGTGGTGAGTAGTTCAACGGGCGTCGCCCAGTAGTCTTCTTCTCCCCAGTGGGCAATGTCGCTGACAAACCGGACTCGGTTAAAAAACGAATTCACGAGCCGGAGCTGGCGGTCGATTGCTGCCCGGGAAGCCATGTCGTGAAGGCTTTGCCAGGTTTCCAGCCGGCCGTGGGCCTCCTCGCCGAATTCTGAGCGCACGTAGGTCATGAGTCGTTCGCTGAGTTCGAAGGCGGCCACCGTTAACGTGATGACCATGAGTAGCATGGGAAGCAGGGAGCCGCTGCGGCGAGGATTCGATGCGGCCGTTTCCATGGCTGTCCTCAGTTGTTGGTTCTCAGGCGTTCGCGAAGTTGTTCCAGACGCTGCCGGATTTCCTCACGGCGTTGGTCGCTGGTGTCTGTATTGGTGGAGGTAGAACGTCTGTCCACACCTGTTGGACGAATTTGCGTGCCACTGGGTTCCTCCTGCTCGCTGGAGGTTTGCGTGGAAGCCATGGAGAGACCGGTTCTGTCTTCATCTTCCGGGAAGTAGAGATTTTCGAGTTTGCCGCTGCGCTCAATGATAATGCGATTGGGGCGAACAGAACGAAGGGTCGCATTGCCGGGTAGCTCATCGCCCACCAGGTAGGCCTCGGTGTTCCGTTTGTCGTCTTCAATCAGTGCGCTACCAGGAAAATCTCCCGAGGCGGCCAGTACACCGCGGAGGAACAGCCTCAGGTTGGTTTCCGGCAGGTTCTCGGTATCGGGTTCCGATTGGGGAACCTCTTTTCCGGCTTCTCCAAACAGGGCAAACGAGGCCAGATTGGCGTCAGGGACGTCCCGGGTCTCGGTTTCCGCCATCGCAAGGTCCGTGGCGGACGTAGCGCCACCTGCACTGGTTTCATTCTGCCAGAAGCGAACGCCCTGCCACGCTGTCACAGTGATCATGGCGATGCCTGCGACGGTGGCGAGTATCAGTGGTAACCTTGAACTGGTAAAAAGCATTGAATGTCCCGAAAAGAGCAGGTGTGGGCCGGCAAAAGGCTCACAGGTTATCAGACTGCAACGATTTATTGGCAGTATAGTGTATAGAGTTATTCAGCGGTTCCATATCCTATGGTAGCCTTTCTGAATTAATTGAATAGAAAGGGATTCCGGAACATTTTCTTCCCGCCCCGGCAACATAACGAGGACGATCGTGGACACAGACACAGAACTTCAGCCGCAGGATGCTCCGCTGGGCCGTCTACCTTTCACGTTCGCCAAACGCAACGGTGTCATCCTGACCCGTGACGACGAAGGCGATCCCGTAATCCTGGTAAGACCCGGGGCGGGTCACTCAGCGCTGGCGGAAGCCAACCGTATCAGCGGGGGGCGTGCAAGGTTCTCTCCCATTGATCCGGCCCGTTTCGACGCAGCGCTGAACGCGGCCTACCAGAATGATTCCGCCGAAGCCATGCAGATGGTGGAGGGGATTGGCGATGATATGGATCTGGCGTCGCTGGCGGATTCGGTACCAGAAACCGAAGACTTGCTGGAACAGGAAGACGACGCCCCGATTATCCGGCTGATCAACGCTATCCTCACCGAGGCCGTCAAGACCAGCGCCTCGGACGTGCATATCGAAACCTACGAAACCCGGCTTGTGGTGCGTTTCCGGGTGGACGGTGTACTGCGGGAAGTGGTGCAGCCCAAGCGCGCACTGGCGCCTTTGCTGGTGTCGCGAATCAAGGTTATGGCCAAGCTGGATATCGCTGAGAAGCGGGTGCCACAGGACGGTCGTATCGCCCTGCGGGTGGCTGGACGGGAAGTCGACATTCGTGTGTCCACCATGCCGTCGTCCAGTGGTGAACGGGTGGTATTGCGTCTTCTGGACAAACAGGCCGGGAGCATTCGCCTGGAGTCCCTGGGTATGGCGGGCGGCGACCTGAAGATACTGCGGCGGCTGATCTATCGGCCCTATGGCATCCTGCTGGTCACCGGCCCCACCGGTTCTGGTAAATCGACAACGCTGTATGCGTCGCTGCAGGAAATCAATGATCGCAGCCGGAACATACTGACCGTTGAGGACCCGATAGAGTACAACCTGCCGGGCATCGGTCAGACCCAGGTCAACACCAAGGTGGATATGACTTTCGCCCGGGGGCTCAGGGCCATTCTGCGCCAGGACCCGGATGTGGTGATGATCGGTGAAATTCGTGATCTGGAAACCGCTGAAATCGCAGTCCAGGCCAGTCTCACTGGTCACCTGGTTCTTTCCACCCTCCACACCAACACCGCAGTGGGCGCGATTACCCGCCTGATGGACATGGGCATTGAGCCTTTCCTGATTTCATCCAGCCTGGTGGGCATCGTGGCCCAGCGATTGGTGCGTGTGCTTTGTAAAGACTGCTGCGAACCTTATACGCCAAGTGAGGAACACTGCGAATTTCTGCAGCAGGACCCGGCCAACCCGCCAACGATTCATCGTGCGAAAGGCTGCGAGCACTGCAACCAATTGGGGTATCGGGGCCGTATCGGTATCTACGAAGTGGTTGAGGTCAACGAGGAAATCAGCTCCTTGATTCATAAACGGGCAGGGGAGCTGGATCTCGAACACGAGGCCAGGCTTCATGGCCCGAGCATCCACGCCGATGGCGTCCAGAAAATCCTGGATGGGGTGACCACAGTCGAAGAGGTCCTTCGCGTGACCCACCGGAGCAGGTAACTCCATGCCAGCATTCGATTACAAGGCGCTTGATAGCCGCGGCAAACAGAAACAGGGCGTTGTCGAGGCCGATGCCCCAAGGGCGGTGCGCCAACAACTGCGAGAACGGGGGCTGACGCCCCTTGCAGTTGAACCCGCCTCGGAGAAGCAGGCCCGGAGCAATCCGCTTAGCAGCCGGGGCAGTCTTGCAACGGCGGACCTTGCCCTGGTGACTCGGCAGCTTGCAACGCTCATACAGTCCGGCATTCCGATCGAGCAGGCCCTTTCGGCGGCTGCTCAGCAGTCTTCCAAGCCGCGTATTCGCAGCATGCTGATTGCCATACGCGCAAAAGTTATGGAGGGTTACAGCCTGGCAGATAGCCTGGGTGAGTTCCCCCGGGCGTTTCCGAGGCTCTATCGTTCCACCGTCGCGGCGGGTGAGCACGCCGGCCATCTGGACCTGGTGCTCAACCGATTGGCGGACTATACCGAGGCCCGGCAGGAGGCCCGTCAGAAAATCCAGTTGGCGGCCATTTACCCAATCATTCTCAGCGTTGTGGCCATTGCCATTGTGGTGTTCCTGTTGACCTATGTGGTGCCGGACATCATCGAGGTGTTTGTTAAGCAGGGGCAGGAACTTCCGGCGCTGACCGCCGCCATGCTGGCGGTATCGGATTTCCTGGGCAGCTACGTTATCTATCTGCTGATACTGATCATCGCCGCGCTGGTTGTTTTCCGGTGGTCATTAAGGAAACCCTCGTTCCGGCTCCGTTTCCACAAAAGCCTACTCAATATGCCGTTGTTTTCCGGCATGGTCCGTGGTGTCAATACTGCGCGCTATGCCAGTACACTGAGCATTCTGACCACCAGCGGTGTGCCGTTGGTGGAAGCCATGCGCATTGCCGGCGAGGTGCTGTCAAATGACCACCTGCGCCAGGAACTGCGGGATGCGGCAAGAAAGGTGAGTGAAGGCGGCTCCCTGCACCGCTCGCTGGACCAGACCGGCTATTTCCCGCCGATGATGCTGCATATGATTGCGAGTGGCGAGGCCAGCGGCGAGTTGGACAGCATGCTGGAGCGAACAGCGACGATGCAGGAGAACACCCTGCAGTCCAAGATCGCCGCCATCGTGGGCCTGTTCGAGCCGATGATGCTGCTGTTGATGGGCGTGGTTGTGTTGATTATCGTGCTGGCAATCATGCTTCCGATCCTGAATATGAGCAACCTGGTTGGCTAGGCCAGGACCGGCAGGCCAACCCCATTTCCAAACCCAGAGATAGGGACAGATGAAGAGCGAAACAATGAAACATCAAGTGGCACAACGGGGTTTTACCCTGATCGAGATCATGGTCGTCATGGTTATTCTGGGCTTGCTGGTAGCCATTGTGGCGCCGAACATCATGGGGCGAAGTGATCAGGCCCGGGTGACGGTGGCCGAGACACAGATGAGCAATGTGGCAAACGCCCTGGACCTCTACCGTCTCGACAACAGCCATTATCCGTCCACTCAACAAGGCCTCGAAGCATTGGTGTCCAAGCCCAGTGGTAGCCCCGAGCCCAGGAACTGGAACCCGGAGGGGTATCTGAATAGCGTTCCCGAGGACCCGTGGGGGGCAGAATACCAGTACGTTAATCCAGGCACGGAAGGCCCCTACGACCTGTATTCCTATGGCGCGGATGGCCGTGAAGGCGGCGATGGTGACAACGCCGACATCAGCGTTTGGAAGGTCAGGGACTGATTGTGCACTCCAGGACACGACAGTCGGGCTTCACGCTGATCGAAATACTCGTTGTCCTGGTGGTGGTTGGATTGCTTGCTGCGCTTGCCGTTATGTCGATGGGCGGCAGCTCGCGTGATCGTGAGATGGAAAATGAAGTACGCGAGCTCTACCTGCTGATGCAGACCGCCTCGGAGCAATCGATACTGAACAATACTGAGTTGGGCCTGATTCTCGAAGACGATAGCTATCGTTTTGTTGCCTGGGAAGAATTGAGTGGCGAATGGAAGCAGCCAGCCGAACGAATGTTCCGGACGCGGAGCTTCCCAGAATGGATCACCGTAACCGAATACATAGAAAGCGATACCCCCCGCTTGGCGTCTGACGAAGACGAACTGCGGCCGGATGTGGTGTTCTTTTCCAGCGGTGAAACGACGCCTTTTGAGCTGGAGTTCCTTGTTGGCCGTGACGATTCCCGGATGCACACCATCACGTCCGATGGCATTTCTCCCCTTGAGTGGCGCCACCCGGGAAGCGAGGAGAGCGAGGACAAATGAACGGCCAGCGCGGTTTTACACTGATCGAGGTCCTGGTGGCGCTGCTGGTGTTTGGCTTGATCGCAACGGCAGCAGCCGAGGTGGGCAGCCAGTATATTTCCAGTTATGAGCGGATTCGCGACAAAACCCTGGCTGGCTGGGTGGCGGACAATCGTATCAATGAAATCCGGCTTCAGGAAAATTTGCCCTCTATCTCAGAGAACTCGGACGACATCGAATACGGCTCGTATAAATGGCAGGTAACCACCGCTGTCCTCGCCACCGAAGACCCGTCCATTCTTCGTGTTGAGGTGACCGTGGCTCAATATCGCGGCAACAGAACTGAGCCCGCCCCGATTCACACGCTGTCTGCGTTTATTGGTGAGAACTGATGCCGGGTCCCATGATCGTTGCTCAACACAGGTCGCGTCCCTCCGCTCAAGCCGGCTTTACCCTGATGGAAGTGCTGATCGCGGTTACCATCACCGCTGTTATCGGCCTCGGGGTATGGCAGGTGTTGGGCAATGTGGTCTCGTCCAGGGACCGGGTCAACGAAGTCGCGGAACAGTTTGATCATATTCAACGCACCATGCTCTTGCTGGAGCGGGACATTACCCAGGTGGTGAACCGGTCGGCCCGTGACATTTACGGCGATTTCCGTCCTGCTCTGACCAGCCGTGAAGAAGAGTTTTCATTGATTCTCACCCGCCAGGGCTGGCGCAACCCACTGGGCACTCGTCGCAGCAGTCTGCAGCGGGTGGGCTGGGAATACACCGGGGATGAATTGCGCCGGCGGTACTGGGTAACCGTCGACAGGGGGCAGGAAGACAACAGCCAGGACCTTCTTCTGCTTTCCAATGTCACCGACTTCGCCGTCCGCTTTCTGGATGACCAGCGAAACTGGCGGGATGAATGGCCTGATGAAGAAAGTCTGGCCAATATGACGCCGGGGGCGCGGCCGGACATTCCTTTACCGCTGGGTATCGAGGTCACCATAGAGCACGAACGCTTTGGTGAGCTGGCAAGAACCTTCACGCTTCCTGATTTTGATAATGATGTTGCTCAGGGTGTGGTGAACAGCGTCAACGACGCCGCAGACGACCAGGATGATGACCAGCAACAGGACCAGGATCAAGATCAAAGCCCGGGCCAAGCCCCGTCTGGGTCAGGAGCGACGGATGGGTAGGCGTCCATTCAGGGGAAGGCCCGGTGATCGCCAGGGTGGCGTGGCTCTGATCATGGTACTCCTCGCCATGGCACTGGTGGTCATGCTGGCCACAGGCATGACACAGCAGCAAAGCGTGAGAGTGTTCCGTGCCAGCCATTACCTTGCCCAACAGCAGGGGCACAGCGTCGCCCTCGGTGCGGAAGCCTTTGCCCGCCAGATTCTGGTCCGGGACTTTGAGGACGATAAGGAAAACAACCTCATGGTGGATAGTCTGGATGAGTTCTGGGCAAAGAATGCCGCCATTCTCCCGCTGGACGACAACGGTGTGGCCGAGGTCCAGATTGATGATCTCGGTGGCAGGATAAACCTCAACGACCTGGTGAGTGTCAATGGGCAGGTTGATCCTATGGTCCGTGACCGGATAGCACGCCTGCTTCAGGTTCTCGAAATCAACACAGTCAATGTCGATGCGTTGGTTGACTGGATTGATCCTGATGACCAGACCGTCAGCGCCTATGGGGCCGAAGATGGCCAGTACCTTTCTGCGGATCCAGCCTACAGGGCCGGCAATCAGCCCTTTGTCGATGTTTCCGAACTTCGTATGATCGATGGTATGACTGAAGAAGCCTATCGTGCATTAAGGCCCCACGTAGCGGCGTTGCCTGTGGCGGGGCTGGGCATTAACGTCAACACTGCGACAGCACCGGTACTTATGTCTCTCCATGAGGAACTGACACAGGCGCAGGCAGACGCTATTCTTGAAAGACGTTTGGAAGAGCGTTTTGAAAATGTACAGGATTTCCTGGCATTGGATGAATTTGCGGGGAGGGGACTGAAATCCACAGGCCTGGGCCTACAGACCCGTTTTTTTGAAGTGGTGTCGCGGATTACCTACGATAACCGGGTTGCCAACCTGGTCAGTACGGTTTATCGAAGCCCGGAGGGCGAGATGCAAACCGTGTCTCGTGACACCGGGCAAAAGAATCGAATTACCAAGGAACCGTTCACTGTCTCCGAGGAGTAGGGAAGTCCGGAGTCGGAAAATCGTTACAAACAGAACCGATAACCCCGAAAGGGTTTCGAAAAAGGAAATTGTTCAGAATGTCATATCGCCTCTACGTCAGGCCTCGACCCCCATTCGCGGACCCCGACGCCAACCCGGAAGCCCAGTTGTACAATTGGGTGCTGGTGGATGCCAGTGGAGATGCCCAGGCCCGGGGAACAGCGGATTCACGAGACGCCATCGAGCAGACCCTGACCCAGAACGATCTTGAGAACGTGCTGTTGGTTGGTCTCATTCCCGGCGACGAGGCGCTTTTCTGCGTAGCTGACATTCCCGCCAAACAGACGCGATTTGTTCATCAGGCGCTTCCCTACGCGGTTGAGGAACAGGTTGCCCAGGATATCGAAAGCGTTCATCTGGCCCTTGGCGACCGTACGGAAACAGGTTTCCGGGTAGCCGCTATAGACCACGGTCAAATGGCAGAATGGGTGGCGATGTTCAGTGGTTGGAATCATCTTAAGCTGGATGCGATCTATCCAGATTCCAGCTTGCTGCCCCTGACCGAAGGTGGCTGGTCGGTGTGCCTGGATGGCGATTCCGCCATGCTTTCCAGTGATCAGGGGGAATGGCTGAGTGTTCATGCGCGGAATCTCGCGATGTTTGCGCAGACGCTTGCGCTACCGCCCTCCGATGAAGTGATTGCCGAGGTGCCGGTCACTGTTTATGGCACTGAGCAGGAATTTGAGCACCAGCAGGCGGACCTGAGCGAGCTGAAATCGTCAGGGCGCCTGGTGGTTCGCGAGGAAACGCTGGAACTGATGCCACTGGAACTGCTGGCACATTCCCACCATCATCACCTTTGCCAGCCGATCAACCTGTGCCAGGGGGCCTACAGCATCCGCACGGGCAAATCGAGTGCGCTGGGCGCATGGAAACCGCTGATCGCCGTGGCCTGCGTATGGTTTGTGATCCAGATTGGCGTGGAAGTGGGCATGGGGTTTTACTACCAGCAGCAAGCTGACGAAATCCGAGAGCAGGCGATGGCGGTTTATCGCGAGGCCTTCCCGGGCGACGCCAGGACCCATTCCGGTAACGTGCGCAGGGTTGTTGAAGGGCAGTTGCGTCAACTACAGGCGGAAGGGCCAGACGCTGGTTTTATCATGTTAATGAAGTACACGGGTGAACAGTATTCGAAGATTCCCGACTCACGCGCTGTCAGCTTCAATTCGGTGAACTATAGCCGGAACCGCGGAGAACTTGTGGTCGATGTGCGCGCAGACAGCTATGACAAGCTCAGCACCCTGAGAAATGGCCTGACCAGTCGCGGATTGGAAGCGAAGATTGGCTCGGTGGTTAATGAATCCAATGGCGCCCGCGGTCGCCTGACGGTTTCCGGAGGATAACGGCATGTTAAACAGGATCAAAGAGCAGCCGGCCGTCGGAAAGCTCATCGCCCAATATGACCAGTTGCCTCGCAGGGACCAGCAGGCTCTCTCAGTTCTAGCGGTAGCCATTCTCCTGGGCATTCTCTACTTTGGAGTTTGGCGCCCCGCCACGGAGTTCCACAACGAAGCCGTGGACGCGAGGGGGCGTGCGACTGAACTATTGGCGTGGCTTGAGGCGAATCGTCAGTCATTGGATCGTCTGTCCAGTGCCAGTTCGTCTCAGGGGGGCGCAGGTTCTGATACGCCGGTAGACGGTAGAGCACTTATGGCGCTGGTGACGCGTAGTGCCGGCGAATCAGGCCTTTCGCTTCAGCGTTTCGAGCCCAGCGGTGAGAACGCCATTCGGGTCTGGCTCGAGGGAGCACCGTTCACTGAGGTGGCCAGCTGGCTGGAACGTCTGAACACTAGCCACGGTGTTCAGATAGATCAAGCGTCCATGGACCGACAGAACGATCCAGGGATCGTATCCGTACGTCTCACGTTAACGATTTGAGGCAGACATTGGAGAACATGTGATGAGTGACGGCACACAGAACAAGAATAGCCAGGAGCCGGTCATTGTTCGACTCGACGGAAGTGCCCGAAACGAGGCGATTTCCATACTGGTCCACGCGTACCGGGATGAACCGACGTTCCAGTACCTGTTTGATCATCGTCGGCCGGGCTATCAGCAGCGAGTGCGGGCCACAGTTCGGGAACTGATTGACCTCTATTTTGGTTTGCACCAGGACGCAGTTGGTGTGTTGGTGAACGATACGCTCGTCGCTGTTGCCTTCATTGGCGAGCCGGAGCTCCGGCTGAATCTAGCGGAGCAGCTTAGCTGGCGTATTCGCATGGTTCTTACCACCGGGTTTGCCTGTACCCGTCGCTACCTGGATTACCACGAGAGAATCCGGGAAATGCTACCCCAGCCTCTGGCCCACCAGTTGCCATTGATGGGAGTGAATCCGAACTATCAGAACAAGGGATATGGGCGATTGCTGTTATCCACAGTTGAAAAGCTCTGTGCAGAAAATCCCCGAGGAAGTGGGCTTGTCCTGGATACGGGCAACAGCCGATACATTCCGTTTTACGAGTCCGAAGGGTTCCGTAGCCTTGGCACCATTCGCCTGGGCAGCTTTGAGGATCATATACTTTTCCGTGAGGTCCGCCCGGATGAACAGGCGGCGGTATCCGGTTGAACGAACAAATTGTCGAAAACGACAGGAGACGCTGTGTCTGACAGACAGGATTTTGATCTGATTGTTGTGGGTGCCGGTTCCGGCGGTGTGAGGCTGGCACGTATGTCAGCAGCCAAGGGCGCCCGTGTGGCCGTGGTGGAATCGCGCTATCTGGGTGGGACATGCGTTAACGTGGGCTGCGTTCCCAAGAAACTGTTTGTCTACGGTTCCCATGCTGGAGAGGATATTGAGGACGCTGCAGGCTATGGCTGGAGCGTGCCGGGCGAGCAGGTCAGTTTTGACTGGACCAGATTGGTTGCCAACAAGAACGCCGAAATCGAAAGGCTTAACGGAATCTACGGGCGTATGCTTGCCAACGCCGGCGTTACGGTTATAGAAGGTACCGCGACACTGACTGATGCTAACACCGTGTTGGTGGGAGAGCGGTCCTATACAGCAAAGCATATCACTATCGCTACCGGCAGTTGGCCAGTGGTCCCGGATGTGCCCGGCAAGGAATGTGTACTTACCTCAAACGAAATGTTTTACCTACCGCAACTGCCGAGGCAGGCAGTTGTCTGGGGCGGCGGCTACATTGCGGTGGAGTTCGCCGGTATTCTTGCGGGGCTTGGCGTTGAGACAACGCTTCTCTATCGCGGTGACCTGTTCCTTCGCGGCTTCGATGACGACGTCCGAGAGTTTACCGCTGCGGAAATACGCAAGAAGGGCGTGAACCTGCGTTTTGGCGTTAATATTGAATCCATTGAGAGCGAGGATACCCATTACAACGTTAACCTGACCGATGGAACGCGACTGAATACCGGCCTCGTGATGGCAGCTACGGGGCGCCGTGCATTGGTGGATGGTCTCGGGCTTGAGGCGCTGGGAGTCCAGCTCAGCGCTTCCGGCCATGTGGTTGTGGACGATCATTTCCAGACCGCCGCACCCTCCATTACAGCCTTGGGCGACGTGATTGGCACACCCCAACTGACGCCGGTGGCGCTTGCCCAGGGCATGGTGCTTTCCCGCCGACTGTTCGGAGATGGCCAGGGCGAGATGGACTATACCTGCATTCCGACAGCGGTATTCTGCCAGCCCAATATCGGAACGGTCGGCCTGACGGAAGCTGAGGCAAGGGAAGCCGGGCATAAGCTCCGTATCTACCGGTCGGAGTTCAAGCCGATGAAACATACATTGAGTGGTCGGGATGAGCGGTCACTGATGAAACTGGTGGTGGACGCTGACACAGACCGGGTGCTGGGCGCTCATATGGTCGGCCCCGATGCCGGGGAAATTACCCAGGGGATAGCGGTTGCCCTGAAGGCTGGCGCGACCAAAGCGCAATTTGACAGCACCATTGGTATCCATCCGACCTCCGCCGAAGAGTTTGTCACCATGCGTGAGCCCGTAGCGTAAGCGCTCCCGCCTCACCATTCGTGTCTTACTGTGGGCCGCTGGCTACACCCGTATCCAGCGGCTGAGTACCGCTCTCAGGTTCTCTTTTCTCACAGGCTTAGCCAGGTAATCGTTCATGCCTGCCTCTCGACAGCTGCTCTCAGTTCCTGGGAGGGCGTCCGCTGTCAGAGCGATAATTGGGGTTCCGCCCTGGCCATTGCTCTTTTCCCATTCCCGGATACAGCGGGTGGTTTCATAGCCGTCCATTACTGGCATCTGGCAGTCCATCAGGATAACGTCGTAGCCTGAGTGGTTGGTCTGGACCAGTCGCAGTGCCTCCTCACCATTGTCAGCAGCGTCTGTTTCAAAGCCCAGCCGTCGGAGCAGAGCGGTGGCGACCCTCTGGTTCACCATGTTGTCTTCCACCACAAGGGCACGGGCTTGCTCACTGCCGGTCTTGATGGGGCCCTGTTCCGCCGGCTCAACATGATCGACCCGGGTTGCCAGTTCAAAGGGCAGCTCGAAGAGGAACTGCGACCCTTTTCCAATGTCGGTTTCCACTTTGACGTGGCCACCCATCAGCTCAACCAGCCTCTGGACCAGTGAAAGCCCCATGCCGGTTCCACCATAACTGCGTGAATCACCCGTATCGAGTTGCTCAAACGAGTTAAAGATGTCGTGAATCCGCTCGACGGGAATGCCGCAGCCGGAATCGCTGACGGTGCAGTTGAGAACCAGGCAGTTCTCCTCAAGAGAGACAAAGCCAGCCTGTACTTTGATGAAGCCGTCGCCTGTGAATTTGATGGCATTATCGATAAGGCCCGCCAGGATCTGGCGCAGGCGTGGGGCGTCTCCCAGCACAAGCAGACGATCCGGCCAGTCTCCCATAAACTTGGTGGACAGTGCCAAACCCTGCTGCTCGGCAATATGACGGTAGCTTGCGGTACAATTGGTGATCAGTTCTTTCAGGTCAAACTCGCGGTTATCCAGCTCCAACGTACCCCGATCAATATGGGAATAGTCGAGGATGTCATTGATGACCGTCAGCAAGTCTTCAGTGGACTGCCGCGCCGTCTGGAGATAGTCCTTCTGCCGAGCACTCAGGGTTTCATCGGTCACGAGTTCGATCATCCCCAGAACACCATTGAGCGGTGTCCGTAACTCATGGCTCATGGTGGCAAGGAATTCGGATTTGGCTCGATTTGCCATTTCCGCGCGTTCTCGGGCTTTCTCAGAGGAGGCCAGGGTTTCATCCCTGGATGTCTTCAGGTTCCTCAGATGCCTGGAGAGAGCATTGAGACTTTCCTCCAGTTCCCGGGTTTCCCGGGTAGCGCCGGCAAGGCCGACCTCAACTTCCTCATATTCCCGATTGGTCAGTTTTGCAACCCGACGGGATAGGCCATGGATCGGTGAGACAATGCTGTTCAACGAGTGATTGACGATTATTAGCGTGAACAACAGAAGCGAAAATCCAACAGCCAGTGAGGTCCAAAGAATGTCCTGTCGGCGTGCAGCGAGTTGGGCTTTGTTGACACCCACCTGAACAGTACCGACACGAAGCGCTCCTGACCCGAACCCGTAGTTCGGTTCGAACCATTCGGTCTGGCGGTCTTCACCCAGATCTAGCGGTTGTTGCAGTATCTCTGCTTCGAAAACGTCGAAGGTTTCCTCAGCACGGATATTGCCAGGGTCGTCCGTGGAGACAAACCCAACCTCGTCGCCCACCACGTTAGAGACACGTATCCATTGGGCTCGGCTTCGCCGCAGTGATTGCGACAGTATCTGCTCAAGGGACGCCGCGTTTCCTGAAACAACGGCGTACTCAACCGCTGGTGCGAGGCTGTCAGCGAGCATCTGGCTGCTGTCAGCCAGGTCCTTGCGGGCGTCGTCGAGCCGGGCAGACGTAAAGAACACCATCAACACAACGAACATCACAATCGCTGGTGCGGCCCCCAGTAGCAACAGCTTCCGCGTGAGGGAGACTGGCCTGCCCATACGCTTACTCATCAGACGCCTCCTCGGAACCGGCGAGCCGCTCTTTAACAGAGTTGATGATCTCCTGACGGTCGGGCAGCGGAATGTTCAGGGAACGCGCGACCTGCCCGTTGAGCTCAATTCTGAACACGTCTGGATAGGCGGGCGGGGGGAACTGGCCATCAAGGCGGTACTGTTTTGTATATTCCGCTGCCAGTTTGGCAATTTCGGCCAAAGGTGTATAAGTAGACGCCAGCGATCCGGCCTTGACATAAGCCTGACTCGGGCCGATGACGATGCGGTTACGGCGGTAGGCGGTCAGCAGGATATGCTTGATGGTTCGGGGGTTGTATATGCCGCTATCCGGTGCAGCCAGAATAAAGTCACCGTAGTTCAGCGCATGAATGAGCGTTGGAATCAGATCGTCGTCGGAGCTGACGACAAATACCCGCGCCTGGAGCCCATACGTTGGCAGTTTGTCGACCAGGGGCTCGTAAAGTTCGACAGTCTCGGGCCGGGCAAGCATCGCCACCCGGGTCGCATGAGGCAGGATCACCCGCCCAGCGACGGCCTGTCTGACTAAAGGGGGGTTGTACAGTATGCCGGAAACCGAACCCTCAGAGCGCTCTGCGTATCCGCTGATGAACGATTGATCCACCAGTAAAGCCAGGATGGGCACATCACGGTTCTCCTGCCGGACTCGTGTAAAGGCTTCTGGTCCGAGCGTGATCACTGGTGTGGTACTGTCCTGCGACGTCTGACCGCTACTGAAGGAGCGAATGTTAGCAGTGCTGCCCAGCGCATCTTCAAGAAGAGAACGCATACGGCGGTTCAGAGCGGAGTTCTCGGAACCAGCCAGATACACCTGGGAACCCGCAGAGGATTGAGCGTAAACAGTCTGAAAAGGCACGGACAATACAAAAAGCAGCAACAGTACGGCACTGGCCAGGGCGCGCCGACTGGCATGGCCGCCTGGTTCATTCCCCACTTTGATGTTGTACGTTGGTTTCATACCGTCCAGGGTCGGGTATCGTCCGTGTGGTACCTTTAGAATCTTACGCCGGCTTCAGCGAAGAACTGGTTATGGTCTTTGATGACGTTGTCGGGGCTCAGATCCACCTCTCGGTTCAGGTAGTGTTGCATGGTAACGGCAAACTCATAGCTGTAGCCGGTTTTAAAAATGTGCCTTGCCAGCCTCAGGTCCAGACGCTCGAAATGTGAGCGCCGGAACTCATCCGCAAAATAGAATGCCGCCGATGAGGTCAGGTTTAAAGGCAGATCCTGTATCCACGCAAAACTTCCTGAATGTCTGACCGACAACCGCCCCAGCAGGTCAACCGCGTATCGTTTGTCACCGGCATCGCGATCATTGGCGCCGGTATAGCGACCGTCCTGATCCAAATAAGCATAGCTCATCCTCAGCTTTGTACCGGGAAAATCCAGTGACGCCTCGACTTCAAAGCCCTTTTGGTCAAGCGCGACATTGTTGTCGATGGTCCAGTCTTCTTCGTTGATGACGCCGCTGATCATGTCCCGAAGCTTGTCGTTAAAATAGCGAACTTCCAGTGATAAGGTGGAGCTGTCTAGATAATACTGACCAAAATAGCTTATTTCCCGGGAAATTATGCGCTCTTCTTCAAGTGTTTTGCCATACGTCGACGTGGCGGGGTCGACCAGGTTGGCGACCAGGAACCGTTGCCCTTCAAGAAAGGCGTACGGAGGCTGAACGTTTCTGGGACGATAGGACCAGTCCGGATTCTGTTCGAACGCATCCGGTGTGCGTACTGCCTGGGAGTAGACGAATCGGAGCGTGTGGTTGTTGGCCAGGATGAAGTTGGCGGCCACCCGGGGTGAAAAGTAGCCTTCGTCCGTGGTGGTGGTTTTTTCCCAATAGCCGCCGGCGTTCAAGGTAAGCCAGCGTAAAGGCGAGTACTCAAGGTTCGCAAAAACCTGTGACTGGTAGTTGTTACCGCGGCCATTGAAATAGGTTACAGATCGATAGGTATCCTTGCGGTAACCAAGACCCGATACGAGCTTAAGTTCCGGGTTGAACAACAGGGTATCCTGGATTTCGAACTCCAGGCGGGATTCCTCAATATCTTCATTCAGATCGGCCCGGAATGGGTCGACTTCGTTGGCTGTGCAGGGGTCCAGTTCGACGCTGTTGCCCTGGATAATGTCGCCAAAGGTATCCCTGGGAATACAGATGCTCCAACGCTGGCGGTGATCATAGTTCTGGAAGCTGGTCTGGACATGGTAGAAGTGATTTTCAGAGGTGTGGATGTTCAGGCGCGTTTGCAGATAAAAGTCGTCAACGATAATGTCCGGATGATCGTTGGCGCCGAGCTTTCCATTCTTGATCTTATCCTCTTCATCAATGCCATCCACTACGCCGGCACGTAAATCCAGGCTGTAGTTGCTGCTCAGGGAAAGCGTGCTGTCGTAGGTGAAGGTGTTGACGTCGTAGCCGTTGTGGAATGGGTAGTAAACGTCGTCGTCTTCCTGCTCGTCAAACCCGTCTGACTTGCGTTTCTCATATGCCAGGCGCCAGTTATAGTCACCACTTGAATTGCCTGCAGAACCAAATATTCTTTTATAGCCTCTGGAGCCGGTAATGGCGCGTGCTTCAAAGCCGGCGGTATCTTCGGGGGAGCGGGTAATGATATTGATGGAACCGAGAAAAGCATTGATCCCATAGGCCGCGCTGTTCGGACCACGGCTGACTTCAATACGCTCAATCAGTTCCAGGGGAACCGGCATGGTATTCCAGTCCATATCCGAAAGGTTAGGGCGGTAGGAGGTGCGGCCATCCACCTGTACCTGCAATCGGCGCTGCTCATAATGTACAGTGCCGTGATAGCTGGTCACCGGATTATTACTGCCGACCTCTGCGACGGTCATGCCGGGCACCAGGCGGAAAACCTCTACCAGGTTCATAATGCCAAGGTCACGGATCATTTCGCCGGTAATAATGGTGGTTGTGCCTGGCACCCGCGACTTCGGTTGCCTTAGCCGGGTGGTTGTCAGCACCTCGGGAATTGGGGACCCCATATCATAGCTTTCCGATGAGTCGCCCAGTGCCGCGAGTTCGAAGGATTCATCGTCACCCTCTGCAGCGCCTGCTGGGCCAGCGGCTATAAACATGCCCGCGAATATCGCCGGAACCACGCGACGGAGACCGTTATACGAGCGTGCAAGCGCAGGAATTTTAATGAGATAGGTCGTAACGGACATGAGTGTCGTTTTATACTTTGCCGAGTGTGGGATTTTTTTTATGGTCAACATTTTTTCTTATCCTAGGTGACCAGATTACATTTGTCTCTCTAAAATTTAATGAAAGTCTGATGAATGAGTTACAACTCTATGAATTGTTGGGAAGTATTGGGTATCGAGCCCACCGGTGATCATGCCCGTATCAGGGCTGCCTACGAGCAGCAGGAAAAGTTCGCCTCCGGTGAGGAACTTGAACGGCTGCGGCAGGCGTTCAAGGAGGCAACGGGCGGTGAACCGCAAGCTGATAACGGTCCATCTGATGCCAGCATTGAAGGGCAGGAGCCTCAGGTTGCTGTTGCCCCCGCGACAGCCGGGGAGGCTGAGGGATTGGATGCCTCGGAACGGCAGGTGGTACGGGAGGTTGTGATCCAGGTCCGAGCCCTGTTGAACGATTCCAGTCGCAGTAACGACGCGCAGATCTGGAAAGCCATTCTCGGCGAGCCCCCTGCGGATCAGCCTCATGTTCGCAGGGAAATCGCCGACGCGCTGGAGCCTCAGGTACGGCCGATGGCGGAAAACGGCAGTTTCCCGTCGCCCGTTGTGCAGTTTCTGGCAGGATGGTTCGATTGGTATAGCCTGCGGGATGCACATGAGCACGACGTTGACGAGGACATCGAGTCGGATAAGTCAGCGAGTGATCAGCAGCCCCAGGAAGAGCTGCCGCCCCAGATGGTTAACTTCTGGCCAGCGGTAATAGGCTGGATTGTCGGTCTGGCTGTACTGGCGACCCTATTTAGTGGCATGGGGGGCGGCGGCTGACGCGGCCTCAATCCTGCGGCGATACGCCTGAGCCAGCATGGCTCCCACAATGACCTGAATCTGGTTGTAGCACATGATCGGCAGCACGATCATGCCAAATCCGGGATGCCCGGAAAACAGAACCTTGGCCATGGGCAAACCGGATGCCAGGCTTTTCTTTGAGCCGCAGAACACCACAGCGGCCTCGTCCTCCAGACTGAATCCAAACCGGCGAACCACAAACATCGCCAGCACCATAAAGAACCCCAGCAGCGCGAAGCACAGCAAAATGGCCAGTAGAATCGCCTTCAACGGCAGATTCTGCCACAGGCCGCTCGCAACTGAATGGGAAAAAGCGGAATACACGATCAGCCAGATCACGCACTGGTCATAGCGGGAGGTGAGCGTTTCATTCCGAGCCAGGAAGCCTCCCAGCAATGGACGCAAGCCGTGCCCGACCGCAAACGGCAGAAGCAGCTGTAGCACGATGTCTTTGAGCGCCTCGGCCACCGAAAAGCCGCCGTCGCCCGACGTGCTCACCAGTAGCAACAGCAGGAATGGTGTCAACATCATGCCAAACACATTGGAAGCAGCGGCGCTGCAGATAGCGGCGGGCACGTTGCCTTTTGCCATGGCCGTATAGGCAATCGAGGAAGAGACGGCCGACGGCAGCACCCCCAGATACAGGAACCCCAATCCCAGGTCCGCTGGCATCCACTGAGGCGCAAAGCGACTGATTTCATTAATGGGTAACGCCACCAGGGGAAAGAAAACGAAGGTGAAAGCGGTAATGATGATGTGTAGGCGCCAATGGGTGGCACCGGCTACGATTTGTTCACGTGAAAGTGCCGCGCCATGAAGGAAGAACAGGAGCGCCACAGCCACGGTGCCAGCAGTTGCCAGGGCGTCGGCGGCATCACCACGCACCGGTAGGAACGTGGCAAGGGCAATAGCGCCCATAAGTAATAGCGTGAAGGTATCGAGCCTGAGTTTCATGTGCGCTTCCCCCCCAGGGCTTTAAGGCTCGGCTGGAGCAGGGCTCTCGACAGAGCTTCTGCCTTCACGGAGTCCTGCCGTCGAATCGCCGCAAGGAGCAGTTCATGATCTTCCTGGGAGGGTTCTGGAAGCTCTGAATCGAGTTCGGTCAGTTCAATGGTTTGCGTCACCGCATGGGCAAAATAGTCGTACAGCTCCGACAGGGCAGGGTTGTGTGAAGCTGCGACCAGAGCTGCGTGAAACGTGTGATCGTGGTGGATTCGGCTTTCTATGTCGTCACCGGCCTTTGCCCTTTCATCGAGGGCGAGTGTCATTCTTTCCAGATCCTTTGTGTCTCGGCGCTCCGCTGCTAGCTTCGCAGCCTCGGTTTCCAGCATGATCCGTACTTCAAGTTTGTCTCTTAATTGAGCACGGCTGACCCTTCGCAGGGTTTCTCCAGCGTCCTTTGTCGCACGCACGTAGGTGCCATCCCCCTGGCGGGTTTCCAGCATGCCGACATGCACCAGTACTCTGACAGCTTCACGAACGGTGTTACGGCTTACGCCGAGGGATTCCGACAGTTGCGCTTCAACGGGCAGGCGCTCGCCAATTGCCCAGTGACCTTTCTCAATGGCCTGGCGCAGACTTTCTATGGCGGTTTCGACGAGAGAGCCTTTGGAGATTCTGGCGAGGTGCATGTTTAAGATCCTGAAAAATGATGACCCAATCATCCTATGAATACAGTCGTACTGTCAAACTGTTGAGTTTTGATAAAACGGAAAAGGCTAAGCTGGAGGGTTCAGGAACTCGTAGTCGTCGGGATTCACCTCGCGCGTGACATTGCGGTAGGTGAAGGTAAAGCCGGACCAATTCACGGTGTTTTTGCCATTGCTGTCCAGGTACCAGGAGTGGCAACCAGATTCCCAAACGCTGTCCTTGAGCCGTTTCTGAACGTCTTCAGAGAATGCTCGAAGCCGCTCGGGTTTAACATCCATAGCGGTGCCGGGGGTTGCGTTTAATGTATCGATGCAACCGAGCACATACCGAACCTGGGACTCCAGCATGTACACAATGCTGTTGTGGGCAAGGTTTGTGTTGGGGCCGTAGAGCATGAAAAGGTTGGGGAACCCGGAAACTGTAATGCCTTTATACGCCTCCGATCCATTAGCCCAAGCCTGGTTGAGCGACACGCCGTCGCGGCCGGTGATGCTCATCGGTGACAGGAATTCCGACGCTGCAAATCCGGTTCCCAGGATGATCGTGTCTAACCTATGCAGAGCGCCGTCGGTGGTAATCACGCCGTCCTCTACGACGCGCTCAATACCTGTGGTGACGAGTTCGACGTGAGACTGATCAACGGCTGAGTACCAATCGTTGGAAATCAGTATTCGTTTGCAACCGATCTTGTAGTCCGGAATCAGATGCCTGAACTTCTCGCTATCGCGAACCTGGTGTTTGGCAAAGCGCTTTGCTTGCCAGGCAAAAAGCTCGAGCAAGCTACTAAAACGGGTGAAGGCAAGGGCGCGGCTTTCATTTTTCCAATAGATCAGGGAGCGATAGATGCGGTCCCAAATCGGAAAGTTAAGGAAAAGTGCCTGTTCCCATTTAAAGAACGGTCGGTCCGGCTTCGGAAGTACCCACGCTGCGGAACGCTGGAAAAGGCTGAGAGCCTTCACCTTTGACACGATTTCCGGCACGAACTGAATGGCACTGGCGCCGGTGCCAATAACGCCAACGGTTTTGCCGGTCAGGTCATGGCTATGGTCCCAACGGGCGGAATGAAACATCTTGCCTGCAAAGGTATCCATCCCGGGGAGGTTCGGCCAGGCAGGCTGATTCAACTGGCCGGTGGCGGTAACAATGACATCGGCAGTCAGGGATTCTCCGTCAGTGGTGGTGATTGTCCAGGTGTTGGTGGCTTCGTCGAAAACTGCGCTGGCGACTTCCTTATTAAACCGAATATGCTCCGTCAAGCTGTACTTCTCAACGCAGTGTTGCATATAGCCAAGAATTTCGGGCTGCAACCCGAACTTTCTTGACCAGTCGTGTTTGGGCTCGAAGGAAAAGGAATACAAGTGAGACTGAACATCACAGGCCGCACCGGGGTATGTGTTGTCCCGCCAGGTGCCCCCAACCCCAGATGCCTTTTCCAATAGGGTAAAGGTTTCTATTCCGGCGTTGCGGAGCTGGATGGCCATGCACAAGCCGCCAAAGCCTGTGCCGATAATGATGATTGACGGCGTGGTACTGCGGACACTCTCGTTCACGGAATCTTCCCTTTGACGTTATTGTGGGAATTCGGATACCGGGTAGAGTATACGTCAGACGTAAATTGCGGTAGGTGGTTAGAATCGGATTAACGCAGAACCCCATGTAAACCCACCGCCGAAGGCTTCCAGCAGCAGCACCTCATTTTTCTGGATGCGACCGTCGCGAACGGCAACGTCCAGTGCCAGCGGAATCGAAGCCGCGGAGGTGTTGCCGTGCTTGTTGACGGTCACCACGACCTGATCCATGGACATGCTAAGTTTGCGAGCGGTCGCCGCGATAATTCTTAAATTCGCCTGGTGCGGTACCAGCCAGTCCACATCGGACTTCTTCATCTGGTTGGCTTCCAGGGTTTCGTCCACAATCCTACCCAAGGTGTTCACGGCGATCTTGAAGACTTCATTGCCCTTCATGTGAACATGGCCCTTGCCGGCCCGCACCTGGTCGAAACCATCGCCAATACCAAAGGGAACGTGGAGCAGGTCTTCGTATTTGCCGTCAGCATGGATGTGGGTCGACAGGATGCCGGTTTCCTCATTGGCTTCCAGCACCACCGCACCGGCACCGTCACCGAACAGCACGCAGGTACCTCGGTCTTCCCAGTCCAGAATGCGGGAGAACAGCTCCGCGCCGACCACCAGAACCTTCTTGCTGCTTCCGGTTTTGATGAACTTGTCAGCGACTGATAACGCGTAGACGAAGCCGCTGCAAACGGCCTGTATATCGAAAGCGGGGCAGCCATGGATATCGAGCCGCGCCTGTAGAATGCACGCCGAGCTGGGAAAGATCTTGTCAGGGGTGGAAGTGGCAAAAACAATCAGGTCGATGTCAGCGGGCTGAAGGCCGGCGGCTTCAATGGCCCGGCGGGATGCCTTTTCAGCCAGATCGACGGTGGTTTCGCCTTCTACGGCGATGTGTCGCTGTTCAATGCCGGTACGCTCACGAATCCACTGGTCGCTGGTGTCGACGATTTTCTCCATGTCTTCGTTTGTCATGACATTCTCGGGCAGATAGGAGCCCGTGCCGACAATTCGCGCGTACGTCATGTGCTAGCTTCCTCAGGTGAACGGATCAATACTCAGATTCTTTCAATCATCCTATACCCTATTGATCGTCCCCAGCTATTAGCGTTTTGTCAAAGATGAGCCGGATTCGCCCAGGAAAAGCTGGTACTCAGGCTCTAGTCAGCTATACCTGTAGACAGGAACTCGTGTTGTGAAGGAGTGCTGCTGATGACAGACCTTCCCCTCGGTATGAAGTATTACCTGCTTATTCTCACCTCAAGCCTGATTGAAGACCTCAATGACTATGGCGTCAAATGGATCGCGAACGAACCGGGCATTGCGATTCGCGACGTGGAAAAGGCGTTCTTCTGCGCGCGGGCCCTCGAGACCAGGATGCCGGACGAACCGGGCCAGGCGGACCCCCGCCTGTGGCCGGAACTTATGAAGTCTATCCATACCATAAGGCGTGTGCTGGACGTGGTCGAGAAAACAACATTCGATGCCGTGATCGCCGAGGCCATGGAATCCACATCCGATATAGCCAGAGCTGACATAAAGCACGTCTTCGAGAAAAAACGTGAAGCAGGGGAGGTGGATTTTCGGCTCCACGGACTTCTCAACACCAAGCCGGTGTCCGGCGAGTCGGACCCGGCTGTGCGTGAGGCCTTCATGCTGAAGCGGGCACGGCGCTATCAGAGCTTTATGGCATTCGACGGCGCTACGCTGAACGACGACGAGAAGGTGATACTGGATGACGCGCAATCGGTCGCCCGCCAGATAATGGATGGCGACCGTGACAACCGTCGAATTGATGCATTGCTCGTGATGGGCGCCGTGCTGATTGAAACGGCCAGCGTAAGACCGAAAGCCAGGATACCCCGACTGATCCGGGATAGCTTCGACCGCATGGCCACCAAGGCTGCAATGGCTCTCGGCGCTATTGTCTACCGTGACGAGTATCGTGAGTTTAAAGCTTCCCTCGGATTGGAACGGCTGGATTCGGATTTATAGGGAGCTGCTATATAACGTTTTAACGGTTCACAACTCCCGATGATGAATGGCATCCTGATTAACCACTCTGCGAAAAGAAGGAGACGAGGTAATGGGTATTTCCAACCACGAACTTCATAACGAATTTCCCCAATTCGGCGAATTGATCGATGAACTGAAAAAGAACGACCCGACGTTCCAGCATCATTTCCGGCAGTACGCAGAGCTGGACCAGGAAATCGAAGGCCTGGAGCGCAGGGATGCCCCGATCGGAGATGACCAGCTACACCAGATGAAACAACACCGTCTGCAACTGAAGGATGACCTTTATAAAACACTCGTAAAGAGATCGAACGGCGCGACATAGGTACAAGTTGCTAGGCTCGCAGGACCCGAAAGGAGGCCTCGTAGTGGTTTCCAAGTATGGGGCCGGACAGGAATCATCCATAAAATAGGTAACTACTTAAAACCGGTTACGGTTTACCCCTTTGTTGTTATCGATAAATGGATGATTGAAATGAAAAGAGCCGCATCACTGTACAAAGGGTGGAGAATGAAGCGTAACTTCCTCCACCTGGTCCTGACCATGGAACCTCGCCTTCTGAAGGACGTTGGTTACCCACCTGAGCTTGTTGCACAGCGCCTTGACACGCCGTTCTGGAAGTTCTGATCTGTTATAAAACAGATGACTATAGAGACATCCTTAGAAACTGGATGAACTCCCTGGCACGCCTTGGCAGGTACCGCCGATCCGAATACATTGCGTAGATCGAGCGGGGTACCGGCTCCGCGCCAAGCTTTAAATGCTGAAGCGTGCCGGCTCCAAGCTCCGCGGCCACATAGTCGCGAGGCACCATTGCGATGCCCAACCCCTCTTTTACCGCCTCGATTAACATCATTGAGTTGTCCGCAACCAGCGGACCGGCGACGCTGACAGATTTTGTCTGGCCCGAACCAGTCGAGAGCAGGAACTCCCATCGTTTCGCATCTGAGCTCATGCTGTATACGAGGCATTGATGGGCTGGCAGATCATCGAGCGTGGCAGGCACACCTGCCTCGGCCAGATAACTTGGTGACGCCACCAGAATACGATCGAGCGACCCCAACCGCATTGCGACAAGCGATGAGTCTTCCGGTGCCTCTATCCCCCGAATGGCAACATCCACGCCGCTTCCAACCAGATCGGTGAGTTGGTCGCTCATCTGTAGACGAAGGGACAACGACGGGTTTTCCTTCTTGAACTGGAGAATTAACGGGCTGAGCACTTTGATAGACAGAGAAACCGGGCTGGCAACAACCAGCTCGCCCGACAGGTCGCCAGTATCAGCAACGGAATCGAGCATTTCGCTGGTCTGCTCATTGATGGAAAGGCAATACGTGTAGAATCGCTCGCCTTCGTCCGTAAAGCTGATCATACGGGTATTACGGTTAATCAGTTTCGAGCCCGTCCAGGACTCGAGGAACCGGACGTACTTGGAAATAACCGCATTCGAGCACTGGAACTCGTCGGCTGCAGCCGTGAACGAGCCCAGTTCGTAGATTCGCTTGAAATACTCCACACCCTTGAGGCGGTCCATGCCGGCGCTCCACATCAGATCGTGATCGATGGGGGAATTATACAGACAAGCGCCGGGGTGTGGCTGAATTCTACCGTGTCGGCCGGTCAGACCGCTTGAATCAATTGAGACAGAGGCTTGCGTACCTTGGGCATGTTAGCCATCCGGTCCTCCGCGGTGTCCCGGTACCCCAATGCAGCAATAACCACACTGCTCAGGTTTTCCTCGTTCAAACCGAGGGTGTGATCAAGGGCGGCTGGGTTAAACCCTTCCATCGGTGATGCGTCGACACGCTCGATAGCAGCGGCTGCTAGGGTAAAACCCAGAGCAATGTATGCCTGTTTTGCAGCCCAGGCCTGTTTGTCGGCTGCCGTTTCCAAGCCATTGATGGTGCCCTTGATAGCCTCAGCGAAACCATTCAGATCCCCAACGGCAACGCCTCTCTCCGTTGCCGTCAGTTCCATGTAGCGATCAACCGTTGAGTCATCCAGATCCGTCTTGGTGGCAAACACCAGCAGGTGTGAGCATTCCCTGACCTGCGGTTGCTGTGCGGCGTCTGTGTGGATGCGTTCAAGCAGCGAACGGTCGCTGATGACCTTGATGGTGTAGGGCTGCAAACCATAGGAGGACGGCGCCAACCGCGTGGCTTCGAGAATCCGCTTCAGGGTGTCTTCCGGCAGAGATTTGCCATTCATGCGTTTCGTGGCGTAACGCCATTCCAGGGCTTCGAGAAAATCCATTACAGTCTTCCTTTGTCGGTTTGGGTGGTTGGTTGACTGTCGACACTAAACGATGAGTATCGGGGAATCGATGCGCAAATTGGTAAAGCAGTTTTCACGAAACGTGTGGTGATCCGCAGTCGCTGCGCCGGGATGATAGGATTCGAAACTGACGGAGGAATCACCATGAAACAACGTGCGGGTACCGCATCCTATCAGCCCGACCTAACATCCATTCTCCTGTTATTGGGCGTTGGCGTGCTGATTGCCCTGATGCTACCACTGTCCAGGGCTGCCATGGATATCGGCATGACACCGCTGGCATATGCGTTCTGGCAAGCCCTGGGTGGCGGCATCCTACTGGTTCTCTGTCGTGGCCGGGGTTCTCCGGTTCGATTTGATGGGGCGTTGCTGCGATATTTTTGCATTAGTGGACTGACCGCCATTGCGGTTCCCAATGCTCTGGCCTTTATCGTTGTCGCGAATATTGGGGCCGGCCTGACAGCGACTCTTTACGCATTGCCATCCCTTGCTACCTACGCGATTTCTGTCATTCTGGGCATGGAAGCACTGAGCAAGAAAAGGTCCGTTGGACTTAGTCTGGGCGTTGCCGGTTGTGTCTGGATCCTGTCGCCTAACCCGGCGCGCATAAACCCGGACTCATTGCCATGGCTCATGTTGGGTATGGTGGTTCCGCTATCCCTCGCTGTTGGCAATGTGTATCGCACATCTCATTGGCCGAAAGGGGCCACTCCACAGCAGTTGGCTCCCGGCATGCTCCTGGCGGGAGCCGTGCTGATTCTCCTGGTGGTTGCGGTATCAGGAAGAGCGCATTCACTGCTCTTTAGCGGGACGGATCTCTGGACTATCGTGATTGTCCAGTCCGTCCTGACCGCCATCAGCTATCGCGGATTCTTTCACTTACAGAAGCGGACATCGCCAACCTTCCTTAGCCAACTGGGGTTCGTGATTACGCCGGCCGGCTTGTTGTTCGGGATGGTGATTTTTGGCGAGTCCTATGGCTGGGCTGTCTGGGGTGGGGTGGTTTTGCTCTTGATAGGTGTTGTATTGGCAAACGGTACCACCCGTGAACGCGAAAACTGCAACGCCATTAGCGATCCTGGCTAAACGCAACGTTGTTGTCGATACCCTCGGCGGCGGATTGGTGACGCCAGGCCAACAGGAATATGACGAGGCCAGCGACGGCCGTTGTGGCACCGACATACCCCGTTGACTGCCATCCCAGGCCGGCACTGATCGCCATCCCGCCCAGCCATGGCCCGAGCGCATTGGCCACGTTGAAAGCCGCGTGGTGAGAGGCGGCGGCCAGTGTCTGGGCACCGTGTGCCACATCCATTAGGTGGGTTTGCAGCGCGGGCCCAAGGCCCACCATCAAGGCCACCAGGAAGCACATAACCAGCATGGTCCAGATGGTTCCCGTGGCGTAGGGATACAGCAGCAGCATGCCGATGCTCCACAACAACATCCAGCCGACGCTGCGGAACTGGAGACGGTCGAACAGCCATCCTCCCAGGATGTTGCCAACAAATCCGCCAAGCCCAAAGACGGCCAGTGAAATCGGAATCCAGAAGGGATCGACCCCGGTGACTTCCAGCAGTGTCGGAGCCATATAACTGAATACACAGAACATCCCGGCAAACCCGATAGAACCGATGGCCAACGGGTACCAGATCTCCGGGCGATTGAACGCGCGGATTTCCGAGAACGGGCTTTGCCGTTCCTCTTTCCTGTTGAGGGGTAGGAAAAGAACGATCATTAATGCGGTAAGGGCTGCAATCGCACCCACGAAACCGAATGCGTACCGCCAATCCAGGTGTTGGCCAAGAATCGTTGCCAGCGGGTTTCCGATCAACAATGCGAGGGTGAGCCCCATCATGACCAGGCTCACCACCTTGGCGCGTTTGTTCAAAGGTACGAGTGAGGCGGCGACCAGGGCAGCAACGCCGAAATAGGCACCATGGGGCAGGCCGGCGATAAACCGGAACACCAGAAGTGATCCATACCCCGGTGCCAGGGCACTGGCAATGTTTCCCAGCGCGTAGAATGACATCAACAAAATCAACAGGTGCCGGCGATAAAGCCTGGCCCCGCCAATCGCCAGGATCGGGGCACCCACCACGACGCCCAGTGCGTACACACTGATCAAGTGGCCAACCTGTGGTTCTGTAACGCCCAGGTCCAGGGCGACACCAGGCATAAGCCCCATGATGGCAAACTCTCCCGTGCCAATCCCAAATCCGCCCATGGCGAGTGAGAATATGATCAGTGTAATCCTGGTGGGAGAGTAGGGAGCTTCCTGCAATTGAGAGGGCATGGGGTGGTTGGCCTTGGCTACAAGTCAGTAAATTTCAAACAAGGCGGACCAGTGTGAGCTATTCCAAGGTAGCTCGGAATACGCGTATGTCCCAATTAATAAAAGGGATAGATCAGCTGGCGGATCAAATCAGCCAGCCGAAGAGGAAGTCGAATAACGAGGCGAAAAAACCGCCACTGCTTTTCGCGACTGTGGAGGCTTCAGAGATGCTATCTGAAGACGAGTTCGTGGGCTGCAATGACTTCGAAACTTCTGGGTTGTCAGGATTTGTCGGTTTCTCTGGCAATTGATAATCAACATCCGTTGATGTCTCTTCGGTCGCCTCGGAAGACACATTCAGTGCCACGGAAGGCTCTGCATCAATCGTGGAGAGTTCTTCGACAGTTGATGTCTCCTCAACAATTGAGGGCTCGTCAATGGTTTGGGGCTTTTCCGTGGCTGAAGGCTTTCCAATGGCTGAGGGCTCTTCAACAGCCGCAACAGCAACGGGTTCGCTTTCAGGTTCTTCGGCGATTTGAGGCTCAGGCTTTGAAGCTTCAGCTATTTCCGCTTCTTCTTCCAAGGTTGGTGCTTCTGTTAATACCGGCGATGGCTCCGGCTTAACCTCCGGTTCAGGCGCTGCTGCAATGGGTTGCTTTGCACTGGGTGACCCGAAACGCTGCTTGCTGATTCCTGCGTCAGCCATTGCACTCTCACGGCTTGGCGCGGTGTTGCCAGTAACGGCATTGCCATCTTTACCGGTGATTCCCAGGGCGGACAGCGTTTGTGGGTCCAGGTCTCCAGTGGCCGGCAACCCCTCCTGACCGGATTGATACTTCCGGATTGCTGAGCGCAGGGTGTCGTCCATCCACCCATCAGCTTTGCCAATATCATAGCCCGCACCATAGAGGGCATTTTCAGC
This sequence comes from Marinobacter sp. V34, assembly GCF_055524115.1. Classification (NCBI taxonomy): domain Bacteria; kingdom Pseudomonadati; phylum Pseudomonadota; class Gammaproteobacteria; order Pseudomonadales; family Marinobacteraceae; genus Marinobacter; species Marinobacter sp. V34. The sequence goes on along the minus strand of NZ_JBUPZY010000007.1, from coordinate 41,270 downwards.
AGCAAAGATGGTGTCGGCAGGATTAGCCTGAGCGACTGCACAAAAGGACACCGTCAACGAGGCAAGAAAGCCGGGCACCCTGGTAAAACGTGAATGGCTCATGGGTGAATCTCTCCCTGATACGCTGTATCGCTTTTGTTTGAGTATTGAAAGTATCAGTAATTGAACATGTCGCCCATGACGCAGTTAACACAAGCGGAAAAGGGTCCTAGTTTGACGTTTTAAAGCGTCGAACCAGGCCGTTTAGGTCTTCCGCCATGTCCGCCAGTGAATTGCTGGATTGGTTAACGTGGGCGATATCATCTGTGAGCTTGTCGATGGCACTACTACTGGCCTCCACGTTCTGAGTCATCTCAGCAGCGGTCGCCCGCTGTTGCTCGGTGGCGCTTGCAACCTGCGTCGTCATGTCCACAATCCGGTTCACGGCCGCCATGATTTCTGACAGGGCAGCGCCAGATTTGCCGGCTTCCTCACTGGCCTCAGAGGCCATCTGTTTTGCCTTGCTCATATCAACCACTGCGCCGGCGGCACCGCTTTGCAGGTTCGAGACGATCCGTTCGATATCGACCGTTGAATCCTGAACCCGCTTGGCGAGACCACGGACCTCGTCGGCCACCACCGAAAACCCGCGGCCTGCATCACCCGCTCGCGCGGCTTCTATGGCGGCATTGAGGGCGAGGAGGTTGGTTTGTTCTGCGATAGCCTGAATAACGTCGAGCACGTTACCGATCTCCCCGGACTCCTGTTCAAGTCGCTGGATGCGCTTTGAACCTGCCTCGACCTGTTCCGCAAGCCGGGTGACCGATTTAACCGCGGTCGACACTGTTTCCTGGCCTGTACCCGCCAGCTCGGCTGCCTGACGTGCGGACTCATCTGTGTCACTGGTGTTCGACGCGATTTCGTCGGAGGTGGAGACCATTTCCTGCATTGCCGCCGAAACTTGCGTCACCTGATCCCGTTGTTGCTCGGCATTGGCAGTGGTGCTGTTTGTAATACCAGACAACGACTCGGATTCTGTGCTGAGGCGCCTGGATGAAGCAACAATGCGGGAAATAATGTCTTCAAGGGTTTCCAGGAAGGAATTTACCGCTGAGATAAAGTCGCCGATTTCGTCCGGGCGACCCTTGGTCAGCCGGGTAGACACGTCGCCTTCGTTGTTTCCTATGTTTTCCAGGTAACCCAGAATTTCTGACCGGGCACGTTTGACACTGTTGCCCATCATACGGCTCATCAGCAGCGCAACTATCAGTCCCAGAACGACAGACGCTATAAAAGCGGCGAGAGTCAGGTTGAGTGCGGCCTCGGTCTCTGCTTCCGCATCGTCAGCCACCGTTTCGAGGGCGGCGAAAACCTTTTTCTCAAGATCCCGTGCCAAGGTAGTGATTTCTGGCCCCATGACGTCAAGCTTGTCTTCTTTTGTCCGGATCATCGCCTTTTGCTGAACCAGCAGTTCGTTGACCGAAGCCTGATATTTCCCAAGAGCCTCTATGGCCGTATCAAAATACTGCCTGACGTAATCGGGGACGGAGTCCATATCCAGGAACTCGAGTGCATCGGCAATATCTTCCATGGCATAACCCAGAGCAGTTTCCGAGGACTCGCTACCATCGGCAAAGAAGCGCTGGGAGGCCATTCGCATCATGAGCGTATCGTGGATCAACTGTTCCAGAACGACTCGCAACCGGCTGTCAGGCTCTCTATTGGTGACGCCATCAATAGCCCTGCGCAGAGCTTCTGAAGCAGTGGGGCCGTATTGGTCCAGTTCATTGGCGATGATATTTTTTACGCGCTGTTTGGCGGGAACCAGTTCGTTGTTGAAGGCGTTTGCGAACTGCAACGTTGCCTCTTCGATCTCAGCAACCAATTGCGCGCGGTCTGAACTTTTAATCGTCTGCTGCGCAGCCGACAGCTCCGCGGAAAAATCCGTTTCGAGTTGCTCAAAGCGAGCCAGAATGTCTTCGTTTCCAGTGGCGTAGTAGTCAAAGACTCTCAATCTCATGTTGTAAAGATTGATAAGCACGCTGGTCGCAACGGCGGTTTCCGGCGCCAGATCCCTTGCCACCGTGTCCATTCGCGCATCAAGGTTCTGAAATTCCCGGATGCTGTAAAAGGTTACGAGGGCAAATAAAAGCAGAATGAAAACAGGTGCGATCAGAAGTTTTCCGCTAACACCTAGTCGACGCTCAATAAACTCCAATTTTTCTACAGCCACTGGTCTTCCCCTATAAGCATGCGCGATCTTTCGGTTATCGGCTGGTCCGGGATAATCTGGAGCCAAATAACCAGTCTATTCAACGAAATTTGCTTGAGTCGCAATCATGGGGGAAAGCTTCAGGTTCCAGTGAGCCATGCCGCTTTGGCTATAGATGTAGTGCCCGCTCAGGGAATTCATTTTCGGGATGCGGTCGGGCTTGACGCCATTCAGGATGAGGGACGCCAAGCGGGCAGCTGTAATGCCTTCCTGGTGAGCCGAAATGGTGAAGCCGCCAATCGCTTGCTGCTTGCCGATGTTAATATCCCAGAAGGAAAAGATGGGAACCCGGCTTTGATTAAATGCCGTGGTAATGAGTTCGTCCGGTGCTATGTAGGTACCCTCTGCGTCCCGGATGGTGTGGTGGGTGCCAACGATGATTGCATCGTATAGTTCATGGGCCTGAACAACTGACTTCAACCAGGTATCTTTGTCGTTGGTAAGGATGATGTCCAGTTTGGAGCCATATATTTCGGCACTTCTCTTGTCGCCGAAGTATTCGTTGACTGCGTTCTGCATCGTGGGCGAGTCGTCCATTAGTACCAGAAAGTGTTTATCCACTTTCAATACCTTCTGAAGATGACGGATGCTCTTCTCAAAAAATGGCCGTTCCAGTAAGCCGGCGACCAGCTCGTGTTCCAGGGTAGGGTGCTGTATTGGACCGCCATTGACGCCCAGGAATACAACCGGAATCTTCCGCTCAACCAAATGGTCGGCCATCAGAGAGAATGCGTTGTCATCTCCCAGAATGGCAATGTCAGGCTGAATTTCAGCAATGGATTGCTGGAGGCTGGCCACTTTTTGGGGCCATTCTGTTTTCGGTAATCGTTTGGTGTCGAGGGCAAGCACGCGAATATCGTGGTCATCGCCCAGCACTGACTGGACAGCGGCGATGTAATCGGCATCCCATTTGTAGCCTTGATGATAGCTTTCGATGATCACTACGGTTTTGCTGAAACAAAGAGGACTTACCAGCAGAAGAGCCAGGAGAAGCGTACGCATTGGGCGTTCCTTATTATTGTCCGAGTGAAGTCTGCATCCGCTCTTTCTTGTTGAAAACGCGTTATTTTTTTCGTTATACCACTGCACCAAACAGGAATCGTGCCAAATATTTAAATTATTGTTTTATATGGCTTATTTGTGATTCCAAGAGGCTTGCGTTGGACTCGTCGGCGCCGACTGTCTGGTTTTAGGGACACAATATCCAGGATGAGGGGTAGTAATGTCTTGTTATCCGGACAGGCGTGTCCTGATATCTGGACTTTGGCGGACTGGGTTGTGGCGATCTTCGGGTTTCAGGCGTCGGCTTCTGAGCTAGCGGCTCGCCGGGACGCCCAGACAAACCCCAGTAACCCGACGACAGGGCCCGGAACCAGCAGCCAGGCGGCGTCCAGACCGATATGATCGAACAGCGCAGTCGTCGCGGCAATCGATATTACGGAAATCGCAAAGCCAATGGAGTTCTGGATAGCCAGTGCGGCACCGACCACTTCCTTCGGGCAAGCCTGAGCGGCCAGGGCAGAAAACTGGGGAGAGTCCGCAATTACGGTGGCGCCCCAGGCAAGTAGAAGAATTCCTAACCACATGGCGGGTAAGTCACGCCAGAAAAGGGCAAACACCACGGCGCAAACGCAGGAGGATGCCAGCGCACCGAGCGCGACCTTTGCGCTTCCAATACGACGTGACAGAAATCCTCCTGCAAGACACCCCAAAGCTCCGATGCCAATAATACTGAACGCCATGCCCGATAATCCGATCGCCGAATACTCACTGATCAGCGCCGTATTGGCTACAAGCAGCGGCACCACCGTCCAGAAGGCGTAAAGCTCCCACATGTGCCCGAAATAACCCAGGGCTGCGGCACGAACTCGATTGACCTTGAAAGCGTCAAAGACCGTTGGCGGCCGCTCGGAGGGTGTGCGCGACGCATGCTTCGTCTGACCTGCACCGGGGAGATGAGGGCCGTCCCCAAGCAGATGGATAAGGAGAGCGCCAAGCAGCGCAAGCATCGATGACGCCAGGATAACGTACTGCCAGGGAAGGTCCGCACCGGCTTCTCGCAATGCATGGGGCAGTGCGGTGCCAAGTGTCAGCATTGCGACAAGCTGGGCGAGGGCCTGTCCTGTCCGCTCTGGAGCCCAACTGACAATCAGCTTCATGCCCACGGGGTAGATGCCCGCCAAACTCAGGCCGACCATGAAGCGGAACACAATGCCACTGGCCAGCCCCTCCGAAAACCAGGCGAAGCAGGCGTTAAACAACGCACCGCAGGCCGCACTGACCACGAAGATATGGCTCGCACGATACCGTTCTGCAAGGCCTCCCAAAGCCATGATCAGTGTGCCCAGGATAAAGCCGCCCTGAACTGCGTTGGTCAGCCAGCCGATATCAGCGGCACTGATCTGCCAACTGGTCATCAGGGTATCCGTGGCGCTGTTGGCGCTGAACCACAGCGATGTTCCGAACAGTTGAGCAAGGGCGATTGTCGCAACGGGGCCAAGCCAGCGCAAAAGTCGTGAAGGGATGGGAGTAACCCCCTCAAATTGTCCAGACGTCATACATTGGCTCCATATCCGTCGCGGCCGTCAGTGTAGACTGACTGTTTGGCACAGTATACTGATGCACCAGTCATCGTGTGGCGTAAAACTCTCGGCGTCAGATGAAGTAAAAACCGGATGAAGTACAAAGGAGTGTGGCAGGTTTTCAGTGTTCGCTGGAAGCGTGGTACCTTCGGGCAATATAACGTTATCTATGGATTTCAGAAAACTAAAGCGGGTGGATAGACTCTATGGACGTAATTATTATCGGCGCTGGGGTTATGGGAACCACGTTTGCCACGCTGGCAAAAGAGCTGGCTCCTGAGTTGAATATCACTATCCTGGAGCGTTTGGATAGCGCTGGGGCCGGTAATTCGTGGGTGTTCAACAACGCCGGCACGGGACACGAGGCGAACTGCGAGCTGAACTACACGCCGGTGGATGAGGAGGTTATCTCCGTCGAAAAAGCCTTGAAGATCCATGCCCAGTTCAATGTGGCCAAGCAATTTTGGGCTCACCTGGTCAAAAAAGGCGCTATTAAAGACCCCAAGACGTTCATCAACCAGACCAAGCACTGCACCATCGTGTCTGAATCCTCAATCGACGAATTGCGACTGCGATTCAAGGAAATGTCTGCTCATCATTTCTTTGAGAACATGCGTTTCTCAGAAGAATTCGACGAAATTAAGAACTGGATTCCTTATTTGATGGAGGAGCGCCCTCGCCATGAAAAAATGGCGGCGACCGTCATAGAAACAGGCACGGACGTAAACTTTGGTACTCTGACCCAACAAATGGCTGAATACGCTGCCCAAGACCTCGGTGTGAAGATTGAGTACGGCACCCATGTCAAACGCGTGCACAAGAGCCCCGCGGGCAGTTGGCTTATTGAAACCGAGCGTCACGGAGCCCACGCTCGTTATAAGGCTGATGCACTGTTTGTCGGTGCGGGTGGGGGAGCATTCCCGATCCTGAAGAAAAGCCATCTGCCATTTGCGAAACGGTTTACAGGCTTTCCAGTTGGCGGCCGTTTCCTGCAGGCCCCGATCAGCGCAGAGCAAGCCGATCGTTACCGGGCAAAAACCTATGGCAAAGCAAAAGTGGGCGCGCCTCCCATGTCGGTGCCGCATTTGGATTTGCGAGTGGCGGATGGCCAGCACTACCTGCTGTTCGGCCCTTTCGCTTCCTTTAAGCCCATTCTTGAAAAAGGCCGTGGGCTCTTTGACTACCTCCGGGCAATGCGCCTGCATGATATCCCTGGTTTGCTGAATGTCACCCTCGAGCACTTCCCGTTGGTTAAATATCTGGTTTCCGAAACCTTCAAGGGCGAGAAGAGCATGTTCGAGGAACTTGAGAGCTTTGCGCCCGGCCTGAGCAAAAAGTTTGATTGGAAACCGGTTCACGCTGGCCAGCGAGTTCAGATTATCAAGGACGGCGATCTTCAGATGGGTACGGAAATTCTCGTGTCCAAGGACAAAACGTACGGAACGTTACTGGGAGCATCGCCGGGGGCATCGGTTTCACCCGAGGTTATGTTGCGGTGCCTGGAACAACTTCTACCGGCTATTTTTACCAAAGAAGAAGCCAGAAAAGTGAAGAAGGAGATTTTTCCTGAGGATGATCTGAATACCCTGGCCACCAATCCTGAACGTTATCGGGAGATTCGTGATGCGGTTAATAGACAGTTGGGGATAGTTTGAAGAAAGGCGTTCCATGATTCCGGAATTACGGACCAGAATCATGGAACGTCAGATGAGTAGCCTCCGAATGGCGGCGGCTGCCCTAGACGTAGAAGTCCAAGTCCTCCTGAGCTTTCAACAGGTCCCGCATCTTGATGGGGTCATCGCCAAAGAAGAAGACCAGGCCCCAGTGAGTACCGAAAGCCGACCTGTCAGGAACGGTTTCTTCTGTCGGCGCGACGAGTTCATGTGACTCGAAATAAGGGTGGTCGACACACTCTGGAGGCATTTCCAGCTTGCTAACCACACGGCGTCGAGGATAAACCCCGAAGCAACCGGCATAGCCCTTGGCACCAACTACCTCGCGTGGGAAGAACGCTTCCACTTCCTCTTTCGTGCTTTTGGGATCGAACACCAGCATCGAGGCCTGGTAAGCATTGAATCCATACGCACGCTCGATGAGCTCAAAGGCCTTGAAACCCGGTGGGCGATAGGCGACCTCCCCAAAATACATCTCGCCATCTGCTGTGACAAAGTACTCGGGGTGAATCAAGCCAAACTGGATATCGAATGTTTTAATCAGCAACTCAATCTGCTTGGTGATCGCATTACGCCAGCTTTCGAGCTGCTCTGTCGCCGGAACGAAAACGGAATAGCCGAGCGTCACATATTCAGAGATATTCAGGAACTTGATTTTGCCATCGTGGATCCAGGCCTCAACGGCAAACTCCCAGCCGCTGAGGTGGCTTTCCATCAGCAACGGATATTCTTCCGCTGGAATGTTGTCAATTTCCTCAAGCGTGCGGATCATCCGGTGACCGAGACAGCCGGCCTTGTCGAATGCCTTGACGTGAATCGGGTCGTCCGGGTCACCATCGAGCTTCAGCAGCGTCTGGTTGACGCGTTTCATGAAGCGGACGATGTCTTCTTTCTCGTGTGCCTCTTCAAAGATCCCGACACGGATGCCGCCAAGCTGAGCGCGACGTTTCATCAGCGCCTTGTCGCGGAAAAGAATGGATTGCCCAAACATACGTGGGTTGTTCAGGAGCACAGAATTGATCGCGCCGGACCACTCGACAGTTTCTTCAAATAGCGGTATGGCAACATCAACACCTTCCGCTTTCAGTTTTTGCGCAATTTCAAGGGATCGATCGTTCAGGCGAATAAAATCCCATGGAATGTATGGAATCTTGTTTGCAGTACAGAAATCCGCGGCCCATTCCGGAGCCACAACAATGTAGCGGCGGTCGAATTTTTGCGCTGCTTTAATGGCATTGATGCTCCAGCCAAGCAGGGCGATATAGCCTTTGTTCGGATCCTTTGGGGTCTCCGTCCCTTTGACAGAGTCCATTTCTGGATCGAGCCAGGCGGCCACTTGATCTGCCAAGGGCGCTTCTTGTGTTGTCGACATGTGTCGTTCTCCTTGCAACTTGCCCGAGAACTTAATGTAAGTAGTTGAAATTATTGACAGGCAAGTGTCGTGAGTAAGTAAATCCTCCTTATCAACATAGTCGCTATCATCCGAAAATGAAAAGAACGCCCCGGAATATCCCGTTCTGACATACAAACGTTTAACCGACAAATAATATTGAATGACCGCTCAAGAATGCCTAAAGTGTAGGTATCAAACAAAGACCGCAGGAGGCCCATAATGATCAAATTCTATTTCCACCCCAGACCCAACCCGATAAAGGTGGCCCTTTATCTTGAAGAAACTGGCACACCTTATGAGTTAGTCCCTGTCGATACCCTCAAGGGCGAGCAGCACACGCCTGAATACCGCGCCATTAACCCGAACGGTAAAACCCCCGCGATCGAGGATGATGGTGTACGGGTATTCGACTCTAATGCGATTTTGCTTTATCTCTCGGAGAAGAGCGGGAAGTTGGGTGGAGCGCCTGAGAACCGGGCTGAACTGCTGTCCTGGATGCTGTTTGTTGCTTCCGGCCTGGGGCCGTATTCCGGTCAGTCAGTGCATTTCCGAAATGCAGCGCCGGAAAAGATTCCTTATGCCGCCAACCGCTATCAGCGTGAAGCGCAGCGTCACTATGAGGTTCTTGATACGCACCTGGCGGACCGCACGTATTTGGTGGGCGAAGAATTCAGTATTGCGGACATCGCTGCCTGGGGCTGGGTCGACAAAGCCGGGGTAGTACTCGGAGATGCTGAACTGGCCGGCTTCCCGAACCTTAAGCGCTGGTTTGACCGCATCAACGGTCGCCCGGCTGTCGAGCGTGCAAGAGCCGTCGGCAAGGACATTCCATTTCAAACCGAAATGGATGACGCGGCACGCCGAGCCCTTTTCCCGCAAAACTACCCCGAGCAGGCGTGACAATGATTGATCTTCACTACTGGCCAACCCCCAATGGCCACAAGATCACGATCTTTCTTGAAGAAGCGGGGCTTGAATATGATATCCACCCGGTGGATATCAGTGCTGGGGATCAATTCAAGCCTTCATTTCTGGCGATTTCACCCAATAACCGGATGCCGGCGATCGTTGATCACGCGCCGGCCACCGGCGAAGGGCCGTTTTCTGTTTTTGAGTCGGGAGCCATTCTGTTGTACCTGGCAGAAAAAACAGGCCGCTTTCTGCCCGCGGATCCTCAAGCCCGTATCAACGTCATACAGTGGCTGATGTGGCAGATGGGTGGGCTTGGCCCAATGGCGGGACAGAACCACCATTTCGTAAAGTACGCGCCGGAAAAAATTCCTTATGCTATTCAACGTTACGTGAATGAGACCAATCGGCTTTATGGCGTACTCGACAAACAGTTGGAAGGACGCGACTGGGTTGCAGGTGACTACTCCATTGCCGACATGGCGACCTATCCGTGGGTTGTGCCACATGAGACTCAGCAGCAGAACCTTGATGATTTCCCGAATCTGAAGCGATGGTTCAATGCCATGCAGGCGCGACCGGCGGTCATCAGAGCTTATGAAAAGGGAGCCCCGTGGTCCAGTCGGCCAGCCGTGACGGAGGAGGGTAAGAGTCTGCTGTTTGGTCAGACGGCCAATCGATAGAATCCAAGGGCGGCTGGTCTCCCCACCTACTGACTTATTGGTTACACTGGTTCTACGCATTGGGAGAAAGGCGAAGACAACGCAATGGGCGCTGAGAAGCAACGTATCCAACCAGAGTTCGAGTGGGTAGATCAGCGGGGTGACGAGTCGATCCGATATCTGGATCACGGTTACCCGAGCCCACTTGTGCGCTGGCACTATCATGAGGAGTATGAACTCCATCTGATTACCGAGACCTCAGGAAAGGTTTTCGTGGGTGACTATATTGGTAATTTTGCTCCCAACAGCCTAATTCTCGTAGGGCCCAATCTTCCTCACAACTGGATCAGCCAGCTAGAGAAGGGCGAGCGTGTTGCGCTTCGTGACCGTGTCATCAATTTTTCCCCTGATTTGATCACCGCTTCTGAATCGGTGTTTCCTGAAACGCGCGCCCTGGCTCCGTTCTGGCTGCGTGCTCAATACGGCATTGAGTTCCGGAATCGCGAGGGAATTGAAAAAGCGATAGGATTGTTTGAAGAAGTCGCCACTTCGAACGGCTTTCGACGCTTGACCCGCTTCTGGGCAATGGTTGAGATCCTGGCGGCGATGGATGACTATCGCGTGCTGTCGTCGTCGACTTACCTTCCGATTACCGATGAAAAGATCCTCAACCGACTGAATCAGGCGTTGAACCATATTTTCGAGCACTATCGGTCAAGTATTTCCCTGGGAGATGTTGCTGCGCATGTGAGCATGAGCCCAACCTATTTTTCCAAGTTCTTCAAGAAGGCCACCGGCCATCGATTCATTGAATTTGTTAATACCCTTCGGGTCAACAAAGCCTGCGAACGCCTGGCACATACTGATGATCCGATTACCGAGATCTGCTTTCAGGTTGGCTTCAACAACATCGCTAATTTCAATCGCCGGTTTTTCGATGTGAAGGGCATGACGCCGTCTGAATACCGCAGAACCTCCATGGACGCACTGTATCAACGGTAATCATTACATCATCTGTTTTATCCCTCTCTCTGCATATCCTCTTTTTCTCTCAAAGTGATACTTTCTGGTGACCTTTACGGGGTCCACTCAACCTGAGCTTACCGCCAATTGCCCACACAGCCTGCGTTCTTAGCCTCATTGAGCTAAATAGGCGGGGGAGGCTCTCCTAATGGTGACGACAAAAAAGTACAGAAAAGTGACAGGGTATGTATTTGTTCAGTTCTGACATAAAGCGTGTAATAGCACCATTGATTCGCTTTCCTGACGAGAGGTGATCCGTCAGATCAAGGTACCAGGAATGCTCCGGACAATCCGGACATTCCAAACGACCTACTCCAAAAACAAACAGAGGTTGGAACATGAACAACAAACGATATCTGTCCGCTGTTATGGCGGTTGGCATGACTGCTGTCGCATCCTCCGCAATGGCTGCCACCAAAGTAACCATTGGCACTGTGAACAATGGCGACATGGTTCGCATGCAGGGCCTTTCCGATGAATTCGAAAAGCTTCATCCAAACATCGATCTGAATTGGGTAGTGCTTGAAGAGAATGTCCTGCGCCAGCGTCTGACTACCGATATTGCGACGGACGGCGGTCAATTCGATGTGATGACGATTGGAATGTACGAGGCACCGATCTGGGGAGAGAAGGGGTGGCTGACCCCGATGGAGGATCTGCCTTCGGATTACGATCTGGCCGATATTTTTCCATCAGTTCTCGGCGGCCTATCCTCCGACGGCACCTTGTACGCATTGCCGTTCTACGCCGAAAGTTCGATGACCTTCTATCGCAAGGACCTTTTCGAAGCCAATGGGCTGAGCATGCCTGATCAACCTTCCTGGGACCAGATGAAGTCCTTTGCTGAGCAGCTCCATAAGCCGCAAGAAGAGCAGTACGGTATCTGCCTGCGCGGTAAGGCAGGGTGGGGTGAAAATATGGCGCTGGTTACCACCATGGCTAACGCCTTTGGCGCACGCTGGTTTGATGAAAACTGGAAGCCTGAATTCACTGGCGAAGAGTGGGGCAACGCCGTCAGTTTCTACGTCGACCTTCTCGGGAACTACGGACCTCCGGGCGCCTCATCCAATGGGTTTAACGAAAACCTGGCGCTGTTCAACAGTGGCAAATGTGCCATGTGGGTCGACGCGACTGTCGCCGGATCCTTTCTTACCGATGAGTCTCAAAGCAGGGTAGCGGAACACGTCGGCTTTGCCTTGGCGCCAGAACAGGTAACGTCAAAAGGTTCGGGATGGTTATGGTCCTGGGCCCTCGCCGTTCCGGTGAGCTCAGATGCCAAGGAAGCGGCCAAGACCTTTATCACCTGGGCAACCTCGCGGGCTTACAGCCAGTTGGTTGAGGAAACCTATGGTATTGCCAACGTGCCGCCCGGCACACGCACCTCCACCTACGACAACGCTGAATACCTGGAAGCTGCTCCGTTCGCGACCCGAACCCTGGAAGCAATCGGCAACGCCGACCCCAACGATTCCACGTTGAATCCTTCCCCCTATGTGGGCGTTCAGTTTGCGGCCATCCCTGAATTTCAGTCGATCGCAACCCAGGTCGGCAAGCTGATCTCGGGCGCCCTGGCAGGGTCGATGTCGGTTGATCATGCCCTGAAAGCGGCACAGTCGATCACCCTTCGTGAGATGACTCGCGCCCGCTATTACTCCAACTGAATACCCGGCCAAGACGAAACAACAATGACCTTATGCAGGGTCCGCTTCGGCGGAGCCTGCGTGGAGGTCACCGGAGAACCGATATGAAGACAACCACTCTGAATGCAGGTTCCGCGAGCTCCGCCGCGGAACCCAAACAGGACAGCCGCCAGGGAGGTAAAAGAAAGACATCCCGCATCAATCGTTTTATGGTGTCGCCGTCGGTGCTCCTCCTGGCACTGTGGATGGTGATCCCGCTGTCCATGACCATCTACTTTTCAGTGATTCGCTATAACCTGCTGTACCCAGGCGATAACGAATTTGTGGGGCTGGAAAACTTCCAGTTCTTTGTCACCGATTTCGGTTTTATGGCGGGAATGAGCAACACCCTGCTGCTGGTCGGTGCCGTGCTGTTAATTACAGTGGTTCTGGGTGTACTGATTTCGCTGCTTGTTAACCAGGCATTCTGGGGGCGGGGCATCGTCCGCATACTCCTGATATCGCCGTTCTTTATTATGCCGACCGTGAACGCGCTGATCTGGAAAAACCTGCTGCTGCATCCGGTATCCGGCGTATTTGCAGCGATCTGGAAGTTCTTCGGCGCCACGCCGATCGATTGGTTTTCTGAGTTTCCGTTGTTCTCGATCATCATGATCGTGTCATGGCAGTGGCTGCCGTTCGCCATCCTGATATTGATGACCGCATTGCAGTCGCTGGATCAGGAACAACAGGAAGCGGCACGCCTCGACGGCGCCGGTCCCTGGGCTCTGTTCTTCCATCTCACCCTGCCGCACCTTGCTCGTCCGATCGCGGTGGTGGTGATGATCGAAACCATCTTCCTGCTGTCGATCTTTGCGGAGATCTTCACGACCACGGGCGGTGGCCCGGGTTATGAGACCACCAACCTTGCGTACCTCATCTACAGCCAGGCGTTGCTGCAGTTCGATGTTGGACTGGCCTCAGCCGGTGGCCTGATTGCCGTCGTGCTGGCCAATATTGCCGCCTTCTTCCTGGTGCGGCTGATCGGCAAAAGCCTGACAGAAAAACAATGATTCCCGGAGGTTACAACATGCTTAGCCTGAAACAACGACGTAGCCTTAACACCCTGCTTATGGGGGTGTTGGCGTGGGGTGTGGCCCTGGCCATTTTCTTCCCGATTTTCTGGATGCTGCTGACCAGCTTCAAGACAGAAATTGATGCCTTTGCCACACCGCCACAATTGTTCTTCTCGCCGACCCTCGAGAATTACACGCTGGTTAACGAACGCAGTGACTATCTGCACTTTGCCTGGAATTCGGTGGTGGTGTCTTTCGGCTCCACGATCATCGGAATGATGCTCGCCGTACCCGCTGCCTATTCCATGGCCTTTTTCGAGACCAAGCGTACCAAAGGGACACTGCTGTGGATGCTATCCACCAAAATGCTGCCGCCGGTTGGCGTGCTGGTGCCGATTTACCTGATCTTCAAAGACACGGGTTTGCTCGATACCAAAACCGGACTGGTGATCATCTACACGCTGATCAATCTGCCGATCATGATCTGGATGGCCTACACCTACTTCAAAGAGATTCCCAAAGAGGTGCTTGAAGCAGCTCGTATGGACGGCTCCACGCTGTTCCAGGAGATCTGGCGGGTGCTGCTGCCCATGAGCAAGGGCGGTCTGGCGGCAACGGTGCTGCTGTCACTGATTCTGAGTTGGAACGAGGCGTTCTGGTCGCTCAACCTCACGGCGTCGGAAGCGGCCCCGTTGACGGCCCTGATCGCATCTTATTCAAGCCCTGAAGGCTTGTTCTGGGCCAAGTTGTCAGCCGTATCGACCCTGGCCTGTGCCCCCATTCTTATCTTTGGCTGGATCAGCCAGAAACAGCTGGTTCGCGGCTTGTCCTTTGGCGCCGTCAAATAACGGAGATCTCCCATGGCTAACTTAACAATAAAGAACCTCAAGAAATCCTTCGGGGACACAGAAATTCTCAAAGGCATCAATCTTGAGATTAAAGACAATGAATTTGTGGTGTTTGTCGGACCATCGGGTTGTGGCAAGTCGACCCTGTTGCGTTCCATCGCCGGCCTGGAAGATGTGACCGGCGGCCACATCCTGCTGGATACGAAAGAGATCACCGATCTGGCCCCGGCCAAACGGGATCTGGCAATGGTGTTCCAGAGCTACGCCCTGTATCCCCATATGTCGGTGCGCAAAAACATGTCGTTTGCGCTGGAACTCGCGAAAGAGAACAAAGAGGTTATCCGTAACAAGGTAGCCGAAGCGGCCCGAATTCTGGAGCTGGACCCGCTGCTGGAACGCAAACCCAAAGAGCTGTCCGGTGGCCAGCGCCAGCGGGTGGCCATTGGTCGTGCCATTGTGCGCCAGCCCAAAGTGTTCCTGTTCGATGAGCCGCTCTCGAACCTGGACGCTGCGCTGAGAGTACAGATGAGGTTGGAGCTGGCAAGACTTCACCATGACTTGAACGCGACCATGATCTACGTCACCCATGACCAGGTGGAGGCCATGACTCTGGCGGATAAGGTGGTCGTACTAAACAAGGGCCGGATTGAGCAGGTGGGCACCCCCCTGGACCTGTACCGTAATCCGGCTAACCGATTTGTCGCAGGTTTCCTCGGGATGCCCAAGATGAGCTTCCTGCCGGGCACCGTAACCGCGCTTGATCATTCAAGCGTTACGGTTGAACTGACCTCCGGTACTTCTGTGACATTGCCCGCAGCCAGCGAACAACTGCGTCAGGGCAGTGCTGTCACCGTTGGCGTTCGACCGGAAAACATTGATGTTGTTGAACCCAGTGAGAGTTCACTAACGGGCTACATGGATATCGCCGAAAGCCTGGGTAGCGATACCTATTGCTATGTAAAGGCAGATAGCCAGGAGACGTTGACTGTCCGCATGCCCGGCAACTTTGCCTGTAACTATGGTGATCGCATCGGTTTACGCCTGCATGTGGATGAGTGCCACTTGTTCGACGAGCAAGGCAATGCCGTTCAGAAACCCAGCCGATTGGCAGCGTGACATCTTATGAAACTGAATAACTCAACATTGGACCAACTGAGTCCAGAGGTGTCCGTGCCAGCTTATGAACGGAGTAACCTTAGACAAGGCATCGTTCATATTGGTGTTGGCGGATTCCACCGTGCCCATGAAGCGGTCTATACCCACCAACTGTTGCAGGCAGGTGGCAGCCCGGACTGGTCGATTTGTGGTGTTGGGCTGCGTGAAGGTGATCGGGCCATGCATCAGGTATTGTCTGCGCAGGACCACCTCTACACCTTGATCGAGCTCGGCGCCGACCGCACCAACACCCTCAGTGTGATTGGCTCCATAACGGATTTCTTGTTCGCGCCTGAGGAGCAGGATGCTGTCATCGAGAAAATGGCAGCTTCCGAAGTGAAGATCGTCTCACTGACGATTACCGAAGGCGGCTACAACGTAGATGACAACACCGGGAGGTTCAATGAAAACCATCCGGACGTTCTTCACGACCTGGAAAACCCTCAACAACCGCGCACGGTCTTTGGCTATCTGACCGAAGCCCTACGCCGCCGACGTGAACGCGACCTGCCGCCATTCACCGTCCTGTCATGTGACAACCTGCCGGACAACGGCCAGGTTGCCCGTGGCGCCTTGTTGGCCTTTGCTCGCCTGAGGGATGCAGAGCTTGCAGACTGGATCAGCATGAAGGTGAGCTTCCCTAGCAGCATGGTCGACCGCATCACACCGGGAACCAACGACAGACATCGCCAGTGGCTGAAAGAGAACTATGACCTGGAAGATGGCTGGCCGGTTATCTGTGAGCCTTTTTACCAGTGGGTATTGGAGGATGATTTCTGTAATGGTCGTCCGGAATGGGAAGCGGTGGGTGTTCAGTTCACGGACGATGTCGCCCCTTATGAGCGCATGAAAATCCGCCTGCTGAATGCCAGCCATTCAGCTATGGCCTACCTCGGGTATCTTTCCGGTTACCGATATACCCACGACGTCATGGCGGACGAGCGATTCAGCCGTTTTATTCGCAGTTTCATGGATGAAGACGTGACACCGATACTGGGTGAGATCTCCGGCATTGATGTGGCCGCCTACAAGAAGACCCTGATCGAACGCTTCTCCAATCCTCAAATGGGCGACGAGTTGGCCCGGCTGTGCATGGACGGCTCCAGCAAGATACCGAAGTTCTTGGTGCCGACGGTGCAAACGCTGGTAAACGAAGGACGACCTCTGTCTCGTGTTGCCATGATTATTGCCAGCTGGGCGCTCTACCTCCGTGGCAAAGATGAGCAGGGACAACCGCACGAGATCAATGATCCCATGGCCCCCCGGCTGCAGGCGGCCGTTGAAGACAGAGCCAACCTGACCCCGGAAGTTCTGGGGATGGCAGACCTTTTCGGGACCACGCTCGCCAGCTCCAGCGACTTTGAAGAGGCCTTTGATAGGGCACTCGACAAGCTGGAAACAAAGGGGGTTTTTGCTGCCCTCAGCGAGACCTGACCTGACGAACATTAGGGAGCACAGATATGAATGCACTGGGCAAATCCGAGTCCTGGAGCATGCTGGAACAACTTGCCAACGAGACTCGGAACGACCGGATCGCGGATTATTTCAAAGCGGATCCGGACCGTTTCGATAAGATGAGCCTCCGGTTAGGCGAGCTGTTTCTGGACTATTCCAAGAACAAGGTATCGCCGCAGGTGATGGATGCGCTGTTCGAGATGGCCAAACAGTCGCCGTTGGAGTCGCGCCGGGAACAGATGTTTTCCGGGGAAACCATTAACGTCACCGAACAGCGGCCGGTTCTGCATACCGCCTTGCGCAACCTGGGTGAGGCACCGATTGTCGTGAATGGCCAGGACGTCATGCCAGAGGTTCGGGCCAGCCTGGAAAAACTCAGGGCCTTCACCGAGCAGGTCAGGAATGGACAATGGCTGGGCTACACCGGCAAGCGCATTCACGATGTTGTAAATATCGGCATCGGGGGTTCCGACCTTGGGCCCAGCATGGTGTGTCGCGCTTTGCTTGATTACCAGCATCAGGAAATGAACGTCCACTTCATTTCTAACGTCGACGGCCGCCACCTCAAGAAGGTGCTGAAAGGCCTGGACCCGGAAACCACGTTGTTCGTTGTGTCGACCAAGACGTTCTCCACCCAGGAAACCCTGTTGAATGCGAACAGTGCCAAGCGATGGTTCCAGGCGCAGACGCAAAGCACCGCAGCCGACATGGGCCAGCATTTTGTTGCAGTGTCCACCAACATCAAAGCAGCAACGGGATTTGGCATCCGCGAGGACAGCATCTTCGAATTCTGGGATTGGGTGGGTGGTCGCTACTCGCTCTGGTCCAGCATTGGTTTGCCCATTGCCTTGAGTATCGGGTTCGATGCGTTTATCGAGCTGCTTGACGGCGCTTTCGCCATGGACCAGCACTTCCGGGAGGCCCCAATTGAGGCCAATATGCCGGTCGTACTGGCGCTTGTCGGCATCTGGAACATCAATTTCCTGAGTGCGGAAACCCAGGCGATTATTCCTTACGATCAGGCTCTGCACCAATTACCGGCATTTCTCCAGCAACTGGATATGGAAAGCAACGGTAAGTCAGTGGACATCGACGGCAACTCGGTCAGCCATGCCACCGGTCCCATTGTGTGGGGGCAAACCGGCTCCAACGGTCAGCATGCGTTCTTTCAGTTGCTGCATCAGGGAACACGCTTCGTGCCCATCGACTTTATCGCAACGCTGAAACCGGATGACGAGACAAAAGATCATCATTTCGCCTTGCTAACTAACATGCTGGCTCAGGCCAATGCCTTTATGAATGGCGACCGTCAGAACGACAAATACGCCAGTTGCCCCGGCAATCGCCCCAGCAACGTGCTGTTGCTGGACGAACTGAGCCCCAGAAACCTGGGCGCCTTGATTGCGCTCTACGAACACAAGGTTTTCGTGCAGGGTGCTATATGGAACATCAACTCCTTCGACCAGTGGGGCGTACAGCTGGGCAAGCGGCTGGCCAACGATATTAGCCGTGATATTGAACAGCAGAGCGACAGGTACGATCCATCTACCCAGGGGTTGATGGAGATCGTCAAACAGCACCTGCACACGGGTACAGCAAGTTTGGACCTAGCGGTGGAAGAGGGGAGCAGTCGATGATCAAGGTTATTTCGTTCGGTGAAGCCCTGGTGGACATGCTCTCAAGCAGGGTGGGTGAAGACCAGTCTGAAAACTCTGATTCGGTAAACGAACGCTTCACAAAGTTTCCGGGCGGAGCCCCCGCCAACGTAGCCGCTGCAATCGGTAAGCTCGGCGGAGACAGCTATTTCGCCGGCAAAGTCGGCGATGACATGTTTGGTGATTTTCTTGTTAAGTCTCTGGAAGACATGCACGTGCGAACAGACTACCTGCTGCAAACCAGTGAGGCGAAAACCGCCTTGGCCTTTGTGTCCCTCGATAAAACAGGTGAGCGAAGCTTTGAGTTCTACCGGGGACCATCGGCTGACTTGCTATTCACCCCAGATGAGTTCCAGCCGGAATGGTTCGACGACCGCGGCATATTCCATTTCTGCTCTAACACGCTGACTGAGGCAGGTATTCTGGAAACAACCCAGGCGGGATTGGAAAAGGCGAGGGCAGCCGGATGGCTGGTCAGCTTTGATATGAATCTCAGACATAATCTCTGGCCCAAGGGCGTAGATCCATTTGCTGCGGTATGGGCCTGTGTGGAGAAGGCGGATCTGGTAAAGCTATCCGCTGAAGAACTGGCGTTCCTGTGTCGACACCAGAACGAATCTGAGGTGTTACAGAAAATTTTGAACGCGGGCGCTTCTTTGGTGTTGGTTACGGATGGCGAAAAACCATTGCGTTACTTTACCCCATCCCATTACGGCTCGATCGAGCCACGAAACGTGCAGATGGTTGATAGCACAGCCGCCGGCGATGCGTTCGTTGGTGGGCTGCTCTATCGGCTGTCGGACCTGAATATAACGGCTGCCAGTCTTAAGGTGTTGGGCGAAGCCCCCGAGCAACTTGAAGACATACTGACCTTTGCCAGTGCCTGTGGTGCGCATGCGGTGACTCATGAAGGAGCCTTCACCTCTTTGCCAGGCCTGGAGGAAGTTTCGGCTTACCTACCCGGATAGGGGTATGCCCGACACAGCTCTCGGCAGTTCTATCCATCAGCGCGACCTGTTGTCCTGAATCCGAACCATTCCGAGAAATATTCATTACAGGACCTTTGACTAAAGGCACCAAAGCCGGGTCGGGGCCGGCTACGTTCGCCCCGAAAAAAACAAGATCAAACTCAAACCCAACAAAAACAAAGGTATATAACGAACATGAAAACAATCATCAAACTTCCTTTTCTCAACCGGAATCAACTTGCTGCCGCTATTGCGGGCACGATGATTTCAACCACCTCATTTGCAATTGATTTCCACGGTTACTTCCGTTCGGGTATTGGCGCCACAGTAGGTGGTGGTGACCAGGCATGCTTTTCCGCTCCAGGCGTATCCAAGTACCGGCTGGGCAACGAGTGCGAAACGTATGCGGAAATCCAGTTGGGCTCCGAAGTGTTCAAGGAGGGAGAGACAAGCTTTTATGTGGACTCGATGATCGCGTACATCACACCTCAGGAAAACGACTTCGAAACAGTGAACGACGAGGATGCAACGATTGCGGTGCGCCAATTCAACGTAAGAGGCACTAACGTCATCAAGTCACTCCCTGGGTCAACACTGTGGATCGGCAAGCGCTTTTACCAGCGACACGATGTTCACATCAACGATTTTTTCTATTGGGATGTATCCGGGCCCGGCGCAGGACTTGAGGACATCGATGTAGGGACCGGGCTTCTGCATGTCGCCTGGACCCGTTCCGCCAACGACGAAACCGGTAACGGTGCCGATTTACCGAATGAGGACCCGGTCACCAACGACATCGTTGATGTGCGTTGGACCGGCCTTCCGATCAACCCAGGCGGCACGCTGGAACTGGGCGTTGATTATGGTAGCGCAAACTTGAACGATGAGCAGGAGGACGCCGGCGTTGATGACCAGGACGGCTACATGCTTACCGCCGAACATCACCAGACCAACTTTCTTGGCGGTTACAACAAGCTGACCCTGCAATACGCCAAGGACTCTCTGGTTGCCAGCGGCGGCCGGAGCAACAGCAGCGCCGTAAATCAAGGCTCCATGGTTCGCGTCATTGACCACGGTTTGATCCCACTGGGTAGCGATATGGATCTGTTCTATGTGGGTATTTATGAGGACACCAGTCTGGATAATAACCAGGGTAGTAAATGGACGTCATTGGGGGTTCGTCCCACCTATTACTGGAGCCCGTTGATGAGTACGGCGGTGGAACTGGGTGTTGACCGGGTTTCCCCGGAACTTTCCGGAGCAGAGGACTCAGACCTGCAGAAAATAACCATTGCCCAACAATGGTCACCTGGCGACTCCTTCTTCGCACGACCACAGTTGCGACTATTCGCTACCTACGCAAACTGGAGCGACAATTACAACGCTGCCAGCGAGTCAATCGGACCGGATGACAGCAATGGGCTAACCTTTGGCGCCCAAGCGGAAGTCTGGTGGTAGGTACACACTAGCGCAACACCATCGTTGGCGAACGCGGGCCAGCTCCTGCTGGTCCGCATTATTTCCAGTAACCCACCTTGCGTTAAGATCCACTCACCCGCGACAGGATGAATACTTGCTGGGCCCTCTCCTACAGGTACCGGCCCACAAGCTCATGTATCCATCGGGATGGCGAGCGTTAACTTTCGGTCGGTATCTGTCACAATTGTCTATACTTATCAGAGTATAAAGGCAATGACGCCTGCAGTTCCCGAACCAAAAACGCAGTGGGGCGCCTCTCATGCAGCCTGCAGTATCAGTTGTCGTTCTTTACAGGGTTGTCGCTGTGTTGTTGGTGTTCTTCGGAACCATCAGTCACGCGGCTGCGTCACCATCGACGATAAAAATCTGTTATGAACCCTGGGACCCCTACATCTTTAAGGATCATCAGGGAGAGATGCGCGGCATCGCTGTGGAACTGATGAATGCGGCGCTCAATGATCTGGGGCTGATCGCTACCTACGAGGAATTGCCATTCAAACGCTGCGTATCGGAGGTTCGGTCAGGCGCGTCAGACGTTGCCATGCCTTTGACGGAAGGGCGCAATTATCTTCTGCACTCACAAACAGTATTCGCTCACTGGACATTGGCTGCGATCGTACCTGAGAGCATCTCCATTGAGGAGCCGGTGACGCTTGAGAAGCTGGATGACCTTAGCGTGCTGGTAATCAGCGGGTATGTTTACCCTGACAATATCATGCGCTGGGCAGAGACCCATCAGGATATTACCGAGATCACCTACTCCGCTGATGGTGAGGGAATGGTGCCTTTCCGCATGCTCGAATTCGGGCGGGCCGATGTGTTCATCGAGGACAACTTCTGGAGTGCCAATCTAATCCAGAATCATGATCTGGCGCTTCGCATTTTGGAACCAACACTAGGTTCCGCGGTCAGTGTTGCCGGTTTTCGTAATGAACTTGCCAGCCTGCGCGATGACATTGACCGTGTCCTCGATTCAAAAGGGCAGGGATTCAGAGACGCGCTGTTCAAGAAGCACACCGGTTATGCAGAGTCGTTTTTTTCCGGTCAATACGTCGATCCATTTTAATGTTCCAGTTGGCAATCAGTTGAGTAGGTAACATGCAGAGCCTGGACTGTCGGGTAGTGGAGCACGCAATCGAATGGCTAGGGGCTGGCCAGGCGATTTGGTTGTGCACGGTGTTGTCCACCTTCGGCTCATCGCCCAGGGAGCCGGGCTCAATGATGGTAGCCACCTCTGATGGGAATCATGTGGGCTCGCTCTCGGGTGGTTGTGTTGAGGAAGACTTTCTCGAGCGCGTTGCGGCAGGAGAGTATGAACAACCTGCCGTTATTGTCCGTTATGGCGCCCCCGGCAACAGCCTTGGAAGCCCCCGTATTCGCTTGCCTTGCGGCGGTATTCTCGACGTACTTGTGGAACGAATGGTCGCCACCCCCCAAAACCAGGATCACCTGGAGCAGGTTCGGGAGGCCCTGTCGGGCAAAAGGGAACTCGCTCGACATATCAGATTGACGAACGCAATGCGTTGGCTGTCTGATGCTGAGCCAACAGGGCCGCGAGTGCTGTGGAATGAAACCCAAGAGACGGTTACGGTTCATGTCGGCCCCGTTGCGAAGCTTATTCTCGCCGGCTATTCAACGGTATCTGAAGCCTGTGCACAGTTTGCTTTGAGCCTTGGATATCAGGTAGTGCTGTGTGATCCGCGGGAAGAGGTCACTAATGGCATCAATATGCCACCGGGCGTCGAGTTCCTGCCCCAGTTGCCATCGCTGTATATTGCTTCGCCCGGTGCTTGTACACCCTCCACCGCTGTAGTCGCCGCAACCCACGACCCCCGCATCGATGACCTCGCCATGATGGCCGCTGTAAAAACCTCGGCAAGCTACATTGGCGTGATGGGGTCTGTTCGTACCTCCGAGGCCCGATCCGAACGCCTTTTCCGGACGGGCGGATTGTCACCAGCGGAGATCGAACGGATTCACATGCCGATTGGTCTCAACCTTGGCAGCAAAACCCCGTCGGAAATTGCGCTGGCCATTATGGCAGACATTGTTCGGGTCAGACGGGGTTGTGAAATCAGAGATTTATGAGTTAGGTGGCTAGCCTTTCACGCCTTACGGATCGACTGTAATGCCCGAGCCCATTTCTCCAACTCCTCGAGCATCGCCGTCCCGGAACCTTCGTGGTGCTCACTTGCCTTGAACGTCTTATTGTCATCCACAAGATTCCAGGGCATCTGAACCATCACGCCCTCCATCATCGGCATCATCTTCAATGTTGTTACCAGCTGTTTTGCGAGTTGCGCCGAGCGCAGGCCTCCGGATACGCCACCGTAGCTCACAAACCCGCATGGCTTGTAGTTCCACTCGGTGTATACGTAATCCAGCGCGTTTGTAAAGGAGGGAGGGGGGCAATAGTTGTACTCGGGAATAACGTAGACGTACGCATCAGCTGCATCGACGCTTTTTGACCACGCCTTGGTATGATCATGTTCATATTTCTGTAGACGCGGATGGTTTGGTTCGTTGTAGACAGGCAGCTGGAAGTCGGCCAAGTCGATGAGCTCAGACTCAAATCGCCCGTCGGCATTGGCGAACTCGTTGAACCATTTAGCGATCGATGGCCCAACCCTTCCGGGGCGGGTGCTGCAGATGATTGTTTGAAGTTTCAGTGCCATAGTCAATTCCCTCAGTGTCATGTTATCTGGTGTCGAAACTCACGCGAAGGAGCTGTCCTCTCCGGGCTTTAACCCCCACTCACCTCCGTACTCCGTCGGCTAACGAAATAGCCAGTTTGCAACGAGTCGAACCACTCGAGGCATGATCAGATAGACCACCAGTGCGACGATAGCAGCTGCCACCAAACCATGTCGCACACCCCATAACGCCAGCACTGGAAGTTGATCAAAAATTGGCTGGAAAACGACTGGTACGATCAGAGTGAGTGGCCAAATAACCGCTGTTGTAATGAGCCATTGCTTCCAGCGAGTGGGCTGTTTGGCTTTTGACGTGGGTGGGGTGAACCAGTAATCGATGCCAGTCCGAATCTCCACGTGTTCATCGGACGCCAGCGCCGGAACGATGTCGGATACCAGCTCCCGCCGAACATCAGAGTTCAGCCAAGTGTCGGCTTCGTCTGAGTGGGAAAAGCGCACCGCGATTTCAAAGGTGTCATGCCCTTCGGGCGGTCGTACCACATGAACGCCTTGGTGCCCGGAAAACTGAGCAGCGGCGGCAATGATTTGCCTGAGCCAGGTTTCATAGCGGTCGCGGTGGCCGGGTTTCACGGTGTGCCGGATTATGATGGATCGACCAGAGTCATAGTGGATGCTTGGGGCGGCCTCTGCCTCTTGTTCGTTCATAGTGTGCTTCCCAATCCATGATTGTTTGGGGGCGACGTCCTGTCTGCCCCCAGAAGCAGTGCCTGCTCTTTGCCTACGCTAGAGAGCACCGAATTTTCCTGATTGAAAGTCGAGCATGGCCTGTTTGATTTCCCCCTCTGTATTCATCACAAAGGGTCCATAACCCACGACTGGCTCATCAATGGGCTCGCCACTCAACACGAGCAACCGAGCGTCATTGTTGGACTCGAGCACAATCTCTTGTCCCTCGCGGTCCAGGCTTGCGAGCTCAGCGTCACGCAGAATATCTGTCTCATTGATTTGCACCGAACCGTTCAGCACCGCCACCAAGGTGGTGTAGCCTTCGGGTACCGGCAAATTCACACGGGCACCAGGCTCCAGCCTAAGATCCCACACGTTGATTGGCGTGAACGTACTGGCAGGTCCCTTATGTCCAAGATACTCGCCAGCAATGACACGCAGCGCTCCACCACCACCTTCCAGGGACACACGAGGGATATCCTTATTGAGCAACGTCTGGTAAGCCGCTGGTGTGTCCTTCGCCGATGCCGGCAGGTTGACCCAGAGCTGCACCATGTCCAGCAAACCGCCTTGCTCTGTGAATTGCTGTGAATGGAACTCCTCATGCACGATACCTGCGCCAGCGGTCATCCACTGGACATCTCCCTCACCAATGAGTCCACCTGCACCCGAGGTATCCCGGTGTTCCAGTTCACCGCTGTAGACCACTGTAACGGTCTCAAAGCCTCGATGAGGATGTTGGCCAACCCCCCGTGGGCGTTGAGCCGGGGGGAATTCCGAAGGCCCCGCGTAATCCAGGAGCAGAAACGGCGATATATTGGATGCGCCCATCCGATCATAGGAAAACAGCGAACGAACCGGAAAGCCATCACCCACCCAATGACCACGAGGGGGACCGTACGTTGTCAGAATCTTTTTCACATTGGCCTCCTATGGGTCTATCGACCCGATGTTATTACTGCGTCAACGTGACGATAAAACAACGCACGGGTGTCGAATAGATAGCAATATGCCTACTTAGCGTTCTATTGATGCAACGATATTTTCGGCGAGATACTCACGGAAAAGACGAGTACCCCGCCTTTGAGTTACTGCTTTTCAGGCAATGTGTTGTAGCTGGTAATCAGGTTACGGTAGTCGGGGATGTGATTGGAGAATAGAGCTCCCAGCCCCTCAATGTCGTTGCGCCAATCACGGTGCAGCTCACAAGCCAGCCCAAACCAGGTCATCAGCTGAGCACCGGCCTGTGACATCCGGTCCCAGGCGGAGTGTCGGGTCAGTTCGTTGAACGTACCAGACGCGTCAGTTACCACGAACACGTCATAGCCTTCTGCCAGAGCAGAGAGCGCCGGAAAGGCGACACACACCTCGGTCACAACCCCAGCGATGATCAGTTGCTTTTTACCGGTATCCTTTACGGCCTTTACAAAATCCTCATTGTCCCAGGCGTTAATTTGTCCCGGGCGTGCAATATAGGGGGCATTGGGAAATTGCTCTTTCAGTTCCGGAACCAATGGCCCGTTGGGACCGGTCTCAAAGCTGGTTGTCAGAATCGTCGGAAGCCCAAAGTATTGGGCCAGGTCACCCATAGCCAACACATTATTCTTGAACTTGTCCGGGTCGATATCACGGACCAGGGAGAGCAGGCCGGTCTGGTGATCCACCATCAGTACCGCAGCGTCGTTTTTGTCGAGTCGAACATAGGGTTTGCTCATAACCTTCTCCTTTCTCGGTGGGAACGGCGCATAGCACCGTCGTCGTTACCCATTCTCCCCGTTATGACCTGAGAAGAAGGGAATAGATTTAACGATAGTGCAGGTGGGGTGGCCTGAGTAGGCACTAATTCTTATACTCAGGGTTCTATATATAGGACGAGTGGATATGCAGGATCTGAACGATCTTTTTTACTTCGTTAAAGTGGTGGAGCACGGCGGATTTGCGCCGGCGGGCAGGGCGCTTGGATTACCCAAATCCAAGCTGAGCCGTCGAGTTTCTGAGCTCGAGAGCCGACTTGATACCCGGCTGATCAATCGTTCGCCCCGCGTCTTTACCGTCACGGAGTTGGGGAAAGAGTATTATCGTCACTGCGTGGCAATGCTGATTGAGGCGGAGGCCGCGCAGGAAGTCATCGATCATTCCCATTCCGAGCCGGTGGGGTCCATCCGTGTGAGCTGCCCGCCGGGGATCATCTACTTTCTGGTGGCCCCGCTAATTGTCCGGTTTATGCAGCAGTACCCGAAAGTAAACGTTGAGATGGAGGCCACGAGCCGGCGGGTCGACGTCGTCAGGGAAGGATTCGATGTCGCCTTGCGAGTGAGATACCCGCCGCTCGAAGACAGTGACTTAACGATGAAGGTGTTATCCAAAAGCCCCCAGTGCTTGATGGCAGCGCCGGAGGTTGTTTCGCAGTACCCAAAACCAATAACACCCGATGACTTATTGAAACTTCCCAGTATCGATTTTGAACAATGGGATGGGCAACATGTGTGGTGCCTGGATGGGCCAGCTGGTGCGTCCGTAAAAATCCATCACCAGCCACGCCTCGTTACCGACGATGTCTTTACGTTGCTTAAGGCCGCTGTGGGTGGTTTAGGTGTGGTGAAAATGCCGCTCATCGTCGGTGGGCAGGATCTGATTGCCGGGAACCTCGTCAGCATTTTACCGGACTGGCGACCTCGCGGTGGTATCTTCCACGCCGTGTTTCCCTCGCGCCGAGGGCTGCTCCCGGCAGTGCGAGTATTTCTGGACTTCCTGGCGGACTCACTTGAGGAGGTCGATTTCAGGTTGCCGGATGACGACCATAGAAAGCGCTAAATCCGTCTAACGATAATTCTCAGGTATTCATGAGGCTTGCGGAGCAAACCCAAGCGCCAGGCTGTTGTGAATCTGACGTTGCCTTTCTTCGGTTATCTGTCCCGTGAGTAGGTCGCCTTATTAAGCCCGAGAACAGCCAGCGTACATACGGCACCGGAGAGTAGGTACAGCGTCACCGAGGTCACTCCGAACTGCGCCGAAAGGCCCAACGCAACCAGTGGTGCAAATGCCGCACCGAGCAACCACGACATGTCCGATGTCAGCGCAGCGCCGGTGTATCGGAAACGCGCCTCGAAGTTGGCTGTGACCGCTCCGGAAGCCTGGCCATAGGACAGTCCAAGCAGAACAAAGCCGATAATGATAAACAGGTTCTCGCCCAGTTCGCCGCCTCCCAGTAGGGCCGGTATGAACAGGCTGAAAACAGCAATCAGCGCTGCAAGGCAGCCGAGCATGGTGCGCCGACCAATAAGGTCAGCCAGCACACCTGAAAGAATAACGCCTGCGATTGCAAAGCCCGCACCAATGATCTCGATGACTAGAATGTCTGCGATGGTCCTGTCGGAATAGAGGCTCAGCCAAGACAGCGGGAAAACGGTGATCAGGTGGAATAACGCATAGCTGGCCAGTGTTGCCAGGGCTCCGATCAGCACGACCCGACCCTGATGGCTTATCAGTTTTCCCACTCTGGATGGCTGCAACTCTCTTTCATCAAGCAGCTGGGCGTAGTCGTCAGTGGCGACCAGCCTCAGGCGGGCAAACAGGGCAACCACGTTGATGGCGAAGGCTACAAAAAACGGATACCGCCACGCCCACTCAAAGAAATCCTTTTCCGAAACGCTGGACACCATATAGGCAAACAAACTCGCCGCAACAATGAAGCCGACTGGAGTGCCCAATTGGCCGATCATTGCGTACCATCCCTTTCTGTTGGGAGGGGCATTCAGTGCCAGCAACGAAGACAGCCCGTCCCACGAGCCCCCGAGAGCCACGCCCTGGCCCAGCCGGAACAGCGCTAACAACACGATGGCGTAGAAACCGATGTCGTCATAAGTAGGCAAAAACGCAATGCCGGCGGTGGTGGTGCCGAGAGCAAACAATGCTACCGTCAACTTGGCTTCGCGCCCGAATCGTTCCTGCAATCTCATAAAAATAACGGTGCCAAATGGCCGGGCAACGAACGCCAGTGAAAAAATCACGAAAGAATACAGGGTGCCAACCAGTTGGGTCTCAAATGGGAAGAACAAAGCAGGGAACACCAGCACTGACGCGATGGCGTATACGAAGAAGTCGAAATACTCTGAGGCCCGACCGATGGCTACACCCACGGCAATTTCACCGGGTGTGATCGGTGCCTGATGACCTGTTGTATCGGCAGGCCGGGCCTGGCTGTGAGTAGTCGTCATGGTCGTCGAGCCTCAAAACAGAACGTATCAGGCGTCAGTGTAAGACGATTTCAGCGAATAAGGTACTGGACAACATGTCCAATCGCGATCAAGATTTCCAGTCTCCATAATAGGCAATCCCAAATCTCGACAACGGATTTTCTAGCATGTTTTTGCCACGAGTTCGACACGGATTAACACTTCTTCCGCTGGCCTCGCTCGGTGGGTGTGACATGGTCGTAATGAATCCTTCGGGGGACATTGCCGCTCAGCAGGCCGACCTGATCATCGTCTCTACGCTGCTGATGCTTATCGTGATTGTGCCAGTGATCTTCCTGACGTTTTTCTTCGCCTGGCGCTATCGGAAGAACAACGAAACCGCGGCCTATGACCCTGAGTGGGACCATTCCACCAAGCTTGAACTGGTGATCTGGGGCGTGCCGCTACTGATCATCATCGCGCTGGGTTTGGTTACCTGGATCAGCACCCACAAGCTGGATCCCTATCGACCACTCGACCGGATTGACGCCGATCAGCCGCTGGAAGCGGACCATGAACCATTATTGATTCAGGTGGTATCGCTCGACTGGAAGTGGCTGTTCATCTATCCCGAGCAGGGTGTGGCGTCAATCAACGAGCTGGTAACGCCCGTGGATGTACCCATCCGTTTTCACATCACGTCTTCGTTCACTATGAACTCGTTTTACATTCCAGCGTTGGCGGGCCAGATCTACTCCATGGGCGGCATGCAAACCACTCTGAACGCGGTCATTAATGAGCCAGGTGTCTACGAAGGCTTTTCAGCCAACTACAGCGGTGCCGGATTCTCAGATATGCGTTTCAAGTACCACGGCGTGTCGGACGACGAATTTCAGGCTTGGGTAGATGAGGTAAAACAACAAGGCAGCACCCTGGACCGACCGGAATATCTGCAGCTGGCTAAACCCAGCTCCGCCGAACCGGTCAGCTACTACAGCACGGTGGCACCGGATCTCTACCACGCGATCCTGAACCGGTGCGTTGTCGAGGGGAAAATGTGCATGGACCAGATGATCACTCCCTGATCAACCCCTGATCACCCCAACTGATTCAAGAGACTGAGAATGCAGGATAAAACAGATCTGACAAGTTTGATCTTCGGTCGGCTTTCATTGGAGTCGATCCCTTATCACGAGCCCATTCTGGTCGTGACCTTTATCGTCGCCGCACTGGCTGGCCTGGCGTTGGCAGGTTTCGTTACCTACAAAAAGTTCTGGGGCCCTTTGTGGCGTGATTGGATTACCAGTATCGATCACAAGAAAATTGGCATCATGTATATCATCCTGGCCTTCGTTATGCTCTTGAGGGGATTCAGCGATGCCATGATGATGCGCCTGCAGCAGGCCATGGCCTTCGGTGGCTCTGAAGGCTACCTGCCGCCTGAGCATTACGACCAGCTGTTTACGGTTCACGGCGTGATCATGATCTTCTTCGTTGCCATGCCATTAATTGTCGGCATTATGAACTACGTCGTGCCGCTGCAACTGGGCACTCGGGATGTCGCCTTTCCGTTCCTGAACAACTTCAGTTTCTGGATGACCGCCGCCGGCGCAGGCCTGACCATGGTTTCGCTGTTTATCGGCGAGTATGGCAAAACCGGCTGGCTGGCCTTTCCACCGCTCTCCGGCATAGAGGGCAGCCCCGGTGTCGGGGTCGATTACTACATATGGTCGTTACAGATCGCCGGGGTAGGAACCCTTTTATCGGGGATCAATTTCACTGTGACGATCATCAAGAATCGTGCGCCGGGCATGACGCTGATGAAAATGCCCATCTTTACCTGGACAGCGCTGTGCACAAACATTCTTATTGTTGCCGCTTTTCCGATCCTGACCGTGGTGCTGGCCATGCTGTCCATGGACCGGATGTTGGGCACCCATTTCTTTACCAACGATATGGGCGGCAACATGATGATGTATGTCAACCTGATCTGGATCTGGGGCCATCCGGAGGTCTACATCCTGATTCTGCCTGCCTTTGGCGTATTTTCTGAAGTAGTGGCTACGTTCAGTGGCAAACGCCTGTTCGGCTATACGTCCATGGTTTACGCCACCATTGTCATCACTTTGTTGTCTTATCTGGTGTGGTTACACCATTTCTTCACCATGGGGGCAGGTGCCAGTGTGAATTCCTTCTTCGGGATTACCACGATGATCATTTCCATACCCACCGGTGCCAAGCTGTTTAACTGGCTGTTCACCATGTACCGCGGCCGCATTCGCTTCGAACTGCCAATGATGTGGACAGTATCGTTCATGGTGACCTTCACCATCGGCGGTATGACCGGTGTTCTTCTGGCGGTGCCACCGGCCGACTTTGTCCTCCATAACAGCCTGTTCCTGGTTGCCCACTTCCATAACGTCATCATTGGTGGCGTGCTGTTCGGTATGTTCGCTGCGATTAACTACTGGTATCCGAAAGCGTTCGGCTACAAGCTGGATGAATACTGGGGTAAGTGGTCGTTTTGGCTCTGGAATGTGGGCTTTTACGCGGCGTTCATGCCGCTCTACGTGCTGGGCCTGATGGGGGTCACCCGGCGAATGAACCACTTTGATGATCCCTCGCTGCAGATCTGGTTTGTCATTGCGGCCGTTGGCGCTTTGCTTATCTTTGGCGGCATCATCGCTTCGATTATCCAGTTTGTGGTCAGCTATCGCCGCCGCGACCAGCTCCGGGATTTGACCGGCGATATCTGGAACGGCCGCACACTGGAGTGGTCAACGTCATCACCACCCCCACAGTACAATTTTGCGTTTACCCCGGTTGTCTATGACAACGATGCCTGGACTGACATGAAGAAGCACGGGTTTGAGCGCCCTCGAGACGGTTTCCTGCCCATCCATATGCCGAAAAACACGGCGTCCGGCTTCGTACTGGCCATGCTCAGCGCCGTGTGCGGTTTCGGGCTGGTTTGGCACATGTGGCCACTAGTAGGGGTCTCGTTTGTCGCTTTGATAGCTGGCGTTATCATTCACACCTTCAATTACAACCGTGATTACCATATTCCGGCCGAAGACGTTACCCGGACTGAAGAGGAACGGTCACAACTACTGGATAGGTACGCCTGATATGACAACGAACGCGACCGATGCCAATTCGATGCTGCCAAGTTCGAACTTCTACGTGCGAGAACACCATCCCGAGTCAGGCACGCTGCTGGGCTTCTGGCTCTATCTTATGAGTGACTGCCTGCTGTTTGCGGGCCTGTTTGCGACCTATGCCGTGCTGGGCAACAGCTATGCAGGCGGCCCGACCGGGGCCGATATCTTCGATCTGCCCCTGGTCGCTGTGAACACCGGCTTTTTGCTGATTTCGTCCATCACTTACGGCTTTGCGATGCTGCAGATGCAGCTCAAGCGGGTCAAAGGCACGCTCTTCTGGCTGGCGATCACCGGCCTGCTTGGCGCGGCCTTTATCGGCCTGGAACTCTATGAGTTTGCGCACCTCATTCACGAGGGGTACGGGCCTCAGCGCAGCGGTTTCCTGACCGCGTTTTTCTCACTGGTGGGAACCCATGGCCTGCACGTTAGCTTCGGCATCCTCTGGTTGATTGTTCTCATGGTTCAGGTCAAGCGTTATGGCCTTACGACAGAGAACGGCCGACGCCTGATGTGCCTCTCGATGTTCTGGCACTTTCTCGATGTGGTCTGGATCGGCGTCTTCACCTTCGTCTATCTGATGGGAGTTCTGTAATGAGTGAGCATAACGCGCATGCCGACCACGGCAGCCTCAAGAGCTACATGACGGGCTTTGTGCTTTCGGTGATCCTGACGGCAATCCCGTTCTGGCTGGTTATGGCCAACGTTATTGAAAGCGCGGGCCTTACCGCATTGATCATACTGGCCTTTGCAGCGGTGCAGATTTTCGTGCACATGATTTACTTTCTCCACATGAGCCCGAAGTCAGAGGGCGGCTGGAACCTGCTGGCGCTGATTTTCACGCTGATATTGGTGTTTATTGCCCTGGCAGGCTCCATCTGGGTTATGTACAACCTGAATATCAACATGATGCCCGGCATGATGTCCGGTGCCTGATCCTGATGGAAGACACCACACGGCAGCCTCGTTCAATAACCTTTGTGGTTGTCTGGGCGCTGATTGCATTCCTGGCCTTTAGCGGGTTTATGACGTTGGGCGTCTGGCAGGTGCAACGGCTGGACTGGAAGCAGAAGCTCATTGAGCGAGTCACCCAGCGGGTTGAAGCGCCTGCATCGTCTGTTCCCGGCCCGAATGCCTGGCCCGCAATCAATGCGCAGGACCATGCCTATCGGCATGTGCAGGTAACGGGGCGGCTTCTATACAAAAAGACCACCCCGGTACAGACGTCGACCGAACTGGGACAGGGCTTCTGGCTGATGACGCCGTTGCTGCAGGCCGATGGTAACCTGGTGATGATCAATCGGGGTTTCGTGACGGAGCTGACCGACGATAATACCGCAGGGCAGTCGGAAAACCAGCCGGTTACCGTGACCGGCCTGCTGAGGCTCAGCCAGCCCGGGGGTGGCGTGTTGAGGGACAATGATCCGGCCAACAGCCGATGGTATTCCCGTGACGTACAGGCGATTGCCAACGCCAGAGAATTGCCTCCCGCCCGGGTTGCACCCTACTTTATCGAC
This sequence comes from Marinobacter sp. V34, assembly GCF_055524115.1. Lineage (NCBI taxonomy): Bacteria > Pseudomonadati > Pseudomonadota > Gammaproteobacteria > Pseudomonadales > Marinobacteraceae > Marinobacter > Marinobacter sp. V34. Next base: position 8,292 of record NZ_JBUPZY010000007.1, on the reverse strand, counting down.
GCAGACGCCCAAGGAAAGCCACGGGCACCTCACTCCCTGAAACAAGTCTATCGTGAACCCGTTGGCGGTCTCACGGTGGTTTCATTCTACAATCACCATCTGCAATACGCTCTTACCTGGTTTACACTGGCCCTGATGGTCGCGGCTGGCGCGTTCTGGTTTGCCCGCGAAGAGCTGCTGGTGCGCAGGCACCATCAACACGCCTGAGATCAACCTAATCCGAACCTGAGAGGGGCCAACTTGATAGCACAATGGCATCGGGCGATCAGCATCGCCGGTCGCCACAAAAACATGCAGTTGCTGATTCAACTGCGCTGGATCGCCGTAGTAGGGCAGATAACCACCATTGGCGTAGTCAGCCTGTATTTTGGTTACCGGCTGCCACTGACTCCAATGCTTCTGGTCATTGCTCTGCTGGCTTTGTTTAATGTCGTCAGCTCCTGGCGTTCGCGGTGGCGGCACTCGGTTACCAACAGGGCCCTGTTCCTGGCCTTGTTGGTGGATGTCACCGGCTTGACCGCGCTGTTGTATCTGAGCGGCGGCGTCACCAACCCATTCGCTTTTTTGTTCTTGCTGCAGGTTATTCTTAGCGCAGTGCTGCTGGAAGTATGGGCAACATGGATCATCGTTGGACTGACCAGCACCAGCCTTGCCGTAATGGCGTTCTACTACGTGCCACTGGCACCTCCGACCAGCGGCCCCGTTATGTTTTCGGGGCCTTACCTTGAAGGCCTGCTGATCAGCTTTACTCTGAACGCCATTCTGCTGGCCTACGTTATTACGCGCATCATCGGCAACCTTCGTTCCGGTGACGCACAGTTGGCAGACTTGAAACAGCGGGCTGTTGAAGAAGAACATATAGTCAGGATGGGGTTATTGGCCTCGGGAGCCGCACACGAGCTGGGCACCCCGCTGGCGACTCTTTCGGTTATTCTCGGTGACTGGCGACGAATGCCGGAGCTGGCCGGACAAACCGAGATGCAGGACGAAATCGCGGAAATGCAGGCCCAACTGCAGCGTTGTAAAAGCATCGTCAGCGGAATTCTACTATCCGCAGGCGAAACCCGCGGCGAGTCATCCGCAAAAACCACTCTTGATGACTTTTTACGGGACCTGATGGACGAGTGGCAGGAGATACGATCAATTGAGACGTTCCACTATCACAATCGTATCACCCAGAACTGTTCAGTTATTTTCGATACCGCCCTGAAACAGATGATATGGAACGTATTGGATAATGCTCTGGAAGCATCTCCAGAGTGGGTCAGGGTGGACGCCCGGCGGGATGCGGAGTTGTTGCAGTTGGAGGTTTCGGACCAGGGGCCGGGCTTCCCGTCAGCGATGCTGTCCGAATTCGGCAAACCCTACCAATCGAGTAAGGGTAGGCCCGGCGGTGGCCTGGGACTTTTCCTCAGCGTTAACGTCGCTCGCAGACTAGGCGGCACAGTGACGGCGTATAATAGGCCCGAAGGCGGCGCCAGTGTTACGCTGACGCTGCCACTGGTGGCAATAGCCTCGCCATAAAAGACCCGATGCAGGACTTTTCAGAAAGGACGGAATACAGATGTCGGCAACGCGTTTGCTGTTGATCATAGAGGATGACGAGGCACTTGCCCGTACTTTGACTCGCTCCTTCAGGCGACGGGATTATCAGGTTGTAGTTGCCTCAACCCATGACGAGGCGGCTGCGCTATTGGAGACCTGCTCACCTGGGTATGCGGTAGTCGATTTGAAGCTAAAGGGAAGCTCGTCAGGGCTGGAGTGTGTGCAGTTGCTCCACAAACACGACTCTGAGATGTTGATTGTGGTGCTGACAGGCTTTGCCAGTATCAATACTGCGGTCGAAGCGGTCAAGCTCGGTGCCTGTCACTATCTGGCCAAACCCTCAGACACCGATGATATAGAAGCGGCCTTTGAACACGTGGCGGGCAGTACCAGCCTGAAAGTGACCAACCGCGCCACCTCCATCAAGACGATGGAATGGGAGAAGATCCACCAGGTGCTGGCGGAAACGGATTTCAACATCTCCGAAACCGCTCGCCGGCTCGGTATGCATCGACGCACTCTGGCCCGTAAACTGGAAAAGAGACCGGTCAAATAACCTTCGACCATAGGGAACAATAAAATGAAGCGAACACAGTTTCTGCAGGATTTGATCAAGCAGCTCTCACCAACGCTTGACTCGACTACCTACGTCTATTGCACTGTGGCTCACGCAAAGTATGGCGAGCTGGAAAAGCTCAAACCCATTGTGAGTATTGCCGAGCTGGAAGGTCTTACACTGGTCATCCCTCTGGAGCAGGCCAAAGCCGAGGGCCTGGACTACTACAGAGTCTTCCGGCGTATCACGCTGAAAGGCCACTCCAGCCTGGAAGCCCTGGGGCTCACATCCGTTGTAACGAGCTTGCTGGCAGAACGTGGGATTACCACCAATGTCATCGCCGGCTTTTATCACGATCACATGTTCGTGCCCAGCGATCGAACCGACGAGGCTATGGAAGCATTGAAGGAGCTTGCCAACCAACCCAACGACTAACGGCAGGACGGAGAGGGGGGGGGGAGTTCACGAAACTATTTGTGTGGCGATTGTTCAGGGCCTTGGATGATGATTCATCCAAGGCCCTTTTCGTTTAAGCTGCCTTCAGGCGGTTTCATAGAGCGAGCAGGGCTTCCCCTTGCTCGTTTTTTTTGTTTCATTTTTGAAGCGATCTAGATCATTTTCGGAGTTCAACATGTCTCAAAACATCTACGACAACCAAGCCTTTTTCGACGGTTATGCCCAACTGCCACGCTCTCAGTTCGGATTGGAGGCCGCCCCCGAGTGGACGTCTATTCAGGCCATGCTCCCGGATCTGCCCGGGAAACGGGTCATTGATCTCGGTTGTGGGTACGGTTGGTTCTGCCGCCATGCGCGAGAGGCAGGAGCTGAAGAGGTACTTGGTGTCGACTTATCTGAAAAAATGCTGGCACGGGCACGGGAACTCACCGATGACAAAAGCATCATCTACCAACGAGGTGATCTTGGACAGCTCGCACTGCCGAGCCAAGCAATCGATTTGGTATACAGCCAGTTGGCTCTGCATTACCTGCCCGACCTCGCTCCGTTATTTGCCGCTGTCTATCAGGCGCTGCAACCTGGCGGCTGGTTGGTCTTCTCGACCGAGCACCCAATCTACACCTGTCCGGTACGTCAGGGCTGGCTTACCGATGATGAAGGTCAGCGGTCGTGGGCGGTCAACAACTATCAAAATGAAGGTAAGCGCGTCAGCAACTGGCTGGCTGACGGGGTAGTAAAATACCACCGGACCTTAGGCACCACATTGAACGCGCTGATGGCTGCTGGTTTTTCTATTCGACATGTCAATGAATGGGGGCCAACTGCGGAACAGATCGACGCAAACCCAACGCTGGCCGAAGAGAGGGAGCGTCCCATGATGGTGTTGGTTTCTGCGCAACGATAAGACCATTCAAACGCCGAATATGAATTGTGAGGTTCTCGCTGTCCAATTCCAGCAGACCTGGCGATAACAGTTCAATGTACTCCCTGAATCTGTAATTAGACGTCTGTTATGGTATATGGGGAGAGCACTGTTGCCCATAATCGAACCAACGCATTAGGAGCCCCTATGCTAAAGCGACGTCACCGGGAAACACCCACAACTGTCGCGACCCTCGACGATCTCGCAACGTTGGCAGACTATTCGTTCATCGAAACTCTCAACTGCGACCCTGAGGGGCATGCAAACGGAGCCGACCACGCGCCGCGACAGGTCTTCTCGGGCCACTATGTTCCAGTCAAACCCACGCCAATTGAAAACCCCGAATACGTCGCACACGGGGAAAGCCTGTTTCGCGAATTGGGTTTCGCCGACAGTATGGCGCAGTCAGACGACTTCCTCCGCATGTTCTCCGGCGACTTATCGCGGGTTCCGGAGCCAATGCGCAAAGTCGGGTGGGCGTGTGGTTACGCTCTTTCTATCTACGGCACCGAGTTCTACCAGCAATGCCCGTTTCAAACCGGCAATGGATACGGTGACGGTCGCGCTATGTCGGTGCTTGAGGCCGTCATCAACGGCCAGCGCTGGGAAATGCAGCTGAAAGGGGGAGGGCGCACACCCTATTGCCGCGGCGCGGATGGCCGAGCAGTTCTGCGGTCCAGTGTCCGGGAGTTCCTGGCACAGGAGCACATGCACGCGCTCGGTGTGCCCACGTCACGGTCCCTGAGTCTTTACGTATCGAAAACCGAGAAAGTCAGGCGGCCCTGGTATTCGGAGGGCTCGCGCTTAATAGATCCGGATGTGCTTGTATCCGAGCCAGTAGCCATCTCTACGCGTGTTGCACCGTCGTTCATTCGGGTAGGGCAACTCGAGCTTTTTAGTCGTCGTGCACGCAAACAGGAACACCCGCAGGCGATGGAAGAGCTTGAGAAGATCGTCTTGCACCTGATTGATCGTGAGTATGGTGACGTGATCGACCAGAGGTTGGCCACATCCGAAAAAGTGGTGTTGCTTGCACGCGAGTACCTCAGTCGGTTCACATCCCTTGTGGCTGACTGGATACGCGTCGGCTACTGCCAGGGTAACTTTAATAGTGACAACTGTGCGGCCGGCGGGTTCACACTCGACTATGGTCCATTCGGATTCTGTGACGCTTTTGACCCGCAGTACCAGCCATGGACGGGTGGCGGAAATCACTTCGCGTTTCTTAATCAACCCGCGGCAGCCGAGAGAAATTTTCAGATGTTTTGTTCAGCGCTACGGCCATTGCTGACTGAAAATCCCGACTATCTGCAGCAACTCGACGGAATTCAACATGACTTTCCAAAAGTGATGCGAGCGCAACTGGAGAAGATGTGGGCTTCCAAACTTGGACTTGCCACTTTTAATGGGGCTTTGGTGAGCGAACTCCTATCCTTGATGGCCAAAACCCCTGTTGATTACACGATTTTCTTTCGCGAACTCTCAACGGTGCCCGACGACATTGGTCCACTCAAGAAGAGCTTCTACAGAGGCTCGACGTATAATGCAGACCCCGAAGGGATGGACAAACTCTGGTCAGAGTGGCTCACAAAATGGAAAGCGCTCATTGAACCTTGCTCTCGTGAAGAGCTTTCTCGTCAGATGAAGCGCGTTAATCCAAAATACAGTCTGCGGGATTGGCTCGTTGTGCCTGCGTTTCAGCAAGCAGCTGAAGGGAGCTACTCGCTGCTGCATGAGCTTCAGGAAGTCATGACGCAGCCATACGCCGAGCAATCGAAAGACGTGGAAGAGAAATATTACAGGCTGAAGCCGCCGGAGCTCTTTGGGGTTGGTGGATCGTCACACTATAGCTGCTCGTCGTGATTATCCAACATCACCGGAGCCTGCGCGATAGAGGACGATTTCCTTTATCTCCTTGATGGCACCTCGACCGCCGGCGTAAAGGCTTTCGACCCTACCAGCGGTGTCGATGTCCAGTCGCACAGTGATTACGGCAGGAGAGGGCGGTGACATCCAGCGACCCTGCTCAATGCTGAATTCTTGGTTGCCGATGGCACAGCGCTCACGAAGGAAACAGGCAAGTGGGCCTGCCGCCATGCCGGTTGCAGACTCTTCTCGTATCCCGTATCGGGGTGCGAACATTCGAGTTCCGGCATCTCGTCCATGACCAACACCATCAAAGGAAAAAACATAAAACCCGATTAGATTGAGAGCCTCACTCAGTTCCTCGATCAAAGCAAAGTCTGGCTGAAGACCTTTGATCGTTTCGGCTTCGCGAATACCGACCAAGACAAAGCTATTACCTGTGTTCACGATGGCCGGTTCGGCATCCTCAATCAGATCTGATGGGGTAACACCTAGTGCCTGAAGGGTCGATTGAAGATCAGACTCAGTGAGTGGCTCATAATGAGGAGCTCTTTGCTCCTTATAGGCGAAGTCACCTTCCATGTTGATTGACCTACACCCGTCAATCGTCTCTTTCGATAATTGGTCGTTTGTCAGTAGGCCGCTTTGCCGCAGATAGCTGAACGTTGCGATCGTCGCGTGCCCACAATGAGCGATCTGCTGGGTTGGCGTAAAGAATTCCAGTTTTATATCCGCTGAATCTGACGGAGAAACAAAAGCTGTCTCGGACAAGCCAACAGCTGCTGCAATCTGCTGTTTCTCGTCAGCACTGAATCGCTCTGCGTTCAAGACAACACCCGCTGGGTTTCCACCGGAATCACCGTCAACAAAGGCACTTACGATTGGAACTTCAATTTTCATATTAACATTCCTTCAGTTTTTCAAGAATGAATCCATTCTTTCAATCGGCGATCCGGGTAACAAACGAATAAAGTTACTCTATACTTAAGTACACATTAACTATGAAAGAGTGCGGACAGTGCAGAAACTCCCACCGCTAAGAGCGTTACAGGCATTTCGGTACGCCGCCAGAGAACTGAGTTTTAAGGCAGCTGCGGAAGCTCTTAACATTTCGCAAGCGGCCGTGAGTACCCATATTCGTGGCTTGGAGGATTTTCTAGGATTGAAACTCTTTGTTCGTTTGACGCGTGAGGTGAAACTGACGAAGGAAGGCAGGGCGCTTTCAGGCTATGTTGAGACAGGCTTTCAAGAGCTCGAAAGAGGCATTGCGCTGTTTGCACCGAACTCTGATCCGGGCCGCCTCACGGTGGCAACCATGCCATCCTTTGCCAGTCGCTGGCTCGTACCCAGAATCGACTCCTTCCAGGAAAAGTATCCGGAGATCAAGTTAAGCCTGCAGCCAAACCTGCAACTGGTGGATTTTCAAGGTGATGGTGTTGATCTCGCCATCCGTTTTGGTAATGGCGATTATCCTGGTCTGGAGTGCCGGCCATTGCTTAAAGAAAAGCTTTTACCAGTGTGTCATGGGAGACTTATGAATATCGAATCTGTCACACCGGAAATTCTTGCTGGGCTGCCTTGGCTTATCGACGAATCTATCGATATGGAAAGCTCGTGGAAGGCGTTCCAGGAAGAACTCGGTATAGAAATTCCAGACAGTTCAATAATGCTTCGAGTAACAGAAGGAGCGACGCTCATTGAAGCAGTGCTCGCCGGCAGAGGAATTGCATTGGTGAGATATAGCCTGGTGGAGGATCTTCTTAGATCAGAGGTGCTTCAGTGCCCAATCGATATTTCGGTACCGGCGGAATACCAGTATTACCTGGTTGCACCCGGGGCAAAATTCCGCACCGATAAGGTTCGCGCCTTTGTTTCCTGGATTACAGGAGAGGCATCTGCGAATAGCTTAAATAACGACAGAAAGATGGACGACCACAAAAAATACTAAATTTCTGCAACGAAATATCAGTAGTTTACCCAACACAATCCACACAAAGTGCTAAACAAACTTAAAGCAAACTCGAGAATAGGGCGCTCATTCCTTTTTCCACACAAATTGCTAAATTCGTCGTCCGACTCGGAGTTAGGAATAGTCTCGCTGGAGCGGAAAGATTGGAGGCAAACAACAAGCCTTGTTAGCAGGGGACGCAATTAAACAAAAGCGAGCGTTCGCGCTGCACGTATTTCATTCCAAATTTGCTCCCACCCCGATCTAATCTTCATCGGTTTCAGCCGCCGGATCACGGCACTCGACCTAGTTTCTAATACTCCCTGAAAATCACTTGACTCCTACGACCAGCAAACAAGCTAAGCAAGACTTTATTTAGTAAGCCTAAGCCCTTGGCGCGCCCTGTGGGGCGGGCTAATCCGGGTTCGCTGTTCACTCATCCCGCGTTGCGGGACAGGCCCTGTATCCGTCGCGCTTCCGACCTCCGGCCGGTATAGGATCCCCGCTGATCGCGGAGCTCCGAAGTCGGATCAACAGACGCTTCGCGACTGTTTAAAAGATCGTCCGGAAGCAAGTGGCACCAATATGGGTTGAAAGAATCCCGCTCACTCAGTCGGAAAGTTTGCACTAACGGTGACTTTTAGTTGATTAGCAAAAGTCAATTGCTGCCCGAACAAGATGAGACTGGGTTTGCAATTCTGCTTCGCCCCGGCCGATCGAGTTTGAGTTAACTCTTTTTAATTCGATAGGGTGAGTAAAAATTGAATGGAATGAGAATATGGACATGCGGTTCTTCCTAACCTCCCTTCTTGTAACAACGCTGTTTACCCCCACCGCTTTTGCGTTTCAGGCTCCTGACGAAAACGTGAGGTCGGCGATTTTCAACCCAGTTGTCCAAATGACCGCGTTTAAGCGGCCAGTTTATTGCGCTCAACTTCCTGCAACTTGCCAGGGTTTAGCGCTACCGGTCCGGTGACATCCCAGTTTCGGGTGCCTCCG
>NZ_JBUPZY010000006.1:0-284679 GCF_055524115.1 Marinobacter sp. V34 | reverse complement strand
GCGGCCGACCTGACGGCTGGCGACGTTGGCCTGGCTCTGACTGGTCCGTTTGCCGACGGGCTGTCGAATGCCGTGGCGGTGATCACCGACGAGGCGGGCAATGCTTCGCTGGACACCAATGAAGTCACCTTCACGCTGGACACGGCGGTCCCGGACACGGGCGCTAACAGCATCGCCTTCGATGATGGTAGTGATGACCTTCTGGGTGCCGCCGAGTCGAACAGTGTCAGTCTGAACGGCCAGGTGGAAACCGGCGCCACCGTTGACCGTATTGAAATCACCGATGGCGACTCAGGCATTGTCACGGTTGCTGCGGGCGCGATCAGCGTCGACGGCAGCGGCAACGTCAGCGTGACCGGCCAGGACCTGAGCGGTCTGGCCGACGGTGAACTCACCGTGACCATGACGGTGACGGACGAGGCTGGCAACAGTGGCTCGGTGGCGAGCACCACCACATTGGATCAGACGGCGCCGTCGGTGGGCGTGAACCCCCGGATTACCAATGACACCACGCCGGCACTGACCGGCACGGTGGATGACGCGAGTGCTGACGTCACCGTGACCGTGGATGGCAATGGCTACAGCGCCACCAACAACGGTGATGGTACCTGGGCCCTGGCAGACGACACCCTGTCGACGCTGGGTGCGGGGGATTACACCGTCACGGCGACTGCGGTTGACCCGGCGGGTAACGAAGGGTCGAACACAGGCACACTCACCGTGGATACCTCCGTGCCGGCGGTGACCTTCGACCGTCTGTCCACGAACGACACGACGCCGGAGTTGAGCGGAACGGTGGACAGTGCGGCCGCCGACATCACCGTGACCGTGGATGGCAATGACTACAACGCCCTCAACAATGGCGATGGCACCTGGACCCTGGCGGACGATCAGTTGCCGTCGCTGGCCGAGGGCGATTACACCGTTGAGGTAACCGCCACCGGTGCGTCGGGCAATGTTGGTAGCGTCAGCGGCACGCTGACGGTTGATACCACGCCGCCGTCGGTCACCGTTGACCCGGCCGGCAATGGTGATCTGACCGGCACGGCGGAGCCGGGCAGCACGGTGAGCGTTGACACGGACGGAGACGGAACGGCGGATTACACAACCGAAGCCGATGTGGACGGCCGCTGGTCGGTGACGCCTGATACGCCATTGGGCGATGGCACCGACGTCAGTGTGACGGCCACCGACGAAGCTGATAACACCAGTGCCCCGGCCGAGGTGACCGTGGACACGGTTGCCCCGGATGCGCCGACGCTGGACCTTGCAAACGACACCGGCGCAGACGGTGACGGCGTGACCATCGACGGCACGGTCGCGGTCAGCGGCCTGGAACCTGATGCCACCTGGTCGTACTCCACTGACGGAGGGGCGACCTGGACCGACGGTACGGGTAACGGCTTTGAACTTCCGACGGGCGAGTACGCCGAAGGGGATGTGCTTGCACGCCAGACCGACGAGTCGGGCAACACCAGTGATGGCGGCAGCCTGATTGGTGTGACCGTGGACAACACCAGCCCCGGAGGCGCGGACGGCACCGATGCGCCCACGCTGGTGATCCCCGAAGCCGATAACGGCTTCATTGGCAATGATGAACTGAGCGACGGCATCCAGGCCGTGGTCACCCTGACGCCCGATACTGAGGAAGGGGACACGGTCAGGGTGACGCTGACCGATGGGAATGCGGTTGAGCATACGGTCGAGCACCTCGTGACGGCGGCCGACCTGACGGCTGGCGACGTTGGCCTGGCTCTGACTGGTCCGTTTGCCGACGGGCTGTCGAATGCCGTGGCGGTGATCACCGACGAGGCGGGCAATGCTTCGCTGGACACCAATGAAGTCACCTTCACGCTGGACACGGCGGCCCCAGATGCTCCGGCAATTGATTCAGCCACTGACAGTACCGGTGATGTGACGGGTAGTTTACTGAGCGGATCGCGTACCGATGAGACGACACCGACGTTGACCGGCACTGCCGAAGCAGGCAGTACAGTGACGGTGTTCCAGGATGGTAACGAGATCGGTACAACGGTAACGGATGCCGGGGGCGACTGGAGTGTTGATGCTCCGGCCCTGGCCGAGGGTGATCACAGCTTCACGGCCACAGCGACGGATGTGTCTGGGAACGAATCACCTGTCAGTACAACGTTCGACCTGACCGTGGATACCGTTGCCCCAAATGTCCCGACGATTGATTCAGCCACTGACGATACCGGTGATGTGACGGGTAGTCTGCCGACCGGATCGAGTACCGATGAGACCACGCCGACGTTGACGGGTACTGCCGAAGCAGGTAGCACGGTGACGGTATTCCAGGATGGTAACGCGATCGGTACGGCCCTAACAGATGCCGAGGGTGACTGGAGTGTTGAAGCTCCGACCCTGGCCGAGGGCGGGCACAGCTTCACGGCCACAGCCACGGATTCGTCGGGGAACGAATCGTCAGTCAGTACAACGTTCGACCTGACCGTGGACACGGTTGCTCCGAGTGCGCCGACGCTCGCCCTGGCGAATGACACCGGTGCAGACGGTGACGGTGTGACCAGCGACGGCACGGTCACGATCGATGGCCTGGAACCTGGAGCGACCTGGTCGTATTCCATTGATGGGGGTGTCACCTGGAGTGAGGGCACGGGTAATAGCTTTGAGCTTCCGGCGGGCGAGTACGCCGAAGGTGATGTGCTTGCGCGCCAGACCGATGCGCCGGGCAACACCAGTGCCAGCGGCAGCCTTGTCGGGGTGAACGTAGACATCACGCCCCCGGTTGTCGGCGAGGCCCTTGGTGCTGTTTCAGAAGAAGGCCTGCCGGGTGGTGAACCAGACACTACCGGCACGCCTGGTGACACAGGAGACTCCGCTACCGTGGGTGGCACTCTGTCCATCGCGGAGGAAACCACTGTTTCGGAGGTGGCGGTCATCGAGCCGCCATCGGTTACCTCCGGCGGGGAGACCGTTTCCTGGCAAGGCGCGTTCTCTGGAGACACCTATACTCTGACGGGTTCTACCGTCAGTGCGGGCACCGTTGCTACCCTGACGTTGACAACGGCGGGAGCTTACAGCTTTACGCTGGAGGCACCGCTGGACCATCCCGGTGACAGTGTTGAAGATGTCCTGACATTGAACTTCGGCGTCAGTGCGACGGATGCCGCTGGCAATACCAGTAATGAGGGCGCGCTGGTCGTGAATGTCGAGGATGACATGCCGGTAGCGGCAGATCCGGTATTGTTCAGTATCACTTCTACACCAACGACCGAGAGCGGCTCATTTGTTGAGTCGTTTGGTGCTGATGGCGGGCACATTTCCTCGGTGACGGTAGATGGCTATACCTTTGAGCTCGACCCGGCAACCAATTCGGTCTCGGCGGGTGGCGCCTCTGATAGCGTCCTGAATTTCTCCTCTGAAGACTACAACACGACGACAGGAGAACTCACTGTTCAAACGATGAAAGGTGAGTCGTTGGTCGTGAACATGTTCGACGGTAGCTATGAGTACACACACACAGGCGTTTCTCAGTTGCCGGTTGAGGAAACGGTCGGCCCTGAGGTGTCTTTGGGCGATTCGAATAGCCTCCTTGGATTGGTTGGCGCAGATGCGTTGAACCTGATTAATTTCAGCGAGCAACAGGCCTTTGCTGCAACAGATGAAAACAATGACATTGAGTCAGTTACCCTTAATTTTACTGTTCTCAGCGTTAATCTTGGGCCCTCAGGTTTTCGGGGTTCGGAGGAACTGGCTGAAGAGTTCGGCTTCTCCATAGAAACCGACGATCTCGGGGCGTTGTTGGGGCTGACCGCGTCCATGACAATTTCAGCCGAGAGTGGAGGAACTCTCGATAACCAGCAGCTAAATGAGTATCTGGGGTCCGTTTATTTCAGCAATCCGGTTCTTCAGGTGGGTGTAGCGCCGACACTTTCTATCGAAGCGACTGATTCCCAAAATAACACGGTGAGTGAGAGCAGTAGCGATCTTTTGGCACTCGATCTGCTGAACGATAACTCGCCCGATTATCTGGTCGAGGGGGATGGGGGAAATAACTCCCTGACTGGTACCGAGGGCTCAGATCGTTCTTATGGCTATGATGGGAACGACAGTCTCGATGGCCTTGGTGGCTCGGACATTTTGCGTGCCGGCGCTGGCGACGACACGCTCAATGGCGGAGACGGTAACGATATCCTGATTGGTGGCGCCGGTGCCGATACTCTGACGGGTGGCAGTGGTCGTGATGTATTCCGCTGGGAAGACGGTCACCAGGGGGTGGCCGGTACGCCAGTGGTCGATACCGTGGCCGACTTCAGCTTCATATCAGTAGCTGCTGATGGCGACATACTCGACCTAACCGGTCTGTTGCAGGGTGAAGGTCGAATTGGATCGAATCCAGGCAACCTGGCGAATTATCTGCACTTCGCTTTTGATGGTACGAATACCACGATTTTCATTAGCAGCACCGGTGAATTCCTCGGGGGCTATAGCGCTGCGGAGGTTGATCAGGAAATCGTCGTGGAAGGCGTTGACCTGATAGAAGATGCCGCCTCTGATCAGGACGTGATTGCCGCTCTGCTCAATCAGGGCAACCTGCTTGTCGACGAAGCCACGGCAGATACTGACATGGTGGGAGGTACGACCACGGTCACTACTGGTGTCTCGGACAACGATGGCGACACGGCTGATACTCAGGTGGAGTTTGACAGCACTGGTGGCACACCACCTGCGCCATCACCCGGTCAGCCTGCTCCTGTTGTCCAGGTCGACACCTCCGCATTGTTGGGCGTTGTTGGCGTGGAAGCGCTGGGGCTGTTCAATCTCAATAATCAGGATTTCACCGCGTTGGATGCAGGGGGCAAGCTTCGCTCCGTCGAAGTGGCCTATCAACCAATACTCAGCGTCAACCTTGACGAGCAGAGTTTGACGGCGTCGTCACAACTGGCAGATGAGCTTGGACTGCAGTTTAGTGTGGAGAACGATCCCGGCTTGCTGGGATTGGTTGCGCCATCGTCCGTGCTGACCATTACGGCGGCCGATGATGGTGACATCGACAACTTCGCCATTAACGAATTCCTGGCTACCGTAAGCTTCGAGAATGGTCAGTCTCTTTTGGGTCTCGGTATCGATGTGCAAGCAGACTTGCTAGCGGCTACTAGCATCACTGCCACCAATGCCGCAGGCCTCACCGACTCTGCCTCGCTTGGCCAATTGACCTCGGTCGATGTTCTCAAAACGCTTCTCGGCGCCGACGAAATCATCGAGGGTGGCGACGGTAACGATACGCTTATTGGCTCAGGAGAAAACGAGCGCCTTTACGGCTATGACGGAAATGATGCTCTCTATGGCGGGGGAGGAAACGATCTGGTCCGGGGAGGTTCAGGTGATGACACTCTGGATGGCGGTGATGGCAGCGACATCCTGATAGACGGAGCCGGCCAGGACACCTTTAGTGGGGGGAGCGGTGATGACGTTATCTGGACGACCAGTGATCAGTTTGCGGCAATTGACGGTGGTGACGGCTTCGATGAGTTGATGCTGGACGGGGGTATCAATCTGGACATGACCGACCCCGGTACGGGGCCAGTTTCGGGAATAGAGCAGATTGATCTGGGCCAGAGTGATGGCACCAGTACCCTGACGCTGGATAGTGATGAGCTCATCGAATTGACGGACGAGGACAACATGCTGATCGTTCAGGGCGACGAGCAGGACACCCTGAATATCGGCAGTGAGGCTTGGGTTGTGGGCGCTTCGGTCGTGCGTGACGGAGTGGCCTACTCTGAGTATTCGTTCGATGACGCCACTGTACTGGTGCAGGACGGTATTAACGTGGAGGTTTCTTGACGCCCGGGCTGCGCTTCAGTTCATTACTCGTCGGCGTGGCCTGCATCGGGCTGCTGGCGTCGTCACCGTCGGGGGCCATAAGTCTGGAAGAGGCGGTTCACCGAGGAATGATCAACCACCCTTCCGTTGCTGCAGCTCGTGCCGAAGTGGAAGCTGCGGGTATGAACGTTGACATCGCCGTTGATGGTTACTGGCCGACGGTCCAGGCTAGCGCCGGTCCGGAGAATTCCTTGTGGGGCGAAGTCGGTTATGACGTTACTGCACGTCAGACGCTTTACGACTGGGGAGAGGTCAACTCCCAGGTGGAGGGCGCGTCGGCGGTGGAGCGCCAGAAATTGGAGGCGCTCAAGATCACGAGCGCCGAGGCAGCTCTGGATATTATTGAGGTTTATCTGGACGTGCTGCTGTATGAATCACGAGCGGCCGCAGTGAAACGTCATATAGAACGGCTAGGGCAGCTTGCAGAGCTCAGCCATGATCGAAGCGAGCTGGGTTACGTTGGTCGCTCCGAGGCCGGGCGGGCGGAGTTGGAACTGGCTCGCGCTCGGGAACAGCTAGCCGTTGAAAGAGGAGCGCTGGCAGACGCCAAGTCTCAGTTTCGCGAGCTGATTGGCTATGCCGCTGACGCTCTGTCCCAACCGGATCCAAAAGCCATTATCGGTCGTTTTCGAGGCTCCGAATTGCTTGATAAAGCCGTGGCCGAGGCACCGGAGTACCGGCGGGTCCGCGAGGAAGTCGATGAGGCCATTGCGCTGCGTGAAGAGTCGCGTGCAGCGCTGAAGCCCCGTCTTAACCTGGAGGGCTCCCTGATGCGTCGTGAGATTGGCGGTCGCATGGAAGAGGATGCCGTGATCGCCCTGCGCCTACGCATAGATTCCTTTCAAGGACTCTCCAATTTTCGTCGCGTGGAGTCGGCCGGCCGTCAGGTTGAGGCCGCGAGGTGGCAACAAAGAGCGACGCGACGAGAATTGCGTCGGGAGCTTACGGCCTGGTTTGAGCAACACGAGGTGCTGGGCTGGCGACTCGAATCTCTCAAGGTGCAGCTAGGTCGTGCTGAAGAGGTTGCGGAGGCGTATCAGGAACAGTTTGAGGCTGGTCTGCGGGATATTGAAGATCTGCTCCCCATTCAGCGGGATATGTTTGATACCGAACGTCAGATCCGTGAGGTTGAGAGTCAGAAGGTTCGCCTTCAATATCGCGTCGCTTCTCGGTTAGGCCGATTGGATGAGGTGTTGAACTCAAAGGTCGATGACGGAAACGAAGCACTATGACAAGGAAGCATGAACATGCTCGGCGCCCAGAAGACCCCTTGCGAGAAGGGTTGGTGTTGCTCTGCCGGCAGCTTGGCGTTACCGCCACTGTGGCTGAACTGGGTGATGGCCTGGCGCTTGAAGAGGGGCGGCTGCCGTTGGAGCTGGTCTCGCGGGCGCTGCACCGGGTTGGCGTTGAAGGGCGGGTTTTGGCGTTGCCAATGGAACAGGTGGACTCGCGTCTTTTGCCTGCCTTGTTGATTCAGCAGGACGGTACTACTGCGTTGCTGGTTGAGTGGCAGGACGATGAGGCGGTGATCCTGGTGCCGGAGAGCGGCGGTGGCAAGGAAAAGATAACCCGCGACTCTCTGGTGCACTGCTACGCTGGCAACGCCATTGTCGCGCGTCAGGCCTATCGGCCCGACCAGCGAGCGGGAGATTTCGCCCGGAAGCAGGACGAGCATTGGCTTAAGGGGCCATTAAAACAGCGTTGGCGGACCTGGGGTGAGGTTGGCATCGCGGCGCTGATGGCAAATGTGTTGGCCATATCGACGGCGATCTTCGCCATGCAGGTCTATGACCGAGTCGTGCCTACCTCCGCTTACGATACGTTGTGGATCCTGGCCAGTGGTGTGGCGTTGGCGATCGTGATGGAGTTTATGCTGCGCAGTCTGCGCGCTCACCTGCTTGATGTAACCGGCAAGGGGCTGGACCTTCAGCTCTCGGGGCTTCTGTTCGATCGGGTGATGCAACTCAAGTTGGCGGCTAAGCCTGGCTCAACGGGGGCCTTCAGTTCACAGATTCGTGAGTTTGAGGGGGTCCGTGAGTTCTTCACGTCCTCGACCATCGGAGCGATCAGCGACATGCCTTTTGTCGTTCTGTTCCTGGGTGTCATTGCCTACATCGGCGGGCCTTTGGTCTGGGTGCCACTGGTTGCCGTGATATTGATGGTATTGCCGGGATTCCTGGCTCAAGGGCATCTGGCCAAGCTCTCCCGACAGAATTTGAGCGAGGGCGCCGTACGCCAGGGAGTGCTGCTGGAGTCCATTGAAAACCTGGAAACAGTCAAAGCGACCCGGGCCGAGGGGCGCAACCTCCGGCTTTGGGAGCATCTCTCAGCGGATCTCGCTGAGGTCGGCGTGCGTGTGCGGCGGCTGTCATCGATGCTCGGCTACGGTGCCATCATGGTGCAGCAGCTTTGTTATATCGGTGTGGTAATGGTTGGTGTTTACCAGATCGGTGCTGGCGAGATGACCATCGGGGCGCTGATTGCGTGCACCATTCTGGCTTCGCGTACCGTTGCGCCAATGGCTCAGGTGGCCGGCATTCTAACGCGGTGGCAGCATGTCAAAGTTGCCATGGAGGGGCTCGACGAGCTGATGAACGCGCCGGTAGAGCGTCCGGCGGGGCGCGACTTCGCACGTAAACCTTCGCTGAAGGGCCACTATCAACTGGAAGACGTTACGCTGCGCTACGGGGATGAGGCGCCAGCAGCGTTGGCCATTTCATCGTTGGAAGTGCATGCCAGCGATCGTGTGGCCTTGCTGGGTGGAAACGGTGCTGGTAAATCATCGCTGCTGCGCCTGATGGCCGGGCTGAGCGATCCCGATGGCGGGCGTGTGGTTTTGGATGACGTCAACCTGGGCCAGATTGAGCCGGCAGATCGTCGACGCGCGATCGGATACCTGCCTCAGGATGTTGGCCTGTTCTATGGCACTCTGCGTGAAAATCTCTTGTTGGACAACGCGGCCCATGATGATGCAACCCTGCTTGCAGAGCTGGAAGCTGTGGGCTTGGGGCATTTCGTGCGCCGTCATCCGTTGGGGCTGGACCTACCGATCCAGGGCAGTGGTAGTGTTTCAGGTGGCCAGCGGCAGGCTATCGGGCTGGCGCGTCTGTTGCTCCAGGACCCACGTATCGTATTGATGGACGAGCCAACGTCAGCCTTCGACCAGGCCAACGAAAAGCAGATCATTGATTACCTGCAGAATTGGTTGGTGGGCCGCACTCTGGTGGTGTCGACACACAAGCGCGCGCTTCTGTCATTGGTGGGACGCGCTGTCGTGCTGCGGGATGGTCAGGTCGTGATGGATGGCCCGGTGGGTGCGGTGGTTGATGGTAACCTGGTGCGAGCACCGAAGCGCGATGCCGTGAAGAAAAGTGAGCGCCAGGATGGCTAGTCGGGATACTCAAACATTGCGCATTTTGAGTGAATTGGGCGATACGAGCCTCAGCCGTCATTATCGGGCCAGCCATCCGATACTTTGGTGCAGTCTATTGGTCATTGCGTTGTTCATCGGTTGGTCGGCCTGGGCGGAGATTGACGAAGTCACTCGTGGTGAGGGGCAGGTCGTGCCTCTGAGCCGCATGCAGACTATTCAGAGCCTGGATGGAGGTATTCTGGCCGAGCTTATGGTGCGCCGTGGTGATCGCGTGGAGCGGGGGCAGCTATTAGCGCGCCTAGACGATACGCAGTTCCGGAGTGCCTACCTGGAGATCGCCAGCCAGATCGCCGTATTGCGCGCATCCATTGCACGCTTGGAAGCGGAAGTGCTCGAGAGTAATGAAATTGATTTTCCCGAAACACTGGACCCTGAAGGCGAACTGGCGCGTTCAGAACGAGCGTTGTTTCGTGCCCGGCGTGAACGGATGAGTGAGGCGGAGCGATCCATCAACAAGGAAATGAGCTTGGCGCGCCGACAGCTGGAACTGGTAGAGCCATTGGTCAAGCGGCGTTCGGTCAGCGAAATGGAGTCTCTGAAATTGGGCCAGACCATCGCAGGCCTGGCCGGGCGTCTGGCAGAGCTGCGCAATACCTATGTGCAGGATGCCTACACCGAACTGTCCGCCAAACAGGCGGAGGTAAGCTCCCTTGAACAGAAGTTGATGCAGAGGCGAGATAAGCTTGAGCGTACAAAAATATACTCTCCGGTTCGCGGCAGGGTTAATGACATTCTGATCAATACCGAGGGTGGAGTGATCCGCTCCGGTGAACCGATCATGGAGATTACGCCTATCGAGGGAGAATTACTGATCGAAGCCAAGGTGAGCCCGCAAGACGTAGCTTTTGTGGCACCTGGAATGCCCGCCAGCGTAAAAATTACCGCGTATGACTACACCATCTACGGTGACCTCCAGGGTGAGGTAGAGCAAATCAGTGAGGACACCATCGAAGAGGAAACGCCGCGAGGCAAAGAAGCTTTCTACGAGGTGCTGATTCGCACAGAGAAGGCTTATCTCGAGCGCAATGGGGCAACCTTGCCGATTCGCCCAGGCATGGTGGCCCAGGTCGATATCCAGACGGGCAAGCGTTCCTTGCTTAGCTATCTTCTGAAGCCCATTATCAAGGCACGTTTATATTAAAACGTATGCCTGTTCAGAGATTTCTATATAGCTGGAAGAGTTTAAGAAAGCGGTCGGGGTCGGCGGAATTTCGCTGACCGTCGTCTCGCCATATAGGCGGAATTCCGCCTATTCATTCCTGCTGTTCGCTCTGCGGCCCACTATCTACGCCTATCCGGGAATTGGCACACAAGCTGCTGTCCTATGTAGACGTCAACGGGATTCACCTGTCCCGACGCTATTCAAACAAAAACGAGGTAACAAACATGCGTAAGTTATTCCTTGCTCTGAGCGCAACCGCGCTGATCGGTGTTTCTCCCGCACAGGCGGAAACGAATCTTTCCATCGCCACGGGTGGCACTGGCGGTACCTACTATCCTCTGGGTGGTGGGCTTGCCGAGTTGATCAGCAACCACATTGAAGGTTACAACGCGGTTGCTGAGGTCACCGGCGCTTCGGTGGAAAACATGGGGTTGGTCCATCGCCAGGATTCCGACCTGGCCATCGCTCTGGCCGATACCGTACATCAGGCCTACCACGGTGGTGACCGCTTCAATGGCAATAAGCTGGATGTGCTGGCCATTGCTTCGCTTTATCCGAATGCGGTTCAGATCGTTACCTTGGCGGACTCCGGCATTACCTCGCTGGAAGATCTGGCTGGCAAGCGTGTGTCTGTCGGCGCGCCCGGCAGCGGTACCGAAGTCAACGCCAAGTCGCTGCTGGAAGCAAACGGCATGAGCTTCGACGACTTCGACGTTCGCGGCCTGAACTTCAACGAATCCGCCGATGCCATTCGCGATGGCGACATCGACGCCGGGTTCTGGAGTGTGGGTCCGCCAACAAGCTCCATCGTCAGCCTTGCCACCACGCGCGATATCGCACTGGTTTCCCTCTCTGAGGAAGAAGTCGCCAATGCCAGGGCCGACGTTCCGGTGTTCGCGCCATACCAGTTGCGTGCCGGTACCTACGAAGGTGTTGATGCGGCCACCTCCACCATTGGTATTCCCAACGTCCTCACCGTGAATAACGCCATGTCGGAGGAGCTGGCTTACAAGGTTACCAAGCTTCTGTTTGAGAAAGTGGAAGACCTGCGGGCGATCCACCCGGCCGCTGACGACACCACCGTGGAGTTCAGTCTGGAGTCCACGCCCATTCCGCTTCACCCAGGTGCGATTCGTTATTACGAGGAAGCCGGCGCCACGGTGCCGGACCACCTGCGCGAATAACCGGAATTCACCACCATCATGTCTCGGCGCATGGTTTTCCTGGCCGGCTGCCTGACGCGATTACTGCTGTGGGGACTATTGCCCACGGCAGTCAGCGCACAGGGCGCCGCGCCCTGGCAGCTGTCGGTGTCGGGCCCCAGCCAAACTGCGTTGGTCGAGATCGATCTGCCCAAAGCCGGGCGGTGGTGCCTGGTGTGGAATCACTCGGTCCAGGGGTTCCCGGTCACCGATTGCTTTCAGATGGACGAGGGCCAACTGATGTTGGACAGCAGCCACACACCAGACTTCGCCGCCGGCCTTGGTTACACGAGCGGGCGTGGAACACTGACGTCTGATAACAAACACGGTTACCGCATCGTCGATATGCAGGTGCCCATACCCAACAATCGTCTCTCGCTGCGTGTCGGCGCCCCCTCGGTGAATCACCGTATTGAGGTGGGTTCGCGCCTGATCAGTCTCAGCGACCTGGCGGCAGACCAACTCGTTGAGATTCGAGTGCGGCCTGCAGGGGATAAAGGAAACGAACTCAAATGAGTCAACAAACGGCCATCTACCTGAAAACCAATGGCGATTGGCAGCCTGAACGAATGAACGGGCCCAGGCTTTTGCTCTGGCTTGTTGCGCTGATCGGTATCGGCCTGTCGTTATTTCAACTCTACAGTGCAGGTATCCAGCCCCTCGGTTTGTTCTATCAACGTGGTATTCACCTGGCGTTGGTGATGATGCTGTGTTTTCTGTTATTTGGACCACGCCCCGGTAAATCCCGCGGTCCGATAACGGCACTGATCGACACCGCCCTGTTGATTGCCTCGGCAGCGTCCGGGTTTTACCTGGTCTGGTTTCTTGACGAGATTACCAGTCGGGCAGGATTCTGGAACCAGACCGATATTGTCATGGCCTGGGTGTGCACCATAACCTTGCTTGAGGCGAGTCGCCGCGCGGTAGGTACCGGCCTCACTGTGATCGGCGTTATTGCGATCGTTTACGCGATGAGTGGTCAGCGCGGACCGCTGTCGGAACTGGGAGAATGGTTGCCAGGCATTCTTAGCCACCGTGGCTACTCCCTGGATCGGATTGGTGCCCAGCTGTACCTGGGCCAGGAAGGTATTTTCGGCCTGCCGCTGGGGGTAGCGGCGACGTTCGTTTTCATTTTCGTACTGTTCGGCGCCATGTTGGAAGTCACCGGTGCCGGTCGCTTCTTTATTGATCTGGCCTTCGCGGCAACCGGTCGTCAGCGTGGCGGCCCTGCCAAGGCTGCGGTGCTGGCGTCGGCCAGTATGGGCTCGATCTCTGGCAGTGCCATCGCAAACGTGGTGACCACTGGCGCGTTTACGATCCCATTGATGAAAAAACTGGGCTTTCGCCCGGCCCAGGCGGGTGGCATCGAAGCCGCCGCCAGTACGGGGGGACAAATTATGCCCCCGTTAATGGGCGCCGGCGCCTTCCTGATTGCTGAATATACCCGGGTGCCGTATCTGGATATCGTCAAGGTCAGCGTGTTTCCGGCACTGCTTTACTTTGCCACCGTATACCTCCTCGTTCACATCTGTGCGGTGAAGCAGGGCATGAAAGGCCTGCCTTCCAGCGATCTTCCCCAGGTCAAGGATGTGATGGCCACCGGCTGGTATTTTCTGCTGCCGATCATCATGCTGGTGTATCTGCTGGTCATTGGTATTTCCCCGATGCGGGTCGGCTTTTACGCCGTGGTCGGCATCATTGGTATCGCCGGGCTGAATGGCCTGTACCTTGCCTACAAACAAGGCCGGGCGGAGAACCAGCTTGGCAAAAGCCTCACCCATGCGTTGCGGGAAGGTGTTGTAAAGCTGTTACAGGGGCTGGAACTGGGCGCCCGTAACGCCGTTCCGGTCAGTATTGCCTGTGCCATTGCCGGTATCGTGGTGGCGGTCGTGGGCCTGACCGGGCTGGGCCTGAAGTTCTCTTCCATGATGATCGCGTTTGCTGACGGCAACATCCTGATGGCGCTGTTCCTGGTGGTCATTGCCAGCCTGATTCTTGGCCTTGGGCTGCCGGTGACAGCCAGCTATATCGTGCTGATCGTGCTTGTGGGGCCGGCGTTGACCAACGAGTTTGGTATCCCGCTGTTGGTGGCCCACCTTCTGGTGTTCTGGTATTCCCAGGATTCCAACGTCACGCCGCCTGTGGCGCTGGCGGCGTTTGCAGGGGCGGCGATCGCAGGCAGTAAAACCATGGAGACCAGTGTCCAGGCCTGGAAGTTTGCCAAGGGCCTGTATCTCATTCCGCTGTTTATGGTGTTCAATCCCGTCATCATAGAAGGTGGCCCGTTGCCTCTGGTGTTATGGAATGGATTCATTGCCATTCTCGCCCTGGCGGCCTTTGCGGCGGCGCTTGAAGGCTTCCTCTTCACCAGCATGAAAGCATGGATGCGAATTGCGCTGAGTGGGGCCGTCATAGCGGTGTTTTACCCCGACCTCAACGTGGAAGTGGCGGGTGTCATGACGATGCTTGTGTTGCTGGCAATGAACTACTGGCAGCGCCACCAAGAACACCGAAACTATGCCCTCAGGTAGTCAGCCATTGCGGCGTTATCGTCCGTCCCTTCGATCACTGCCGTTCTGGTTGTTTGTCGGGCTGTTTTCGTTGGTTCTGGCGCTTGTTTTTACCCACCCGGGGTTGATGCGATACGAAATTAATCAGGCGAAGAATGATTCGCTGCAGCGATTGGGCGCGTACAAAACGTCCCTTCTGGCCACTATTGATCGTCACTTGTATCTGCCCCGTGTTCTTGCCTCCGACCCGCGCATCGTCAATAGCCTGGGCTTGCTTGATGGTCAGAGTAAGCGGTTGTCGGGTGATGTATCGATATCGCGGCTCCTGGATCAGATCAATCGTGAGGCCGGCTCCGATGAGATCTTCCTGATGGATCCGGAGGGCACCACCCACTTCTCCAGCAATTACGCCACGCAAGACAGTTTCGTGGGCATGAACTACGGTTACCGCCCGTACTTCCGCGATGCATTGGGCGGTGTACCCGGTTTCTATTTTGCCGTTGGGGCAACCTCGGGTATTCCGGGGTTGTTCCTGTCGGCACCGGTCTACTCCGCAGCAGAAAAGACGCAGGGCGTTATCGTGGTGAAGATAGACCTGCAGAAACTGGAACAGAGTTGGCAGGCATCAGGAGACGCTGTGTGGGTGACGGACAGGAGGGGAATTATCTTCCTGGCGTCTTCCGCGCAGTGGCACTACGCCACATTGCAGCCGCTCTCCGGGGACGTAAAGGCTGAACTGGCTCAAACCCGCCAGTATGGAAGCGGCCCGGTCACCCCGCTGCAGCGAGTGACTGAATGGCAATCGAGCGACTGGTCCACGTTTGATCTGAATGCGGGCGGGCCCCAGCTGGTGTTTGGTTCGCCTATCCCGGGCTACCCATGGCGAATGCATCACCGGATACCGCTGGCCGAGGTGAAAGCCCAGGTGCAGTGGAAACAGAGCATGATTGTCCTGCTGTACGCAGGTTTCGCGGTGGGGAGTTTGTTCTATCGCGAACGCCGTCGTCGCACTCAGGCCCAGAATGCACTTGCCCAACTGACCGCCGAACGAGAGTCGCATCAACGAGCCATCATTCAGAACACCGATGTGGGGCTGCTCAACCTGGATGACCAATTCCGGCCGCTGTTCCTGAACGAACGTGCCCGAAACCTGTTCAGGCTTGGCCATGACGCCATTTTCCGAGACCCCTCGGAGTTGATTCAGCCATGGCAGCCGGAAGAAACAGGAAATGGCTCCTGTCGCGCCGAGGGTGTCAGCTCAGATGGCAACCGCTTTCCTATTCTGTACACGCTCAACCCGATTCGGGTGGGCGAGCACAACGAGTTTATCCTGACCATTCAGGATGTCACCGAACTGACCGCTGCACAGCAGGCGCTTCAAGAGGCTAACCGGGCCCTTGAACGACGTGTTCAGGAGCGCACGCGGGATCTGGAAGAAGCGCAGGCCGAGCTGGCGCAGAACCAGAAGCTGGCGGCCCTGGGCCGCATGTCGGCCGCTATTGCCCACGAAATCAACCAGCCGCTCACGGCGCTGTCGAACTTCGTTGCCAGCAGCCAAATGTTGCTGGCGAGAAACAAGGTGGACGCGGTGAACGACAACTTCCTCAAGATTGAGGATCTGGTGGCTCGCCTGTCGAAGTTGTCCCGTCAGTTGCGCATTTTCTCTGGCAAGCGCAACACCGGCAGCGCTTTTGTTTCGTT
The DNA here is from genome assembly GCF_055524115.1 of Marinobacter sp. V34. Lineage (NCBI taxonomy): Bacteria > Pseudomonadati > Pseudomonadota > Gammaproteobacteria > Pseudomonadales > Marinobacteraceae > Marinobacter > Marinobacter sp. V34. The sequence goes on along the minus strand of NZ_JBUPZY010000006.1, from coordinate 268,803 downwards.
GCAGGCGCCGGTTCAGTATGCTTTGGAGTTATTGGCGCCGAGGTTCACAAGTGAACAGGTGGAATGCCGGCTGTCGTTGCCCCGCGATTACGAGGTGCGGGCCAATGCGATGGTGCTCGAACAGATTGTCGTCAACCTGCTGACCAACGCCATGGACGCGCTCGTCGGCGAGGCGGACGCCCGTATCGAGATCAAACTGGAAGAACTGGATGGGGCGCCCCAGAAGGTTTCGTTGAACATTGAAGATAATGGTCACGGAATGACCGATGAGCAGCTGACACACGCTTTCGAGCCTTTTTTTACCACCAAACCGATGGGAAAAGGGCTTGGGCTGGGGTTGGCGATCAGCTATAGCCTGGCCTGTGATATCGGCGCTGAACTGACGGTCAGCAGTCGTCTCGGCAAAGGGACCTGTTTCTCCCTGATCCTGCCGATCACCAGTGCTGCCAGTACCGCCAGTACCGCCAGTACCGATAGAAGGGAGGATCATTCGTGAAAAACATAACGCATGCCGTAGTGATTGATGACGAACCCACGGTACTGGAATCACTGGAACAACTGCTGTCGCTGGCGGACATTGAGGTCACCACCTTCAGCGATGCCCGCGATGCGTTACCCATGCTGACGACTGACTTCCGCGGTGTTGTCGTCAGCGATATCCGCATGCCGGGCATGGACGGCATGAGCCTGCTTCAGTCGATCGACCAGGGGATACCGGTGATCCTGATTACCGGTCACGGTGGTATAGCCCAGGCGGTCGAAGCCATGAAGTTGGGAGCCTTTGATTTTATTGAGAAGCCCTACCGGCAGGATCGCCTGGTTGAACTGATCAAACGTGCCTGCCAGCAACGGCAGGTTACCCTCGCTACCCAGCCACAGCATTCGACCGCGAAAGAAGGAGAGTGGCTGGCCACAGCCATTATTGGTGAATCTGTACCAACACAAACCCTCAGGCAGCACATACAGGCATTGGCGAGAGCCAATGCCGACGTGGTTATTTCCGGGGAAACCGGCACGGGCAAAGAACTGGTGGCCAGAAGCCTTCACCAGCTGAGTATCCGGCGGGATCAACCGTTTGTCGCTATCAACGTGGGGGCGATACCGGAAAGCCTGCTCGAAAGTGAACTGTTTGGCCATGAAGCGGGCGCGTTCACAGGGGCCCAGAAACGCCGCATTGGCTATTTCGAAGCGGCACATGAGGGCACATTGTTTCTCGACGAAATCGAAAGCATGCCGATGTCGTTCCAGATCAAATTGCTGAGAGTTCTGCAGGAACGGGAAGTGGTGCGAGTAGGGTCCCATGCGCCTGTTCCGATCAATGTCCGGATCATCTCCGCCACCAAGGAGGACCTGAGGGAAGCTGCCAGAGCCGGGCACTTCCGGGAAGATCTCTATTACCGGCTGATGGTAGCAGACATATATCTACCCGCCTTGCGTGACCGCATTGATGACGTGCCACCCCTGTTCGCTCATTTCCTGCGGGAAGCGGGCAAAAGCAACCAGTTGGAGGTGCCCGCTCTCAATTACGAGGATGTTCTCGCGTTGGAGTTGCACCAGTGGCCAGGCAACGTCCGTGAACTAAAACACACCGCCGAACGGTATCTGCTGACCCGCAGCTTCAGCGGCATATCGCTATCCGACCTGCTGCAACTCGGGCAGAGCAACCGCTCGACGGGGTTTTCGGGAGAGGGCTCGCTCAGCGACCGCCTGGAGCAGGTCGAGAAGGCCCTCATCAGTGCCGAATTGAGCCATCACAACGGCAGCATAAAAATGGTCATGGAAGTGCTCGATCTTCCCCGCCGTACGTTAAATGAAAAGATGCAAAAGTACGGCCTCAAACGTGATGCGTTTGTTGCCGACTGACTCCCCCCGTTTTTCCTGAACGATTCTTTACAACTCCCTGAATCCACGCCGGTTGTCAGTAATCGACACTCGGAGTGGTGGTGTGTTAACCAAAAAGTTGGCATTTCTTTCTTGACGACTGTCGTATTGTAGGACAATAATGCAGTCAACAATAAGCGGTCGCTAAGATCCAACGCAACAGCCAATGAGGGAAAACACGTGAGTACCAAACCATTGACTCTGAGCACCGAATCCGCCCGCCGGAAAGTGCTACTGACACTCAAGAAATACAGCTACCTGATTGCCATGCTGCCCCTGGCCTTGCCGCCTCTGCTGCTGGCGGCCGGGCAGGCTACAGGATGGATCAACCTGTTCGCCTGGGGCGTACCGGTGGTCGTCTTCGGTATCATCCCCATCCTCGACCTGCTGCTGGGCAAAGACGCCCTCAACCCGAACGAGGAAGTGGACACCCCGCGCATGAACACCGAAGTGTTCTACAAACTCATCACTCTGGGCTGGGTCGCCGCGTTTGCGGTGTTGCTGGTATGGGGAATGTTCGTACTGGCTTCCGGCCCGTTCAATGTGGCCGGAAGCATCGGTTGGATATTTTCCATCGGTATCGTTGGTGGCCTTGGTATCAACGTCGCCCACGAACTCATCCACAAAGACGGCAAACTCGAAACCTGGGCTGGCGGTTTCCTGCTGTCACTGGTCAGCTACGCCGGCTTCAAGGTCGAACATCTGCGCGGCCACCACGTCCACGTCTCCACCCCGGAAGACGCCTCGTCGTCACGCTATAATCAATCCCTCTACAACTTCCTGCCCCAGGCCTACGCCCGCAACTTCATCAACGCCTGGAAACTGGAAGCCAAACGCCTCGAGAAAAAAGGCCACAAAGCCTTCAGCTGGCGCAACGAACTGATCTGGTGGTACAGCATCACCGCCCTGGCACTCGCCGCCTTCACCATCGCCTTCGGCTGGCTTGGCGCAGCGTTCTTCCTCGGCCAGAGCTTCATCGCCCTCAACCTGCTGGAAATCGTCAACTACCTCGAACACTACGGCCTCCACCGCCGCAAACTCGAAAACGGCCGCTACGAACGCACCGGCCCGGAACACAGCTGGAACTCCAATTACTTCCTCACCAACGTCTTCCTGTTCCACCTCCAGCGCCACAGCGACCACCACGCCTGGGCCAAACGCCGTTACCAGGTCCTCCGCCACCACGAGATAGCACCCCAACTTCCCGCTGGCTACGCCGCCATGGTCGTCCTGGCGATGATCCCGCCACTGTGGAAAAAGGTGATGAATCCGAGGGTGGAGGCGTATTACGAAGGCGAAGAACACCAGTTGGCGTGAGTCGAGACAAATACAGGAGGCATACGCCTAAAGGCGTTATCTGAAGAGTACGATCGGTCAGTGTGGAGGCTTTCTCCCCAGACCGTGCATTGCCATGGATGGCAATGCCGAGCCCCCATGGATGGGTTCACGGCGTGTCTGGGGAGAAAGCCTCCACACTGGCCAGCCCCCCCCCCCAATCAAGCCCCCAAGACAAGCAATCAAAAGCAGACCTTGAAATCTCCCTTTAACGCACGCATGTATAATGGTTGAATCCTGAACCCATAAAAGGGAGCCCCCATGCCCAAACACTTCGAACAAGCCCCAGGCCTGCACGAAGCAACCGTCCCCGAGACCGAAGGCTACGTCTTCAACCAAACCATGATGCGCATCAAAGACCCCGAGCGCTCCATGGACTTTTATACCCGGGTAATGGGCATGCGCCTCGTCAGAAAACTCGACTTCCCGGAAATGGAATTCACCCTCTATTTCCTCGCCTACCTCGACGACCGCCAGGCCAACATGGTCCCCAACGACGACGCCCACCGCACCACCTTCATCTTCGGCCGTGAAGCCATGCTTGAGCTGACCCACAATTGGGGTACCGAGAACGAAGAAGAATTCGGCTACCACAACGGCAACGACGAGCCCCAGGGCTTTGGCCACATCGGCGTTGCCGTACCGGACGTCTACAGTGCCTGCGACCGCTTTGAAAAACTGGACGTGGAGTTCGTCAAAAAGCCGGACGACGGTAAGATGAAAGGTCTGGCGTTTATTAAAGACCCGGACGGCTACTGGATCGAAATCCTGCAGCCGAACATGCTCGAGAAGCAGCGCCGGGCAGAAGAGGAAGAGTAAGTCGCCTGAACTGGCGTTATCAGGCAGTGTCGGGGCGGGGCCCGACACTGCTTCTTGAAGCCACAATCACCGCAGCCGTCAGAATCAACGCCCCGGCAATGCCAATCACCCCCAGTTCCTCCCCCAGAATCACCCAGGCAAGCAACGCCACGAACAGTGGCTCCAGCGTAACGATAATGCTCGAAAGCGTGGCGGGAGTGGTCTTCATGCCGCTGAAGAAACTGACATACCCCAGGCAGGTTGGCACCACGCCAATGTAGCCCACCATCAGCCATTGTGAGATTTCCAGGCTCCCCAGCCCGTCGAAACCACCACTCAGAGCGACGACAGGCAGCAGAATCAGCGCGGCGGTAAAAAAGCAGATGAACGCCGTGGTGAACACCGGCGTGCCCGTGGAGGTGTGCCGGCTGGTGAGCGTAAACCCGGCGTATACCAGGGCTGCCAGAACCGCCACCAGAATACCGCCAAGGCGCAGCCGGCCGGCGCTGTCCATATCGCTGATTACCAGCATGGCGGTGCCCGCGATGGCGGCTGCCAGGGCCAGCATGGTCACCAGCCCTGGTTTTTCACCCAGCAGAGGTGCCGCCATGATTGCCACCAGTACCGGCGCCAGGCACAGGGCGATCAGCGTGGCAATACCAGCCCCTGTCATATCCACGGCCAGCAGATAGCTGCCCTGGTACACCGCCTGGAAGAACCCCAGGGCCACCAACGGCACCAGTGCCTTGCGAGTCAGTTTCGGTAAGGGCGCGGATTGGCGGGCAAGTGCTTTCTGCTCCCTGCACATCAACACAAAGAAAAACGGCAGAGCCACCGCCAGGCGCAGGAAGCCCAGGGTAACAGCCTGCAGGTCGGAGCCGGAAAACAGGAATTTTGCCACAATGCCCGTGGTCGCCCAGAGCAGGGCGGCCAGGGCAATCAGTAATGCGCCTCGGATCATTCAATAACCAGTACGATGAGTTCCTTGGGACCGTGAACACCGTAAGCGAGAGTTTGCTCGATATCAGCGGTCTTCGAAGGCCCGGAGACTAACAGCGCATTGGTTGGCATGCCAGCGGCCCAGTTCTGGGACTGCATGGCATCGTGGAACGTGGTGTAAAGCTCGCTGGCCTTCAGCACTGCGATGTGGATAGGGGGCACCAGGCTCATCAGCCGGGGCTCGTCCGCCGTCGGCCACAGGATCAGCGACCCGGTTTCGGCAATGCCGCCACGGGTGGAGGTAATGCCGGCATCCACCTCACTGAACAGGGCTTCCCGCCAGCTGTCGACCGGTTCGTCGTACACCAGCAATTGCGGCAGGTCCTCGCGGTTCTTGGTGGCGCTTTTCAGGGCCTGGCCGATCTCATGTTCCTTCGCAATCAGCAGGGTCTGGGCGCCTCGGGTTTGCAGGATTTCAGCCAACCGGTCAATCCAGCCGGATTCGGTGGTGCGATGCACTTCGCCGTGAACCGATTCGATCGTCCGTTCGAACATGTCCAGCCGTTCAGCGGTGCTCCAGTCCGGACGATCAAGCACTGAAAAATCGCATTCCGGGGCCGTCAGTTCACCGCCTGTGCGGTTGCGCAGGCGCTGGAGAATGGCGTCTCTGGAACTCATTGGCCACGCTCCTTCATCCGTTCATGCAGGGTTTTAGGCGCCAGTTTTGGCGCTGTTCGGTATTGTGTCCAGGCGCCGACCTTGCCTGGCTGAAGCTTGCGGAAACGTGCGCCCAGGCTGGTACCCAAGCGGTAGAGCCCCGGCCTGGCGTGCATCCAGCTCCAACCTTTCCAGATCATCGCTTCCATACCGCTACGCTTGGCGCCATGGCCGCGAACCTTGGCTGGGTGCAGCTTGTCACCGTCCACGGATTCCTGGCGCAGTCGTACCAGCAGGTCCGGAATCGGAATTTTAACGGGGCAGACTTCGCCGCAGGCGCCACACAGGCTCGATGCGGTAGGCAGGTGCCGGCCTTCATCCAGGCCCACCATATGCGGCATCAGGATTTTGCCGATGGGCCCGGGGTAAGTGGTGCCATAGGCATGGCCGCCGACCCGGGTATAAACAGGGCAGTGGTTCATGCAGGCGCCGCAACGGATGCAGCGCAGGGTGTCCAACAGCTCGTCGTCCTGGTAAATCGTGGAGCGGCCATTGTCCACCAGCACCAAGTGAACCTCTTCCGGGCCATCCATCTCATTGGCCTTGCGGGGGCCGGAAATCATATTGAAATAGGTGGTGATGTGCTGGCCGGTGGCCGAGCGGGTCAATAACGCCAGCAGGGCGGTCACGTCTTCCAGCTTGGGTACCACTTTTTCAATGCCAGTCACGGCAATGTGGCAGGGCGGGACGGTGGTGGTCATGCGCCCGTTACCTTCGTTTTCCACCAGGCACAGGGTGCCGGTTTCGGCCACGGCGAAGTTAACGCCGGAAATACCCACGTCGGCATTGCGGAACTTTTCCCGCAACTGCAGCCGGGCGTTCGCGGTCAGGTATTCAACGTCGTTGGACAGATCGGTGCCGGTTTTGTCGTGCAGCAGTTGGGAGATCTCACCGGTGTTCTTGTGAATCGCCGGCATGATGATGTGCGAGGGGGTTTCTTCCGCCAGCTGCACGATGTATTCGCCAAGGTCAGACTCCAGGGCCTCGATGCCCTGTTCCTCAAGGTAATGGTTCAGTTCCATTTCCTCGGACACCATGGACTTGCCCTTGATTGCGGTCTTGGCGTCTCGCGCCACACAGATGTCGCGCACGATGCGGCAGGCTTCATCGCCGTCGGTCGCCCAATGCACGGTAACGCCGTTTTCGGTCAGCTTCTGTTCCAGTTGCTCCAGCAGGTCGGGCAGGTTGGCCAGCGCCCGCAGGCGGATGTTGGCGCCCAGGTCCCGCAGGGTTTCCAGGTCCCAGCCTTCGAACGCGGACTTGCGCTTGGTCATCAGGCCGTCCATCGCCTTGCGGAAGTTCTGGCGAACCTGCGGGTTATGGATAGCCGCCCGCGCACGGGGGTGAAACTCTTTTACATCGATGTGATGGGCTGATTGGTGTGCTGTTTCGCTCATGAGCGTTCCCCTTCGTTGCCACCAGTGCGCTCCCAGAGGAAGCTGAGAATGTGCTGGCCCGATACGGGTTTCTGGTTCTTCTCAGCGTAGCCGGCGATGTTCATCAGGCAGCCGCAGTCGGTGGTCACGAATTCCGTGGCACCGGTGTCCACCAGGGTATCCACCTTCTCACTGACCATGGCCCCTGAGATTTCAGGGTGACGCACTGCGAAGGTGCCGCCAAAACCACAGCATTCCTCCGCCCGCACCTGTTCCACCAGATTGACGTTTTTCAGTTGTCCGAGGAGTTTGGGGCCAACTTCCGCGACACCCATTTCACGTCGGGCTGAGCAGGAGGTGTGCATTGCTACGGTCGTGGGCTCACCCAGGTCGTCCAGTTTGATGTGGCACACGTTCACCAGGAAGTCTGTCAGCTCCCAGATCCGTCCGGCGACTTCTGCGGCTTTCACGTCGTCTCCGGTGTCCTTGAAAAGGTCGGGGTAATGTTTGCGCATCATGCCGCCACAGGACCCGGACGGCACCACAATCGGCCAGTCTTCCGGAAACAGGTTGAGTTGGGCTCGGGCCACCGAACGGGCTTCATCGTGATAGCCGGAGGTATAGGCGGGCTGGCCGCAGCAGGTCTGGTCTTCGGGGTAGATTACCTGAATGCCTTCCCGCTCCAGCAACTGGATACCGGCCATGCCCGCGTCCGGGTAGAACATGTCGACCAGGCAAGTACCGTAGAAATAGACCTTGGAAGGTTTGGCCGGGTAAACCTTGATGGGATCAACCATAGTGCCGTCGCTCGCGATTATTATTGTCTCTCTGAACCACAATAATAGGGCGGCGCCCTGGCGGTTGCCAGCCGACTTTATGGGGAGTCTGCGTGTTCGGAAAACGGGTGGGGTGGTATAGCGTGGCCGGGGAACGGGCAGCGGCAGCGGGCCACTGCCCGAATTGCGTTATTCGACCGTAAGGCGCTGGGCGTTCTTTTCAACCGTGCGCTCACCAATGCCCTTGACGTTGGTCAGGTCATTGCTGGACTGGAAAGGACCATTGGCATCGCGATAGGCCACGATGGCTTCGGCCTTGCTCTGCCCGATGCCGTTGAGGCTGGCCAGGGTTTCAATGTCGGCGGTGTTGATGTTGATGCTGGCAGGCTCAGCGTGGGCGAAACCGGTGAACAGGCTAAACAGAAGGACCATTATGGCGATATAAGGGGTGCGTTTCATTCTTGCTTTGCTCCTGAGAGTGATTTTACGTTTCTGATTATTCGTCAGGACGTAAAAGCGGCGGAGCTGATTGAGTAAAGAAGAAGGTAACGGGCGGGAGAGTAAGTGCACGGACAGGAACACATTCCCTATGCTCCTGAGCCCGTGGCTGACCCCATGCCTGATCCTTCAGGCTGCGCAACATCCTGTGCACGTCTTCCCTGTTGTTCGTCCCTGCAGCCCTGATTCCCTGGGCAACTCCTGATCCCTGGAGTTATCTTCCCTGAGCCAGCATTCCTTGCCGGCTTTTCATCCTTGACGCTGACTATTCTACGTGGGAGCCATTCTCAAGAAACCGGACATTCGCTCCCTTAGTTGTGCGATATCTCTTACAGATTTGTAATCAAAATGACAGGTGGATTTTGAACGTATGTTCATGCATTTCCTGGATTTTTCGCATTCACAGTTTCCGGTGCACAATTAATGATCTGGAGCACCAGAGTTGACCATGCTGTTGCCCCGTTTCTGGACAGTGACCGGAGGATATGCGGGATTAAAATAAAAAAAATAGTTAAAACAATGAGTTAATTTGTGGGTTGATAGAATTGTATGGCTGCGGGTTCGGCGCATCGTAATAGTGCGCTTAGTGGAGTGTCGATTCATCATGGTGCGTTACTGGTGGTTCGAAAGCCCAGTGGAATATCGTTTAATGGACGTTAAGTTTCTGAAAGATAAGGCGTGATTTGCATTCTGGAACAGCTGATGCAGAGGGGTTGGTGCATTTTGGGGCAATAACACCAATCAATCCGAAAAGGATGCACAACATGACGATTAAAAAACACGTGAAACTGGGCCTGTCAGCACTGGCTCTCTCTATGTCTCTTAACGCAGCGGCCGCCGAAGATCCCATCAAGGTCGGCATCCTCCACTCTCTCTCCGGCACCATGGCCATCAGTGAAACCGTGCTGAAAGACACCGTCGAGATGCTTGTTGCCAAGCAGAACGCCGAAGGCGGTGTGCTCGGCCGTGAGCTGGAAGCGGTTGTGGTTGACCCAGCCTCCAACTGGCCGCTGTTCGCCGAAAAGGCCCGTGAACTGCTGGCCCAGGAAAAAGTGGACGTGATTTTCGGTAACTGGACGTCCGTGTCCCGTAAATCGGTACTGCCAGTGGTAGAAGAACTCAACGGCCTGCTTTTCTACCCGGTGCAGTATGAAGGGGAAGAATCTTCCGAGAACGTCTTCTACACCGGCGCCGCCCCCAACCAGCAGGCGATTCCTGCAGTGGACTACCTGATGAACAACATCGGTGTTGAGCGTTGGGTTCTGGCCGGTACCGACTATGTCTACCCGCGCACCACCAATAAAATCCTTGAGACCTACCTGATGGACCAGGGCGTGGCCAAGGAAGACATCATGATCAACTACACGCCTTTCGGCCATTCCGACTGGCAGAACATTGTGTCTGACATCAAGCGTTTCGGCTCTGCCGGCAAGAAGACCGCCGTGGTCTCCACCATCAACGGCGACGCCAACGTGCCGTTCTACCGTGAACTGGGTAACCAGGGCATCTCCGCCTCAGACATCCCGGTTGTTGCTTTCTCCGTGGGTGAACAGGAACTCTCCGGTATCGACACCGGCCCGCTGGTTGGCCACCTGGCCGCGTGGAACTACTTCATGAGCGTGGACAGCGACGCGAACTACGACTTCATCGACCAGTGGGTTGCCCACACCGGTAACGAAGAAGCCGTCACCAACGACCCGATGGAAGCCCATTACATTGGCTTCAACATGTACATTGAAGCGGTCAAGAAAGCGGGCACCACCGACGTGGACGCAGTCAAAGACGCCATCATCGGCGTGAGCGTGCCGAACCTCACCGGCGGTTACGCCAGCATGATGCCTAACCACCACATCACCAAGCCGGTACTGATCGGTGAAATTCAGGACAACGGTCAGTTCTCCGTGGTCTGGGAAACCCCGTCTACCGTGGCTGGCGACGCCTGGTCTGACTTCCTGCCAGGTTCCCGTGACCTGATTGCCGACTGGCGTAAGCCGATGTTCTGCGGAAGCTTTAACGCAGTGACCGGTAAGTGTGGCGCCTCCGCCGGCGAAATGGCGGCTGAAGAAGCCGAATAAGGCAAGCAGCCAGCACAGCAATACAGGCATTCCGGGGCAGCCATGCTTCCCCGGATTGTCGCCTCCGCAACTCGCTTTCAACTGACAGGACACCATCATGAGCATCATTCGATCGCTCACATTGCTGCTTATCGCCCTGGTTTCCGTGTTGTCGCTTCCGGCCTCCGCCCAGGAAGACGACCCCGGAAAGGCTCTGCTGAACAATCTTGCAGACGCGCCAGCCAGCCGCGTGGAAGAGGCCATTAACGCCATCGTCAGCAGCGGTGACGAAAGAGCCAGGGGCTGGCTCGAAGCTTATGGAAACAACCGCCTGAGCCAGATAGAAGACACCGGGCAGGTCGTAATCGTATTGAATAACCGGGGCAGGGACTGGGAGATTGCAAACCCGCTGACCGGAGAGAATCTGGGCGAAATGTCCCGCCGCGAGCTGGACAGAATCGCCATCAACAACCGGATACGGGGCCAGTTGGAAGGCATTCTTGCAATGCTGGACCTGAACGCCGAAGACCCTGCCGTGCGTGAAGCTTCCGCACAGGACATGATGGGTAAAGTGGACGCATCCCTGGTCGAGCCGCTGGAAGCGCGGCTGGAACAGGAAGAAAACGCCGGCGTGCGCAACCGCATTGAAGAAGCGTTGGCCATTTATCGGGTAGGCGAGGGCAACCTTGAAGCCGTTGACGTGCTCGCCGGCAGCCTTCATCCCCGCGCTCGTGCGGCCCTGAATGAAGCCGCCCGGAACGACGACCCGGCACTGGCTGACAGTGCCACCAAAGCCCTGGACAGCATCGAACAGAAACTGAAACTGAACCGCGCCGCGGAGACCCTGTATTTCGGGTTGTCCCTTGGTTCTGTTCTGGTGCTCGCTGCCATCGGCCTGGCCATCACCTTCGGCGTGATGGGCGTGATCAACATGGCCCACGGCGAGCTGATCATGCTGGGTGCCTACACCACCTGGGGTATGCAACAACTGCTGCCGGGCCAGCCTGGCCTGGCATTGATTCTCTCGATTCCCGCCGGCTTTATGGTGGCGGCCACTGCCGGCATCATCATTGAGCGCAGCGTGATCCAGTTCCTCAAGGGCCGCCCGCTGGAAACCCTGCTGGCCACCTTCGGCATCAGCCTGATCCTGCAGCAACTGGTGCGTACCGTAATCTCGCCCCAGAACCGCACCGTAGTGACACCGGAGTGGATGAGCGGCTCGCTGGTGATCAACGATGCGCTCTCCCTGACATTGAATCGACTCTATGTCCTGGCGTTTGCGCTGATCGTCTTCGCCGCACTGATGATGATCATGCGTAAAACCCGTCTCGGCCTGGAAGTGCGCGCCGTGACCCAGAACCGGGCCATGGCCCGCTCCATGGGTATCCGCGCCACCCGCGTGGACATCATGACCTTCGCCCTCGGCTCCGGCGTCGCCGGCCTGGCCGGTGTGGCGCTGTCGCAGCTCACCAACGTCGGCCCCAACCTGGGCCAGAACTACATCATCGACTCCTTCATGGTGGTGGTGTTCGGTGGCGTGGGCAACCTGTGGGGTACGCTCATTGCCGGGCTGTCGCTGGGCACCATTAACCAGCTATTGGAACCCTGGGCCGGTGCCGTACTCGCGAAGATCATTGTTCTGGTCTTCATCATCCTGTTTATCCAGAAACGGCCGAAGGGGCTCTTCCCCCAGAAAGGCCGGGCAGCGGAGGGTTAAGGTATGTGGTTGACTCGACCCTTGCGTGAACGATCCACGCAGATTTTCCTGGGCGTTCTGTTTGCAGCCCTGGCTATCGTGACCTTCCTGCACGTGGCCATGCCAGAAGACAGTGCCCTGTATGTAAGTGCTTACACGGTGACGTTGCTGGGCAAATACCTGTGCTACGCCTTGCTGGCGGTGGCCGTGGACCTGGTGTGGGGGTACCTCGGTATCCTCAGCCTGGGCCATGGCGCCTTCTTTGCCATCGGTGGTTACGCCATGGGTATGTACCTGATGCGCCAGATCGGCGATCGCGGCACCTACGGCGACCCCACCCTGCCGGACTTCATGGTGTTCCTGAACTGGCAGGAACTGCCCTGGTACTGGCTCGGGTTCGACATGGCCTGGTTTGCCTTCATCATGGTGCTGCTGGCGCCGGGCCTGCTGGCACTGGTGTTCGGCTTCCTTGCGTTCCGTTCGCGGGTAACCGGCGTGTACCTGTCCATCATCACCCAGGCGCTGACCTTTGCGCTGATGCTGGCCTTCTTCCGCAACGAGATGGGCTTTGGCGGCAACAACGGCCTGACCGACTTCCGCGACATTCTCGGCTTCAACCTGCGCACCGACGCCACCCGCCTGGGGCTGTTTGTCGCCACCGGTATCGCCCTGGCCATCGGCTACGTGGTGTGCCGGGGCATTGTCACCAGCAAACTGGGCCGGGTCAGCATCGCCTGCCGCGACGCTGAAGCCCGCGCCCGCTTCCTGGGTTACCGGGTGGACCGGGTACAGCTGTTCGTATTCGTGGTCTCCGCGATGATTGCTGGCGTGGCGGGCGCCCTGTACGTGCCCCAGGTCGGCATCATCAACCCCAGTGAATTTTCACCGCTGTTCTCCATTGAAGTGGTGGTCTGGGTTGCTCTTGGCGGCCGCGCCACCCTGTACGGCGCCGTGATTGGCGCGGTGCTGGTGAACTACGCCAAAACCGTGTTTACCGGTGTGATGCCAGACGCCTGGCTGTTCGCGCTGGGTGGCCTGTTTGTGCTGGTTACCGTGTTCCTCCCCAAAGGCATCGCCGGCCTGCTGGCCAGCCGCCGCAAGGGCAAAAAGCACGACACGGACACGACAACCGCCCCAGCCACTACGGAGGCGACCGCATGAGCATTATCGAGGAGCTTTCCAACCGCGACCGCGTGTTTGAATTCCTGACCCCAGCGGTGTCCCCCGTGGATACCCGCCATGGGCCGATCCTGTACATGGAAGACGTCAACGTAAGCTTCGACGGCTTCCGGGCCATCAACAACCTCAACATGACCATCGACGACGGCGAACTGCGCTGCATCATCGGCCCTAACGGGGCGGGCAAAACCACCATGATGGACATCATCACCGGTAAAACCGCCCCGGACACCGGCTCAGTATGGTTTGGCAGCCGCCATAACCTGCTGACCATGAATGAGCCGGAGATCGCCTCACTGGGCATTGGCCGAAAATTCCAGAAACCCACGGTGTTCGAAGCCTTAACGGTGTTCGAAAACCTCGAACTCGCCATGGCCACCGACAAGCGGGTCATCCCCACCTTGCGGGCAACCATGAAAGCGGAATTCCGCGATCGCATCGACGAAGTGCTGGTCACCATCGGCCTGCAGGAACTGCGGAGTCAGCTGGCGGGCATTCTCTCCCACGGCCAGAAGCAGTGGCTGGAAATCGGCATGCTGCTGATGCAGAAGCCCCGCCTGCTGCTGGTGGATGAGCCGGTGGCCGGGATGACCGAGCAGGAAATGGAACGCACCGCCGAACTGCTCACCAGCCTTGCCGGCAAACAGTCGGTTGTGGTGGTGGAGCACGACATGGGCTTCGTGCGCTCCATCGCCCGCAAGGTGACCGTGCTGCACCAGGGCAGCGTGCTGGCGGAAGGCAGCATGGACCAGGTCTCCAACGACCCGGAAGTGATCAAGGTGTATCTCGGGGAGGAAGCCTGATGCCTGACGAAAAGCAAATGTTGAAAATCGACAAGCTGAACCAGTTCTACGGCCAGAGTCACACCCTCTGGGAGCTGGAACTGGACGTGCCCAAAGGCCAGTGCACCTGCGTGATGGGCCGCAACGGCGTGGGCAAAACCACCCTGATGAAATGCATCATGGGTGAGGAAACCACCAGCAGCGGCAGCATCCAGTTTGATGGCAGCACCGAACTGACCAAACAGAAACTTGAAGAACGATCCCGCCTCGGCGTTGGTTACGTGCCCCAGGGCCGGCAGATATTCCCGCTGCTGACCGTGGAAGAAAACCTGCGCACCGGCCTGGCCGTGCGCAAGGACGGCAGCAAGAAAATCCCCGAGCGCATCTACGAGCTGTTCCCGGTACTCAAGGAAATGAAAAACCGCCGTGGCGGCGACCTCTCCGGCGGCCAGCAGCAACAGCTCGCCATCGGCCGCGCCCTGGTGATTGAGCCTCAGTTACTGATCCTCGACGAACCCGGCGAAGGCATCCAGCCCAACATCGTGGCCCAGATCGGCGAAGTCATCCGCCGGTTGATCAAGGAAGACGGCCTGACGGTATTGCTGGTGGAGCAGAAACTGCCCTTCGCCCGCAAATACGCCGACCGCTTCGCCATCATGGACCGCGGCCGCCGCGTGGCCGAGGGCGAGATTGCGGGGCTGTCTGATGAACTCATCAAGAAGCACCTGACGGTATGACCGCCTACGAGCCCATCACTACCAACGCGGCCCACGACTCCGGCCACCGCTTCGACGCGGACCGGCGTTGGGCCGCCACCCTGGACCTGGGGTTCGAAGCCCGGCAGGAGCAGGGTGCGCAAGTTACCCGAATGACCCGCACCCAATTCAAAGGGCCATTACGGGTACAGCGCCCGTTCTACCCCGAAGGCAAAACCGGCTGCTGCCATGTATACCTGCTGCACCCACCCGGCGGGTTGGTCAGCGGCGACGCCCTGAACATCAATGTAGCGGTGGGCAGTGGCGCCCACACCCTGGTAACCACCCCGGCGGCGGCAAAACTCTACAAAGCAGACCGCAACGGCGTTGCCTGGGCGCAGCACACACACCTGAAAGTCGCCGACGGCGGCGTTCTCGAATACCTCCCCCAGGAAACCCTGGCCTTCAACGGCTCCCGGGGCGAACAGACCACCACCATCGAACTGGAAACCGGCGCCAAATGCATCGGCTGGGAAATCCTGGCCCTCGGTCGCCCAGTGGGTAACCTGCCGTTCGTCACCGGCCACATGGAACAACGCTTCAGCCTGACTATGAATGGCAAACCCCTGTGGCTGGAGCGCCAACTCCTGGACCCAACTCATGCCCGCTTCAACGGCAAATGGGGGCAGGGCGGCGCCACCGTTCAGGCCACCTTGTGGGCCGTCGGCCTGGAAGACGAAGCCGGCGCGATAGAAGCCATCCGCGAACAACTACCGGCCTCCGCCCACTGGGCCGTTACCCGCCGGCGCGGTGTGGTTCTGTTGCGTTACCTGGGCAATGAAAGAAACGAAGCATGGGATGTTTGTCAGCGTGCCTGGGAGGTACTTCGGCCCTTGTTGGCCGGGCAGTCTGCGGTGGTGCCTCGGATATGGTTGACCTGATGGTTTGTGCGGGAACAGGGCGGGTGGGTCCGTTCGGGGCACGCTGTAAATCCATCCATGGACGCTTGAAAAAAACATCCATGTTTTTTACATCCCCGAACGGACCCACCCGCCCTGTTCGGCGGAACAAAGAGTTAGCGCGCTAGCTCGATTGGGTCATAAATGGTTGTTTGGAATAACGAAGTTAAACCGGCAGCCAACCGAGAATTCAGACAAGGCAGGAGGGAAGAGCTGTCCGGGATCGTAAAAAACATGGATGTTTTTTCCGAGCGTACATGGACGTATTCACAGCGTATCCCGGACAGCTCTTCCCTCCTGCCGATAACTTAAAGTTTTCAGGAGAACAAAATGGAGCTAACGCCCAGAGACAAAGACAAACTGCTCCTATTCACAGCAGCACTGTTAGCAGAACGCCGCAAGGCCAAAGGCCTGAAACTGAACTACCCCGAAGCCGTCGCCCTAATCAGCGCCGAAATCATGGAAGGCGCCCGCGAAGGCCGTTCTGTGGCTGAAATGATGAGCGCCGGCACCGAAATCCTCACCCGCGACGACGTCATGGACGGCGTGGCCGACATGGTGCACGAAGTGCAGGTAGAAGCCACCTTCCCGGACGGCACCAAACTCGTCACCGTTCACAACCCCATCGTCTAAGGAGCGCGCCATGATCCCCGGAGAATACGACCTCAAAGACGGCGACATCGAACTCTGCGAAGGCCGCGAACGCATCACCATCGACGTCGGCAACACCGGCGACCGCCCCGTTCAAATCGGCTCCCACTACCACTTCGCCGAAGCCAACCCCGCACTCGACTTCGACCGCGCCAAAGCCCGCGGCTACCGCCTCGACGTCGCCGCCGGCACCGCGATTCGCTTCGAACCCGGCCAAACGCGATCCGTCACTTTGATCCCGTTCGCCGGTAACCGGGAGATTTACGGCTTCCGCGGCGATGTGATGGGTAAATTGGAGGGCAAAGCATGAAAATCTCCAGACAGGCCTACGCCGACATGTACGGCCCCACCGTTGGCGACCGCGTGCGCCTCGGCGATACAGAACTGTGGATTGAAGTTGAAAAAGACCACACCCACTACGGCGACGAAGTAAAATTCGGCGGCGGCAAAGTTATCCGTGATGGCATGGGCCAGAGCCAGCGCTGCGACGATGCCGTGATGGATACCGTCATCACCAATGCCCTCATCCTCGATTGGTGGGGCATCGTTAAAGCCGACGTGGGCATCCAGAAAGGCCGCATCGCCGCCATCGGCAAAGCCGGCAACCCGGACACCCAGCCAGACGTGGAAATTGTTATCGGCCCGGGCACTGAAATCATCGCCGGGGAAGGCAAGATCCTCACCGCCGGCGGCATCGACCCCCACATCCACTTCATCTGCCCCCAGCAGGTGGAAGAAGCGCTGATGAGCGGTATCACCACCATGCTTGGCGGCGGCACCGGCCCGGCCACCGGCACCAACGCCACCACCTGCACACCGGGTGCCTGGCACATGGGCAAGATGCTTCAGGCCGTCGACAGCCTGCCCATGAACATCGGCTTCCTGGGCAAGGGTAACGCCAGCCTGCCAGAAGCGCTGGAAGTGCAAATCAAAGCCGGTGCCATCGGCCTCA
This sequence comes from Marinobacter sp. V34, assembly GCF_055524115.1. Taxonomy (NCBI): domain Bacteria; kingdom Pseudomonadati; phylum Pseudomonadota; class Gammaproteobacteria; order Pseudomonadales; family Marinobacteraceae; genus Marinobacter; species Marinobacter sp. V34. Next base: position 251,515 of record NZ_JBUPZY010000006.1, on the reverse strand, counting down.
AACTGCATGAAGACTGGGGCACCACCCCGGCCAGCATCGACAACTGCCTGACTGTGGCAGACCAGTACGATGTGCAGGTAGCCATCCACACCGACACCCTGAACGAATCCGGCTTCGTGGAAGACACCCTGGCTGCGTTCAAGGGTCGCTGTATCCACACCTTCCACACCGAAGGCGCCGGCGGCGGTCACGCACCGGACATCATCACCGCCTGTTCCAAGGATTACGTACTGCCGTCGTCCACCAACCCCACACGGCCCTACACCGTGAACACCATCGACGAACACCTCGACATGCTGATGGTGTGCCACCATCTGGACCCCAATATCCCGGAAGACGTGGCCTTCGCTGATTCCCGTATTCGCCGTGAGACCATCGCCGCGGAAGACATCCTGCACGACATGGGCGTGATCTCCATGATCTCCTCCGACTCCCAGGCCATGGGCCGGGTGGGTGAAGTGGTGTGCCGCACCTGGCAAACCGCCCACAAAATGAGAGTGCAGCGCGGGCTGCTGCCGGAAGACGAAGAGCGGGGCGCTGATAACTTCCGCGCCAGGCGCTACATCGCCAAGTACACCATTAACTCTGCCATCACCCACGGCATCGCCCACGAAGTCGGCTCGGTGGAAGTGGGTAAGCTGGCAGACCTGGTGCTCTGGAGCCCCGCGTTCTTTGGCGTGAAGCCCGCCTGCATCATCAAAGGTGGCATGATTGCGGCCGCCCCCATGGGTGACCCGAACGCCTCGATTCCCACGCCCCAGCCGGTGCATTACCGCCCCATGTTTGGCGCCTTCGGCAAGGCCGCCAGTGCCACCCGCCTGACCTTTGTGAGCCAGGCTGCGCTGGATGCCCGAATCAATGAAGAGCTGGGCCTGGACAGCCCGCTGTCCGCCTGTAAAGGCGTGCGGGACGTGCGCAAGAAAGACATGAAACTGAACGACGCGTGCCCGCACCTCACCGTGGACCCGCAAACCTACGAAGTACATGCAGACGGCGAACTGCTCACCTGTGAGCCGGCCACCGAACTGCCCCTGGCCCAGCGCTACCATCTTTTTTAATCAATACAGCACAAGGCTGCTCTGAGAGGAACGAGCGAATGTTGGAACTGACACAACGCATCGGTGATGTGAAAAGCGCCGGGATCGACACCAGCGAGATCCTGGACAACCTGATCTTGCCCTACGAGCTACGCATTCGTGGCCGCCTGCGCGCGACCACCGAAACCAACGTGGACGTCGGCCTGTTTCTGGATCGTGGCCCGGTACTGCGGGACGGCGATCTGCTGGAAGCAAAAACCGGCGAGATCATCCGCATCCGCGCGGCCGAAGAACAGGTGGTCACCGCCCACATCGAAAACGGTCAGCCCCTGGCGCGCCTGTGTTATCACCTGGGCAACCGCCACGTAACGCTGGCTATCGGCATGGACGAGCAGGGCGCCTACGTGCGCATCACCCCGGACCATGTACTGGAAGAGCTGGCGGAACGCCTGGGCGCCACCCTGATACACCACACGGCCCCGTTCGACCCGGAACCCGGCGCCTACACCCAGGCCGGGTATTCCCATGGGCACGACCATAGCCATTCACACGATCACGACCACGGGCATAGCCATGGCCACAGCCACAAACACACCCACTGAGGCCGGCACCCCACAGGTGAACGACCTGGCATTGCTGGGCCTGATGCAACTGGTCAGCCCCGCACTGCCCATCGGCGCCTTCGCCTGGTCCCAGGGCCTGGAAAGCGCCTTCGAACTGGGCTGGGTGAACAACGAAGCCGAACTGGCCGAGTGGATTGAAGGCGTACTGGAAGACGGCCTCAGCCGCTGCGAACTGCCCCTGCTGGTGCGTTTGCAGAGCGCCTGGGCCAGCAGTGATGCCGATGCGCTGGCGCAGTGGAACGACTGGCTGCACGCCACCCGGGAAACCGCCGAACTGAGCGACGAAGACACCCGCCTTGGCGGCGCCCTCGTGACTCTGCTGCGCAACCTGGAGCTCCTGCCCGAGCAACACCTGATTCCGGCAGACCCCGGCTACATCACCATGTTCGCCTGGGTTGCCCACAAACGCTTTGTGCCCGTGCGCCAAGCGCTACTCGGCTTCGCCTGGGCCTGGCTGGAAAACCAGCTCGCGGTGGCCTGCAAGGCGCTGCCTCTTGGGCACACCGCCGCCCAGCGCATTATCGAACGGCTGCGGCCACAGCTTGCCGTGGCGGTAGACACCGCTCTGGAACGGAACGATCACGAACTCGGGCCCATCCTGCCGGGACTGGCGCTCGGAAGTGCCTTACACGAAACACAGTATTCACGGCTTTTCAGAAGCTGAATAAAAATCGAGGAGAAACTGCCATGACACATTGTCTGAGAGTTGGAGTCGGCGGCCCGGTCGGCTCGGGTAAAACCGCGCTACTACGCCAACTGTGCAAAGCCCTGAAAGACCACTACGACATTGCTGTGGTCACGAATGACATCTACACAAGAGAAGACGCCGACTTCCTCCTGAAACACGATGCCCTGCCGGCCGACCGGATCCTCGGCGTGGAAACCGGCGGCTGCCCGCACACCGCCATCCGAGAAGACGCCTCCATGAACCTGGCGGCCATCGACGACCTGCAAAGCCGCCACCCGGATCTGGAACTGGTGCTGGTGGAATCCGGAGGTGACAACCTCTCCGCCACCTTCAGCCCGGAACTGAGCGACCTCACCCTGTACGTGATCGACGTCTCCGCCGGCGACAAGATTCCCCGCAAGGGAGGACCCGGTATCACCAAATCGGACCTGCTGATCATCAACAAAATCGACATCGCTGAACAGGTACACGCCTCCCTGGATGTGATGGAGCGTGACTCAAAGAAAATGCGCGGCGAGCGCCCGTTTGTGTTCACGAACCTGTACGACGGCGTAGGGCTGGAAACCATCATCAGCTTCATCCTCGAGCGCGGCATGCTGCCGGAACGGCGCCCGAACAAAGCGGCCGAAACCGCTTGACACCGAACCACCAACACCGAATTCAGCAACACAAGGAAGAACACCATGAACCAGACAACCAAACTCCTCATGGCCGCCGGCCTGCTACTCACCGCCACCACCGCCGCCGCTCACACCGGCCACGGCGCCCACGCTGAAAGCGGCTTCCTCAGCGGCCTGCTGCACCCCATGCTGGGCCTGGACCATTTGTTGGCCATGGCTGCCATTGGCTTCTGGAGTGTGCGCCAGAGCAACACCATGAAACAGATTACGCCACTGTTTGTGATTGGCGGGATGATACTGGGTGCGGGGCTTGCCTGGGGTGGGATGAGCTTGCCGGGTGTTGAAACCGGTATCACCTTCTCCGTGCTGGTGGCCGGTATTCTCATCGCCACCCTGGCCAAACTGCCCACGGCTGTTGGCGGCACGCTCGTCGGTGCCTTTATGTTGTTCCACGGCTTCGCCCACGGCACAGAAATGCCCACAGGCGCAACGCTCGCGGCATACCTGGCCGGTTTCTCCATCGCTACCCTCGCCATCACTCTGGTTGGCCGTGGGCTGGGTAGCCTGATGTTGAAAGCGGATAGCCGGTTCAGCCGTGGTGTTGGTGGCGTGCTGACAGCTGCGGGGGCGTATCTGGCGGCTGCTTGATAGCCTGACGAAAGCAGATAGCAAACAGAAAGCCGCTCGGGAAACCGGGCGGCTTTTGTTGTATATGATTTACTAAATTTTACGTCTTCCGGGTAGGAACTTTCGCAAGGGTTGGTCTAGTGTGTAGTCATAAGAAACGGATTTACACCGCTGTTAAGGATAACGGATGGACCACACCCAGATACTGCACACCCTCCAAAACGCCATTCCCACGAGCATCTGGTATCTGATTCCCCTGTTTATCCTGGCTGTGGTCATCAAATCACCTTGGTTCAAAGGCAAAGCGGGCGAAGCCGTGGTTAACCTTTCCGCCAAACTCTTTCTCGATAAAACCCACTACCACCTGATCAAGAACGTCACCCTGCCAACGGAAGACGGCACCACCCAGATCGACCATGTCATCGTCTCCCGATATGTCGTGTTCGTGGTAGAAACCAAAAACATGAAAGGCTGGATCTTTGGCAATGCTAAACAGCGCCAGTGGACCCAGAAAATCTATCGTTACTCCCAGGAATTCCAGAACCCGCTTCACCAGAACTACAGACATGTGAAGACGCTCCGGAAGCTATTTGAATTGAGTGATGAGCGGATTCACTCGGTCCCACTGTTTGCCAAAGATTCTTTTTTCAAGACCAACATGCCGTACAACGGGATCCAGAGAGCTTGGTACCTGAATTTCATCAAATCGCATCTGGAACTGAAGCTGACTGCAACGCAAGTCAAGCAAATTGACGAGGCCCTTAACTCGGTTCGATTAAAGGCAGCGCGCAGGACATACCGAGATGACCGGAGCTACGTCCAGCACGTTGTTCCTAATAAGAGTGCTTCAACGAACCAAGGTGGCGCTACACAAGAGAAGAGAGTGCCTGTCAGATCAGCGCCATCCAAGAGCCGCTGGAAGATCAAGCTTGAGCTCGCCTTTGTTAACCTCGTTATGGTGGCTTACATTCTCTGTACTGGGAGAAATGAATTCGCTCCGGCCTCTAGCTAGAAGTTACGAGCGGCAAGGATGTCGAATGGTGAGACGATCTTTGGCATGGACTTCCGGATTTATCTTTTGGGAAATGGTTTTTTAACCAGCTAGGAATGATATGGCTGAAAATGATAGTGGTGGTATCGGTGCAAAGAAAGGTTTTTTATATCAAGACTATGTGGCTGCGCTGTATGTGCTCAAAATGCTGGACGACAAAGCTATTTCAGAAATAAGGTGCGAAGTTTCTGATGATATAGACGTGGTCTACGATAGTTATATTGAATATATCCAAGTAAAAACGACTAAATCGGATAAAGCTTGGCAAATAGGTGAATTTACAAAGTGCTCCTATAACACCAAAAAAACGAGGACTGGAAAAGAGCGAAAAGAATACAAGCGTGACTCGATTTTACATAAATCGATGGATTGTGATTCAGATAAAATTCCCGGCCATTTTAGAATAGTGACACCACGTGATGTTAACGCGAAGCTTTCGTTTCTGAAAATACCAATTAATGAACGTGTTGGAAAAACTGGTAGAGAGGCAATGCTGAAGTCATTGCAACAGGCTACAAAATGCTATAAAACTCCGAACAATAATGATGTGGAGTATTGGCTAGATAGGGCAGTATGGGAAGTTATCCCTACAAAAGATCAAATTAAGTTAGAGGCAGTAAATAAAATAATTACAGTAGCCCACGAATGCTACGGTGTTCATCTAAATCCATCCCGAGACCCTTATCGTATACTTAACGATTTGCTCATAAACCTTATTGAAAAAAGCGCTACCTCAATTGTTTTGCGGGCCAAGAAAAACAAAATTTATTCTAGAGGTGATTTCATTAATTGGTTTAAAAAAGAGGTGCTACATTATGCGCAGAAAAATAATAATAATGTAAAAATATATACTGTCGACAAGAAAAAGCTAAAATCCATTTTAGATGTTTTTTTAGAGCTGAACAATCTTTATGATCACAGTGGTGAAAAGCTGTGTCGCGGACTGCGAGGAAAATACCATCGAAGAAGATATGAGTACGGTGGTATTTCTAAAGGTATTTTGAGATGGCTGCCGGAAGTACTTTTGCGGCCGTCCGAACTGGCAGATCAAGCTCCTGAAAGGTTAATCAGTAAACTTAAAGAGTACACATCAAAAAAGATTTTATATTTAGCTGATATAAGAAACTTGATTGCTAATGTTCTGCTTCATTCTGTAGTGAGAACGAGCTACGATTCTCAGCCTGTTCCAGCTCTGCTTCATGTGGATGATGAAGATGGAACTACAATTGATAATATTCATATCCTACTCAATGACCATGAACCTGATCAACTTCTATTAGGATTTAGCTCATTGATAAGTGGATCCATAGATGACTCTCTCAAAAAAATAGTGTCGGACTTTGATGCGCTGCTTCAATCTGATGCGTTTGGCGCCAAAAAGGAAAAGATCCTGGAGGACAAGCAGGATGGATACCTTCTTAAGCATGATGTCGATGAAATTTTAAGTGCAAGTACTTCACTGGATGAGCATCTATCGAGATTTGTATTTGCATTCTTTATAGGTTACGAGACTGAATTTTTGAAATGTGAAGAATGCAGGACGGATGAAGATTGTCAGTCCAGGCTGGAGGGAGAAGTAAGGTCTCATTTTGACGGTCTAATTTCATCGCTTATAAATAAAGACGATTTTTTTAAAGACCTACACATAACAGCGTATATTTATCCTGTTCCCTCAATAGTTAACCTTAAAACCTCCGTTGAAGAGGAGTTTTCTTCAAATGATAAATGAGCAAGGTGCGCGAATAGGTCTCGAAAAGGTTAGGAAGGGTGGGCTTAGCGCTTTTGGATATTTAAAATATGCTAATGAGTGCCTTTCTTCTCCTGCATACAAGTCAATCGGTCGCGAGTATGTTATCAGAGCGTTGGATGATATTGATCAGTTTGAGAAGCATCGATTGCTTTTAAAAAATTTGGTAAGAAAGGCTGGGTTATATCCTTATTTAGAAAAATACTTTTCGAATGATAAAAAACCGGATTCTGACTTTCTTTTAACTTTGTATCAAAGTGAATTCAATTCAAGTTTCATATTTCATTCAATGCAAGCTAAAATTTTCAATTTATTGCTCTCGGGAAGAAATGTGGTTTTGAGCGCCCCCACGAGTATGGGGAAGAGTGCTATTGTTGATTCACTTATTGCAAGCGAGAAATTTAATAGAGTTGTTATAGTCGTTCCTACAATCGCCTTAATTGACGAGACAAGGCGCCGAATAACAAAAACTTTTGGTAATCGGTTTCAAGTTATTCACCATGGGTCACAATCCCGTCGTAAGAATCGCGTTGTATATATCCTTACACAGGAAAGGGTTAACGAACGAGAAGATATCGAAAACATCGACCTATTTGTCGTGGATGAATTTTACAAGCTGGCTTTCTCTCAGGGTGATGCCTCCCGCGTAATCGCTCTAAATATAGCTCTGAGTAAGTTGCTCACGGTATCTAAACAATTTTATATGATAGGGCCTTATATCGATGCTATTCAAGGTTTAGATTTTCTTCTTAAAGACTATGTTTTCGTTCCCTCAGATTTTAATACTGTTGCATTGAATTTGTTTGAATACAATATTAAGCCAAATGATTTGTCAGAAAAAAATAGTCGTTTAATGAGTATTTTGAACGAATATCCTGGGCAAACCATAATTTATTGTAAGTCCCAAAGTTCCATTGAACAGGTCATAAATTCGTTGAGCCGGGTATCTAAAAGCGAACTTTCATCAGAAAATGAAGAGTATTATGAGTGGCTAAAAAAATATTATGGAGAGAGCTGGTGTTATACCAAAGCTCTTAAGCTAGGAGCTGGAGTGCATCATGGAGTGTTGCCTAGGGCTTTACAGCAGAAGACGATAGAGCTTTTCAATAGCGGATATGTCAATAAGCTGGTTTGTACGTCTACCCTTATCGAAGGAGTGAATACCGTTGCTGAAAATGTAGTGATCTATGACAATAGGAGATCTACTTTTTCTATTGATAATTTTACACATAAAAATATTTCAGGCCGCGCTGGCCGCATGAATGTGCACTTAGTCGGAAATGTCTTTTGTATGGAGGCACTCCCCAGAAAAGAACTTCAGACTAATGTGGTCGATCTGCCCATTGGTCGGCAAGATGCTGATACACCCTTAAATTTGCTAGCAAGTATGCAGAACGAGCACCTCTCGGACGCATCTAACGAGTTTATTGAAAAGTTCAATAGAGTTTCAGAGTTTCCTATAGAAATTATCAAGAGTCACTCTTCATACAATGTAGCATCAATTGACGCGGCGTTTAGTTTTCTAGAGTCACTTTCCTGGAGCGATCTCAAGGTTATTTCAGGGAAGAAAATGCCGGATGCGGCCCAGTTAGACCTGCTTTCAAAATTCATCAAAGTTGCTGAGTATCGGACCCTGCAGAGGCTAAATATCCATTTCGATGATAATGAAGATCTCCGCAATAGAATTGGTTGGTATGTTTACTCGAATTGTCATTCCTCCTATATCCGTGAGAGGCTTGATTACATTTATCGTTACTACGCAAGTGAGGAACTACGTTCGGAAAAAACGGACAAGGAATTAAAGATAGTTCGCAATGTATTCAAACATGCTATTCCTAGGGCATTGGTTCTTCTTCAGGATCTGCTTAATCTTAAGTTCTCAGAGAGTGGCATAGATTTTGAGGCTGATTTTGGATATTTGGTTCATGTGTTTGAGAATTCTCACTTGGCTTCTAGACTTTCGGCATTGGAGGAAATGGGAGTAGCTATTGAGACATTAGAGAAGATTGCCGATGAAAGGTTGGGATCGGCAAGTATTGAGGTTCTTTCTAGATATCTCCGGCGGAACTATCATAGGATTCAGGGCTTAGACTCTGTAGACAAAATGTTCGTTAGGTTGGCGCTTGACTGAACTAAGGAGAAAAACCGCGACAGATCTATTTTCCCCCTGCCCGTTCTCGCCGAATCAGCAGCACCAGAGCCAGCGCCGCCAGTGACCCCATCACGGCGGCGAAAGTGATCCCGGTCGTCTTCAGGCTGGTCATGCTCGCCATCAATCCCAGGCCGATCATCGGTACCGAGATAGCGATATAGGCCACGACAAAGAACGTGGACGTTACCGCTGCCTTCTCCCGCACCGCGGAAAACCGGGACAGATTTATTTTCGATCTTCTTCCAGCCTTTGTTGACCACTACAGTATGCCCTGATTATCCCTACAACTAGCCAATCAGAGGCAGATCAATCAGAAGCGGCAATCGAAAGGTCTACGTCAGTGATTTGGCTATCGAGCCAACCTGAAAATCAAGACGGAGATATTTCAGGTGATCGTAGCCTATAAAACAGAGCGATAAATCTCCATTCGGAAATTAATCGTCACCTGATTTCGGCAAGCCATTCCATCGAACTGTAACTGTCTGTCTCGAAGAGCTCGGGCGACTCTATCCAGTGACTGTTTCAGCCAGCCACGAGTAAAAACGGATATTCCCGTTGTAAGCCCGGTCACCAGCTCCTTCATACTGGCGTTGCATTTGACCAGTTCTTCCATGGCTTGCTCGACTACCTCAGCTGTGCGTTCGTTGAAGTTGTGTTTCACGCTCCGCAACCGGTTGTCGTCAAAGAGTATGTTGATGACCGTCATGAGGTCATCTTTCTCCTGCCTCGTAAGCATATTACTGTCCCCCGATTCCTTTCAGGATTTCGTTTTCGATTTCGTCCCAGCTGAAGTTGTCCAATACCAGTTGAGTAAACAGGTCCGGCTTAGCCGGTGAAGTGAGCATGATGACGGTTTTTCTGGGGCTGAAGGCAATGTAGGCGGTGATTTCACCAACGGTCATCATACTGGTTCGTTTCTCATCAGCAGGTTCCAGCGTCATTCTGGCAATCCCTTCAAGCTCCTTTCGGAACTCAAGGTCCTCAACCGAACTGAGGTCGCGCTTAAAGATGTAGCTGGGCGCCTGGTTCATCTGAATAGAGGGATTGCCCCAGTCCTCTGGTGTCACCACTGTGGCGAAGAGGCCTTTGCGACCGTCATACAAAATGAGCTCACCGTCGCTACCGATAAACGATGCGCCCGCAAGCGATTCGAGGGGGAGCGTAATGGGATGTGCCACGCGGCTGACCGTGACGCCAGGAGCTTCTTTTCGCGGCTCGACCGGGTCAAGCACATTGAGCTTGGGGGAAGATGCACAGGCGACTGCCGAAAGGCAGAGTAGCAACGCGAGGGCGGTTGAGCTAAAACGGTTCATCGTCCGGTTCCTTTGGAGAAGTTTCAGTCCATTGGGAGAGAGGTTACTTTCTGAGGGTGTTGATGGAAAGGGTTGGTTTGGCGTCATATTGCTTAACGTCGGGAAAATAGATCTGTTCCAGCTTTTCGAGGGCCGCTTTTGTTTGAATTTTCTCGTTGGGTATAAACGAAAACTGGGACAGTATGAAAACCGGGACAGATCTATTTTCCCTTTGGCAGGCAGTCACCAGCCAAGGCTGGAGGCTTATCGGCAGTTTGTTGAACAGGGAGACGACGCTCCCGCAGGATCCCTAGATATTCCGCTACAATGAGCGGCTTCGTTAATTCAGCCAGGAGCTACGCCATTACCGTGCCACTGCCTCGTTTATATTCTTTCCGTCGTTGCCCTTACGCTATGCGCGCTCGGCTCGGGATCTTGTTTGCCGGGCTGACGGTGGAGCTGCGGGAGATCGTGCTAAAAAACAAACCGGCGCAGATGCTGGCGATCAGTCCCAAAGGCACGGTTCCTGTTCTGGAGTTGGCAGGGGGTGATAGCTCTGATAGGTTCATTATCGAGGAAAGCCGAGAGATCGTCGAATGGGCGTTGCGGCAGAGTGATCCGCAGGGTTTGTTGAACACTGATTTAGTAAGCGCTAATGCCCTGATTGACCGTAACGATAACGAGTTTAAACACTGGCTGGACCGCTATAAATATGCGGATCGGCACCCAGAACCCACCCAGTTGGATTACCGGAAAAAGGGTGAGGTGTTTTTGCAGGCGTTGGAAAGCCTATTGGCCAAGAACCGGTATCTCCTGGGGGCCAACATCAGCATCGCTGATATTGGCATCATGCCCTTTGTGCGCCAGTTCGCCCATGTGGATCGGGAGGTGTTTTACAGTCTGCCCTATCCGAATTTACAGCGATGGCTGAGGGGTTGGCTGGACCATCCAGTGTTCCTGCAGGTAATGGTCAAATGCCAGCCGTGGCAGGAAGGCGATGAGTTGGTGGTATTTCCACAAATAACCGCATTCGTAAGATCGTAAACCTCGACCGGAAAATCGGGACAGATTTATTATTCGGGTTTATCGGCAAGCCTGAAGTTTCTCGCCGAGCGTCAGCGTTCGGTTTATCGGGTAACCTGGTCCGTTTTCCCGGAGTCATTCCCCGCTCCCACTCAGCTTCGTCTCCTGGCGCTGGAAGAAACCGGCCAAACTCGATCATCTGAGTGGCTGGACTGTCCTGCAGGTAGATCCACACGTCCTCAGCAGTTATGCCCGCAATTCGGGCTCTCTCGGGCCGCACGGTGAACCCGTGAAACCGGGACAGATCTATTTTCTCTGAGATCCCGATCTGCATGTCGAGTCAGCCTCGCAAACCATCATTCTTTTGCAGAAACGCCAATGCGCTCGGCCAGGTAATCGCAAAAGTGTTGGGCGACGTCCTGGCCGTCTAGATCTTCGGCGATTGTCGTCTTTCTTTGCTGGTTATCAATCGCAAGAATCTTGAAGTGCTCCACCTTGCTTACCCCCTGTCCCGTGCTTCCCGTGCGCTTGATCGTCAGGCGCAAAACCTGATCCATCGTCAGCTTGCGGCTGCGTACAGGCAGGAAGAGCCAGCTTCTCAAGGTACGAATTCCCTGTCGGTCAATACGGACAACCAGGCGGTTGAAGGGCAGGTATAAGGCAGCAGCGCCTGCAGCAATCGCGACCAGCACAAAGGGCACGCTGAACAGGCCCAAGAACACGCCAAAGGCCCCGCCCGAAAAAGCCGACGTCAGCATCGATACGCTTGCAAACCCGAAACCGCCTGCAAAGATCCAGGCGAACGCGCTGAGCATCTTGTTGCGGAACATGGGGAAACGCATTTTTATCTGATGGCCATAATCCTGGTAGTTCATGGCACGGGAGAGGCCTGGCAGGTCCAATTGGCCAGACTGTATGGCTTCTTTGGCGGCCTGGGATTGTTCGTCGCGTAAGGCGCGCACTTGCGCACTGATATCATGCTCGACACTCTGAGAACGGGTATCGCCGTGAAACGCCGGAATGTCGTACTGGCGCTCCAGATCTACGCCCGCAATATCCGCTTTCACCGATAGACGCCAGAAATGGTACCGGCTGGACCGTTCAATATCGGCTTCTGGTAAGTCGCCCGGCAGGTCGAATCGAAAAGCAAAGCGTACACCTTGCCCGGCTGTCTCAATTTTCGGTGTGCCGCGCTCCGCCCAGAGTATCTGCTCTCGGCGGGTGCGGTTCTTTCCCGATCCAGAGACATAGGTGTAAATACATTCCAGTGTCACGGTGACTTCTGCACCGGGAGCTGCAAGTTCCTGAATCCTGAGCCTTGGCACCAGGATTGTGCCACCCATCTGGCCACCGATGGCCGCTGGATACGGGTCCATTTCCAGTTCGACCGTGCCGTAGTGGCGATATTCCCGGGTCATGGCGACGGCTTTCCAGAGCAGCCCCAGGCCCACGGCAGGAAAAGCGACAACCATTAGAACCAACCACTGATTTTGATCCAGGGCCTTTGGCAGCGTCCAGAGCAGCGGCGTGCTTATGGCGTTCCACAACAGAGCCATGACCCAGGTGAGTAAAAGCGTGCGTTTGCGATCAGAACGGAGGCGAGGGGCTTCCCAACCCTTGCGGCTTTGCCAGTTGTAATTTTTTGGCCCCATTGGTGATACATTAACTTTTTTTGCTATCGGCATGTTGGAGCGTTCACCTGTTCCGTGGTACATGGCTCCTGTGTTTTGGTTTGCCAAAAGTGTTTATCGAGCTTTGCAGTGCAACCAAGATCCTGGAGCAATGCTTCACTACCGTTCGCATCACACATAGTGACTACCGCATGGCCGCCTTTCTGAGAGGCCCTTAATTCATAGTTCTCAAACTGATCCAGTACCGTTGGATCATGCGCGGTTGCTTCCTCCAGAAGCTCAGCGTCAGTGAGGTTGGATTCGTCTTCGGAGTAGACGACGATGACCTCGACCATTCCCGTCAGTTTTGTGAGAGCAGAGGCCTTCTCGTACATTTCCTCCTCGGAGGTGGAAACGGAAGTGCAGGCTGTTACTGCAATTTGGATGCTGAAAATTAAGAAAAGCTTTAACGTGTTAATCATGCCACTCCCCAGTAAACCAATTGACCGTTTTCGTCTCGGCCTGTGTCCAGGTTCCAGTTGCCGAGTTGAGCCATTAGTTCAGGTTCTTGTCGATTCAGGTCGTCAGAGATCTGTTTCCACATCTGAACGATATTGCTAACTGCTTTGTCGAATATCTGATCGTAATGGGCGGTTCCCGACGGGGTTTTCAGATCTTCAATAAAGCTCTGATTGATATTTTTGCTCTCCGGGTAGGTGAGCCCTTTATCCGCCGCTACATGTCGGGCAATAGGGAATAATTTATATCCCTCTTCGACGGTATCAACGATTCTCTTGAAGCCAGCATGCCAGCTGTCAGGGTCGGGTTCGCTGCTGCTGAAATCGTCGGGGTAGTTTGTGGATAGCATTGCGAGCCACAACGCTTTGATGTCCTCATCCAAGAGCGAATCGTCGTCGCCGCAACAACGAGATATTCCGCTATCTAAATGTTCTGAAACGCCGATTGGCCCGAGTGCCAGGCGGTCAAAAATGTAAGCGTCCTGATGCATTTCGCATGTGCGGTGATCTGCGGCGTTTTTATGGTAGGGGCCGACCCGTAGCTCGACAATCGGATGTATGGTTAGGTCGGCGACAAGATGCGCTGCATAACCGAGTAGCCACGCGATACATTTTTCTCGGGCTTCTTGCCCAACAGAGGATAGGTGTTCAATTCCATACCCAACCATGTATCCCGTATTTGTGTAGTGCATTTTGTCGGCCCATTTTTTTGCTGAGCTTCCAAATCCTATGTCTAGGTACGGGTAGTCAGGGCTGACAGCACCGAGCTCAAGAAATCCCTTATAGCGGCCGAGCGCGATGGATGCTTCCCGGGAGATTCCTGCTGATTGCAGGCGGTGGGTTTCACTGGCTATGTTGACCGCAGTAATGTGGGCATAGGCTCCTGGCATCAAATCTCTCCTTGTCGTAACTTTATTATTCCATGCGTACTCTAAGACGCTACTTCGTTGGATTCTTCTTAGGGGCTTTTGATATAGAAAACGTTTTTGTCCCGTACGCTCATTTCGAAGAGTTCGCTGGCTCTGACGAGTTCGCTTAGCTTCTTATATCCGTAATTCACCGGGGAGAAGGAGCTGTTATTTGAAATGTATTTGCCAACCTCGCCGAGATGGGCCCAACCATCGTCATCAGCCGTTTGTTCCACCGCAGTTCGAAGAGTCCGTACCAAGACCGTATCGCCTCGAAGTTTGTTGCGTCCCCATTTAGTTTCTACCGTCGATTTTGGAGCTCCTCCGTTGCTGACATTGTCCGCCTCCTCGGGGGCTTCTCGCAGGTTCTCTGTGTAGATGAACTGTGAACAGGCGTTGACGAAGGGCATCGGAGTTTTGCGCTCGCCGAAGCCAAAAACGGGTAGTCCGGCCTCAAGAATTCGCATGACCAGGGGCGTAAAGTCGGAATCACTCGTCATAAGGGCAAAGGCATCGACGTTTCCGCTGTAGAGCAGATCCATGGCATCGATGATCATCGAGGCATCGGTAGCGTTTTTGCCGGTGGTATAGGCAAACTGCTGAACTGGCCGAATAGCATTCGAGTGCAGTTTTTCTATCCAGCCGCTCAGCTGGGGGCCATTCCAGTTCCCATGAGCATGGCGAACGTTCACAGCGCCATACTTGGCAAGTTCCTGCAGAACACCTTCAGCCGACTGGTGACTGACGTTATCGCAGTCGATCAGGAGTGCGATTTTGTAATTGTTGTTCATCTTCCTTGAGGTTTCCTAGTTTCGGATGGGGGATGTTGCATGCTATCACTCAATCAGTCGTTACACATTTTTGCTAGCCAAACCTGCACTCCGGGAATACATGTTCTAGTCTGATCGACAAGAGTGTTGGTTGTGAGGGTGGCTATGAAAAAGTGCGCGGGTGTGTTCTTTCTTGGCGCTTTTCTATCTGGTTGTGCGAGTCAAAGTGTTCAGACTGAGCTTGCTGCGGTTGATGATGGCGGTTCCCAGTCCTACTACGCGAGCGGATGGATCGTTCAAAGCCAAAAGGATGAGGGACACCTTGTTGAGCTTGCAGTGCATGAAGCCAAGCAACCATGGGAAGAGGTTACGGCAGTTCTTTATCTTGAAAATAGGTCGGATGAGCCTCTGACAGTCAGCATCAATGACATCACTCTCCAGCAGGACGAACGTCTGGTCTCTCTTAGATCGTATGGTGAGTTAGAGCAGCAATATATCTCGCAGGCGCAGTCCCGTCGCACGGCTATCGCTCTGGGTGCGTTGGCTCAAACGTTGAGCGCTTCTCAACCGGCCACGACTTCGTCTTATGGTTCTGGCACAGCTTACGGGCCTGGGGGCACCGTAAATTACTACGGTTCTTCAACCACCTATTCACGCGATCCCGCAGCTAGCGCTGCGGCCCAAGCCCAAATCCAGAGCAGTGCGCAATCCGGTATCGCAAACATCAGATCCGACCTGCAGCAGAATCTCAATTCTCTGGAGGGGTATTTCCAGACAACTACTGTTTTTCCTGGCCAGACTTTCATGGGGCGGTTTCAATCGGCTATGACGACGTTTGATCAACGGCCGGAATCGTTTTACACGTTTACCATTGAGCTCGAGGGCGAAAGCTACGAATTTACCTTTGTCGAGAAGGCGAACATTGAGACGAACCAAAGGAAGTTGTTTTAGGTGAGAACGTGTAATTAGTTTGGGCGATGTCGCCTGCTACGGGATAGGGTCGAGAAGGGCGTTGCTTGCTCCCTGGGCACACCTTCTTGGCATGAACGGGAGACCGATACTTTGAATTCGTCCGATTACGATCACCTTGTCCGAACACAGGTTTTCGATTTCCTGGGTGAGCTTGCGGACTGCTATGGTGAGGTGCTCCCAATCGAACCCTTGAGACAGGGCATCAACTTTCACGGCCATCGCGTGCCCCTGCTCGGACCACAAGGAATCTTCAAACCCAAGATTCTCGATCTTCCGATTTCGATAACGACGGCGCCAAATAGCCCTTACGATGACTCGTTTACTGAGGACAGCCTGGTTCGTTACCGGTATCGAGGGATAGATCCTCACCATCGGGACAACGTTGGCCTCAGAGCTTTGATGATGGAACGAAAGCCCTTGGTGTATTTCCATGGGATCGTTCCGGGGCGATATGTTGCAACTTGGCCAGCCTTTGTTGTGGGCGACGATCCCAAAGGGTTGGCGGTATCCATTGCGGTGGATGATCGCGCTGCGTTGTCGGAGCAGGTGGTTCTTGGAGCTTACGATGATGATGCGAACTCACGGCGCCGTTATGTTACAGCGGCGGTGAAGGTACGGTTACATCAGCGGTTGTTTCGTGAACGAGTGCTGGCGGCGTACCGAGACCAATGCGCACTTTGTCGGCTTCGTCATACGTCGCTTTTGGAAGCTGCGCACATCACGCCGGACTCATCGCCCGATGGCGAGCCCGTCGTAAAAAACGGTGTTTCACTGTGCAAGCTGCACCACGCGGCATTTGACCAGAATATTCTGGGAATTAGGCCGGACTATGTCGTCGAAATTCGAAAGGATATCCTCGAAGAAATAGACGGCCCAATGCTTCGGTTTGGGCTGCAACAGATGCACGGACAAAAAATCATCATTCCTCGGCGAGCCGACTTCAGGCCTGACAAAATCGCACTTGAAGGACGTTATCAAGCATTCAGGGAGGCATAATGAGAGTTGCCTTAGTGGCAACTTGGTTCTTGCCGGAATTCTGGTTAGCATGACAGCGACAGGAGCCAGTGAAGGCGATCCTGCGAAAACATGGATAAATCTCCCTCAAGGACAGAAGGAGCAAAGGAATGAGCAAGAAAGTTGTTTTATTAGGTGACGTGGGGACTGATCACTCCGGGTTTCCACCAACGCCGGTGACTGCCGGCTCCCCAATGTGTTGATTGATGGCAAACCCGTTGCCCGTGCTGGGGACCCGCTCGCGCCACACTCCAAGCCCAAGCATCCCCCCCATCCGCGAGCTATAGCCGCCGGCTCTGCAACCGTTCTGATTAATGGTATTCCTGCTGCCGTGACGGGTGGGGCAATCTCGTGCGGTGGGGTTACAATTTACGGATGATTGCCTTCATTGAGTTTCGTGATAATCGCATGTACGTGAAACACATTTGCAGCCATGCCGAATACGACCGGCTGACTGATAAATACCGTCGCAATAAGGAGTGAGGCTTATGTTATCGCCTGCTTTTGTTGAGATCAGAGAAGCGCTGGCTCAGGTGCCTTTCGTGGCCCATATTGAGACCCAGGATGACTATGAGCGAGCGTTGGAGCTGATGGATGAGTTGGTAGATGACTACGACGCCAATAGACTGTTAATTGAAATTCTGGCTACGAGCATTGAGCGTTGGGAAGACCAGTCTGCAGAGTTTGTCGACTTTAATGCCGCTGTTGCTGAAACGGACAGGGGTATTGCTGTACTGAAAACCCTGATGGCTCAACACGGTCTTGGGGTGGCTGATCTGCCGGAGTTGGGTTCAAAGGGCAATGTGAGCAAAATTCTCAATAGTGCTGAAGGGAAAAAGCTGACCCGCAAACATATGGAAGCACTGAGTAAGCGGTTTGGGGTGCCTCCGGTACTGTTTTTCTGACGTTTTCCAAGTACGTTTTCCCTTCAGATAAAATCGGGGCAGATTTATTTCCCGGTTTCTACCATGGCGGAACGCCAATGCCTGTGGTCATCGGTTCGCCCCATTCTTCAGAGTAAACCCGCAGACGGTTGGGGCTCGACGCAATTTCCCGCCGGATCGATGTCCTGCCGATGCGCATTCGTGATATGCGCACCGATTGAGTTAATCTGATCGGTAACCACTGAATGAGAAACTGTTATGAGGCTGATCCTTTTGCTCGCCGCTGTATTGGTTGTTGGTCTGTTGGTGACTCAGCAACTGAATAAGGGTAAGGAAGCCAACGCTGAACAAGCCGCGGAAATCGGGACCGACAAGCCGCCACAGGTTCCGACGAACCCGGGCGATGTGCCGAAGTTTGAAGAAGGCATGAAGAAGTTTATGGAGGATGAGGCGGCCAAGCAGGCGGAAAAGATTGATCAGGCCACGCAGTAAAGACAGGCAACTATCAAACAAGAGCTATCAAACAGACATGACGAGAAAGACATTAGGTTTAACCCGGAAACCAATTAAAGGCGCCAAACCTGTGGCTGAGGAAGCCGAAGCTATGGTTGAGGTTGAGGCTGATCCACAAAAACGTTTTTTAAACGGTGTGGCTATCAATCCAACGCCGGGGATTCGTTTGGAGTCAGGTTCAGAAAAACTCACGGTGCGTGCGATGGATTTGATCACGCCGATTGGAATGGGGCAGCGAGGTTTGATAGTTGCACCGCCGGGGTCTGGAAAATCGACGATTTTAAAAGATATTTGCCAGGCGGTGGGGAAGGCGTATCCCGAGATTAAACTGTACGCGTTATTGATAGATGAGCGACCCGAAGAGGTCACTGATTTCAGGCGTAGCGTCCCGGCTGAGGTACACGCTTCTTCTTCGGATGAGAGCTATGCTCATCACGTTCGCGTTGCCGATGAGCTTCTTGATATTGCCCGCCAACAAGCTGGTGAGGGTCACAACGTTATGATTGTGATTGATTCTCTCACGAGGCTTTCGCGTGTGCATAATGCGGAGCGAAAGAGCAGCGGCCGCACTATGTCTGGCGGGGTTGACGCTCGAGCAATGGAGATCCCGCGGAGGTTGTTTGGCGCTGCACGAAACATCGAGAATGGCGGCTCGCTTACCATTTTGGCAACCGTTCTGGTTGATACCGGCAGCCGTATGGACCAGGTTATATTTGAGGAATTTAAGGGCACGGGGAACATGGAGCTGGTGTTATCGAGAGACGTTGCGAATCAGCGAATCTTTCCCGCGCTGGATATTTCGAAAAGCAGTACACGCCGTGAAGAGCTACTGTTGGATCCAAAAGATTTAGACAAAATAAGAGCATTGCGCCGGGCGCTTGGCGGTCTCAAACCGCTAGAGGGCACAAAAAAGTTGGTTGAGCTGCTTGAGAAGTACCCCACAAACGCCGAGCTTCTGAAAAACATCCCCGGGCCAGGATGATTATGCGTGCGAAAACCGGGGCAGACCTATTTTTGCAAATTCGGGACAGATCTATTTCTAGATTGCCTTTCAGCCCCTGCTGCCTACACAAGACGGCACCGCAGCTTACCGCGTCGCTTGATTTCTCTTCTTATGCCCTGATTATTCTTACAACTAGCCAATCAGAGGCAGATCCACCATGACTGACGTTCGACACCTGGTATGTCCCCATTGCCACAAAGTGAACCGTGTACCTGCCGATAAGTTGTCATCCGGCGGCAATTGTGGCGCCTGCAAACAACCGCTCTGGCCGGATCAGGTTCTGGAGTTGATGGAGCAGAGCTTTGCTACCCACACAGGACGCAGTGAGGTACCCGTGCTAGTGGACTTCTGGGCCAGTTGGTGTGGCCCGTGTAAAGCGATGGCGCCCCAGTTCGAACAGGCCGCGAAAGCCTGGCGAGGGAAAGTGCGCTTTGCCAAGCTGAACACCGAGCAAGCCCCTGGGCCGGCCGGTCAGTTTGCGATTCGCAGCATACCCACCATGATTCTGTTTCAGAACGGCCGGGAAGTCGCTCGCCAAAGTGGTGCCATAAATCAGGCGCAGATCAATCAGTGGCTGCAATCGAAAGGTATTCGTTAGTGAGATGGCTGTCCCGGTTTTCGCTCTCGTATGTTCTTGAGCGAACAATCATGGGAGCAAAAAAATGAGTTTCAATTTTGTCCTCATCAGAAGGCAAATCATTCTGATGATGGTGGTTGCGCTCATTACACTGGCTACTCACGGGGCTGACATGAACAAGCTGAACGACTACCAGTGGAAGAACCGACTCATTCTGGTGCAAGCAGCCAGTGAGAATGGCGGTGAGATTGAAACGCTCAGGAGTGCCCGGGCCGAAGTTGAGGATCGTGATATTGTCTGGTTTGTGAACACCGAGTCGGACGTGGTTTCAAATCAGAAAGCTGTTTCGGGCAGCCTCGAGAGCGAGGTTAAGGCTCTGCTTGAAGAGTCCCGTTCGGATGAGAGGGTGCTGTTGATAGGCAAAGACGGCGGTATCAAAAGCCGCGAGTCCAGTCTCGACCTTGACGCTATTTTCCACCGTATCGACGGCATGCCCATGCGCATTCGCGAGATGCGCACCAATCAAAGCAGCGCCAGCGATTAAACAGGCGGCCATCATTGAGGGATTCGGGGGAGAGTAAGCGTGCAAATCGGAGTGATCGCAGACACCCACAGCAAAATGCGTCCCGAAGCCTTGGAGGCTTTGAAAGGCTCGGATCTGATTCTTCATGCCGGTGATGTGGGGCGGGACGAGGTTCTGGATGCGCTGGAGGCGATCGCCCCCTTGGTTGCGATCCGTGGCAATATCGACAAAACAGGCCGCGCAGCCACGCTTCCCGATGTTCAAGATATGGCATTCCTCGGCCACCCCTTCCACATGCTCCACGATGTCAAAACCCTCCAAATCGATCCGCAGGGCCGTTACCGCGTGGTCATCGCCGGCCATTCCCACAAACCCCGTAATGAGTGGATTGGCGATGTGCTTTACTTCAATCCAGGTGGCGCCGGCCCCCGGCGATTTACTCTGCCGATAACGGTGGGGCGCCTGCAGGTGAGTGAAGACGGTGTGGTTGGTGAAATTATCGAGTTGCCGGTTTGATCGGGTGGGGAAACCGTGACAGATTGGATGTCACCAAAGATGGCGCACAGCTGATAACACCTGTAAGGACTGCCCATGGCCTACGATTTATCGGATACCTTGGTGGTTGGCATCACAGCAACGGCATTGTTCGACTTGAGCGAGGCGGATTCCGTATTTCGCAGCAAGTTTGAATCCAATCGTGAAGAGGCCATCGAAGAGTACCGTGAATACATGGCGGCCCGTGAGTCCGATGGGCTAAAGCCTGGCACAGGGTTCTACCTGGTGAAGGCCCTTCTCTCTCTGAACCAGTTTCAGTCCGGCGACAATGCCCCACTGGTGGAAGTTGTGGTGATGTCCCGCAACAGTCCTGAAACCGGGGTGCGAGTGTTTCATAACATTCGCGAGTACGGCCTGGATATCACACGATCTGCGTTCACCGGTGGTGAGTCCGTGGTGGACTATCTGGACGCTTACGATGTGGATCTGTTCCTGACCACCAACACCAAAGATGCGCAGCGGGTGATTGATAGTGATAGCTGCGCCGTGGCGCTGGTGAAGGAGCCACCCGCCAATATGGAAACCATTCCCGATGGTCAGGTGCGAATCGCCTTCGATGGTGATGCGGTGCTGTTCAGCGACGAGAGTGAAATCGTGTTCAAGGCTGAGGGCCTGAAGGGATTTCATTCGGCTGAGGATAGAGAGCAGGACAATCCCCTGAGCGACGGGCCTTATGCGACGCTGCTTCGGAAGTTGTCGCGTTTGCAGGACCGGCTTCCTCACAAGGTCGACTTTTCACCCGTTCGTGTGGCCATCATCACCGCAAGAAACAGCCCGGCTGAGATGCGGGTAATCAAAACCCTGCGACATTGGGGGGTGTATGTGGATGAGATTTTTTTCCTGGGCGGGCTGGATAAATCGAAAATCATCAAGGCGTTCAAGGCGCACATCTTCTTCGATGATCAGGATGTGCATCTGGAGCCTGCTGCCAGATATACGCCTGCAGGGAAGGTGCCTTATAGATCCGGGTCGCCTTTGAGGGATTCTAAGAAAAGCTGGAAAACGGAAAAGTAGATATGTCCCGCTTTCTCGTTCAACGCGCAATCAGGCTGGTTCGCCAGTTTGAGCAAAACCAGCCAGTCTCCACATAAAGCCATTGAGCGTTAAACGGAACACAAATCAATGGCTAATGGACAGTTTCGGCAGCGTCACGTGGAAGAAGGACTTGATTTTGGCTTTGAGTGACACCGCCATCTGCGCGATATATTCGCTTCGTTCCTGCGATGCAAGCTTTGTGTAGTAATCAATGTCGATAGTGCCGTGTTCGTTCAGTTTCGGAGCCTGATAGGTCATGGAGCTGTGTCCTGGTTCGATAAGTGAGTATCTTCTACAGGACTTATGATAATGAGTGCGAGGCTCTTGAAAAAGCGATCCTTTCTCATCAGACTGATGAATTAATCTCACCAGTCGAGCAAAGTCATGCGCCACCTGCCACCCCTGAATGCGCTTCGGGTATTTGAATCAGCCGCCAGACACCGCAGCTTTGCCGCAGCTGGCAAGGAACTTTTCGTGACGTCATCGGCGGTCAGTCATCAGGTGAAGACACTTGAAGAATATTTGGGGCTTTCACTGTTTGATCGAAGCAGGCGAACGGTGACGTTGACCCCTGAAGGCGAGCAATATCTCTCATCTGTCAGGCATGCGTTCGATGAGATTGAAATGGCCACCCAACGACTGACCGCGAACCAGGAATCCAACGTGGTCAAGATCAGCGTTGCACCCAACTTTCTAACCCGCTGGCTGATGCCACGCATGGCTCGATTCCAGGCCCTGTACCCGGATATTGAGCTGGAAATTAATGCGTCCATGGGGCTGCTGGATTTCGACCGCACCAGTACCGATATGGCGGTTTATTTCGGGAATGGTGAATGGGACGATATTGAAGTGCATTTCCTGCGCAAAGTTATGCTGGTTCCGGTGTGTAGCCCACTGTTATTGGAGGGTGAGTTGCCGCTGGAAAAGCCTGAAGACTTGGCCAAACACACTCTGATCTATGTCAGCAAACGGAAGTGGGAGTGGGAGAACTGGCTGCAACAATCAGGCGTGGATTTTATATCCGCCCGGGGCAGCCTACAAATGTCCAGCGGGCAACTTGCCACGGCGGCGGCCCAGGAGGGCCTGGGAGTAGCGCTGGCTGATAGCACCCTGACGTCCCGTGAGATCAAATCCGGGAAGTTGGTGGTGCCTTTCGACATCCAGTTGGATACGAATCGGGCCTTCTATCTGGTCTACCGCAAGCAACGCCCGCTGACCATCGGAATGAAAGCCTTCAAGGAGTGGCTGATGAGCGAGATGTAGGGAGCCCTCGGGCCTGGTTCTGGGAGGAAAACCGGGACAGAAACGTCTTAAACTCGGGGCGGCTCAGATGAATGTCCAGGCCAAGACCCGCGTAATCTTATTTCCCTGTTTCATCTCAATTTCCCTTATATCGACTGCACCAAGCTTACGAATCAACTTTTTTGCAGGCTTAACATTGTCGGCTTTTGAAACCAGGCTGGTAAACCAGCGACATTGAGTTGAATACGCCTGGCTTTCTCTTATCAGTTTTTTCAGAAACAGCTGTTCGCCCCCCTTGCACCAAAGCTCTGCTCCCAGCCCGCCAAAATTCAAAGTAGGGGATTCGGATTTTGTTTTTTGTTCACCGCGACTGCGAGCAAGGTTATTGAGCTTTAGCCGGCTACCTTTAATCGCTTCATCGAGCGAGGCATGGAAAGGCGGGTTGCATACGCTGACGTCAAAGAACTCACCCGCCTGGATGATCCCTTCGAACATTTGGTTTTTATCGTGCTGGGTGCGCAGCGTGAAGCGGTCTTTGAGTGTGGGGTTGTTGGTGATGATTGTGGCTACGTTCGCAAGCGACTCCGTACTGATGTCGCTACCGACACACTGCCAGCCGTAAATTTGGCAGGCCAGTAGCGGGTAGATGCCATTGGCTCCCGTCCCTATATCCAGCAGCTTGATGCTGGGCTGATCAAGCCCGGGCAAGTCGGCGATGTAATGGATATAGTCGGCCCTGCCCGGGATTGGAGGGCAAAGCGCCCCGTCCGGAATGTCCCAAGCGACAATGTTGTAGTATCGGTCTAATAACGCGGCGTTGAGATTTTTTACTGCCAATGGGTCTGCGAAATCGATGGAAAGATTGCCATGAGGGTTCGTTTTCACATGAGGAGCTAGTGCCGGGTGGGTTTCTATGAGAGCTGGGAAGTCATAGCCCTGGTTGTGCAGGTTCCTCGGGTGTAGACCCTTGCGAGTAGGCTTTGTGGAAATCGGATCAGAATTATTTTTTTGGTTCATAAACAGGGGGAACCGTGGCTGAGCTATTTTTCGGGGCTTTCGCGTAGGTTCTCTGTGTATATGAATTGCGAACAGGCGTTAACGAAAGTCATCGGATAGCAAAGTTGCATGCTATCACTCAATCGGTTGTTACACATTTCTGCTAGTGACGCATGCACTCCATCTCTTTTTCCTAACCCTGCTGAGACAGATCCTTCATATCCATATAGCACTCGCGTATAGCCCATAATTGCATCAGGTTTCCCGAGGCCTTGTGGCACAAGGCTTGTGGGTGTTTAACCCTAGGTTCCTAACAAACTTATCCACAGATTTTGTGAGTAACGTACGTGGCAATACCGGTTTACCCATGAGCCGGTACTGACCAGAATCCCAGGCCTTACGTTTTTGAACGCCTGCTCACTGATGGGCCAGGGTGTAACGGGAGCCTCCATGAAAGCTGTACTTGATGCCTATCTGAATACTTCGCTGGTGCTGCGCATTGGCATTGCGCTTGTTCTTGGTCTGATTGTAGGACTGGTAGGCGGGCCCGCGGTGGCCGAATGGCTGGACCCTCTGGGGGAACTGTTGCTTCGGTTGCTGAAGTTCCTGGTTGTGCCGATTGTCCTGTTAACCCTGATGGTGGGAATCAATCAGGCCAATCTTGGCAGTATGGGGCGCGTGGGTCGGAAGATGTTGGGTTTCTATGTGCTGACCTCGGCCCTGGCGATCACGGTGGGGTTGGGTGTCGCTTCCGCTTTCGCACCTGGCAGTGGTCTGGAATTGACGTCTTCGGAAAGTGTCGAAGTGCCGGAGAATCCGGGCTTTATCCAGGTACTTCTGAATATTGTTCCCACCAATATTGTTGAGGCATTCGCCGAGCCGAACCTGCTGGGGATTATCTTCACCGCGATTGTTTTTGGTATTGCACTGCTGAAGCTGCGTGAGTCTGAGGCACACGGCGAAATTGCGGAGCGGGTGTATGGCGTGGTTTCCGGCCTGAACGAGGTCACCATGAAGGTGATGGCCGGGGTTCTCCAGTATGTTCCGATTGGTGTGTTTGCGATTGTGGCCAGCACGGCAGGTGAGCAGGGCATGGACACGATAATGGCCCTGGGGGATATGGTCATGGTGTTGTATATCGCCCTGGCGGTACAGCTGGTGGTCTACGGGGTTCTTATGCGTCTTAATGGCGTTAACCTTATGGACTTTGTTCGTGAGGCCCGGGCTCCGGTCGCTACGGCCTTTGCCACCCAGAGCAGCTCCGGAACGCTGCCCCTGACCCTGAACGCGGCGCGGCGTTTGGGTGTTCCCCAGAGTATCTATGGCTTCAGTTTGCCGCTGGGCGCCACCATCAATATGGACGGGGCCGGCATCCGCATTGCCATTTCTGCAGCCTTTGCCGCCAATGTGATAGGGGTGCCCCTGGACTTTGTCACCATGCTGGAAATCGTTCTGATCGGCACCCTGGCCTCCATCGGTACGGCCGGTGTGCCGGGCGCGGGTATTGTGATGATTGCTACGGTGTTTGCCCAGGTGGGCCTGCCCATTGAAACCGTAGCGCTGCTGGTGTCCATCGATGCCCTTGTGGGTATGGGTGCCACGGCCATGAATGTGACCGGGGATCTGGTGTGTACTTCGGTGATTGCCCGTTCCGAGGATAAATATGAGGCGGTAGAGGCAAGCTCAAGTCAGGCGGTGCCGGAGAAACAGTTGTCCTAGGGGGCTGCGAGGCCGGCTCACATTGACGGGGGCTCTTTCATACTAGTCAGCTGAGCGACATAGGCGGTGATAAAGGCCGTTTCCTGAAAGGCCTTCAAACCCGTGTCGGCGAACGCAATGGGCATCGGGTTGGATGCCAGGGTAGACTTGATCAGTGCCGGGAGCAGCATGGTCACCGTAAACTCATTACCGGTGGTCAGCTGAATGGCTGCTTCCATTTTGAAGCTGATGGCACCACCGGCAAATTTGCCTTTTGGCATCCGCTCCTTGATCGCGACACGGGTGACCCCGTATTCGGCCATTAACTCCGCAAAGACCGCCTGGAAACGCTTCAGATCTTCACGGCTATGGTTTTTCGGCAGTGACAGTTTGCGCACCTTGCACTCCGGCAGGTAGAACTGCCCCCTGTCCATATTCAGCAAACACACCACCGCATCGCTGCCCGTCAGCTCAACTCCGCAAACAATCATAGCCATTACCCTCATACTCCGGTTGTCGTTTGCCACGAATGACTTTACCAGCACGCACTCGTTCGATGTGGTTCTCTATGGCGAAGGACGATCATTTTCAGTAGCGTCGAGCCTGACCGTATAGCCACAGGCAGCAGCATACTTATTGAGAGTCCCCCAGCTAGGATTGCTTTTGCCACGCTCAAGCCTGGAAATGTTGCTTTTGTTTGTCCCCAGCTTCTTCGCGACATCTTCCTGTGTAAGACCTGCTTTCGTCCTCATAGTGATCAGCTGATCAATCAGGCTAAACTCTTCCTCGAGAGCATCATACTCTTTGTGAACTTCGGGGTTTTCCAGTGCCTTTTGCTTAAATTCTTTAAAGTTCATAGCTTTCTGACCTCCTTTAAACGCTCTTTGGCGAGCTCCAGGTCTTTCTTTGGTATTTTCTGATCCTTCTTCACAAACACATGCAGGATGACGATTCGTTTACCCTGCATGTAGCAGAAGAGTCCTCTTCCAATTCCCTCTTTGGCCTTTGCGCGGAGCTCGAAAAGCTCATCGCCAAGTGACTTCGTGTGTGGCTCTCCAAGGTTAGCCCCGTGTTTCGCCATCAATTCCACCAACCGGATCATTCGTGCTTGAATCTTGGTCGGCATTCGGGCCAGCTCCTGATCTACTTTCCCGTAGAGTTCAATTTCCCAATCCATGGGTGCTCCTTTTACTTTCTGGTTATCATATACGACAACCTTGGTGGGTGGGAAATATGTTTGAGGAATATACTGATGAAGGCGTACCTATTTAGGTTCGATTGCTTGTTTAAGGTAAGATCAAAAACAGAATCACTGTCTGAGTGAGAGCAAGAAAATGACCCAGCATAAACACGTTGGCAACTCACTTGATGATCTGCTGGAATCTGACGGCACACTTGAGCAGGCGGAAGCTGGGGTGCTGAAGCGGGTCGCGCTTTGGGGATGACTTGGACTTTGCAGGCCGGTGAGACTAACGGGTCTCCAGCACGGCTTGAGTGAGGAGAGGAGATGCCGATATCGCAGGTTTTTCCGACATTCTGTCATTCATCCCAAACGACAGATATAACTGATTTTCTGCCATGCTGCCGGAAGGTGCCTTTCTAGCAAGCTTTTACAATTGACTACATTTCCCTCTTTCATTTCTTTTCTTTAAAAACATAAACTTGCGCCGCAATAAAAAGCAACCTAAATAAGAGGTAGATAATGAAAAAGGCAGCAATTGTTGGAGTAATTGCCACTACGGTTTTGGCTTCTGGCTGTGCTCACCGCGTCGCTGATCTGACGGTCGGCAGTACCAAAAACTACAACATCAATTCAGCGAGTTTTCTGAAAGGTGATCGGGTAACCGGCGAGGATATCGTTCCCGTCGTCCTGTTCCCGCTGGGTATTCCCAATGTCAAGACAGCGGTAGATGATGCTATTGAAAAGGATCGTTGTGCCGTTGGTCTGACTGACCTTGTCAAAACCAGTCTTCAGCAGGCGTTCGTGGTTGGCCGGATAGGGTTCCGTGTGGAGGGGAATCTGATTATCGACGAAGAGATCGATGGTTGCAGCGCAAGCGCATAGCCCCGATTCTTGCACGCCAAATACCCGGACGTTTCTCGGCCGACAGTTTCAGTCGGCCTTTTCAACTCCGAATTCTCAAAGCACGTTTTTGTTGTTCGGCCACAGGGGCCGATGTTTCCTTGGCGAGTAGTTACAAAAATCCTAAGGCGCCGAAACGAAGACTGATTTATGTTTCACATCGGATGGATTTAGGAAGCGAAGCAAGGATGTCTGAGAAATGGATTTGAGCCTGGTCTACCAGCCCCTTTTCACTCTACTCTTGTACCTGTTGCCCCCTGTAATCATCGCAAGCCTGATCAAGTCGCCGTGGTTCAAGGGCAAGTTCGGGGAGTTTGTCGTGAACCTCTCCGCGCGGTGGTTACTGGATAAATCCCGCTACCATCTCATAAAGAACGTTACCCTCCCCACGGAGGACGGCACCACGCAGATCGACCACGTTCTGGTATCGGAATTCGGGGTCTTCGTTGTCGAGACAAAAAAACATCAAGGGCTGGTTTCCGATCGTTACGGTGAAGCGCCCCGTCGGCCAAGCACAGGGTTGAAAGCGTACCGCAGCCCATTCTTCACAGACCTGAAAGCGAGCCCAAAACCGATTCTCGGACGGTGGAACCTGAGCTTTCGTCAAGCGCTGTCATTGAGCGTGTTCATCAACCTTCCTCCGAGTTCCTCTTGGCGCGGCAGGAATGTAACTCCCTGATTGCTGCTGCTATTGGTAGCTCGGATCGGCGCCTTCTTAGAGATAGGGATAAGGCGTGTGCTCGGTATAAGGTTTTGCGAGGGGAAGAGCATTGAATCAAAAAGGATTACTCACCGCATGGAACGACGCCAAGGGCTTCGGCTTCATTACGCCGCAGGGCGGCGGTGAGCGGGTCTTTGCCCATATCAGCAGTTACGCAGGCCGTGGCCGGCCGGCTTCCAATCGCAAGGTGACTTACAGCCTTACGAAGGACGGTCAGGGCCGGCTAAGGGCAGGGCGGTTCCAGTACGCCGGAGCAGCAAAGGTTGGTGCCAGCATTGCGCCGGGAGTCTGGGCGGCTGCGGCTGCTGTGCTGGCATTGTTTGCCACGCTGGCGGGCCTGTTTCATCGAGGTTATCTGCCGGTCTCGATCCTTGCTGCCTACGGTGGGGTGAGCCTGGTGCTGTTTGTGATGTACTGGATCGATAAGCGGGCGGCGCAACGGGGTGCTCAACGAACCGCAGAGAAAACGCTGCATCTGTTCGAGCTTTGCTGTGGTTGGCCCGGTGCGCTTTTGGCTCAGCAGGTTTTTCGCCATAAGACGCGTAAGGGCAGCTATCAGTTTGTTTTCTGGCTGGCGGTGATGGCCAATCTGGGTGCTCTGGGGTGGCTGCTGCTGGCCCCGGAGGCGATGAGTTGGCGTCAACAATGGGGCTTTGATTTGTCGAAGTCTTTGCAGCCGCTTATCTGGTAGCACGAAGCATGCAAATCAGCGTCATCGCAGACACCCACAGCAACTACGTCCCTAAGCCCTGGAGGTATTGAAAGGCTCGGATTTGATCCTTCACGCCGGAAACCTCACGTAATAGGGGCTTGCTGCAGAGCTTTTTCGATTTGGGCAGATTCGATGATGACCAGCGAGTCTGGCAGGCCGGCTCTTTCCGGGTTGTTCATTACATCGGTATAAAAGCGGTCCACATACCTGAATGACGCAACCTTGCAATGAGAGCTTTGGGTCCACTTGCTGTGATCGGCCACCAGTAAGCGGGTTCGGGTGTTGGCGATGATGGCTCGGCTGACTTCCGCCTCCCGGATGTCGTAGTCCATCAAGCCATGCTGTGGGTCCATACTGCCGGTGCTGATGATGCCGAAGTCGGTGAGGAAGGAGCCAAAGAAGCTGGTGACTTCCGGCCCGACCACATCATGGTGGTTGTGCCGGTACTGGCCACCAGAAACAATGACGTCAATGCCTGGATTTCCTGAGAGTGCCGAGGCCACACTCAAGTTGTTGGTCAGGATGCGCAGTGACTGGTGATGGATCAGGGCCTGCGCCACCAGTTCGACGGTGCTGCCTACACCCAGGCTGACGGTGGCGCCTTCAGGAATATCCGCGGCGATTCGCTGGGCTAACTGCTTCTTGGCGGCAAAATGGCGTACTTTCCTGTTTTGGGCCGGAGGAGTCGAGGTTCTGGGAGGCAGGCTGACGCCGCCGTAACGACGGCGTAGCAAGCCCTGTTCGCATAGTTTGTTGATGTCTCGCCGGATGGTCTGGGTGGTGACACCAAAGCGCTGAGCGATGTCTTCCACTTCGACATGCTTCTGTTCATGCACCCATTTCAGAATGCTTTGCTGCCTATCAATGGCGCCCATTTGACTAGATACCCGCCCTGTTTAGTAACTTGGCCCCACCCAATGATTTGGGCGGGGCTGAGTCAGGGTTAGATGACTTTCTTCCGCAGGGCGCTTGTCAGAGCCTCGCCCAGAATAACCAACACAACAATGGCCAGCAGAATGGTGGCGACCGTCTGCCATTCGAAAAGGTCAATGGAGCCCTGCAGCAATACCCCGATGCCGCCGGCGCCCACCAGGCCCAGAACTGTGGATTCCCGAATGTTGATGTCCCAGCGCAGTATGATGATGGCGAAGAACGCCGGCATCACCTGGGGCACAATCGCGTAAAGCACCACCTTCAGCTTACCGGCGCCGGTGGCCTGCATGGCCTCCACTGGGCGGCGATCGATTTCCTCGATGGCCTCACCCATTAATTTCCCGATGAAGCCAATCGACCGGAACATCACCGCAAGAATCCCCGCTAGTACACCGGGGCCGAAAATCGCGACAAATAACAGTGCCCAGATGATGGTGTTTACCGAGCGGCTGGACACCAGGATAAACCGGCCCAGCCATAGGGTGGCCTTGTTGGGTGTGGTGTTCTGCGCCGCAATGTAGGACACCGGCAGGGCGATGAAAATGGTCAGCATCGTAGACAGGGTGGCAATGTGCACCGTTTCCAGCATTGCCGCGAAAATGGCGTTCCAGGTGCTGAACTCCGGTGGCCACATGCGTGCGCCCAGGTTCTGGATCTGGTTGGGAGCGTCCCACACCCAGGGCCAGAAAATGTCGATGTCACGCACCGCCCAGACGATGGCTATCAGGGTCAACAGATAGATCCCGTAGCGGGTCCACTGTTCCTTCCGGTCGTATCGGGACCAGACACGGTCGGTCAGTTTTTCAGCGTGATCTACCATACTTTCTTCCTCACCCATCCGCTGATGCCTTCGCTGATCAGAATGATGCCAATGATCATCAGCAGAATGGCAAAGGCGAAATCGTAATCGTAACGTCCGAACGCATTCATTAGCGTGCCGCCGATACCACCCGCCCCAACAATGCCAACCACT
Source organism: Marinobacter sp. V34 (assembly GCF_055524115.1). Lineage (NCBI taxonomy): Bacteria > Pseudomonadati > Pseudomonadota > Gammaproteobacteria > Pseudomonadales > Marinobacteraceae > Marinobacter > Marinobacter sp. V34. The sequence continues at coordinate 220,415 of NZ_JBUPZY010000006.1, read as the reverse complement.
GCGGAGGCACGAAGGTTGCTGTCGAGCTGGTACATGGACAGCCCGATCTGGCGCGGCATGATCTGAGGAAATACGCCGTAGATCAGCATTTTCATATAACCGGCACCAACGGAGCGCATGGCTTCCACCTGGCCCCAGTCAATTTCTTCAATTTCCTCGGCCAGCAACTTGGCCACAAATCCGATGGAATAGAGGACCAGGGTCAGAATACCTGCCACGGGGCCAAACCCGACCGCAGCCACAAACAGGATGGCGACGATGACCGGGTGGAAGCTGCGGGAGATGATGATAATGGCGCGTCCCAGCAGATAGACGGGTTTCGGAGCCACGTTCTTGGCGGCCATCACCGCGATGGGAATCGACAGGAAAACCCCCAGCAGTGTCGCCAGAAACGCAATCTGGAAGCTTTCTTTGAACCCGGTCCATAGCAACCCGGCACGTTCAAAGCTTGGGGGGAAGGCACCCCCGAAAATTTTGGCGGCACGAGGCAGACCCTCGGAAATTCGCTCCCAGTCAAAGGGCAGCGTTGAGAAAGCCCAGTAAAGGTAGGTCAGGGTGACTGCAATCAAGCCATAGCGAACCCAGGGGTTGGCGATGAACGGAGGCTTCTTCCAGACCCTGCCCGACGTTATGCCGGTTGCAGTTCTGCTGGTGGTCATGCGGTCGCCTCCTGCGTCTGGGCTGTTGCATCACCGGTATCCTCTTCCGGTGACTCAATGCCGCCGTATATGGCGTCCAGAGCGTCCTGATTGAAGTCTTTGGGTTCGCCATCAAAAATCATCTGGCCGTGGCGCATGCCCACAATGCGGTCCGTATACATTCGTGCCTGGGTAACGTTGTGGATATTAATCAGCACCGGCAGTGACATTTCGCTGGCGAGGGTTTGCAACAGGCTCATGATTTGCTGTGAGGTTTTGGGATCAAGCGAGGCGGTTGGTTCATCCGCCAGGAGAATTTCAGGTTCCTGCATCAGCGCCCTCACAACGGCCACCCGCTGACGTTCCCCCCCTGACAGCTGATCGGCGCGTTTGTTGGCATAGTGGGCAATGCCCACCCGTTCCATTAAATGGAAGGCGCGGTCGATGTCTGATTGAGGGAAGCGGCGGGTCAGGGCCTGAAACAGCGATACATAGCCAAGACGCCCGGACAGAACGTTCTCCATGACGGTTAAACGATCAATCAGGTTAAAACCCTGAAAAACCATGCCGATGCGCCGGCGGGAATGGCGCAGGTCGCTGCCGCGAAGATTGACCAGTTGGTGGCCGTTCAGCTTGATCGAACCCGATGTGGGTTCAACCAACCGGTTGATGCAGCGCAACAGGGTGCTTTTGCCCGCACCTGACGCGCCCACAATGGAAACGACGCTGCTGCCTTCAACGGCCAGGTCGAGTCCTTTGAGCACCGGCTCGTTATGCCCGTATCGCTTTACCAGGTTGGTGATCTCTAACATGTGCTTTGCTCCGGCCGGAGCTTCCAGCCAAGGGCCGGAAGCTCCCGTGTTTCCTATTTGAGATTGTCAGGCGTGTACTGAACGCCGTTGGACGCCTGGATCGTGCGGATAACGCGCCAGTTGTCTTTGTAGTTGATGGGGATGAAGGTTTCGACGCCTTCAAACTCCTCGCCCAGTTCGGTGCCGGTGAACTTGAAGCTGTAGAAGGCTTCGCGAATTTTCTCGACCAGCTCGGGATGCAGGTTATGAGCGTGATTGTAAGAGGTGGTCGGGAACCGTTCGGATTCCCACACCAGCCGCACTTCCTCTTCGTCGTAGAGACCGCGAGCTGCCATGCGTTCGACGACTTCCGAAGCCACCGGGGCTGCATCGTAATCCTTGGCGACCACACCGAGCATGGACTGGTCATGGCTGCCGGAGAAGGTGATTTCGTAATCATCGCCTGGCACTACGCCCATTTCCGGGAACAGGGCTCGGGGTGCCTGGTTGCCAGAGTTCGAGGTGGGTGAGGTGTGTGCGACACGCTTGCCCTTCAAATCAGTCAGTTCATGAATGTCAGAATCACTGTGGGTATAGACCTGCAGCGAATAACCGAACTGCCCTGAGTCCGACCCCATCAAGGCGAAGGGGACTGCACCGGCGAGATTAACCGCGAACGGCGTCGGGCCGGTGGAAAAGCCTGCCACATGCAAACGGCCACTGCGCATGGCTTCCACTTGGGCCGCGTTGGATTGCACAGCGAAGAAGCGAACGTCCTTGCCGGTGACTTCGGACAGATGATCAATGAAGGGCTGCCAGATGTCGGAATAGATGGCGGGATCTTCAACTGGCGTATAGGCAAAAATCAGGGTATCGGGATTCACCCACTCTGATTCATTCGACGGCCGGTCAGCGACCATGTCGCCGTTCTCATCGCAGTACTTGGCATCCAGTGAACCTCGTTTGCAATCAGCAAAGGTCTGACCGCTAAAACTCACCAATAACGCGGATGCCGCCAGAGTGACAGACGGCAAGATTCCGGAAAACACTTTCTTAGACAGGTCCATTTTTGTTCTCCATTGTTTGAGCGGCCCGTGCATAAGGTTTCTCGGCCTTGCATTGAACATCGCGGAGGGGCCAGCTCATTTAACTGTTGTTTGTTGATGTTCAATTGAACATTGAGCTTAGCAGCGTGAAACAATTAGGCAAGGCCATTAACGTCTGCGTAGTGAGCCGAGAGCAAACATTTCAGCGTTTGGAGTGTCATCGAAATAGTGTATGCGGTCAGTATTCAATTGAATGTCTGGGGGAGTAGGCAAATCTCGCGGCTGGGGGCTGATCGTAGACGTACCGCTGAATCATTTCCGAAAACTCGATGAATCTGCCGTCATCGTCAGTGGGTGAGTCGAACGACTGACCACGCGTTAAGTTCAAGGACCCCTAACCCAGCGACAACAACGGTAAGGTCGTATTCCTCCATTATTTTCAATGTGCTTGTCAGTTCCATGTTGTACAGCTCTTCCAAAAAAGAGTTGATTCACGAGTCTGCTATGCTCTCACCGTAGGTTAGTAGATTGATGTTCGCCACAGGCGGGTCACGGAGACTCTTACGCTGATACCAAAATGAGTACCGAACAAGGCGATGACGCGAATGAAAAACAATGCGATATGGTGGCTTTTGGCTGTTGCTCTCGCGTTTTCCAGCCTGGGCGTTGCGCAGACATCGCAAGACAAAGAGACGCGATGGTTTTCTATTGATGCCTTGAATGCCGGGCTCGAGGCGCCCCCCGAGGCGGTCAAACGACTGACACCACGCGATGCGGTGCGTAGCTTTCTCAGGCTCACCAAACAGAAGGATTTCGCCGCGGCGGCACACATTCTAAATCTATCCGAGCTGAGTGCTACAGAACAGCGCGAGGAGGGCGGCGAGTTAGCCAGGCAGCTGGCCGCAGTTCTCAGGCGTGGCGAATGGATCAATCCCTCCAACTTGTCCGGGCGACGGGATGCCGCCGTCGAAGATTTGTCAGGGCAGAATCCTCAAGCGGGGAAACCAAGACGCAACCTCCTGATCGCATCCCTTCGTGCCGAAGGACAAACCTATGATATTCGTCTTGCCCGTTATCGGGTGGGCGACGAGGACGCTGTCTGGTTGATCACCCCGGACAGTCTGTCCCCAGTCCATTGGTTGTATGAACAATTTGGCCCCTCCTGGCTGGAAGAACATGTGCCGCAACGTTTCAAGTCAACGTTCGGCATGCTCCAGATTTGGGAGTGGATCGCTATTCCGATTTTCCTGCTGGCGACGGGGTGGATGGGGTGGCTTGTCCATCGCTTGGTAGGTCTGTCGGCACGATGGTTGCCTTCCGGCTTGCCCAGTATTTTTGCTGGTCAGATCAAGACACCCACGGCGTTCGTCGCCATGACGCTCGTTGCCCAGACTCTGCTCAACTACGTGGTGTCTTTCTCGGCCGTGGCGACGACGTCTTTCCGCATACTACTGATCACCATCCTGGCGTGGGGTATCGGTATGATCGCGCTGCGTTTCGTGGACGTCATCCTGCTGGAGCTGAGGCGACGCCTGGTAGGAGATATCGATGACACCAAAACCGGGGATGAGCGAAAGTTGTTGACGTCTCTCTATGCGTTGCGTCGCGGCATCATCCTGATAACGGTTGTCGCGGTCAGCATCTACATACTTTCGCAAATCGAGCTGTTCGAAACGCTGGGGCTGACTCTTCTGGCGTCGGCCAGTATTCTGACGGTCCTCTTGGGTATTGCCGGTCAGGCAGTGCTGGGCAACATCCTCTCTTCGTTTCAAGTGTCGCTCGCCAAGCCCATACGAATTGGTGACCTGGTTATCTTCGAGGATCGGTGGTGTTATGTGGAGGGCATCTTTTATACGTTCATTCGCCTGAGAACCTGGGATGAACGCCGTTTGATTGTACCGGTCCAGTACTTCACCTCCAAGCCCTTCGAAAACCTGTCGGTAAAGACTGCCAAGATGTACAGGATGATAGAGCTGACGCTTCACCTGAACGCCGACATTGAATGCCTGAGGGAGAAGTTCAAGGAGTTCGCCGAGGCAGAAAAAAACGTCATCGAGCACCACAAGCTTTCGTGCTATGTCACTGCTCAGACCGAGTCGGGCCAGAAGGTCACTTTCTACCTTATGACCTCTGAACCCTTTGCGGGCTGGGAAGCAGAAATGAATGTCCGTGAGAAGTTGATGAGCTTTATCCGCGACAATCACCCCGAATGGTGGCCGAGAGAGGTGGTGGTCTCCAGCCCCTACGATATTACAAGTGTCGGGAGCGAGGCCAACCGTTCGGCCTCGCTCCCGACGACCGTGACTGAGCACCTTGACCCTGGCGATTCAACTTGATTGATCGTTTACTCATCGGGGTTGTATTCAAGGATGTCGCCCGGCTGGCACTCCAGTATTCGACATATCTCTTCCAGCGTTGAAAAGCGTACGCCTTTCACTTTGCCGGTGCGTAGTAGTGACAGGTTCTGTTCGGTAATGCCGATCTCAATGGCAAGTTCTTTGCCTCGAATTTTTCGCTTGGCGAGCAGATCACTCATCACCCACAGAATCATGGCCAGTACGATCACTTTGAATTGTCGAAGTAACCTAGTTCACTCGATAGAACGGACGATCAAAATCGAGACTGGTTGGCCGCTGTGCTGGCGAACTGGCTGTGCCTTCTCCTGTATAGAAAACATTGTTGTTGATGTAAACGACATTGTACTCGTCGATCTGGAAGTTCGCGCCATTGAACTGAGTCACATGAGACGTGAGTTCGGTAGCGGTTAGGCCGGACCCGAGTAACACATCTTCACCCAGTGTGAAGTTGCCTGATGAGGTAGGATTTGGAGCCCCCGGTAGCGGGGTCGTGCAAGCGCTATCGAGGTAGTTCTCAATACTCGTGGCGAATGCGCTGCGGGTGAAAGAGATCGTTACGATATCGTAGTGTGCTTCGCCCTCCACGGGCCCGCATGGTTTCTTCCAGGTGCCCTCGAGTACCGTGACTTGCTCGGGTGGCGTCACGGGGCTGTTATCGTCGTTCCCATCAGACGATCCTGGATCGGGAGTGGTATTCTCGTTGGCTTTTTCCAGGTCGCTCCCGCTACCGCCGCCTCCGCAACCGGCCATTAATGTCGATATAAAGGTGCACGCTAAAATCCTTTTCATTGTTCTGTTCCCTTACAATGCTATCTAAATGGAATGTGGTTATATCATTATTGCATAAGGTGGGTGGCCGCGATAGACCAGGCTCTTTGGAGAGGGCGGCTCTTTCTCCTGTTTACCAGATTGCGCTGAGGTGTTCCGGTTGCGGGTTTCTGGAGTCAGCGCCGCTGCTGGCTATAATGGCCGACTTCCAACCGTTGCAGAAAACGTTACGTCAATCGAAAAGATTAACTGGAGAGGCGCTTTTGTGAATAGGTTTCATGTGCTGGTGATTCCATTGCTGTCGTTAATTGCCGGCTGTACCAACATGGCCGGCGATGTCGCCAGAACCATTCATCCGGCGTCGTCTGCTCTGGACGAAAACACGCTGTTTTCCGTTGCCAGCGAGTTCTTCATTGCGGCGGGCTACGAATGCGATGCCACGCATGAGCCCAGTGCGCTTCGGTGTGCCAAAGAACTTCGCGATCTTTATATTCACCAGACCCAAGCGGTGGTGCAGATTTATCCCGGCGACGATGCGGCGTATCCCCATACTTTGGTGACGTCGCGATGGGATGAAGGACTGATTCCGGGTGAGTTTGTTTCCAGTGAGTTCAAAAATACCGATGTGACGGCGTTTTGCGAGTACCTGCAGGCGCAGGCGTTGGGGAGTTGCCGATTGTTGACTGGACAACGCACTGACCGGAGGCCGGAATGATCAAGCCGAGCTGCTACAGCTGTCGGAAGAAATTTGCCCCATCCGAGCTCAGGCTTTCCTACTCAAAAAACTACTGTGAGGGCTGCGGCGTTGGGTTGTTTGGTGAGGATTATTTTCGTTTCGCCAGAAAGCCCGCTCCAACGACTCGAGCGAACCTGGCGGTTCATGTAGCCACGCTTTCTGTCGTGGTCGCCGGCTTGGCGTTGTGGCTTCTGGTGGGTAGTTCGTGATTGCTCGAGTCCACTCGTAGAAACCCTGAAAACTCTCATTGAGTTCCGTGATAATCGCATGTACGTAAAACACATTTGCAGCCACGCCGAATTCAAGCTGCGGCCTTACCAGCAGGAAGCCGTCGACGCCACGCTGAACCATTTCCGAAATTCCGACGAGTCAGCGGTGATCGTGCTGCCAACTGGCGCCGGAAAAAGCCTGGTCATTGCCGAGCTGGCCCGTCTGGCCAAGCGTAAGATTCTGGTGCTGACCCACGTTAAAGAGCTTGTGGAGCAGAACCACGCCAAATACCAGAGTTATGGGTTAGAAGGCGGCATCTTCTCCGCTGGGCTGAAGCGCAAGGAAAGCCACCACCAGGTGACTTTCGCCAGTGTGCAGTCGGTATCGGCGAATCTGGATCAGTTCCGGGATGAATACTCGTTGGTCATCATCGATGAATGCCATCGGGTCAGTGGTGATGAAACCAGTCAGTATCAACGGATTATCGAGTTGCTACGGCAACAGAATGACGCCCTCAAAGTGCTCGGGCTGACCGCTACGCCCTACCGCCTGGCCATGGGCTGGATCTATCGCTATCACTACCGGGGTTTTGTTCGCGGTTCGGGTGACGAGCAGAGCAAGCCCTTCCGGCATTGTATCTATGAGTTGCCGTTGAGCTACATGATCAACCGGGGCTATCTCACCCGGCCTGAGTTGGTAAATGCGGCGGTGGCGCAATACGATTTCTCCGCGCTGGCTCAGGATCGCTTTGGCGAATACGCCGAGAAGGACGTCAACCAGCTGCTGAGCAAACACAAGCGTGTGACCCGTGCCATCATTGAGCAGGTGGTGGAACTGGCCGTTGAGCGCAAGGGGGTGATGATCTTTGCGGCAACGGTGGACCATGCGCGGGAGATCACCGGGTATCTGCCGGAACTCCAGACCGCACTAGTGACTGGCGCGACCGATTCGAATGAACGGGCGTTGCTGATTCGGCGCTTCAAACAGCGGCAATTGAAGTATCTGGTGAATGTGTCGGTGCTCACCACGGGTTTTGATGCGCCCCATGTGGATGTTATCGCCATTCTTCGTCCGACCCAGTCGGTGAGCCTGTATCAGCAGATTGTGGGCCGGGGGCTTCGCTTGGACGAGGGCAAGCAGGATTGCCTGGTGATTGATTACGCGGGCAACCATGTGAATCTGCATCACCCGGAGGTAGGGGAGCCAAAACCGAACCCTGACAGTGAACCGGTGCAAGTGTTCTGCCCGGGCTGTGGGTTTGCCAATATCTTCTGGGGCAAAACCGATAGTGAAGGCCGTGTTATCGAACACTACGGGCGCCGTTGCCAAGGGCTTCTGGGGGCCGCGGAAGGGGTTGAACCCGCCGCGCAGAACGGGCGCCTGCAACAGTGCGATTACCGTTTCCGTTTCAAGGAGTGCTCGCATTGCGGTGGCGAGAATGATATCGCGGCCCGGAACTGCCACCAGTGCCACAAAGCCATCATTGATCCCGACGATCAGCTACGGGATGCGCTGAAACTCAAGGATGCCATGGTGATCCGTTGCGCCGGGATTACGCTGAGTGTTGATGGCAGCAAACTGAGGACCACCTATCACGGTGAAGATGGGGAGGAACTCAGGGAGTCGTTTGATTTCAGTAAACCGGCGCAGCGCACCGTCTTTAACAAGCTGTTCGGGCGGCGTTTCGCAAATGGCCAGGCTCCGAAACAATTCAGCAGGACGCATGAGGTGCTTGAGATGCAGGCCCTGATGCCGGCACCGGATTTTGTCATTGCCCGCAAGCAGAAGCACTGCTGGCAGGTGCAGGAACGGATTTTTGATTATCAGGGGCATCATCGTAAGGCGAACGAGGCGTGAGGGCCGGTGTTCCGCTCCTGCAGTTAACGCCGCTGCCGGCTATAATGACCTACCATTTATCTTTGCAGAGAACTCTATGCCAATCGAAAAGAATCAGGTCGTCTTGTTCCACTACAGCGTCAGTGATGACCAGGGCAACGAAGTTGAAAATTCCCGTGGCGGAGAGCCGAACGCCTACCTGCATGGTCACGGCGGCATTATCCAAGGCCTGGAAGAAGCTTTGGAAGGTCGCGAGGCCGGCGATACGTTCAGCGTCACTGTCACTCCGGAAAAAGCCTATGGTCCGCGCAAGGCCGATGCCGTGCAGCGCGTGCCGATCAAGCATTTGATGGGTGCCAAGCGCTGGAAGTCGGGCATGATCGCTCAGGTGCAAACCGAGCAGGGCCCGCGCCATGTGATCGTCGCCAAGGTCGGTCACAAGTTTGCCGATGTCGACACCAACCATCCGATGGCCGGTAAAACGCTGACCTTTGATATCGAAGTCATCGAAGTACGCGCCGCCGATGCGGAAGAGCTATCGCACGGCCATGCGCATGGGCCGGGTGGGCATCATTAAGGAATTAGAGAGGCGTTTCTTGCCAACGTGAAAATGGGGTTCCGCGGCAAGGGCGGCAAGGTTTTCCCATTTCGGATATCATGGACGTTTAAAGTTGGTGTATATGCCAACAGTCACGTGGAGAGCACAATGAGCAAGAAGCCCGAAAAAGTTACGTTAACGTCTGCCACGATTGAGGAGCAGACCGCTGCCTTTTTAAAGTCAGGCGGGGTTGTGGAGTATGTAGGTAAGGGGAAGAGTGGGCAAGAAACCTCTCAGAACCCGAAACAGATTACTCTGAAATAGTCGCTTTTCTGGAGTGCAGTGATTAAAGGATTCATGAAAGCCGTAAATCCAATCCTTGTTTTCTTGCTATTTGTGATCATTGCAAACTCCAGTTATGCAAAGATTTATAAATGGGTTGATGAAAACGGGAAGACCCATTTTAGCGACCGGGAAGACCGCAGCGTTGAACAGGAAGTTATCAACGTAAAGCCTGGTGCGTCGAAGTGGTCGCGTTTTGACATCAAGATTAAAGCCGTCGATGTAGAGCTGAGTGACGAGGAAAACCAGCAGATTGTTGACGGCGTGAACAATGTATACGAGTTTTTTGATCGTGTGATGTCCTTTGACATGTACAGGACAGTGCCTGTCAATATACTGATTTTTAAGGATAGCACTGAATACCGGAACTACCTTGTTCGCAAGAACCAGGGCTTGGCGGTTGCGTCGTACGGCCTGTATATACCTTCAGAACATCAGATAGTTGTCTATGTGCAGGAATACAGAAACCGCACTTTCGAAACGATCAAGCACGAGGTGAGTCACGCGGTGGTCGATACCATCGTTCCCTATGCGCCTGTCTGGTTAAATGAGGGGCTTGCCGAGCAGATGGAGATGTTGAAGCGTGATGAGTCGGGTTTGTATTTTGATCGTCACGAGGAAAATCAGTGGGTTGTCGCCCGAGCCCGGGAACAGGGCCGTTTAACGGGAATCTCACAGTTTCTGAAAATATCCAGCAATAAATGGCGCCATTCTGATCTGTCGGGGCACGGAAGCCTGCGGGCCCAGTCTGGCCAATTTCTCAGTTTCCTGCTCTCCAAACCGACCCGCCGCAACTTTGTGGTGCGGCTGATGCACAACTTCAACCGGGGTGACCGAACCCTCGCGTATTATCTGGTGGATGATAATTACATTGGCGGGGTAAATATGTTGGATTTGGATTGGCGGCGCTGGCTACACGAACAGGGTACAGGGGTGACCAGGCTTTAGCCTTCCTCTCTTCAACCAAATGATCGCCGATATTCCCCTGGTGTCATGTTTGTTATCCGTTTGAAGCTGCGGCGCAGGCTGGTGTCATCGGCGAAGCCCAGTTCGTCACTGATGCGGTATATCGACTTGTTGGTGCTGATCAGTTGCTCGCTTATCTGATTGAGCTTTATCAACCGCATGAGTTGGGCACTGTTGTAGCCGGTTTTGCTGACAATTTTCCGGCTGAGGGTGCGTTGTGTGATGTGCAGATGCTCCGCGAGTGCGGCGGTCTGTAGGCCTGTGTAGGGCGTTTGCTCCACCCACTGAAATACGTCGCGTATGAAGGGCTCTTTTTGCAGGAGTTCGGGTAACTCCTGAAAGGGCGTGTTGCGTTCAATGGGGCGTGGCAGAACCATGTACTGTTGAATGTCTTTGGCGACCTCTTTGCCGCATTGCTGTTCAATCAGTGCTAGCGCTATTGGTAGGTGTCCGTTAACCCCAGCTGCCGTGGCGTTGCCGTCATCCATCACGAAGGTGCGATTGAGTTGCCATTGCACACTGGGAAACTGCTCGCGAATAACGTCCAATAACCACCAGGTAGTGGTGGCGGTGTGTTGGTTCAGTTTGCCGGAACGAGCCGCCAGATACACACCTGTGCAGTAGCTCAGTATGTCAGTTCTTCTACCCTGCTTGTTCTTGGACGGCTCTACGAGTGTTTTTAGAGCGTGAACCAGGCTTTCGTCCTTCGGGTTATGGATATTCGATTGGTCACGCCAGGCGCCAGGTATCAGCATCGCGTCTACATCTGCACCTTCCAGATTACTGGCCGTCAATTCGACGCCATTGGCACAGGCTACAGGCTTGCCTTCCTCACTTAGCCAACACCATTCGAATACGGATCTTCCCAGGCGCAAGTTGGCTGCGAGCAGCAGGTCTGAAAAGGCAAACAACCCGGAGGGGATGCAGTCGGGGTAGAGAAGCAAGCCTATCTTCATTGGCGAAAATTGTCTGTTTTATGTCATTTTAAGACATGCTAGCAAGGCTGTGGGGTATCTACAATGGCGCTCTTACTACAGGAGTTCGCCATGAAGATTACTCAGCTACGCAATGCCACTGTGGTCATCGAGGCCAATAACAGGGTTATTCTGCTTGACCCCATGTTGGCACCCCGGGGAGCGATTCCCGCGCTGAAATACTTCACCAGAAGCCGGCGTAGAAATCCGTTGGTGGAATTGCCCGAAGCGACAGGCGCCGTGCTGGAGCGTGTGACGCACTGTTTGATTACCCATTGCCAGAAGGGACATTTCGATCACTTGGACAGAGCCGCGGTGAAGTGGTTGCGCGAGCATCAGGTGCCCATGATCTGTATGGAAGGAGATGCGGATTTCCTGGAACGGAAAGGGTTAAAAGTGTCAGCGCTGGAAGCTTGCAGCAACGAGCAGGCATTCCTGGATGGCACCATAGTGCCCATTCCATGTGTTCACGGCCATGGTGTTGTCGGCAGTATGATGGCCCATGGTCATGGCTTTTTTATTCAGCTTCCTGGTGAACCGTCACTGTACATCGCCGGTGATACGGTTTTGACTGAGGACGTCAAAAGGTGCTTAACGCAGCGCCAACCGGATGTGTCTGTATTACCTGCTGGTGGAGCCCGGTTCGATCTGGGTGGTGACATTATCATGGGTGAAGATGACGTGGTTGCTGCCAGTCACCTCAGTGCAGGAGTTGTTGTCGCCAATCACCTGGAGGCCCTGGATCACTGCCCGGTTAGCCGTGAAGACCTGGCCAGCCGTTGTCGGCGCGAGAAACTTCAGGGAAAGTTGCTGATTCCTGAGGATGGGCAAACACTTACGTTTGCGGTGAACTAGTGGTGCCGGTTTATGGGAATTCCGCTACATCCCGAGTGTCGAATAGACTCAGTTGTGGAATTTGTGGTTCGATGGCGTTCATAAACTCGCGATAAGAGGATTCGATATGCCTCACGTTCGTTTTACCCACTCGCTCGGTTTTTTGGTTTTTGTTGCTATCCTCGTTGCCTCTACTGCTCAGGCTCATCACGGTTGGGCTTGGGCCACGGACGAGGAGTTTGAAATCACCGGCACCATCCAGTCGATGCGCCTTGGTAATCCCCATGGCGAGGTCACGATAGATGTTGATGGTGAGGCATGGGTTGTGGAGGTCGGTCAGCCCTGGCGTAACGACCGTGTCGGGCTCAGCAAAGAGATTTTGAGCGTCGGCCGGGAAGTGACCGTGCACGGTCATCGTTCCGCCAAAGAAGGCGAACGGCTGGTCAAGGCTGAGCGGATTGTGATCGACGGGAACAACTACGATTTGTACCCCGGCCGTGATTCCTGAATCTGGAAATGATTGAGTCGATACTGGTCTTCGTCGAGAATCTGGCCTTTGTCTCAGCGCTGCGCAACTCCACGTTGGTATACCCGCTGGTCAACGCCGGGCATATTTTTGGGATTGCCCTGCTGATCGGCGGAATTGTGCCGTTGGACTTGCGTTTGCTGGGGCTCTGGCGCTACTACCCCGTGATGGTGTTTGTCGACGTGCTTCGAGTCACATCGGCGATTGGTTTGGGGTTGGCGGTTGTTTGTGGTGGGCTTCTATTTGCCACTGCGGCCGCTGACTATGCTGGATCGATGCTGTTCCGGGTAAAGATGGTGGTTGTCCTGTTGGGAGTGTTGAATGCGTTGATGCTAGCGCGGGTGTTAAAGCATCGGGATATACGAAGCCTTCCAATGAATACTTCCATGCCTTTACCCCTGAGGGCCGGGGCCTTGATGTCTCTGGTGTTCTGGGTGAGCGCGTTGGTCCTCGGCCGGCTATTAGGGTACTTCTGAGCAGTCGGGTAGCGGCATGGGCTGCCGCTACCCGGCGCTTCGATGATCAGCTGAACTCAGGCTCGAATGACTTACTTCCAGCAACCCGTTTCATCCACGCCATGTCCAGTGGAACAAGAACGTTCAGTGCGAACAGCGCCCAGCCCAACGCCTGCAGGCTGTCCGCAAACCACAGCATCAGGGCGAAAGACAGTAAGGCCCAGCTGATATCAACAACGATCATCAGGTTGAAGTATTTCTCCAGCCAACGTTCGTTCATGGCCGTAGCAGCCATATCCACGCACCAGAGCAGCAACACGATGCCCGCCACCAGATAGAACGTTGCGCCAGGGCCTCCAGCCAACTGGGCGATTGGCCCTGCGGCCAGGATCAGAACCAGCGCCAGAGGGGTGGAGAGGACAACATCGCTCAGGACGATTTGTTTTACGCTGAATTGACGCACGAAGTTTTTCATAGGATCACCTCGATCGGGTTTCGCAATGTGTTTGACTACGCTACAAAGCATCTACCCAGGCGGTGATCGACTCAATTACCTGTGAGGTAATGGTGTGGCTTACCCTCGAGGAAGATAATCACTGAACACTCGGACATTCACAGGAACGACGATGAGCGCCTTCGGTACTCTTTTTAGAGAAATGCGGCAGGGTAAACGGTTGAGCCAGATGGATTTCGCCCTTGAATGCGAAGTGTCGGCAAAACACATCAGCTTCCTGGAAACTGGCCGAAGCAAGCCCAGTAAGGGCATGGTTCTGCATCTGGCGCAGATGCTTCAAACGGATCTGGCAGGGACAAACCGTCTGCTTTCTTCGGCGGGGTTCAGTCAGGTATACAGCGACCAGGATTTGAGCGCACCCGGCATGGCGATGATCAAGGAAGCGCTTGAGCACCTCTTGCAATCGCACCTGCCTTATCCGGCGGTTGTGTTTGATCACGAATACTATTTGGTGATGGCCAACACAGCCATGCAGGAAATGATGGTCAGAATGGTGGAGTTGGGCGCGCATTTCCCGGCCAGGCCAAACTTTCTGCTGGCGCTGCTGGATGACGGGGGCATGAAACCCTTCGTGGGTGATTGGGAAAATATCGCATGCCACATGCTGCAGCGAGTCTACCATGAGCATCTCGCTGGCCCCTTTAGAGATCAGCCCAACCGATTGCTTGAGCATGCCTTGACTCTACCCGGTGTTCCAAAGGACTGGAAAAGCCACGTTGTGGAACATCTCGACTACCCAGCAATTCCTTTTACCCTGAACCTGGGGGATCAGCAGCTTAAAATCTTTTCGACCATTGCAACGATAGGCACGCCCCTGGATGTGACCGCACAGAATTTGCGGATCGAACATTTTTTCCCAATGGATGAGCGTAGCAAGGCTTTTTGGCAAAGCTGAAACGGGCTGCTGCCAAGGAACGTAGATCTGTCCCAGTGTGATGTAAGAGTCAGTGCGACGAGACGGTTGTTGGCGTCTGGCTGAGGGCCCGCACACAGCGGCGGAACAGCTCCGAAGAGAAGAACCGGTGTTCTCCTGGCTGCTCTGCCACAAATAGCTGGCCACCGGAATCGCTGAGGCCGCCTTCAATCATCAGGTTGTCACTCAGTTCAAAGTCCTCAATCGTGTGGCCGAGTTCATCCACGTCGGTTGAGCCGGCCCGCTCCCGGTACAGTCGGCTATCAAGGCTGAATCCGAAGGCCGTCTTGCCCTGGCTGACCATATAGCCCACCTCGAACACGGTGCCAGGATCAGCGCTGATGCCGCGGAACGGTGTGAGGTTGGCGATAATGGCATCGCAGCTGTCCATCAGTTTGCGGTTGGCCTGGTAGATGCGGTGCCCGCGATCGGGTTTGGCTTCGTCATCTGAAAACACTATCTCGGTGTCCAGCGGGTCGACGCCTTCAAACCCATATTCCCGGAGCAGGCGTTTTTTCTCGGCTACGATAGCCTTGTGTTCTGCGGCGGGGAAGAAGACTTCCGGGCCGGCGAGGTAGATGCGTTTGGGTTGTGTCATGGGGAATCAACTGGTCATCAAAGGCCGAAAGATACGTGGTTCCTGTTTTATCGTACCGCACAGTCTCTCCGATGGCATAATTCGGCCTTTCAATAATAACCACGGAGCGACGGCATGTCTTTGGCTGAAAAAATCTGCCTTTCCGCAGCTTTCCTGTTCTTTATGACGGGTCTGCTTACTGGCATTTGGAAGTATCGTCATATGGCGCGAAGTGAGGATGCCACCTCGCCGGTATATGTGGATATTGCTCACCGAAGCTCGCTGCTATACAGCTTCGCGGCGATACTGCTGGCGGTATTCAGCGCCCACAGCGTGCTGGCCGATTGGGTTAACACTATTGCCGCCTTGGCTGCATTGGTGTTCTTCGCCTTTGCAATTGGCACCTACGTGATTCACGGACTGCTTCAGGATACGGATAACCAATTGCGCCGGCCCCACCGCCTGGGTAAGCGGCTGCTGCCGACCTGGGTGACCGGGTTCTTCATGTTGCTGCTGATCGTTGGAGAGGTTGGCGGGGCGCTCGTTCTGGGTACAGGTGCAATGCTGGGAATCTGGAAGGGTTAAAACGAAATAAGCTCCAAGTAACCAGCGGTCGGTAAACAAACTCGCACCTAGTCAGAGCAGATTTACGTCAACGCATAATAAGTCGCTATCAAAGCGCTCAGTACTTCAGCTAACATCAGCTTTCAAAAGTTAAGGTAATAATAAAAAGGTAAAAACAGTGATGTTGCTAACTGGCTTCGGGCTTGGCTGCCTGTTGCCCCTGTTTGTGGTTACGTTGCGAGACTTCCGGCATTTGCTGGTTGGCCAGCTGTTCCTGCTGGTGATGATTGGGTCCGTGGCGTTCCTGGTTGACCCTCTGGTTCCAACCGAATGGCGCTGGATCACTTCCGACCTGCAAACCGCGTTGCCCGCCTTGTTCTGGCTGCTGTGTCAGCTGATTTTTGCGCCGCGACCGCGTTTGAAGTCGGTGTGGGGCGCGATGGCGCTATACAGCTTTCTGGCGCCGGCGTTGGCACGGCCCTTCGTAGAGCCCGGTGATGCATGGACTCCGGCGGTGTTCTTCGGATGGCGGCTGGGCCAGTTCTTCGAATACGTTGTGTTATTGCATGGCCTCAGTTTTGTGATTCGGTACTGGCGAAACGATCTGGTGGAAGCCCGCAGGAAGGCCCGCCTGGCGTTTTTGCTCATTGTCGGCAGCGCCGTGGGCGTGGCGACGGTCAGCCTGAATTTCGGGCTTTACCATGAGTACATCCGCGGGATCATCGCGGGGCTGGCGGCTTTCGCAACCCTGATTTGCCTGGTCACCGCGCGGGAGGGAATCATGGATCTGGTGGGCAGCGATCGGCCTGCCGGTTCTCCTGAGTCTCAGCCCGTTCCAACTCCAGAGGCTGAGGCTCAGGACCCCCACTCGGCACACTTGGCACAACAGAAGCAGGACGCAGCAGCGCTTGGCCGAATCATGGATGCCGGTTTCTATCGAACGGAAAAACTGACCCTCACAAAGCTGTCGGAAGCCACCGAGATTCCTGAATACCGTCTGCGCAAGGTGATCAACCAGACTCTGGGCTATCGCAATTTCAATGACTACATCAACCAGCTCCGGGTAGCCGACGCCGCTGAGCGTTTGCGGAACGAACCGGAGACACCCGTGCTGAACATCTCTCTGGATGTTGGCTATCGCACTCTTAGTTCCTTCAATCGGGCGTTTCGGGATATCCAGAACACCACTCCCACAGAGTTTCGTCAGCACTGCGTTGGCGCCGACGTCAGCTGATCAAATCCTGCAATTCCGTAGATTGCAGGTTTTGCACAGTGCCTGCTGTTTCTCCCTCCGAACCCTTGGCACACACGCCATTGCAGAATTTGCACAGGGCATGTGGCTTTCTGCATATCGGTTGTTCTCGCCAACATGTCGCATCCTGCTTAGTGTCGTTCAGGACACCGCGTTCATTTAGGAACGCACGAATAACAACAAATTGATAAAGCAGAGGTTGTGATGCGCCAGGCTAGAACGTTCAAGAAACTCTTATTGGTAACTGCCATTTCAAGCGGGCTTCTCGTTGCCGGCTGCGGTGGGGACGATGGAAAAGACGGCACGGATGGGGCCGATGGGCAGTCCGTCGATGGCACAGCACAACTCGCGGTGACCACCTCCGGTTTCTCCATTCCTGAAGGCGCCATTATGGTGGCACCGGATGCAGCGGACGGTGACGACATTACCGAAGCGCTCTCCGTGGCGTTATTCGATCTGCCGGAAGATGCCCTGGTGGTCTTGCCCAAAGGGCGTTTTGTGGTGACTGAGAGCATCGTTGTTAACAGCGCCAGTGGGCTGACCCTCACCGGCCACGGTATCAACGAAACCGCACTGGATTTCAGCACGTCCAATGGTGACGACGCGTTCCGCTTCCAGGGTGGGAATGGCATAACGGTACGGGACTTTGGCGTGTACGAGGCGCCGAAGAACGGTATCAAGGCCACTAACGTGAATGGCATTCATATGGCCTACACGGCCACGGTCTGGGAAGGGGAGCTGGAGGCGAACAACGGCGCCTACGGACTGTACCCGCTGAAGAGCCAGAACGTGCTGCTGGAGAACAACTACGCCTTCGGGTCTGCGGATGCGGGCATCTATGTGGGCCAGTCTGAGAACATCGTGGTTCGGAACAACACTGCCAAACAGAATGTGGCGGGCATTGAGATTGAAAACTCCACCATGGCGGATGTGTATAACAACATCGCGCTCGGAAACTCTGGCGGCATTCTGGTATTCGATTTGCCAGGGCTGGATAAGGCCTACGGCGGCAATGTCCGTGTTTTCAACAATCAGGCATACAACAATAACGCCGACAACGTAGGCGCTGGTGTGGTTGGAACGGTGCCACCGGGAACCGGTGCCCTGGTGTTGGCCACCAGTGACGTGGAGATGTACAACAACCAGATCACGGACAACGACACTACGGCGGTTGCGGTTACAAGCTACCTGCTGATCGATGATGATCTGGCCAGTTATCCTGCCAACTATGGCGCCACTATGGGCAATGGATGGAGCCCGACATTGAAGAACGTCTACCTGCACAACAACACCATTGCCCGGAACGGCAGTAATCCACGGGGTGCGTTACTCCAGCCGGTTATTGATGGCTACACGTCGAACATGAACAGCAAGGGATCACCGCAAATCTTTCCGGCGATTCTGTATGACGGTATCGGTGAACTGCTGTCGAACGCCGGTGAGCTGGCTGGCTTCAATGCTCTGGTTGGTGCCGAAGCTCAGGCCGATGGGGTGAACTATGACCCATACGGCGCTGGCGATCAGGTTTGTGCCAACAGCAACATCAATGGCAACCCGGCGCCAGATTACGACGAAGTGAATACCGGGCTGGTTTATCCGGATGACCCAGCCGACGTGACCATGGTCGACGGCGATGGCAATCCTCTGCCACACCTGCTGATTGATCAGATGGTCAACAACACCTACCTGAACTGCGTCCAGCCCCGACTTGCACCGGCGGTGGTGAATTTCCGCAACAACATCTACGGCTGTACCGGGGATGACCTGGCGGAAGCCGCCTGCGCGCTGTAAAAGAGGGTTTCCAATGAGCAATAACCATAAAACAATCGCAGCCGCCCTCGTGACGTCTTTGCTTCTGGCCGCCTGTGGCGGCGGAGGCGGAGACTCATCGGGCGACGATGGCGAAGGCCAAGCGGGCAGTGCACTGAATGCCGGTGCAGGGGCGCCGACAGGCGGTGAGGGCAGTTGCAGTGCGACAACCGACGGGGTCAACTGGAATGCGCTGATGACCGAGGTGTGCCCGAAGCTCTCCGACTACAATCTGTTTACTGACGCCAGCGATCCAACGGCCGGGCCTACGCGGGGCGGGGTGCCTTATGATCTCTCCACCGCGTTGTTCTCTGATTACACCAGCAAGTACCGCTTTGTATTTGTGCCTGAGGGCAAGACGGTTGGTTACAACCCGTCAGAGGCTCTGGATTTCCCGGTTGGGACGGTGATTACCAAAACCTTTGCGTTGCCGGAAAATACCGCTATGCCTGACGGTGCGGAGCTGGTGATCGAAACGCGCCTGTTGATCCACCGGGCCGATGGCTGGATGGCATTGCCGTATTACTGGTCGTCAGAGTCCGAGGCGACACTCGCCATTGCGGGGAAACGCCTGACTGACCTGACCACCATCAACAACCAGGGGCAGACGCTCACCTTTGACTATGCGGTGCCCAAAGCCGCGGACTGCACCTCCTGCCACTCCATCGTGCCAGACCTGGCCGGGCCGGATGACCAGCGTGAGCAGATCTTCCTGCCCATCGGTCCAAAAGCCCGTTATCTGAACAAGGATTTCAGCTACCCGGATGGCACAGTCTACAACCAGCTTCAATACTGGGCGGAAGGCGAACTGCTGACTGGATTACCGGCGGATTTTAACAGTGTGGAACAGGCACCGGTGTTCAATGACCAAACCCACATTCCGTCACTGAGCGACGCTGAACTGAACGACAAGGCCAGGGCCTACCTCGACATCAACTGTGCCCATTGTCACCGGGCAGACCTGACGTTGCCGGCTGACTATGCCGGGCCTGCAGGCAGTAGCGGTGTGCAGTTGGAGTATAACCGCAACTATGCTGACTCGCCGGGTAAATTCGGTGTCTGCAAGGACCCGGTGGCCGGGGGCAAAGACGGTTATCCGTACGACGTAATTCCAGGCAACGCGGATGAGTCCTACCTGCTGTTCCGCGTCGAGACGACGGACAGCCGGCACAAGATGCCCGAGCTGGGTCGAAGCACTGTGCATCAGGAAGGTGCTCAACTGATTCGTAGCTGGATTGACCAATTGCCCAGTGCCAGTTGCTCGCCGATGCCGTAATAGCGTGGGTTTAGCCGGGAATCCGGTCAAGAGAGTTGGTTTTGTGGCGGGTGAGGCTTATGCTCGTCACACATTTCTTATCCGGGAGTCGCTTTATGGGTCTGGCTATCGCATTACATGTTCTCTCTGCCGTGATTTGGGTTGGCGGTATGTTTTTCGCCTATATGGCCATGCGGCCAGCAGTGGTAGAGGTCATTGATGCATCGCAGCGGGGGGCGCTTTGGTGTCATACGTTATCCCGGTTTTTCCGGTGGGTATGGGTGGCGATCATTCTGTTGCTGGTGACTGGTTACTGGATGGTCTTCAGCGTATTCGGTGGCATGGCGGGTGCTGGCTGGCATGTCCATGTGATGCAGGGGCTGGGGATTGTGATGATGCTGCTCTATTGTCACGTCTATTTTGCCCCCTTCCGGCGGTTGAAACAGGCCGTTGCCAATCAGGACCCAGAGGAAGGCGGGCGCCAGGTGGGACAGATCCGCAAGCTGGTAGGCACCAACCTGATTCTCGGGCTGATCACAGTGGTGATCGGTGCCGGTGGTCGGTATCTTTAGGCTGATCTGGTAGCTGATAAAGCCTCATCCCGGAGACTGTTATGAACGAAGCCTGGCTGAAAACCCTCCCCAAAGCGGAATTACACCTACATCTGGAAGGCGCGCTTGAGCCCGAATTGATGTTTACACTGGCCCGGCGTAATGGCATTGAATTGCCGTGGAATGACGTCGATGTGCTTCGGCAGGCCTATTCCTTCAATAATCTGCAGGAATTCCTGGATCTGTATTACCAGGGTGCCAATGTGCTGCGAACGGAACAGGATTTCTACGATCTCACCTGGGCGTATCTGCAGAAGTGTCAGGCGCAGGGCGTTGTCCACGTTGAACCTTTCTACGATCCGCAAACCCACACCGAGCGCGGCATTCCCTTTGAAGCGGCCATCAACGGCATAAGCGGTGCCATGCGGGATGGGCGCGAGCATTTGGGCATTACCGGTGGGCTGATTCTCAGTTTCCTGCGGCACCTGTCTGAAGACGACGCCTTCCGGACACTTGAACAGGCGATGCCGTTTCGTGATCAGTTCTTTGCGGTGGGGCTGGACAGCGCCGAACAGGGCCATCCGCCCAGCAAGTTTGAGCGGGTATTTGCCAAAGCACGGGCCGAGGGCTTCCTGGCTGTTGCCCATGCTGGTGAAGAGGGGCCGCCTGAGTACATCTGGCAGGCCTTGGATCTGCTCAAGGTAAACCGTATTGACCATGGAGTTCGTGCTGCGGAAGATCCGAAGTTGTTGGACCGACTGGCGGAAGAGCAGATTCCGTTAACGGTTTGCCCTCTGTCGAACATCAAGCTGCGTGTGTTCCCGGACATGGCCCACCACAACATCCTGGAAATGTTGGATCAGGGTTTGAAGGTGACCGTGAACTCGGACGACCCGTCCTATTTCGACGGTTATGTGCTGGAGAACTTCGTGGCGCTGCGCGATGGCCTGGGGATGACCGAAGAGCAGGCCCGCCGGTTGGCGCAGAACAGTATGGACGCTCGGTTAGCTCCGTAGATTCAGCTTGTGCAAGGCCGTATCGATATTCGGCAAGATGCGGAATTCTGTCCTACCATTGAACAGTAAATCCCGCGTTCAAGGAACGAGTCATGAGCATGATCAACAGTACCCAACGTTTATTGCTTAGTTCGGTTCTCGCCACTTCAATGGTTGCCGGGGTCCATGGAGCGACACCCGCTACTGAAGGTGCGTCGGTGTATTTTATTACGCCAGTTGATGGGCAGACTGTGAGTTCGCCGGTCACAGTGAGGTTCGGTCTGGAGGGGCTGGGAGTGGCGCCAGCGGGTGTGGAACGCAAGGGCACCGGCCACCATCATCTGCTTGTGGATTTAGACGATCTGCCGCCGATGGGCCAACCCGTCCCATCGGATGAGAGCCATATTCATTTTGGTGGCGGACAGACTCAGACGTCCCTGGAATTGTCGCCGGGTGAACACACCTTGCAGTTATTGGTGGGTGATCACCTGCACGTACCCCATGAGCCGCCTGTCATGTCCGAGAAGATCACCATCACGGTGGAGTAATCGCCCAAACTGGCTCAGAGGCAGGCCAGTATGCTGTCGCCAAGTACCACCTCGCCCCCTTCAATCACTCGCGTCGTTATACCGCCATGCCCACGCATGGCGTTATAACCGCCCGGCCCAAGGGCCGTCTCCATCTTGCTGCAGGGGTGGCACGGACCGGTGTATTCCAACACCGCACTCCCAATTCGGAACGTTTTGCCTTTCAGGGCCAGCAAGTTGAGGCCAGAGACCACGATATTGCGCCGGAAAATCTTGGGATCAATAACCTCCCGCCCTAGGCAGGAGGCAATGACATACAGGTGCTCTTTCTGGATCAGGGTGACCTGCCGCTTGCTGGTCTCGCGGCCCTCGAATCGATCGCCTTTCAAGCCTTTGCCCGGCGTGATCATCGCGTAATCGAGTATTTTCATGGGCTCACCACGGGCAGGGCGGATGCCAATCCATTCAACCCGGCCACTCTGAGGAAGGGTGTCGAATAAGGTTTGAAGCGAGGTCGGTTGCGCCATGGATACCTCATGTGAGTTTTAACCCAGCCTGGGGCTGCACGGTTGTGTTGAGCGTTGTTACTCCAGAACCGTCGGCCAATTCGCATCCGCCTGGCGAATAAACCCGTCGGGATCTTCCAGCCATTGGTCCTGTATGGACTGATTGTAGTTCAGGTACAGCCGACCCTCCCGGATGCTCCAGTGCTTTGGATCCCCTTTGGCGAGATAGCCCTGGCTGACCGCCCAGGCACAATAGCCGCCGTAGACTGGAGCGAACCGCTCAGGGCTTTCCTTGAAGCGGGCAAGGTTCTCGGCGTTGGCAAATCGCCAGGTGGCCCCCTGGTACTGGGTGGTGTACTCACTGGAGCCTTTGGTGGGCTGTCCTGATTCGAAGTAACTGACCGTGTCGTACCCGCCGGCGCCGGTGTTGCTCAAGAGGCCGGTGTAAACGGGCGACTCCGAAGCTAATGCACTGGTTGTGTAGAGCAGGGCAATGGTGACCAACATTAGGAATCTGTTCATGTCGCTCTCCTTTTTTATAAAGGCTACAGGCACTAAGACACCGGTGATAGCCGTTTGTTACGCAGAGCTATTGTGACGACGTATTGTGATGAGGCCCGAGCCTCATCACAATACCCTTCTGGGGCAGCCCGGGCTTCCGGCGTGAAGTCAGACCTTTTGTTGCAGTGCCAACAGCATCTCATCGACCACCGCGAACTGGGCACTGATGGCCTTGGTGGCCTGGTCGAAATAGGCTGTTGCCGGTAGTTTCGGTGCGGCGGCAGAGAGGAACTCGGTTTCGATAACGGACAATAGCACGCTGACGGTCCGGCCGGCGTCCTTCAGTGACCGCGGCCCGTTCTGGTTGTGCCCATTCAGATCGGCGTGTGCGATGGACGACAATGCTTCAATTCGCTCACACAGAAAGCCCAGCCTGATTCGCTCCACGCCAGTGCTTTGCCCGGCTGCCGCAATGCCGGTGCCCAGAGCCCGTGCCTGTCCCAGCCATTCGGTGGTATACAGTAGCTCGCGCCATAGGGTGCTCACCCCGTCACCCGGATGCGTCACAAACAGCAGGTTATGGTGGGCTGCGATGTCTTCGATCAGTTGCAGCATGTTGGCAATGAGCTGGTTGTGCTGTTTTATGTTGTCACTGATCGGAAGCGTAAGGGCTGAGCTTTCCAGCCGGGACCAGTGGTCGGTAAACGAGGCCCAGCGTTCATGGCAAGACAAACTGGAGGCATCGAGGTTGTGAAGGTCTGCACGAATTGATGCCCGGGTCTGATCCACTTTGGGCTTGAGGGAGCGATCGCCGCCGAGATAACCCGTGCTCAGGCCACGGTGCTGTTGCAGGTGTTCGAGGAGCTGCCGCAGGCCTTTTAGCAAGTGTAACCCTTCCGCGCGCCGGGCCGGGTTCTGCCAGGGTTTCCTGATCGCCAGAACGATGATTGCGAGAGCGCTTAATGAGGCGGCAATAAGGAGTTCCATCAGCGAGTACCTCCTGCCATGGCGGGTTCTGTGAGTGTGGCTGTCAGGCTCTGGATATGTTGAACAATTTGGTCTGTTTCCTCGGTTGCCCGTCCATTGGCGTCAATCCGTTGGTGTGTGGTATCCACCTGGGTGGCGATTTCACTGACGGCGAGATCCTGCTCGCGCGCGTTCTGCGCCACTGACGCCACCTGCTCGTTCATTTGCAGGGAGTGGGACTGAATCTGCTCCAGGCACTCCTGAACGGCCCGTGTGTGAGCCACGCCGTCCTGAGCCTGCCCCAGAAGCTTGTCCATCTGGTTATGGGTCGCTTCAATTTTTTCTCTGACACTGGAAATGTTAGCGCCAATGTCAGCGGCGGATTGGTGGCTGCTGTTGGCCAGTTGGCGGACTTCGCTGGCAACAACGGCAAAGCCTCGGCCGCCGTCGCCAGCACGCGCTGCCTCGATCGCGGCGTTCAGGGCGAGCAGGTTGGTCTGTTCCGCGATGTGTCTGATGGTGGCAGTCATGCTGGTGACAGACTGAAACTGGTCGAGGAGTTGTGTCATCAGTCTGGTGGTCCGCTCTGCATCGGCCGCCATTTCGACAATGGTGTCGCTGGCCGTCGCCAGGCGACTACCGCCTTCCTTGACCAGATCGCGAACCTGTTCGCTGGCCTGTTCTGAAAACCGGGCGTTGCGTGCGACTTCGGCAATGCTCTGGCTCATCTCCTCGACAGCTGCGGAGGTTGCAGCGGACGCCTGTCGCTGCTCGCCGGCGCTGTTGGCGATATGTTGGCTGCTCTGCGACAGTTCGCCAGTGGCATGGGCGATTTCAGCAAGGCGGTCCTCAAGCCTTTGCTCCCGGCGTTCGCTGTCGCGAAGTGTGTCGGCGAAGGCTTGGGCGACGGGTCCAAATACCCCTAGTCGCGTATCAAGAAGGCGATAATCTCTTTTGTCGAGCTGATTTCGACACTCGGCAATTAGGACTTCCGTTTCTCTTTGAGCAAGAAGTAGGAGGCTGTTGGTGAGGTAGCCCGCCAATACCATCAGTACCAGTCCAGCCGCGAAATGCCCCAAAATAGTCAACACCACACCGGCAATCAGGGCCATGCTGGTGCCAGTAATAACAGGTCGGAGCCTGAGTCGGCTGGCAAACAGCGCCGCAGGGTACAGCAGTAGATTCATTATCCGTCCTCACGATCTAAAGGGTGCTCTTCGACGCGAAGCAAGATATATACCGTATCTGGATGACCGTGCCGTCCGGGTTTGGAGTCCTGAGCGGGATGGCTTGTGCACTTTTATGGGGCGCCGTTCTGTTGCCCGAGCGTAAAAACAGCGCAAAAGACCAAATGAAGCTAATCTGAATACCACTTCGTACATAGCCCCGAACCCAATCGAAAAGGAGGTTGTCATGGCAGACCCAGTTCTTTTGATCACCGGCGCATCTTCGGGCATTGGTGCCGCCACGGCTCGCGCTGCTGCGGAAAATGGTTATCGTGTTGTACTGGCAGCGCGTTCGGAAGACAGTCTTCAAAGCCTGAAGGAGGAGCTTGGTGGCGATCGGGCAATCAGTGTTCAGTGTGATGTTCAAAGCAGCGAAGACCAGAAGGCCATGGTTGAACGGGCCCTGGAAGCTTTTGGGCAAATTGATGCGGTGTTTGCCAATGCAGGTCGCGGTGGTTCGCCGGGCGGCTTCAGTGGCGCAGACACCGACGCGTGGCGGGATATGATTCTTACCAATGTTTATGGCGTTGGCCTCACTCTGCAACACTGTCTGCCAGCCCTGAAAGAAAGCCGTGGCCACTTGCTGCTCACCGGTTCCGCCGCCGGCAGGGTGACCATTCCTGGCTCTATGTACAGCGCCACGAAGTGGGCGGTGTCGGCCATCGGCTACGGTGTCCGGGAAGAGTTACGGGGAACCGGCGTTCGGGTAACGCTGATAGAGCCTGGAATGGTAGACACGCCTTTCTTTGACGAGCCCCCAGAAAGGGCACTGAAGCCGGACGACATCGCCAATGCGGTGGTCTACGCCCTGTCGCAGCCAGCCCACGTAGATGTAAACGAGATACTTGTCCGGCCTACGCCGCCCATTGAATAAGAGGGGCTCGGAAATCGGGTTAGATCAACCCCGCCCGGATCACGTCAAACGTGTCCAGAATGCGCGCCACGTACTGGTCTTTCGGGCGAAAGCTGCTTTGGGTGCTGAGAGAGGCGTCCCGCTCCAGGTGATCCAGAAGCTTGTGCAGGCGACGACGGTGCAGGCCGATTGCCGCCTGCACAGGGTCGGAAATGACGCCGGACAGCGCTGCGAATGCTGCCAGGGCGGCCATGACCGCGAGCATGACGCTGGCCGTCGTCGCCAGCGAGGGCTCGGGTGGAAACACGCTGTAGTACCACCCGCCTATGGTTTCGCCGAGGATAAAATCCCTGGCAGCCAGAGTCTTTGCGAGCATGGACGCCAGCACCACTCCGAGGCCTATGCCCCCAGGCGTAAACTTCTGGAACGCAAACGCGCCCAGTACCGTGCATGAAATGCTGTTGGTGATATCGGCAGAGGCCGTCCGGGTTACGCGGTACTGACGAAGAGCGTCGGCAATCACGGGCTCTATCAGCTTGATAAAGCGCTGGTGGTCGACCGGCTCAGAGCTGTGGCGCTCATAAACCTCCTCCAACGCTTCCAACAGATAGTCCTCCAGCAGGTGGCCCGTTGGCTGACCATTGTTCAGCAGGTCGGCCTGAATCAGATTCGAGATGTGTAGTTGTACGCGGGTGGTGAAACCCGCAGGCACGCGATCGGCCATTCGGTACAGCCACCTCAGGCCGGCTCGTTTGCGCGTCGGAATTTTTACCAGACAGGCCAGGGCGTAAATCGGCGCCCAAAGCAGGTTGATCGGCGCCCGCAACATGTCCCAGCCCAGAGCCATCCGGTTGGTCGCGACAGCTCCGGGGTAATGAAAATGTCGGTCGATAAACGCCGGCACCCGCGCCCTGCAGTCGGCAAAATACCGCTCAATTCCCGAGCGAATAGCTTGCTCTATCTCTGCCTCGGAGATGTTCTGCTCGGACGATATGGCATTCGACATAGATACTGGCGCAGTTACTGGTAAGTGGGACGGATTCATTTCCAGGCGCTCACTTTATCAGGAATCTTCATGGTTTCCCGATAACACCCTGATCATCAGGTAGAGAAATCTCAGAACTTCCCTAAGTCAGAGAAACTTAGTACCTTGCGGAAATCTTGAACAAAAACGCCAACAGGATCACCGCTATGAAAATCCGTGCAGCTGTATTGGAGACGATTGGTGCGCCACAGCCGTTCGACAAAACCCGACCGTTGACGATCGAAGAACTGGAACTCGATGCCCCGGGCGATCATGAGGTGTTGGTTCAGATCCGCGCTGCGGGTTTGTGCCATTCGGACCTGTCCGTGATCGACGGCAACCGGCCAAGGCCCGTGCCCATGGCCCTGGGCCATGAGGCGGCAGGCGTTGTTAAATCGGTTGGGGCAGGGGTGAAGGATCTCAGTCCGGGTGATCACGTGGTCACGGTATTCGTGCCCAGCTGTGGCCACTGCAGCCCCTGTGCTGAAGGTCGCCCGGCTCTGTGTGAACCGGCTGCGGTCGCAAACAATGCCGGTACGCTTATCGGTGGCGAACATCGGCTGCATCGAGCGGATGGTGCGCCGGTGAATCATCATTTGGGCGTGTCTGCGTTCGCCGATCACGCGGTGGTATCCAGGCATTCGCTGGTACGGATTGATCCAGACCTGCCGTTTCACCATGCAGCCCTCTTTGGTTGTGCCGTGCTGACCGGTGTGGGTGCCGCCATCAATTCGGCCGACATCAAAGCTGGCCAGACGGTAGCCGTTGTCGGGCTCGGAGGCGTGGGCCTGAACAGTGTATTGGGTGCCTTGGTGGCCGGGGCGGGGCAGGTTATCGCCATAGACCTGGACGACGACAAGCTTGCACTGGCCAAGAGCCTGGGTGCCAGCGCTGGCATCAATGCTGCGGATGAGGACTGCGTGAGCCAGGTGAAAGCGCTAACGAACGGTGGCGTTGACTGCGCGATTGAAATGGCAGGGTCTGAGAAAGCGCTTGAGCTGGCTTATCAATTGACTCGTCGTGGCGGTACAACTGTAACCGGTGGTTTGGCACATCCAGAACGGAAGGTCTCCATTCAGCAGGTCAGCCTGGTGGCAGAGGAACGAACCCTCAAGGGTAGTTATGTCGGGAGTTGTGTGCCGGTGCGCGATGTGGCCCGCTACGTCAGCCTGTTCCGCCAGGGGCGGTTGCCGGTAGACAAACTACTGAGTGACACCCTGACCCTCGATGAGATTAACGAAGGCTTTGAGCGACTGGCAAACGGCAAAGCCATTCGCCAGGTCATTCTTTTTGACGATCACTGACGCCAGGCCGCCTCCATGGAACGATCTGACTTCCCCGTGTTTTACCCCATCATTACCCGGTGGATGGATAACGACATCTATGGGCACGTAAACAACGTGACCTACTATTCGTACTTCGATTCCGTCATCAACCGCTATCTCATTGAGGAAGGCGGTCTTGATATACACAACGCGCCGGTAGTGGGCTTTATGGTGAGTTCGAGCTGCCAGTTCAAGAAGCCGGTGGCCTACCCTGATGCCCTCGAAGCCGGCGTTCGGGTCGCCAGAATTGGCAACCGGTCTGTCACCTACGAAGTGGGGATATTCGCGGGAAGCGACACACAGGCAGCCGCACATGGCGAGCTTGTCCATGTGTTTGTTGATCGTGCCACCCAGTCCTCGACATCGATTCCTCCAGGGATTCGGGAGGCCCTGGAACGAATCACGGTGTAGGAACCGGCCCTGAGAGAGTCGACCTTTTTACGAGTCCGGCGCCCAGAGCCCTTGCAGTTGCCCCAGCAACGAAGAGCCAATCCCCTGGTTCCCCAGGAAGCTCATGATAACGGGGACAAACTGCTGGATCATGCCACTGTCCATACCCAGGGCGGTGAAGGCAGACCGCACGCCGTCCATCGACGATATGTTGGAGAGCAGGTTTCCGCTCAGGCTGCTACCACCGCCCAGCAGGCTGGATAGGCCAGAGGCCTTGCTGGTGAGGGTGCTCATGGATTCGTTGCCAAGCTGATTTTTCGCGAGCTGTAACAGGGCACCGGTGCCCCCTGTTGCCTGGGCCTGCGTGACGCCGAGCTGGCTCTGAAGTTGGCCAACCAGTTGCTGGGCTTCACCGCTGACGTCAGATGCCGAGGACATTGCTTCTGTGCCGCTGGAAAGCGCGTCGTTAAGGTCGAAGGCGTTAACGGTTGGGGCGAGCAGGTAGATGCTTGAAACCAGGAGGAATTGCTTGATGGTCGCGTTCATTTATAGATCCTGAGGGATGTATGGTCGAAGTCTGTTCTCTATAGATGGTGGCGACCGGTGTTCAATAAAAGTGTGGGAAACCGAGACATATCTGAGTATCGGACCTTGCGCTCAGGCAAAATCGTATTCACCGCCCTTCTCAAGTGCCTTCTGATACGCGGGTCTGCCGTGTGCTTTCTCGACCCACGCATTGATGTGAGGCCTGTCTTTGCCAACGATACCCCGTGCCACTGAGGCTTCCAGCGGAAAGCTCATCTGGATGTCCGCGGCGCTGAGATTATCCCCGAGGAACCAGGTGTTGTTCGCCAGGTGGGCCTCCACGAAATCCAGGTGTGTCTTTATCATCGGGCCAATGAAGGTTTCAGTGGTTTTATCGGCGATGCCTTTGGCCACCGGCTTGATAAAAAATGGCATCGGGCTGTTCCTAACCTTCTGGAATACCAGGCGCATCACCAGTGGTGGCATCAGGGAACCTTCGGCGTAATGCAGCCAATAGGTATAATCCAGCCACGCCTGGCCGCCGGCTTCCGGCAACAGGGTGTCTTTGCCGTAGGTGTGGGCCAGATACTCAATAATAGCGCCTGACTCGGCTACCACCAGATCGCCATCGGTAATAACCGGTGATTTACCGAGCGGGTGTACTTTTTTCAGGCTGGCAGGCGCCAGCATGGTTTGAGGGTCACGCTCGTAACGCTGGATTTCGTAGGGCACTCCCAATTCTTCCAGCATCCAGAGAACGCGTTGTGAGCGGGAATTGTTGAGGTGGTGAACGGTAATCATGCAGTGACTCCACTTATGTCAAAAGAATGAGCAGGTTAGTAGTGTAGTCTGCAAATAGCTTTTTGGTTCACTCTCATCGTGCTATGAATCACTATTTGGGAAAGCTGATCTAACTCATATTAAGGAGGCCGGCAATGGCAGAAGCAACACTTAAGGAACAACTGAACACTGCGGTGAAAGACGCGATGCGGAACAAGGATAAAACCCGGCTTGTCACCCTGCGTATGGCGCAGGCTGCGGTCAAACAGATTGAGATTGATGAGCGCCGTGACTTGAGCGATGACGAGGTTCTGAAGGTGCTGGACAAGATGCTCAAGCAGCGCCGCGACGCTGCCAGTCAGTACGATGAGGCCGGCCGCGAGGAGTTGGGTGACAAGGAAAGAGCGGAAATGGTGATTATCGAGGAATTCATGCCCGCCGCCCTTACTGAGGATGACCTTGACGGCCTGATTCGTATGGCCATCAGCTCAACCGACGCTCAGGGTATGCAGGATATGGGGCGTGTTATGAACGATTTGCGGCCCCAGGTACTTGGCCGGGTCGATATGGGCCACCTGAGCAAGAAGGTGCGGGCCGCACTGGCGTAGGTATATTTTCTCGTTCCTGGTTGGATAGCGAAGACAGGAGAAAACGGCACCCGGAATGCAAAACTCTACATCTGCTATTGTTGTGGCATGTAGTAATGCGAATATTGGGAGAGATTTGGGGAGAATTCTATGGGGCTTATCATCGCGGGGCGGCTGGACGTCCAGGAACATGCGGAAAAACTTGCCAATGCCCTTCAAGAGTTAGGGATCAGTCGGGAAAAGGTTTCTGTGTTCTTCATTAACCCCGACGGGCAACACCACTTGCTACCCCAGGGAGGAGACAAAACAGCGTCGCCTGGTGCCTCTGATGCGGGGAAAGGGGCTGGGGTCGGAGCTGGTGTAGGTGCGGCAGCGGGTGCAGCCGTCGGCTCCGTCGCCGGGCCGTTAGGGACTGTCGCCGGTGCAGGTGTGGGTGCCTATACGGGGTCCCTGGCAGGCGCAGTTAGAGAGACAGATAACGAGGCCGAAACGGCGGAAAAGACCCCCGGGGACCGGCAGGCTGTGGACCGTAAAGCCGGGCTTCATGTGGCTGTCGAAGTGGATTACAAGGACTGGCAGGACATTGTGGCACTGTTCGGGGAGCACGATGCCGATCAGATTGAGGAAGCGGAGGGGAGTATCAAAAGTGGGCACTGGGTGGACTTCAATCCCACCCAACCGGCACATCTTGTTAAAACCTAGATGTTGATCTGGTCCGGGCAGGATTACCATTGGTTCAGCAATGTACTTGGGTTTTCGTGGCCTTGAATTTTGCGTGCAGCACACACAGCTATAACGGATATTCATGCCAAACAACTAACCAGGAGATCCGCCATGCATGTGTTCATTGCAGGAGCCAACGGGAAAATCGGGCAATACCTTTTGCAGGAAATGGCAGACAGCGATCACGAAGTACGGGCCCTCATTCGGCACCCTGATCAGGGGCCGGAATTACAGAAACTGGGCGCTACGGAAACCGTACAGGGCGATCTGGAGCAAGACTGCAGTGAGGCCATGCGAGGTTGCGATGCAGTCATCTTTACCGCGGGATCAGGCCCTCATACCGGGCCGGACAAGACCGTCGATGTGGATCAGGACGGTGCTATCCGTCTGATAGACACGGCCAAGGCCATGGGTATAAAGCGGTTTGTCATCGTGAGCAGTATGCGGGCTGAGGAGCCGGAGAAGGGGCCGGAAAAGCTGCGCCATTACCTTCAGGCCAAGCGCAACGCTGATGAGTACCTGAAGCACAGCGGCCTGAATTACACCATTGTTCGCCCGGGGCAACTGACCAACGATGAAGGCACGGGCAAGGTTGCGGTGAGTGCGAGGCTGGAGAATTTCGGCAAGATTCCACGGCAGGACGTTGCCCGCGTGTTGCTGGCGGTTCTGGATTCGGATGCCACCACTAACCGCGTGTTTGACGTGGTGTCTGGCGAAACGCCGGTGCCTGACGCACTGGCAGGATTGTAACCGCCACGATGTCCGACAAAGAGCTTCGCGCCAAATCCGATAAACAGTCTATTGACCGGTTTATCAATGAGGTTCGCACGCTGCCCAAACAAGGTAGTGAACAGGGCAGGCTGATTTTTGCCCTGGACGCCACAGCGAGCAGGGAGGCGACGTGGGATGAGGCTTGCCACTTGCAGAGTGAGCTGTTCATCGCGACCCGTGATCTGGGCGGTCTGTCCATTCAGCTGTGTTACTACCGCGGCTTTGGCGAGTTCAAGGCCACGGGGTTTGTGACTGAGACCGGTCAGTTATTGAACCTGATGAACGGCGTTTCCTGCCTGGGTGGCCGCACCCAGATCAGCCGGGTGTTGGCTCATGCATTGAAAGAGACCCGCGCAAAGGCCGTCAGCGCCGTGGTGTTTATCGGCGACTGTTGCGAGGAGCCGGTGGACGAGTTGTGTCATACCGCAGGTGAGCTGGGGATGCTGCGAACACCGGTATTCATGTTCCACGAGGGCGCCGACGCACATGCTATGGCAGTGTTCCAGCAGGTGAGCAAGTTGTCTGGTGGCGCCTATGCCCCCTTCGATCGCAACAGTCCGCAGGTTCTCAAGGATCTTATGGCTGCGGTGGCGGTCTATGCTTCCGGGGGAGCCAAGGCCCTGCAGGATTTTTCCAGCCGCAGCTCTCCAGAGATCAAGCGCCTGACCCAGCAGATCAAGTAGCGCTTGTTTCAATCCACGTTCAAGCCATCGATGGACCGATGAGTTCCGGGGTATCTGAGTGCCACTAACGCTTCTGGTCATAGCACTGTCGGTTGTTGCGTGGGTCTGGCTGCGCAACCAGCCGGCCAGCCAACGTAAGCCGGCGATGATTAAGCTGGCCTTGATGGCCGCTATCGGAATAGTGGTCCTGTTGGCCGTTACCGGCCGCTTGCACGCCTTATTCGCATTGTTGGCGTTTCTCTATCCACTGCTACGCCGGGTGCTGCCATCATTGTTGACGGGGCGCATGGCGGGGGCCGGAACGGGAGATACAAACGCAAGTTCGGGCAACCAGTCCCATGTGTCCGGCGACATTCTGGAAATGAGCCTGGATCATGACTCCGGCATCATGAGTGGCAAGGTCCTGAAAGGCCCCATGGCCGGGCGAGAGCTGGCGGACCTGGGGGAAAGCGAATTTCTTGAGCTGTTGCGATACTGCCGGGCGCACGACGAGGATTCCGCCCGGCTGCTGGAAAGCTATCTTGACCGCCGGTTTGGTGATTCATGGCGTGCTGACGATGAAGCCTGCGCTGGAGGCGAAGAATCCGGAGAGCAAGCCGATGTCGGCGGTCCGCTTACCGAGAGCGAAGCACTGGATATCTTGGGACTGAAGCCTGGTGCAACACAGGACGAGATCATTCAGGCCCACCGCAGGATGATGCAGAAAGTACACCCGGACCGCGGCGGGAGTAACTATTTGGCCGCCCGCATCAACGAGGCCAAGGCGTGTTTGTTGGGCTGACGGCTTCTGTCGGATCGAGGCGATCATTGTGCCAGGGGAACGTTACCCGATGTGTTAAGTGCAAAGCTGAGCAACCAACGATTCCCACGTTCAATCTTCGAAACCCGGTGTTGGTAGAGATCTGGTCGAAACAGGTATACCCGGCCAAACAAGTTGAAAATGTTCTTTTCGCAGATGAACTCACCGCCTGCTTTGGGCTTTACCAGAACACAATTGAGTTTGTACAGCCGGCCTTCGGAAGTCATGTCCAGGTGCGGTCCCACCTTGTGACCTTCCGGGTAACGAACGAGGTACAGATTCAGGCGTTTGGAACGAAAGAGAATCCGGTTTTTTACGTTTTCAGGCATTGGCTGTGCTTTTCGCTATTGAGTGGTGTTTCTTCTCAGTTTGCGGCGGCTGTTGGGTTGTGGTCAAGTTAGGGTTGGGTACATCGAAATTCCACTTATGCCTATATATCCAATTCCGTAAGCATGCTAAAACGTCTCGTCCGGTGCTCGCTCGCTTTTTTGGGGCGCCAGGTACTCTTCCATTCATCGAGATTTCAGCATGTCAGACAAGTTCTTCTACAAAGGCCGGCAGGACGCACGCCAGCATCACACCGCTTATGGCGGTTTTCAGACCAAGGCCAGTCAGAAGAGTGGCAGTAAGAAGTTTCCGCTAACGCTGGTGGTCACCAGCGAGGCGCGTAGGCAGGAGGTCGAAGCACAGGTGGCGGAAGCCAATCTGCACGCCAACATTACAGTGGATACCCGCGAGGGTGCGGTTGAATCCATCACCGAACTGACGGCACTCCTGAACAAAGGGGCGACGGTGACCACGGCGAAACTGCCTTCCCGCAATGATCCTTGCCATTGCGGGAGTGGTGCCAAGTTCAAGAAGTGCTGTGGTTGACCACGCGTTTCTCAATCGCTCTGCTTCAGCCCCATTTCCCAGAAATCGATTTCCAGCCGGGTGGCGTCGCTGAATATCCGGGTAAGCTGCGCGAACCTGGCGGGAGATACATCCGCCAGTCGTTCATCCAGCCACTGGATTTCCGCGTGCATGGCTTGTTGGAACTCGTCGCTTTCGTACATGGCGATCCAGGCATCATACGGATTTTTGTCTCCCCGAATGGTTTCCGCCCGGTTGTTCAGCCAATTGGCGATTTCCCCGTAACCCACCATGCAGGGTGAGAGCGCAACATGCAGGTCCAGCAAATCGCCGCGGTTGCCGGTGTCGAGCACATAGCGTGTGTAGGCAAGGGTGGCGCGCGCTTCCGGCAGGTTGGCAAGTTCTGCTTCTGAAATGCCCCATTCCTTGCAGTAGTTGATGTGCAAATCCAGCTCTACATCCACGATGGCCTGCAAGCCTTCCTTTGCCTGGCGGAGATCCAGCAGGGTTGGGCTTTTGTAGGCCGCCAGGGCGAAGGCGCGGGCAAACTGGATCAGAAACAGGTAATCCTGCTTGAGATAGTGCTGAAACGCTTCGGGAGCGAGCGACGCATCGCCTAACTGCTTTACGAAACTGTGCTCAATGTAGTCGCGCCATTCGGTTTGACAGGCTTTTCGTAGATCTTCGAACTGGTAAGGCATTGTGAACATCCTTCGTCAGATTGGGTATGTGTGGGCCAGGCCGCTCACATTTCGTGACCGTGTTGGGGTTCCGGCGGATGTGCCCATGAAGGTGAACTCCATTGTTAATCCGCCCATTGCCAGGGTGGCGCATCCAACAAACCCTGCCCCAGGATAACGGTTTCGCCAAGGTCTTTGTTCAGGGCGATGGAGTTGCAGTCGCCATCCTGTTCCAGAGTCGCCACCAAACGTGGCGCATGGGAAACCACCCACACCTGGGTTTCACGAGATGCGCGGATGATCAGGCGTCCCAGGGCAGGAAGCAAGTCCGGATGCAGGCTGGTTTCGGGCTCATTTAGCACCAGTAGTGAAGGTGGCCTGGGCGTGAGTAATGCGGCTACCAGCAACAGATAGCGAAGCGTGCCGTCTGACAGTTCCGCTTGGTTCAACGGGCGTAGCAACCCATCCTGAAAAAACTGTAGTATGAAGCGGTTGCCGGAGTCTGCCTCAAAGTTGATGGTTGCTCCGGGAAAGGCATCCTCAATAGCATCGTACAACGCTGCGCGGTCTCCAATCTCGTAGATGGTCCGCAGGGCCGCGACCAGACTATGGCCGTCGTGATCAAGTACTGGCGTTCGCGTACCGATTTGCGGAGAGCGGATGGTGGACTGCGGATCGGTCCGGAACTGGTCGTAGAAGCGCCAGTTGCGGATGGTTTGCCGGACAGCATGGACCTCGGGCACAGCCACAGGATCACTGATTTCGTTGAGGATGCTTTCGTAGGTGTTGAGATGGGCGTTGTAGACCTCCCATTTACGACCGTTGCGCACTTTTACCACTGGCCCGACCCGGTCAATCAGGCAACTACTGGGACGGCAGACGTCGCCCGCCCATATGCATTCGCGCTTGATTTCCGGGTCGAACTGAAACATTGAGGGGTCCTGGTAGCCCGCAAATCCTTGAGGTGAGGGCATGCCTAATGAGATGGCGTAGCCGAAGTCTTCACCTACAAAGCCCAGCCTAAGTCGGCTGTTCTGTTTTTTGGCAGAGCCCTGGACGGGATCGACACCGTCTTTCATGCCCTTGGTAAAGGTTTTCGGCCCCGCCCAGAACGTGTAATCCAGCCCTCCTTCCTGTGCGATCGACGAGATCAAGTTGCCCTTTGCGGTTTCAGCCAGTAACCGCAAGGACTTGTAAAGGTTGGACTTGCCGCAGCCGTTGGGCCCGGTTACCACATTGAGACCGGCCAGGGGAGCGACGATATTTTTGAGGCTGCGGTAGTTGGATACGGCAAAGGCGTTGATCATAATCTCAAAGTCGCTGAGTTTGGTGAAAAATTTCCGTTACCTTAAGCACTCTCAGCAGCTTGGATCCGGTTCCGGCCGCTCTCTTTGGCTTTGTAGAGTGCCGCATCGGCGGCAAAGACCAATTCTTCAAGCCTGCTCTTGTCGTCGGGAACGATGGTGGCGCAGCCCACGCTGACGGTAATGCAGTCTCGCGCTGTTGAATGGTCGTGCCGGATGTCGAGTGACTCGATGGCGAGTCGGGCGTTTTCGGCAACCCGTAGTGCACCGCTCTCGTCTGTATTGGGGAGTATCAACATAAACTCTTCTCCCCCGTAGCGCGCCACCATGTCGGTTGAGCGGTGCAGTTGCGCCTGCAGCGTCTCGGCAACCTGGATCAGGCACTCGTCACCCATCTGATGGCCGTAGTTGTCGTTGAAGTGCTTGAAGTGATCCACATCGAGCATAACCACCGATAACGGCTGGGGCTGGCGCCGCAGGCGCAGCCATGTGTCCTTGAGGTAGGCGTCTCCGGAGCGCCTGTTGGCGACGCCGGTCAGGCCATCGCGGTCTGCCAGGCGTTGTAGTTCTTCATTGAGCTCTTCCAACTCTGCCGTGCGTTCAACCACCTTCTCTTCCAAGAGCCGGGAATGGTCCTGTACCTGAGTGTAGAGTCGGGCGTTTTCGATGGCGACAGCCGCCTGGGCCGAGAGCAGTTGAATCAATTCCACCCGGTCATCGGTGAAGACGGCGTCGGTCAGGTTGTTCTCCATGTATACCGCGGCTTCAAAGCGGTCCCGTACGATGATTGGGGCACACAATACCGAGCGAGGATGCAGGTGAATGGTGTAGGGGTCGTTCACAAAGGGGCCGTCGGCCTTGGCATCGTGTAAGACTACGGCTTCGCCTCGTTGAAACACTTGACTGATCACGCTCATCGGCAGGGCGAGTGGCTTGCCCTGACGATCATTGAGTGTTGAGTGGGTGGGGATTTCAACCTGCGATGACTGTTGTTCTGGCCGGATTACGGCCTCAATACTAAACTCGCCCCCGGCCCGGACAACTAGGCAGCCCCATTGCCCACCGGCATTTTCCAGCAGAATTGCCAGGGTTTTCTGCAGCAGCTGGTCCAGTACCATCTCGCCGGAGATCTCTCGGGAGGCTTTCATAACCGATGCGAGATCGAGGCTGGTTAAATGGCTCCCTGGTGGGGTGAGGTGGGCCTGAATCCACTGACGAAGCACCGGGAATTCTTCCTCCAGCTGCTCTACTTTGCGTTGGGCGCCCCAGCGGTTGTATACCCCGTGGGCACCACGGAGATAGCCCTCGGCAGAGCGCCGTCTGCCCAGTGCCAGTAGATGCCGTGCGGCTCGCTCAAAGGCCGTGGCTTCATCGTGCAGGAAGCCGTTTGCCCGTGCTGTATCAATGGCCGTGTCGTAGAGCTCCAGTGCGGTGTCGTGCTTGCCATCCAGGCGGGCGAGTTCTGCGGTCATCAGCCATTGAAGGTGGCGGAAATTCGCTTCGCAATTGTCCGCCCAACGGGTCATGCGCGCCCGGTCCCGTTCCAGGCGTTCCCGTGTGGCCTGTTGCTCCGTCTTGTCCATGGTGGGGAAGAGGGTCGTGAGTGTGAGGTTGGCAACGATGTAGAAGCGCACAAGTTGGGGCAGGGACATCGCGGACTTGATCAGCTTGTCCTGCTTTTTTACAAAGTACAGCGCCTGTTCGTAGTTCCCATAGAGCAGGTTGATCTCGGCACTGTAGATTTGATGATTGGCGATGCCGGTCATGAACCGGCGGGCACTCATCGCCTCGAGACACGCCTGGTCATCAAAGTCATCGCTGCTCAGACTGGACTGGTCGTGGGTGAAGCCGAGAAAATTGCGCTGCATCTGCAGGAAGAGGGACCCGGAGTCCAGTGAATCCTGGTAGGCGCACTCGCGAACGATGTCGAGGTTTTCCTCGTGCAACTGGCTTGCGGTTTCCAGGTCCATGCCGGGGTCCCAGATCACACAATCCTGGGCGCTGTAGGCCAGGTAGAGCAGGTCACCGGATTGATAACCCGCCTCGATGCCCTTGCGGAACCAGGGCGTTAGCGTTGCCCAGTGGTTGCTCCAGTGATGAACGAACATGGCGTATACATAGATAACGCGCGCCCTCAGGCTGAGGTCGTCGAGCCGTTCGTTGATCGCCAGGCCAACCTTGGCGTACTGATAGCCAAGGGCAGGCTCGTCCAGCTCACCACACAGAAGCATGCCGTAGGCGGCATAGGCGAACGCCGATTCCGGGCAGTTGCCCCGATGCAATGCCAGGTTGACCGCTTTTAGCACCAGGTAGCTGAACAGCTTGTTGCCAGAAAGAAACGCGGCCGCAAATATCTCCATCAGCAGGCGCATGGCGGTCAACGTGGCAGGGTCTTCGATGATTGGTGCATCAACCAGGTCGGTGATTTCGCGGCCAGCCAGGTTTGCCAGTACCTGTTGGCGTTCGACATCAATATCGTGCTGGCTGGGGTGTTCGGTGAAATTGACGCCCAGCAGCGCCAGCCCTTCAATGGCAGCGTGGATCGACGCCTCCATTCTGCCCAGTGTGGCATTCTGCCGGGTGCGTATGGCGAGGATGTCGGCGCGGTGTAGCCGGGACTCTGCATGGTCCAGCATCTGTTCCAGCCAATGGTCGGCGTCTTCGGTGCGCCCGGTGAGATAGAGGCAAAGCTGTATCTCCGACGCCAATGTGGTCATCAGTGAGGGCATCAGTGACCAGGCGTCGCCTGGCAGCAATTCCTCGGCGACCTGCAAATAGTCCAGCGCCTGTTGATAGGCAGAGGTTTGCCGGGCGCGACTGCCGGCACGAAGGTTGAACTCGGTCAGTTGAAGGCGTTCTTCCTCGGACTGGATCAGCGACCGCCCCTGGTTGAGATGATTGACGATATCAATCAATTGGTCATCGGCGACCTGCCCACCGCTGTGTTGCAACATCAGGCGCCCGATCGTGAGGTGTACCCGTGGGAGTTCGTCGGTTGCGATGAGATTGTAGGCGGCCTGCTGCACCCGGTCATGTTGAAAACGATAGTTGGGGTTCAGCACCAGTTCTTCATTCTGGTGTTTCGCCAGGCGATAATCACTGTGTAGTGGCAGCACGGTGTACTGTTTCAGCGCTAGCAGCAGAGCCTGGGCGGTCGCGGCAACGGTATGTTCATAGATGGTGGCGAGCGTTTTCAGGGTAAAGGTATTACCGATGCAGGCGGCCAGTTGAAGTACGTTCTGTGTCTCGTCTGGGAGCCGTCGCAGGTTGTCCAGCATGAACTCGACCACGTCATGGCTGGTCTCTTCCCAACTGGCTCTGTCGAGCTGCCAGTGCCATTGGCCACTTCCCGAGTCTGACCAGATTGCCCCCTGGGTATGGAACTGCCGCAGCAACTCGTTGGTAAAGAAGGGGTTGCCCTGGGCCCGGTGAAAAAGCATCTCGCTCAGCGTGCGGCTTGTTTCCGGCTCGCAACGTAAGGCATCGGCTACCAGATGGTTCACCGACGATTGATCAAGAGGCCCCACAGGGATCTGGTGAATTCGCCGATGGTTGTTAAGGTCATCCAGGAGCAACCTGAGCGGGTGCCCAGGGCCGACTTCGTTGCTGCGATAGGCGCCGATCAACAGTAGATGGCTTTGGTCTCTGGAAGTGACTATACGGCGTATCAGGTCTAGGGTTGGGGTGTCGCTCCACTGCAGGTCGTCCAGGAACAGGACGACCGGGTGGCCTTCACCGGCAAACACCCGCAAGAATGCGGTTAGCACCAACTGCAACCGGTTGCGGCTCTCTGAGGGTGGCAGCTCGGTCACCGGGGGCTGTTCGCCAATGATCAGTGCCAGTTCCGGGACCAGGTCGATCACCAGGGCGCCGTTGGGCCCCAGCGCACTGAGCAGTTCGGTGCGCCAGCCGTCAAGCTGGTCGTCGGGCTCGAGCATAATTTGCTGCACGAGGGCTCGAAAGGTGGCTGCCAGTGCTGAATAGGCTTCACTTTGCTGGAACTGGTCGAACTTGCTCTGGACCAGGAAGCCGCGTTCGCGGATCTGGTAGCGATCAATTTCGTTGACCAGTGCCGACTTGCCAACGCCGGAGTAGCCGTGAACCAGGCAGAAGCGGGATCGTCCCTCCACCGCCTGCTCGAACAGGCCCAGCAGCTCCTGCAGCTCGCGCTCGCGGCCGTAAAGTGCCTGGGGAATCAGAAACTTCTGCAGGTGATCCTTCTTGCCCAGTGTGAAGGGCGCCAGTGGCAGATCCTGTTCTATCGCAGTGGCGCAACGAGAT
Source organism: Marinobacter sp. V34 (assembly GCF_055524115.1). Lineage (NCBI taxonomy): Bacteria > Pseudomonadati > Pseudomonadota > Gammaproteobacteria > Pseudomonadales > Marinobacteraceae > Marinobacter > Marinobacter sp. V34. The sequence goes on along the minus strand of NZ_JBUPZY010000006.1, from coordinate 179,665 downwards.
AGGTCGTACAACAGACCCAGGCTGCTTTGGTAACGTTCTTCCGGGGATTTGGCCAGAAGCTTCAGCACGATGGCAGAAAGGGCCTCGGGTATGTCCTCAAACAATGTGTGAGGCGCCAGAGGCACGCGGCTGATGTGGCTATGTACCCACTCCAGGGTATTGTTGGCTGTAAACGGAGGTTGGCCGGTCAGAAGTTCAAATAGCAGCAAACCGAGGGAATAGTAGTCCGAGCGGTAATCGAGGCTTCGGTTCATACGTCCGGTTTGTTCCGGCGACATGTAGGCCAGTGCCGCCTCGGGCTGGTTGGGGAGATGCTTGGCTTGCCGTTCCTGCCCCAGTTCCGATGCCATATTAAAGCCCGATAACGCCAGCGCGCCACTTCTGGGGTCAAACAGGACGTTGTGGGGTGTCAGCGACTTGTGCACGATATCCTGCGCGTGAATATCGCTCAGGATTTGCACCAGGGCCTGGGCAATTTCCAGTACCTGGGGCAGGGGCAAACGTTTGTTACTGCTCTCTGCCAGTACCGAGGCAAGCGAACGTTCATAGAGATCGGTGACGAGCGCCAGGTTCCCGCTGCCGTGTGGCAGTATGTCATGAACCCGGCGTACGCCTTTCACGCCCTCGAGCCGTGCGGCAAGACTGGCTTCATGATTGAGTATGGCTACCTGCCTGCGGTCCGGATACTCGGTGTCGAGGGTTTCCACGCAGACGTCTTTGCCATCCGAGAGTCGCCGAGCGCGATAGGCCGCCCGGCCTGCCTTTCTCCAAAGGCAGAAGGAGATTGTGTATCCGGGCAGCTGTAATTCGCTTTGCATCAGGTGCCGCTCCTGGGGGTCGCGCTTAGCAATGAAACACTCGACTGAAGGTGGCGCTGAAGTCCTCTTTGGCACTATCGAGCAGAGGTTGCCCATGGCCGCAGAGAACGTGTTTGAAATTCAGCGTTTTGAGGCGGTTAAAATCCTCGGCAGCGGGTTCTGCTGCCTGCAGCCAGACCGGGCCAATGTTGGCGGGTGTGAAGAAGCCCATCTGTTCCATTCGCTGTCGCGAGGCGTCGCAGAAGTGCTCGTCGGGTTTCAGCCAGTTCTGCAAGGCGTCGCAGGCCACCAGGACGCCGCCATCACGATGGAGGTGGAGTACGCCTTCAGGGATGCTGGTGGTCTGGAACTGAAATAGCGATGCATCGCTAAGAGGCAGCGACTGGCCGAGGACGTTTGCCTTTCTTTCCGTGCCGCTGTGGTCCTCTGGCTCCAGACCTGGCATCACCCAGTACTGCGCCTGGTAACGGTCAACATAGAACGCATCGTCACGCCCATGTAGAGCGCCGAGCCGAATCACGTCGGTTACTTTTCCCAGTCGGTCCAGTTCCGCCAGGCCGTCATCACCAAGGCGAACCGTGTTAATGAGGATAAGCCGTTCACCATCACGGATGATGGTCATGTTGCGGCTGAACTGCCAGTCCAGGTCCATAAGAACGGTTTCCATGGCACCGCTGACAAAAAACAGATCCGGCAGGATCTCTTCGATAGCATTGTGTGCCAGGGCTGGCGGGAAAGACGGCATGAGAACTCCTCAGTCCTTATCATAATTATAGCGGCCAACGTAGCGATACTCTCTGGCGTATTCGTTCAGATAGGCGTTGAGGTATTGCTTCTGGGCCTTGTTGAGGCGTCCTTTCCGGATATCGTCCATGGTTTCATTAACGTTGCTGCTGTCCAACCGCCTGAGGTGAAAAAGTGTCATGTCCCTGGCTCCAAAAAAGCCTTTGAGGAAGTGGTGCAGAGGCCGTGCCTCGGACATGTCAAACACGGCCCCGTAGAGCGCGGTGTAAAGCGGCTGTTTTGCCAGCAACTCCCGGTCAAATGTCGGGTAGTCGCCGGGTGGTGCCGTGAACGTTGGATACTCATCAAGTTGATGAATTGGCTGCCTGGCCAATGACTCCAGGTATGTGCCATCCAGTCCGGCCTGGCGGCCACCCTCCAGAACGATGTTCAGGTAACGACGGCTGGGCCGGCAGCCGTTGTCGATAAACTGGGGCATGCCCACGTAAGTGAGGGCAGAGACCTTCGGAGCGGTTTTCGCACAAGGGCCATCCGGCTCCACCTCGATCTCTATACGGTCATAGCCATGCCCGTAGGCTTCTGCCTGGTCCAGCAGTGAAAGCGCCTCATCCGGGCATTCGTGGAGCACGCCAAGCACTCGGTCATCCGGGTGGCCGGTGTTTTCGATGTTGCCAACACCGCCTTCATGTCGGAAGAAATGCTGCACGTTGAAGCGCAACCGCCATCCGCGCAGCACTGCTTTCTTGGATGCCTGAGGCTCGACACCCTTCGCTCTCAGCGAGAGCATGCTCATGTTGGAACCAAAGCCAAAATAGTAAAACATAGATTCAATAGGTTACAGGTTAACCTGCCCTTAGGTACTTTTCTATAACTCGCCACGGGAAACGCCGCGGCGGGTTGGCTTATCCACGTTTTGGGAAGTCCTTGTCATAGGGTACCGGGAATGTTGGTGCCGTTTCGCGGGGCTTCTGTTCTGTGAACAGCGTTTCAAACGTGGGTGTTTCCGTGATCCTGTCTCCCAGCCCCCAAGTCTCGCGGGCGACGCCGTACCAGTCCAGCAGGGTTGCGGCAAACGACGTCGCGTCAAAACGTCGGCCGCAGTCGCTGCGCAGGATCGTCCTTGGTTTGATCCAGGGCGATGCAAAAATCGCCGGCACCCTGGGGCCCATGATATCAAACTCGAATCCATCGGTTCGGTCGTTTGGCCAGGGTTTTCGGGCATAGGGTGGTGGCTGATGATCAAACAGGCCGCCGTTCTTGTCGAATGTGACTACGAGAAGCGTTTTCGACCAAAGCTCTTTGTTGCTGCTGAGGGCCTGATAAATTTCATTGAGGGCCCGTTCAGCGGGCACCACTGAGTTGATACCATCTGATGAAGAGCCGGGGTGGTAGGAGGTGCAGTCAGCGCCAACCCAGGCAGGCTCGAGATAGCTGAAGCGGGGCAGAGCATCGTATTTCACGTCGTCGTAGAATTGTTGCAACGGGGCTATCCAGGTTGAGCTGGGCAGATCGCCTTTCCGTCCCGCATCCAGCACTGCTTGGGCCCATGCCGCATCCACCTCTGGTATCTGACCTTTGAGGTAAAGCTGATGGGTAAACACAGCCTTTTCCCAAAGAATGCTGTAATAGATTTTCCAGTCCTGGTGGCCGTGACTCCATAGGGTTTTCCACAGTGATTGGCGGTGCGCTTTGTCTGGCCAGTCCTGGTAGGCTTTGCCGCCCTCCCAGGTACCCAGCCGGTTATAGGCCGAGCCGCTGACGGAGAAGCCACGATTGACATCGGTGCCTCCGGGTATTGAACTGAACCAGTCGTCGCTCAGCGCGAACTGTTGGGCAAGGCCATTCAATACTGATAACTGTTGCGGGGAGAAGCTTGATAGCACCGCAGCACTGTTCTGGTTCCATGCAAAGCCATCCATCTTCGGTTGCGCGCGCTCGGCATAGCCTCCATAACCGTGGAACATCTGCATCAGCACATCGCTGTTGTCGTGCCAGGGGTCCTGGGCCGGCCCACCAAGCACAAAGTCGTTACTCAGTCTGCCCTCCATGTACTGGCTCACATGGGCATCCCGGCCGTCCGGCAGGGGATTGCTCATCGCTGTGTCGAGGCCCCGAAAACCATCGGTATTGGCGCCGATCCAGTTCAAGCCATCTTTTTGCCCCCGTTCGTAGAGCCATCCCAGAACGTTGTCGAAAGACCGGCTTTCCAGCATGTAGTAAACGACATGCTCGATCTTGCTACGCATGAATTCTACGGTGCCAGGCGTTTTCTCCCGGGATTTGTGGAGAGGTTGGCCGGGTACCACACCAAACACTGTCGAAGTTGGTGCGAAGCCGTCTGGAAGCGGTGTTGAATTGATCGGCTTGTCGCCCAGGGGATTGGCGCTGTTGGCATCGAATCGCCATATACGACAGCCTGCAGAAGGGGCGTCCGGTTTCCACGTCACAATGTGGCCGTCGACTATGGCCATCGCGTCACTTTGGTCGATGTTGCTCCAATTACCGCTTTGCACGGTGGGAAGTGCCAGTGGCGGTGCCGATTGCGGATCAAAACTCCAGACCCGGTAACTCGAGCCTTTGCGGTCCAGCATATAGTTGCCGATGGCATAGAGTTCGCGGTCTGCGGCTATATCGCGGAACCCACCGCTTTGGAATTCGCCATCGGAGAGGCAGTCTCCCTCGGACTGCGGATCAAAACTCCACAACTGATAGCTGCGCCGTCCATCGGCAGGAATAATGCTGAGCACATAACCCGGCAGGCCGATCAGTTCGATTTGCTCAAAACTTGCGCCGAAATTGGAGCGATAGTTGCCGAAAAACTTCTCTTTTTTCCAGGTGCCGTAGCCCAGCGTCTTTTCCGCCAGGGGGTTTCCGCTGTTGCGGTCGAACGTCAGTAGGCGATAGTGGATTACATCATCGTCTGCCTCAGGCGGTGTCCAGTCAACCAGGTATCCTCCCACCTGCATCAGCCGGTGGTTGGCAGGGAAGCGGGCATGTTTGGTCGTTGGCACTTCAGAGAAGGGGCGGTCGACATAAGGGCGGAAGGCGTACGCGGAATAGGCTTCCGATGCCGGATTGCGAGTCAGCACAAAGCTGCCTGCCGTGCTTTGCGCCTCCGTGGGGACGAAGCTGTTGTTGTCGAGGCTGAATTCGTGGTTCTGCTCTTTCATGATTGCCAGAAGCGCATCAGCCTTGTCCTTCCTGACTGTTTCGTTGGCAGAATCCCATCCCCAGTGTGCCTCGAGGTCCGCCAGGATTTTATGTGGGTCATCGCCGGGGTGGTCTGCCATATGGGCCTGCCAGCCCGCAGTAATCAAATCTTGGCACATCACGTTGATGGGCGGGGGATATTCACCGTTGGGTTTAAAGGCATCGCTCAATGGCAGGTTGGTGTCGTAGAGATACTCACTGGGGTGGTTTGCACACAGTACCCAGGTTGTCGGGGCGGGTTGGCCATCGGCCCCGTCAATGATGGTGAGCGGGATGATCTCCAGGGTGCAGGGCGAGCGCGTTAGTCCAAAGGCCTGTCGGAGCCAATCGTGGACAGGTTCGCCGTAAGCAACCATGGGTTGGGTGAACGAGTGGCCGGTCTCCTTCAACGGACGCAGGAAGTTCCGAAGCTGCGCTTTCGCGTAAGGGATAAAGGCCTCATTGTAATCACTGAGTTCACTGCCGGCACCACCGGGGGCTGCGATGGGGGCAACATCCACGATGCGCTCAACAGCGGTGTTGTCGGCCCCATTAAAGCCATTTTGCGCCAACAGGCATTCCCAGCGGCGGTTGGTGGGGGAGTATAGGTAGTCCTTGTAGGTGAAGGTTTCCAGGGGTGGGAAGTGCAGTAACTGGATGGATTTCACGTTTGCCATGGCCAGCCCGAATGGCAACAGAAACTCCCATCCCTCGCGTGCAGACCATGGGATGTTCTTGTAGTAACTGGTCAGCGCCTGTTTGCCGGCGGCAATGTATCCTGGAATCAGGGTTTCATAGGCTGATACATCATCACGGGGGCTGTTGATTTTCAGCCGATACTCGCCGTTGCCGTTTCGGTAGGCCTGCGCCCAGGCCCCGAAGAAGAGGTCCCGTTGCAACGTCTGGCTGAACACAAAGGTAATAGTGTCCTCCAGGTCTGGGCTATCCTCCCCGAATTGAAACAGGCCCTCTATTTCCTGGTAATACCCCAGCCCGATATCGATACTCGTACCCTTGGTGCCCGTTTCCTGAGTTGGCAAAATGATCTCCTTATGAAAAATACATGGAAGGCGGCGTTAACTGTTGAATTCACATGCAACTCTAAGTTTGTTCAGGCGACGTTTTTCCGAAAGTTGTCGGGGCATAATAGTAGACCAACATTTTAAGGATGCTGTGCATCATGAGCGGCTTTAGTCCGATACAGTCCGCCGACCGAGCACTAAGAAGTGCAATGCTTGTCGCATTTGCGGCATTTTTCTGGGGGCTTTCGGGTGGTATCGGCGCCATCCTCCTCGCCGAAGGATGGGGCTCGTTCGTGGTTTCGTTCTACCGGGGAATTATCGGCCTGCTGTTTGTGCTTGTCTGGCTGATTCTAAGTCCAGAGAGCAGCGGTTTAGGCAATCCGCGGCTCTGGTTCTGGGCGGCGGTGGCCGGCCTTGGGGTGGCGGGTAACTTCTCATTTTATTTCCTGAGTATCTCCGAGGGCAGCGTTGCCGTCGCTGCGACCCTCATGTATTGCGCCCCGGTGTTCGTGTTTCTTGTTTCCTTTGCCATCGGGCTGGAGCAGCCGACGCTATTCAAGTGCGTGGCCATTGTCATCGTTATTGTCGGTATTACCTTACTCACGGGCATCTATGACGTTGGCAGTAGCAATATTACGTGGGTTGGTGTGGTTGCCGGTCTGCTTTCGGGATTGTCCTATGCGGTGTTTATTTTTGGCTTCAAGTTCGCTGCCAGGAGCGGCAGCCCTCAGGCCATTCTGGTGATCGCGTTTGCCGTTCTCGGTATTGTTCTGATCTGGCCAGCAAGCCTTGTGCAGGTCATTGCTGTCCTGGATGCACCGGAATGGTCGATGTTCATGGCGCTGGGTGTGCTCGGCGGTGGAGTGTCTTTTATAAGCTATATAGTGGGCCTCAAGCACACCGTACCAACGGTCGCTGCCGTTGTGGCGATGGTCGAACCTGTTACCGCTGCGCTCTTCGGCATTGTGCTGCTCAATGAGAGCTTGGGAGGCGTCCAGTTACTCGGTATGGGCTTCATTCTGATCACGGTGACCGCCTTGAGCTTCTATTCAAGCAAGTCCTCGTAGTGATCGATCAGTAGTTCAGCCTCCCCAGACGATAGGCATTTGTCTCTGGGAACATGAAATCTTGCTTACAATTTGGCGTGCAGTTCGATTTGCTCCTATTGTTGTGGGACAGACTCGGGGAGGAATCGCCATGGAAGCTCTCGCAAGAAAGTTGGGTCTCAGGACCAACCCGACCATTTTTTTCACGTCCGCTGGGGTCATGATCCTGTTTCTGGTGGTGCTTTTGATCGCACCCGGTCCAATCGGAGAAGCCTTCGGAGCGGGGCGTGAATGGATCGTTACCAACCTGGGTTGGTTTTTCATTTTCGGGGTGACGAGTTGGGTGGCATTCCTCTTATGGGTCGCGCTCAGCCGATTCGGCACCATTCGCCTCGGCGGCAACGACGCGAAACCGGACTATGGCAATATCTCCTGGTTCACCATGCTGTTTGCCGGCGGCATCGGCACCGTGCTGATGTTCTGGGGCGTGGCCGAGCCCATCTCGCACTTTTCCTCACCGCCGAGGCCGAATGTCGAGCCCTTTTCGGTCGAAGCCGCCGACGATGCCATGAGCTTCGCCATCTATCACTTGGGGCTGCATACCTGGGCGATCTTCACCATGCCGGGGCTTGCCTTTGCGTATTTTATCTATCGTTACGACCTGCCAATGCGTTTCAGTTCGGTATTCTATCCGTTGATCGGCGACCGCATATACGGGCCCTTAGGCAAGACTCTCGACGTGTTCGCTATCCTCGGCACGCTTTTCGGTGTAGCGGTGTCAATCGGCCTGGGCACCCAGCAGATCAACGCAGGGCTGACCGAGTTGTTTGGCATTCCGGATGCGGTGGTCACTAAAGTACTGATCATTGCCATCCTGACGGCTGTTGCTGTTGGGTCGATCGTCGCCGGGTTGGATTCAGGTGTGAAGCGGCTGTCCAACATCAATATCAGTATGGCCGTTGGCCTGATGGTATTCGTGCTCTTTACGGGTTCGACGGTTTTCCTTCTGCGCGCGGTGGTTGAGACGTTTGGCCTCTACATATCGAATTTGCTGCCCATGGCCTTCTGGAACGACACGCTTGCAAGTTATACCGGCGACGATGGCGGCTGGGGATGGCAAGGCAGCTGGACGGTGTTTTACTGGGCCTGGACGGTGACCTGGTCGCCCTTTATCGGCATCTTCGTGGCGCGGATTTCGCGGGGGCGGACGATTCGTGAATTCGTGCTCGGCGTCCTGTTCGCGCCATCGATTTTTACTCTGATCTGGTTCGCCATCTTCGGATGGTCTGCGATGCAGATTGACGGCATTGGGCCGGAGGCCAGGGAAGCGCTGGGTGACCAGGCTGGGGTGTTGTCCCAAGCCGTAGGGGAAAGTGTTCCCCTGGCCATGTTCGCGTTCTTTGAAAATTTCCCGGCAGCTACGTTGATTCAGGGCCTGGCGGTGGTGATTGTGGCCATCTTCTTCGCGACCTCATCAGATTCCGCTTCACTGGTAGTCGATATGTTATGCACGGGCTCGCCGGACCCGGGCCCATGGCATCAACGTGTTTTCTGGGGTGTGTCCGAAGGTATGCTGGCAGCGATGCTGATTGTACTTGCGGGAGACGCCGGGCTGACCGCGTTGCAGGAGGTTATCACCGTTGTTGGTCTGCCGATGTTCATCCTCGTGTTTGCCATGATGTTCGCCCTGTTCCGCGGCCTGGCACAGGAGGACCTCAGCGAAGTGAGGGTGGGTAGTCCACCCGGGCCGGATCAGTTGTGATCTGATCTGAACGGGTGGATTCCTCCAGGCGCGATATTCTGGGGCCGAAGATAGGTGTACGCCTCGTTATATCTGCTTGTAGACCACCTCTGACAGTCGGCTGCGGTTGCCATCGGTATCCAGGGTGCGGATCGCAAAGTACCAGGTGCCTCCGGTGAGATCGTCCACCAGCAACTCCTCGATAGAGGCGTCGCCAATCGCCAGGCTTTGGTCCAGGTTGTCCTCGCTGTTGCCGTAAACCACTTCAAAGCCAGCGATTTCGCCCATCGCCAGGCTGTCACCATTCTCTCTGGTGAGCGGCGCGGTCCAGCTCAGCAGAGCCGAGTTGACTGGAACGGTCTCTTCGGGGCCAGGCTCTGGTGTGTCGACAACGCTGGTATCGTCTTCGCCGTATACGTCCGCAATGGTCTTGAAGCGTTGCACGTTGCGGTATTCAACCACCACGAGTCTCTGGTTGATGACGCTTGAATCCACCTTGGCCTGAAGCTCGGATGCCTGCACTGCCGCGGCAGACACGAGGTCGGCCAGAGCGACGTTTTCGCCGTCGCCCATCAGACTGATCTGGCCGGTTTCGGCGATCTGGGCTGCCACGTTGTTCAGGACATCGGAAATGTTGTCCCACTGAGCGCTGTTGTTGACCAGAGCGAGGAAGGCCGCATTGGCGACCGCAACCTGCAACGCATCGGCTGATACACCATCAGACCCGTCCAGGCGGGTCAGGTCAGGCGGGTTGAGGTGCAGGGAACCGGCTGATAGGCCAAACCAGGTTTCAACCTTTTTATAAGCGTCAGAAAGTGCCTCCGGGGAGAGCCCGTTTCCGCTGCGCCCAGCCAGCGCCACGGCCAAATGGGTCAGCGGCGTAAGATTGACGGTTTCCATGCGAAGATCACCAGCTCCGCGCAGCCTGAAATTATTGTCCAGCGCCATGGGGTCGCCAAAGGCAACTGGCTCGGCGCCGCTACGCTCGCATTGCGGGACGACGTCGCAGATCATGCGAGTACTGCTGTTGGCGGTGAGTTCTACCAAAACCCAGCTGTCAGCCTTTCCTGGCAATTGCCACACATAACTACCATCGTCTGCCGTCAAAACCGGCTTTTCAGCCTGTTGTAGTGTGGCGTAGTAGCCGCCCTTGTCGGATATAAGGCGGTTGGCGGTCACCAGGCCCTGTTGAATAACCCCTTTCATGGCGGCGCCGGCAAGCTCAACCATTTCAACATCCGGGTCGGTCGACGCTTGAGATTTCGGTGTCGTGGCATTGTCTGGTGAGGTGATGTCGAGACCGCAGCCCGAAAGCAGAACCGCTACAGATAAAGTCAGCAGTCCATGCTTCGATGATTTTTTGCCGCAATTTGACATTGTTCCGCACCAATTTATTGACGAGTTCGGGCGAATCTTACCGCGGCAGTTTTCGGTTATATGCGGTCTGGTTCAGGATTCTTGGTGCGAGAATCGTCAGAAAGTTGGCGCTTACAGAGCGATACATGGCGAGACTGAACGTTACGTTCCATCAAAGCAAATTTGGTTTCTTAGTTCGCTGTTAATAATACGGTTTTTACACTTGTTCCATTGGCCGAGCCTGGTGCTTGGGCGCGGTGTGGCTATTGGTGTTTACAAATTTAAACGGTGAACAGGAGCGGGATGCATCTCTAAGTATTAATACGTAGTTTTGCCTGCAAAGTTCTACGTAATCACTGCGTGTTGGTTTGGTTATTCCTACGGATTGTTAACTATCGCTCAAATCGTGACCATAAGTCGCGAATGACGACACGAGCATCGTTCTCAAAAACAAACACAACAGGAACAAGATCATGAAACACTTCTTGAAAGCTGCTGCGATTGCCGCAGTGGTGTTCTCCACGCTGTTTACGTCCTTTGCCCATGCTGCTGATAAGAGCTACACGCTCCGACTCGCTGAGACTTGGGGGCCGAACTTCCCGATTTTCGGTGATGCCACCAAGAACATGGCGGAAATGGCCGAAAAAATGTCCAACGGCCGCCTCAAGATCCGGATTGATTCCGCCAACCGCCACAAAGCACCTTTTGGCGTCTTTGATATGGTTAAAGCGGGCCAATACGACATGGGCCATTCAGCGTCTTATTACTGGAAGGGCAAAGTGCCCAACACCCTTTACTTCACCAGTATGCCGTTTGGTATGAACGCTCAGGAGCAATGGGCGTGGTTCTACCACGGTGGCGGTATGGAGCTGATGCAGGAAGTGTACGAGCCCCATAACATGCTGTCGTTCCCAGGCGGTAATACGGGTAACCAGATGGGTGGCTGGTTCCGCAAAGAAATCAAAACCCTGGAAGACCTCGACGGGCTGAAAATGCGAATCCCCGGGTTTGCTGGCGAAGTCTTTGCCGAAGTTGGCGTTAATCCTACCAACATCCCGCCGGGAGAGCTTTACACCGCCCTGGAGCGCAACACCATTGATGCGGTCGAGTGGGTAGGCCCGGCCCTGGATCTGCGTCTGGGTTTCCAGCAGATTGCTGACTATTACTACACCGGCTGGCATGAACCCGCCACCGAGTTGCAGTTCCTGATCAACAAGGATGTCTGGGAGGAGCTGCCTGCGGATCTGCAGGAAGTCCTGCGTGTCTCTATGCGTACTGCATCTTACGACATGCTGACCCAATCCGTGCATGCCAATGCACAAGCCTGGGCTTCGATTCGCGACGAATACCCGAACGTCCAGGTCAAAACCTTCCCCGACGACATTTTCAAAGCCATGGTTGCGGCTAACGAAAAGGTCCTGAAAGAGTATTCCCAGGACAATGAGCAGGGCCAGCGCATTATCAAGTCGCAGCAGGCGTATCTGGACAAAACACGTGCTTATATCAACATCTCTGAGCGCGCCTACCTGAACACCATGGCTGAACTGGAAGAGTAAGTTTCCCGCCATTGGCCCGATGCCCGGCGCTTCGCAAGGAGTGTCGGCATTCGGGTGTTTTCATGAGACCTATTGAATCCCGATTGGTCCGGAGCCCCGCTTCGGCAAGAGGAGCTGTAATGCGTTGGTTAATTGCTGTGGATGACGGGTTAGGCGCCGTATCTCGAGCGTGTGGCTGGGTCGCAAGCGTGGCCTTTGTCCTGATGATGCTGAATGTTTTCTACGATGTGGTGGCCCGCTATGCCTTCAACGAGGTATCCATCGGTATGCAGGAAATGGAGTGGCACCTGTACGCCGTTGTCTTCCTGATGGGCATTCCCTACGCCATGAGGACGGATGGCCACGTGCGAGTGGACGTTCTTTATGCCGGCCGCAGTGAAACTTTCAAGGCCTGGGTCAATCTTGTTGGGGCTCTATTTTTTGCGCTTCCGATTGCCGCCATGATCGCCTGGCTGGGTTGGGGGTACATGCTGGACGCCTATCACATGGGGGAAAGCAGCGGGGATCCTGGAGGTTTGCCCTACCGCTTTATTGTTAAAGGGCTGATTCCGTTTTCGTCATTCTGGCTGGCGGTTGCCAGCGTGGGCATGGCGACCTTCGCTCTGAGGGTGCTTAGCAACGAGTCCGCCTACGAAGAGCAAACCGGTGCAGGAGGTCTGGCATGATCGGGATGATAATGTTTGGGGTCTGCCTCTTCATGCTGCTTTGGGGTTTTCCTGTTGCGTTTACGTTCGGCGGAGTTGCCTTGATTTTTGGCCTGATTGCAGAGGGTCCGCAACTGTTTGCCTTCATGCCGTTCCGCATTATGAGCATTATGCAGAACACGGTGTTGATGGCGATACCGCTGTTCATTTATATGGGTATCGTGTTGCAGCGCACCCGATTGGCGGAGCAATTGCTGGAGTCCATGGGGCGACTGTTTGGCGGATTGCCCGGAGGACTGGCGATATCCACCATCGTGGTCGGTGCTTTACTGGCCGCCTCCACCGGAGTGGTGGGTGCCAGTGTCGTGGCCATGGGATTGATTTCGCTCCCGGTCATGCTGGCTAATGGCTATGACAAAAAGCTTGCCTGCGGCACCATTTGTGCGTCAGGAACCCTGGGGCAAATTGTGCCGCCGTCCATCATCCTTATCATCCTCGGTGACGTGCTTGGCTTGCCAGTAGGAGATCTGTTCAAGGCCGCGGTGGTTCCCGGTGTGGTGCTTGTGGGGTTATACATCGGATATATCCTGTTCGTCAGTTGGAAATCGCCCGGAACGGCCCCTGCTATGCCGCGGGATAGCGATGACAGTCGGGCACAGGAAATCGGCAAAGCCCTGATGGCGATCATACCGCCGCTGGCATTGATCGTTGTGGTGCTTGGCTCCATCTTTACCGGTATCGCGACTCCGACCGAATCTTCAGCCCTGGGGGCCGTCGGTGCGCTGGTGCTGGCGGTGGCCTATCGCCAGTTCTCCTGGCGGATGATGTGGGAAAGCTCCCGGGATACGGTCAAGGTGACAGCCATGGTCTTCGCCATTCTGGTCGGGGCAACCGCCTTCTCCATGGTATTCAGCTACACCGGTGGCGACTATCTGCTGGAAGAGTGGATGTTGCAACTACCGGGTGAGAAATGGGGCTTCCTGATCCTGACGATGCTCATCATTCTGGTGCTGGGTTTCTTCATCGATTTTGTCGAAATCTCGTTCATTATCGTACCGATCCTGGCTCCCATCGCTGAACTGATGGGCATCAATATGCTCTGGTTTGCGATCCTGATCGCGATGAACCTGCAAACCAGCTTCCTGACGCCGCCGTTCGGGTTCAGTCTTTTCTACCTGAAAGGGGTATCACCGCCCGAGGTTAAAACCACCGATATCTATCGCGGTGTTGCGCCGTTCATAGTGCTGCAGATTATGGTGCTGATTGCGATCCTGATCTTCCCTGCGTTCTTTGGTATGTCATCGTCCTGAGAGCATGCTTCGATCTGTTTGAAGTACCTTGATTGGAGGTTTGGCGGGCCTGGGGAGACTCTTCTCCAGGCCCGCTCTTTTTTATGGTTTGGGTTAGACTGATGGAGTCTCGCAACCTATGCCTCGATGGCGTGCGCTTATAAAGGACAATGTGACGGTCATGTCGTTAAGAACAAAATTGATACTGCTCGCCCTGGTTCCATTGCTGGTAGTCACCGGTATTTTTTCCGCAGTGACCCTGCATCAGGCTGACATACTGATGGAACGTGAACTGCAGATTTTTGAGCAGAACTTGCGGCGGTCCAAGGAAACGGCGTTGAAAGACTACGTTTCCATCATGCGTACTGCTATCGATTTTGTTCGTCAGAACGCCGCCAATGATAGTGAAGCCCGTGACAAGGTTATGGCTCTGATGCAGGAAGCGTCTTTCAGTGACGATGGCTATTTCTATGCCTATACCCATGACGGCTTAAACCTGGTCCATGCGGCGCAACCGGATTTGGTTGGGCGGGATATGTACGATTTCCAGGACAGCAGCGGTGACTATCTGATCCAGAATTTGATACGGATCGCTGAACATGGCGGGGGGTATTACCAGTATCTGTGGCAACAGCCGTCCACGGCCAAGGAAGTGGATAAAGTCGGCTATGTCGAGCAGCTTGAAGACTGGCAATGGATGTTTGGCACGGGATTGTATATCGACGATATTGCCACGGAAATGCGAGCCATCGAAGCGGGAGTGGACGCTAACGTCAAGCAGACTTTATGGGCGATTCTGTTGGCGCTGGTGGTATCCATCGGTGTTGTGGTGTCCGCGGGGGTTCTGTTCAACGTGCACGAACATCGCCTGGCGGACCAGAATCTGAAAGAATTGAGCCACAAGACGGTACAGCACCAGGAGGAAGAGCGCCGCCGGGTATCGAGGGAACTGCACGATGGTATCAACCAACTGCTGGTGTCTGTGAAATACCGGTTAGAAACGGCTATGACTCATATTCCCGAGGGTGACTCCGTCGCCCAGGAGTCGCTGTCCAAAGGCGAAGAGGTTCTAAACCGTGCGATACAGGAAGTACGGCGTATTTCCCATGATCTGCGCCCCAGCGTACTGGATGATCTGGGATTGTTGGCGGCGCTCACCCAACTGCTGGATGACTTCCGCGAACGTAGCGGGATTATCATGGACATTGATATCCAGCCACCGCAGGAGGATATTTCCGAGGAGGTGGCCACAACGCTGTACCGTATTGTTCAGGAGGCCCTGTCGAACGTTGAGAAACACGCCCAGGCCACCCGGTTGGCGCTGAGCCTGGAAGAAGACGCAGAGGGCCTGTTTCTGTGCATTTCCGACAACGGCGTAGGCATGGTGGAGAAAGATGCATACGCCAGGCGAGGCATTGGATTGCGTAATATGCGCGAACGTGTGGAATTCTTGGGAGGGGAGTTTGAGGTATCTCCGCGGCCAGGTAACGGAACCCGGATAATGGCCTCGTTCAAACAATACCAGGCATAGTCGAAAGAATAAGGATAAGTCTGGAGGTATTGTAAACCTGACGGTAACAGTCCTATGAGTGCATCAGTATCTGTAGTGAAGGTCATGCTGGTTGATGACCACATCCTTGTCCTGGAAGGTATCAGGGCGCGGCTGGAACAGGAAAAGGGCATCGACGTCGTCGGCCAGGCGACCGATGGGCTCGAAGCACTGGAGCGGGTCAAAGACCTGAAGCCGGACGTGATCATGATGGATGTCAGTATGCCCAACATGAACGGGATTGAAACAACGAAAATTTTCCAGGAGCGCTATCCCGATCTGAAAGTGCTTATCCTCAGCATGCACGACAACCGGGAATACATTTCACAGCTGATGTTTCATGGCGCCAAGGGCTACATCCTGAAGGACGTATCGGTTGAGGAAATGGTGAGCGCCATTCGTACCGTGGCTGATGGCGCCACCTACATCTGCCGGGCAGCGACTGAGACGTTGTTTCGTCATGGGGAAAAAGTGGAACCTGTGGAGAGTAACCTTACCCGCCGTGAGGAGGCGATTCTTTCCAAAGTGGCTCAAGGGTTCAGCAGCAAAGCCATATCCAACGAACTGAATATCAGTGTGAGGACGGTCGAGACTCACCGGCAGAACATCAAAACCAAACTGCAACTGAATACCACGGCAGAGCTTACCAAGTACGCCTATGACCAACAGTTGCTCTGAGCTAGAACAGCCCAATCTGGGATTGCGTATCGTTGAGGTTCAGGGCATTAACCATGGGTACCCGTTCCCGCAGTAATTCGTTCCAGAGTGCGGCCAGGGAGAGGGCATCGCCTTTGTTCGGCATATGCATGAATATGTAGGGACGTTTTTCCTCTTCAATCCAGGCACCCACCCGCTCAACCCAGGGCATCAGGAAGGGGCGGTTGGCCTCCAGGTCGGGATGGCCGACAAATCGGACCACCGGCGCAGCATCCACAGGAAGAAGGTGTACCGGAACCCGGGGCTTTTTGCGCTGGGCGTCACGTGTCTCCTCGCTATCCGCGGCAGCGGCAAAGAGTGCTCGACTATCCATGCACACCCGTGAAATGCGACGCTCCCTCAAACCACGGTTCAGGGCTTTCTCGGCGTCCCCCTTATCAAAGAAGGCGCTGTGGCGAACCTCAATGGTGCAGGTCAGAGGCGGAGGCAGGGTATCCATAAATCGCCACAGGTTCTCCAGACGCTCCGGCCCGAAACTCGCGGGAAGTTGCAGAAGGATTGGACCAAGCACATCGTTGAGTGGCGCAATTATCTCAAGAAAGTCCGATACTTCGCGGCCAGCGCCGCTCAGTAGCCGGTCGTGGGTGATCAAGCGTGGAAACTTGAACAGAAAACGAAAGTCGTCGGGCACCTGTGAGCGCCACTGTCGGCACTGCTCCTGGCTGGGCGTGGCGTAAAACGTGGTGTTGCCCTCCACGCAATTGAGGGCGCTGCTGTAACGTGCCAGCGGGCTCTGACCGGGAGGGAGTCGGCCGGTCCAGTCGGGATGTTGCCACTGCGGGCAGCCGAGGAAATAGGGTTGTACCATGGTCCTGTTTTATCACCGTTTGCTAAAATTTAGCTTCTGTATGTCACAAACATCAGGGCTGCCCCGTCTACCTCTGTAGAACCTACGTGGACATGATGCCACCCCATGTCACCCCATGCAGAGGAGTAAGATAATGGAAACGCGATTGAATGCCTACCAGGCCTCCCCGGATGCCATTGCCGCAATGACCCACCTGGAGGAGTACGTTGGCAGTTGTGGACTGGAACACAGCCTGATCCATGTGGTGAAAACCCGGGCGTCCCAGATTAACGGTTGTGCCTATTGCCTGCACATGCACACCAGCGATGCACGAAAGGCGGGTGAAAGTGAAGCGCGGCTCTACCTGTTGTCTGCATGGCGTGAATCCGGGCTTTACACGCCGCGTGAACGGGCTGCCCTGGCCTGGACCGAAGCACTGACGAACGTGGCTGCCACCGGTGCGCCCACTCAGGATTATGAGCAGGGGCGAGCGCATTTCACCGAGAAGGAGTTTGTCGACCTGACGTTGCTGATCGGTGCGATCAACGTCTGGAATCGGATAAGCGTGGGCTTTCGAGCGGTTCATCCGTATGACCGTAAACTGTAACCGAGTACGCCAGGAACCAATTGCCATGCATGAACAGCCTGCGCATCAGTTTGACCACTGGCGCCGTTACTTGACGGGCGTTGCGTATCGAATGCTGGGCTCGGTGACCGAGGCAGAGGATGTGGTGCAGGATGCATACCTGCGCTGGCACGATGCTGATCACTTGTCAGTCGACGATGTGCGGGCTTACCTGACCACTGTTACCAGTCGGCTCTGCCTTGATCGCCTCCGGGCCGCTCAACGGCAGCGGGAAGTCTATGACGGTCCCTGGTTGCCGGAGCCTATAGTAGAAACTCAATGTACTCCGGCAGGCGCCGAGGCGCTTGCCAGCGACGTGTCCTTTGCTCTGATGTTGGCGCTGGAACGGTTATCTCCTCTGGAGCGTGCTGCGTTCCTGTTGCACGATGTATTCGGCCTGGATTTCAGCCAGGTTGCCGTGAGCCTGGAACGCAGTGAAGCCAGTTGCCGCCAACTCGCAAGCCGAGCCCGGAAACGTGTGCAGGCTCAGCGACCGCGTTATGAGGTGAGTTCAAGCGAGCACAGTCAACTGACGGATCGATTCTTTGACGCGGCCCGCAGTGGCGATGTGGCGACGTTGAAGGCGCTACTTAGTGAGAGCGCCACTCTGCATACCGATGGTGGCGGCAAGAGGATTGCAGCGCGGCGCCTGATCCTTGGCGCCGACAGGATCAGCCGCTTCTTTGAAGGGGTGGCCCGCAAGTCCGTATCGCCCGGCCCTCGGTGGGTTAAACCCGTTATCGTAAATGGGCTGCCGGGATGGTTGACCATCGAACAGGATGGGCTGCCACAGATCACGACACTGGATGTAGTGGATGGCCGTGTACAGTCGGTCTATGTCGTCCGTAACCCGGATAAGCTGCGGCATTTGGCTGGTTACCTGCCAGAATCGCCTGCTTAGGGTGTCACATCGGTGCCACGCCAAAGAGCCACTGGTGAGCCCACATTACCAACACTGCGTAGACCGCAAGGCCGCCAACAACCGCTATGGCATCGTTCGCTTTGCTGGCGGGCAGGGTAGCAATCGGCCGCTGGGCTCTGCGTTTTATGGAAATACGATCCACCACAGCCCAGGCCAGGAATGAGCCGAACAGCAACAGGTCGTGCAGCATCCCATTGGCGAGTAAGTGAGACAAAGCCCAGAGTTTGATCGCGACGAGCATTGGGTGCCCGAGTTTTGCCTTTATGCTGCCCGGAAAATAGGTAGCAAACAGTAGAGGAAAGACCGGAATAAGAAGGAGCATGGCCAGGTGCCGGAGCCAGCCTGGCGGTGTGTAAATGACGGTCGGGTCGAGACGGGCGTTGCCGTAACCCCAAACAATCAGAACCAGACCGACCAATGCGACCAACGAGTACAGCCCCTTGAACGCACCTTCGCCCAGGGATTTCTGCAGGCGATTGCGTAGAGGCTCGTTGACAATGGACAGCGAATGCACGCCAAGAAATAGAACCAGACCAACGATCAGTGTTGCCATATACCAATGCTCCGTTAAGAAATTCCAGACAGTATAGTTGCGCAAACCGGGACAGGGCATCTTCAAGCGTTTATCATCCGGGACCTGTTTTACCGGATTGAAAAGGCACCCATGAAGTTTCCAAAAGTCACTGTCGTATTGGTTTCCGCAGCCCTGTTGTTTGTGCTTTGGGAGCAGACCCGGGAACGCCCACAACCCGTGGATGCCCGCCGTTTTACAAACTTGGCGGCTAATCCAGTCGAACTTAGCGTAGCCATGGACTGGGTCGTTCGCCAACTCCCCGCGTTGTGTGAGGAGTCAATTGGACAAGGCTCAGGCTCAGAGGCCCATTCGGCGTGTGTCAGTGAAGGCGAGACCCGCACATCGGCGTGCCGACGTGCGGTTTATGACCGTTTTCCGAGCGTGATCGCCTCGGAGGAGCTATTCCGGGATGTCTCCATTACCGCGATGAGCTGCCTGGTTCCGCAATCCGGGTTGGTTGAATAAGAATTTTACTCAATGACTTACCGGAATTGTGGGCGGTATTTTCTACGAGTATCCCGGCCGAAAACCTGAAACGGCACTATAGTGGGGTAATATCAACACTATAGTGAGTTTCCGTGTTCTGTGGCCAGACGATGACCCGCACCAAATGCTTTGACAGAGTCCCGCAGCTCCAAAGTCGAGCCCTTTTCATTGTTGGGGTTCTCTCTACCAGCCAGAGTGTCCTCGCGCAGATCGATACCAACAGCTGTATTACCAGCAAAATCCAGCCGGAGGTCATTGATCTTGATCAGCCCCGAGACCAGTTGGCACGCCAGAGTGATCTGATCATTCCCAAGGATGCCCGAATTACCCGGATAAACATCGTTCGGCGCCCAATCTTCGATACCAGCGATCCCGATCAGGACAACTTTCTGTACCGGTCCCTGAATGCACTTAACACGCCTACCTGGGAGTCGGCCCTGCGTGCTCAACTGGTGTTTGACGAAGGTGATATTTTCCAACCGGGTACGCTGGACGAATCTGAACGCATATTGCGCCAGCGTGAGTACCTGACGGCCGCGTGGATCGGTGTTACCCGAGTTTGCGGGAACGAGCTGGAGGTCACTGTCCTTGCGCGTGACACCTGGACGTTGCTGCCGAGCGTTGGTGCTTCCAGGACGGGGGGCGAGAACAAAACCAACGCCGGCCTTTCTGATCCGAATTTCCTGGGGTCCGGCAAGAGTGTGGGGATTTCTCACAAAAAAGATGCCGACCGCAGCGAGACCAGTGTCGATTTCGACGATCCTAACGTGCTTGGCTCCCACTGGCGTTCGGGGCTTTCCTACGACAAACGCAGCGACGGACGCGGTCGCAGTGTCTACCTTGAGCGACCATTCTACAGTGAATTGGCGCAGTGGCGATTTGGCCTGAGTGGCGAAGACGACGTTCGCGAACAATCCCGCTATGTGGGGGCGGAGGCAATTGCGGATTATCGACAAGACAGCGATTTCGTCAGTGTTGATGTAGGCTGGCGACTGGCAGAGCGCAATGGCCGACAGCTAAGCCTGCTCGCTGGCTTTCGATACGATGCCCGGGCGTTCGAGCGCTTACCGGATGAGCCCAATCTGGACCTGCTGCCTGAAAATCGCACTCTGAGCTACCCATGGATCGGTTTTGATTACCGCGAGAACCGGTTTCGGGAAATGACGAATCTGACCCGTCTGCAACGGGTCGAGGACGTGCGTGACGGATTTGTGTGGCGTACAGAATTGGGGTACTCATCGCCAGGGCTAGGGGCGACTGAAGATCGCGCCGTACTGAACATGAACTTCCGGGATGCGCTGCTGGTCAGCGACACCAACTACGCCAGCTACGGACTCAGTCAGAGCGGCACCTGGCGATTCGATCAGGCCCGTTTCGAGAACCTTATCGGAACCCTGAGCCTGGAGTACTTTCACGGCGGGGCGGTGGACTGGAACAGTTGGTACACCAATGTTTCCTATACTGCCGCCCATAACCTGACTGTGGACCAACAGTTGCTCACTGGCGGTGACAACGGCCTTCGTGGTTATCCTGACAGCTATCAGCAGGGAAACCGGAGAGCGTTGTGGACACTGGAACGCCGCTACTTCCCGGACTGGCACCCCTTCAAGCTGTTCCGTGTAGGGGGTGTTCTTTTTACTGATGTAGGCAAGGCCTGGTTTGATGACGGTCGCAATAACGGGCCCGATGATGGCGTACTGACGGATGTGGGATTCGGGCTGCGGCTGGCATCAAGCCGGATAGAGGTACAGCGAATGCTGCACCTGGACTTCGCCTTCCCGTTAACGGGAGACGATAGCATTGACCAGGTGCAGGTCTTGTTGCGGGGTCGTTCGCGGTTCTAGGCGACCGTTAGGTCACTTGATCCACTTGTCGCCCCAGTGGGTAATGTCTCGCTTCTGCTCCACTTGCAGGGTGCGGGCACCAGCCGTCGGTTCCGCTTCTTCCGCGGCTGCGATTTCCTCGTCAATCACTCGCGTTGAGAGAGATAGCCAGCTGGTCACAAAGGCAGCGGCATCGCCATTGATTTCAAGAGCGAGCTCGTCAACGTTGGTGATGTCGTCACAGGCCGAGTGATAGCAGGGGTCGAAAGCAACGCCAGCCTCGCCACCAAACTTGGCCGCCTGCTCTTCGGTTTTCAGCACTTCGGCACCGGTAAATAGCCCGCCAAACGCAATGCCGTCCTCGAAGAACTGAGCGTAGTCTGAGCGGAAGCTGATTTCCGTGCCCTCTGAGGCAATTTCACGCAAATTGAAGTACTTCTCGAACAACGCCTCCGTGGCTGCTGATCCGGGAGGACCTGCCAAGTCGAAGTCGGAACCATCGCCATCGTAGATAAAGTTGCCGAAGTTGGGCGAACCAATCATGTCGTAGTTCAGGTAGACCTTGATCTTGTCCTTCTCTTCCTGGGAAAGGCTGTTAACGTAGAACGTTGAGCCAACCAGGCCGGCCTCTTCCGCACCCCACCAGGCAAAGCGGACCTGATTACGGGGATGGGCCCGTTTCATTTGCAGGGCCAGTTCAAGCAGCGCAGCGCTGCCGGAGCCATTGTCGTTGATACCAGCCCCTTCAAACACTGAGTCCAGGTGAGCGCCCGTCATCACCACGTTGTCAGGATTACCTCTGTTCGTTTGGGCAATCACATTGGAGGTTTCGGTCTGCTCTCTCACTACGTTGGTCACGACCCGCAGTTGGAGGTCTGGTTGGTCTACCCAGCCAGCGCCAATGTCATAGGTGGTGAACACAACAGGGATACCGCCGGCATAGTCGTCGCCCAGCGTGGCATTGGTCAGGCCTTTACGGTCTTCCGTATTGCCCTGATTGAAAATGACCACACCTGTGGCGCCGGCATTGGCAGCATTGGTTGCTTTCTGTCCGAAGGCGCAGGCGCCTCGCTGGATTACGGCGACAGAACCAGCGGGGAAGCCGGTAAAGTCTTCAGGTTCGCAGCCACTGGTAGAGGTATTGTCCGGGCCCAGCTGAACATCAACTGCGACGGCTGTGCCTGACACGTCTCCAGGTTCAGTCTGCGAGAGGTAGGTAAAGTCCTCCTCCCATACATAGTCTGTAGGGGTTGGCGCAGTTGCTTGCAAAATACCATCCCCGGTCGGGTAGAAGGCATTGAAGGGAAACTGCTGGATGGTGACGTCATAGCCTGCACTTTCAAGTGTGGTTCTAACGTAATCCACTGACGCCTGGTAACCGGACAAGCCGGCTGCGCGATTACCATCGTTGGCCTCGGCAATGCCGTAAAACCTGTCTAGATGGTATTGGATGTTGCTCGCCTGCATACATCGGGGCAGGCCGAAGGGCGTGCTGTTGAGAATGCCAAACCGGCACTCGAATGGACTGATGCGGTCAGGGCTCCAGAAGTCGTTGAGTAAATCGCCGGTGGATTGTTTGCCTGGAGCGGCGTGTGCGGTTATTGCAAAGAAAAGCGATCCTAAAGCCAAGGTGCGGCTTACGGTTTTGATATGCATTTTTTTCTCCAATCCTGGGAGTTTGTTGTTAGATCCGCTTGTGGCGGATTTTCAGCGAGGGCTACCTGAAAGGATGGGAAACAGGCACCCGGGCATCACTACTTCCTTCGATGCCTACTGCAAGACTAGTCGTGGATTTTTTGTCCATCCAGACGAAAAACATTACAAAACGTTAGGTTTTTGGGAGGCGCCGGCGTGACCTCGGATCACGTCGGCGTTGGGAGATAGGGAGGATGCTTTTGCGGCGATGGTCAGAATCCGTAGGAGCGGGAAATCGTCTCCTTTTCGCCAGACTCAACCAGTGCCTGGTAACTCTTGTTCAGAGCCTGCAGGATCTCGGGGTCAGTGTCCTTGTGGACGGCGAGATACATTGGCGTTTCACGGAATACCAGAACGCGCTCGAGCCCCGTTACATCGGACGCATCGGCAGCCAGGTATGGGCCAGCCAGACCGTCAGCCACCCAGAGGTCAATCTGATCCTGGACCAGGCGGCGTGCATTCAGGCCGTTGTTGCTGATCGCCGAGACGTTAAAGTCCTTGTCGATCAGGTAGTTCGTCATGACATCGCCCTTATATCCACCGATCTGGTAGTTACGGGCGTTCTCCAGATTTTTCAGTTCAATAGACGAACCGGGTTTGGCGAACAGCGTCCACTCGATGGAGGACAGCGGGCCCACCCAGTCGAAAAAAGGCGCGCGGTCTTCTGTTTTGGACACGCAATAAATGGCGTGTTCAGGATGCCGTTCGGCCCGGTTGAGGCCATAGCTGAGGTCCCGGAGCTTGATGCTGTAATCCAGCTCGGCTTTACCCAGAAGTGCCTTCACGACATCGGTACAAAGGCCTGTGATGTCTGCTTCTGAATGGGCAAATGGCTGACCATTGGTGGTCATGTTATAAGGAGGGTATTGCTCTGTGTAGATCCGTAGTTCTTCAGCGGCAGCCGCACAACCTGCCGTTAACAGCAGGGCCATTGTCAGCCCGAATTTTCCTTTCATGAACCCACTCCACATGTATGGTTACGGTATTTATGGAGTGCGGCATGATATTGAAGAGGAATCCAGCGTGGCATGCTGGATTCCTCTTCTTTACATTTTGGCAATGTAGTGAAAGTAACAACTGATGCTGGCGTTCTACCTGGCGTTCACCCGGACACGGTAGACGGACGGTGTCTCTCCGAACCTCGCCTTGAATGCCCGGCTGAACTGGCTGGAGTCGTTGAAACCACAGATGAGGGCGATGGCGGTGATTTTACTCCCCGGTTGGCGGAGCAGGTCCCGGGCCCGGGTCAGGCGTTGCTCCTGAACGTATTGGTAGGGTGCGCAGCCGAAGGTCGCGCGGAACAGGCGGGCAAAATGGTAAGGGCTTAGATTTACCCAGCCCGCCATGTCCGCGAGGGTCAGCGTCTGGTCCAACTGCGCGTGAATACGCTCCTGTAGCAATCGGCGGTAACGCAGGGTGAGTTGTCCGGTGACGGAGGGAGTTGCCTGCTGTACGTTCGAGTGACGGCTAACCACCTGTAGTAGTAGCCATTGGGCCAGGTGATCCATTGCCATGGACTGGCCGGGTGCCTGCCAGTCACTCAGTGCCAGTAACTGGCCCGCCTGGGCCAGAACCGTGTCCTGGGTGTGGTATCGTTCGCTGAGTTCAACCTGGCCCGGCTCGCAGTCCCACGTCTGTTCTGCGCAGCGGGCGATGTCCAGGTCATTGAAGTAGAGGTGGAAAAATTCGAACTGGCCATCGACTTGCCAGGTGGATTGACTGCCGGCGGGAAACAGACACACAGCCCCCGGAAATCCCTGGCTCACGGCCCGTCCGTTCACTACCCGCCTCGCTTTGTCGCCCTCGTTAATGTAGATGCTCAGGGCGTGATGGCGCGGGCGCTCGTAATGCACTTCGCCCTTGCGGTTCTGCCACTGTGCGAGGGCGCGGCCCTGGTCCAGCTCGATGAGCCTTTGCGGCGCCACGCCAGCGGCTCGCAGCGCGTCCACAATGTCGCGGCGTTCCCTGTGGGGATTCTTCGTTGAATCGGGTATCTGGGCTGAGCTGGTTTGCATATCGGGCCTCCGCAAGAATCATCCATGGTTGCGCAGGATCTGACAAGTTTTCTCCCTCGCACTGCCATAAGCTTGGCCACGTGATCCACCAACGCGTTACTTTCTAGAAGGGAATTACAGCTATGCCGATTTCCGTGCATTACGGTTTAACGGTACTGATCTGGGGCCTGACCTGGACGGCCATTCGCCTGCAGGTTGAGGCTGCGCCGGTGGATGTTTCAGTGTTCTATCGTTTTTTGATGGCTTCTGTTGTGGCCCTGGTGGTGCTTGCATTGTTTGGGCGGCTGCAGAAGTTGACGCTGAAGCAGCATGGATGGCTTTTTTTGCAGGGGCTGACGCTGTACAGCGTGAATTTCCTGCTCATATACCGTGCCGCCGAGTCCATGACCAGTGGTTTGCTGGCGGTGGTGTTTTCATTAGCGGCGCTGTTCAATGCCCTGAATGGCTGGCTGTGGTTGCGGCTAAAACCCACTGCCCGTTTGTATCCCGCTGTGGCGCTGGGAATTACTGGCGTAGCGCTGCTGTTCTGGCATGATTTGCAGCTTGGTAACGCTACCGGTGTCAGCATCCTGTTTGCGGCTGCCGGAACTTTCTGGTTTTCCATGGGGAACCTGGTCAGCATAAAGGTTCGGCTGGCGCAGATACCGCTGTTGGTGGCGAATGCCTGGGCCATGGTATACGGCGCCGTGATTCTCGGCGTCTGGTGTCTGTTGCAGGGAGTGGAGTGGGTGATGCCAACATCCGCGACCTTTTGGGGCGCCACGGTATTCCTGGCGGTCCCCGGGTCGATTGTTGCGTTCTACTGCTACATCACGGTGATTCAGACCCTCGGTGCCGACAGGGCCGGCTATGCAACGGTGCTGTTTCCGGTGGTTGCCCTGAGTGTATCGACCTGGCTGGAAGGGTTTGAATGGACAACAACCGCAGTACTTGGGGCGCTGCTGGCTATCCTTGGAAACTATGTGTTGTTCCGCAAGTGACGGTCGGCTCTTGGCGTGGCTGTATAAACAATTTTCTACAAGAAAAATGTTCGACCCAGACCGATTCGGGGCTAGGCTTGTGAGTGAAGGCTGGCGATAGAAGCAAAAGGAGCTCTCGATGCCCAATGCGTGGGTTGCTTGGCTATGGCTCTGATACCGATGCTGCGTTGTTTGATGACTGTGCTGTTCCTGTGCGCCTGGAACTATGCGCAGGCGGATGTCAGACCGATCCCGATCACCTCGATTTCACCCAATGAGGTTCCCTTTGATGTGTGGGAGGACCCTGATGGTCAGGCCGGGATTGAGCAGGTTGTCGGTTTGCCCGATAGCCAATGGCAAACCGAAACAACTGGCAACGCGACGTTTGGTATTACCTCTTCTGCTTACTGGATAAAATTTGCGGTGGAGAACCGGGTACCCGATACACTGAACCTGATCGCGGAACTGGCGTATTCCCAATTGGACGATGTGGTGTTTTACGTTTTTTCCGGTGGGGAACGGGTTGAGACATTCCGTACCGGTGACGCCAGGCCGTTTTATCCCCGACAGGTTGATCACCCCAACATGCTGCTGCGCTTTGAGCTGGGCCCGGCGCAGACAAAAACAGTCTACGTGCGTGTCCAAACGGCCGGGTCAGTGATCCTGCCGCTTGCGATCTGGCAGGCGAACGATTTTTTCGGGGCGGCCTCAAACGAACAGAAGTTGCACTTTTTCTATTACGGTAGCCTTACCGTCATCATTCTGATCAACCTGGCGGTTTTCCTGACCCTCCGGGAAAAACTCTACCTGTACTACGCCATTGCGATTGCGGGCTACCTATTGTTTTTTGCCTCCATCAAGGGCTACAGCTTTCAGCTTCTTTATCCCGAATACCCCGCCGTGCATGCCCGCGCGCTACTGGTGTCGATGCCGGTCCTGGCGCTTTTCTCAGTACTCTTTTGTCGTAAATTGCTGAGAATACCGTCCCATAGCCCGAAACTGGACATCGCCATTCGTGCCATGATCGGCTTTGAAGTCCTTAACTTCATTTCGGCGCTGACTCTGGGCTACAACTCGGCAATCATCCTGTCTGCGGTTTCGGCACTGTTCTTCTTCTCCCTGCTGTTCGTGGCTGGGCCTATCACTTGGGCAGCAGGGGTCCGTGCCGGCGCTTTTTTCACCGTCGCCTGGACTCCGTTGACCATTGGGGTTCTGGCCACTGCTGGACGGGCTCTAGGCTTCTTCCCTGAGAACTTTTTGACTGAGCATGCGATGCAGATCGGATCCGGTCTTGAGGCATTCATCCTGACCCTGGCCCTTGCAGACCGGCTGTATCGTGAGCGTGAGGATAAAATAAGGGCACAGGCCGATAATCTCCAGAAAGAAAAAGCCAGGAGTGAAGCGCAGAACCGGCTGAACGATGCCATGACACACGATCCGGTGACCGGCTTACCCAATCGGAACCGCTTCGAGCACATGGTGAACGAGCAGCTGCAGCAAGACCCCAACGGCCGTTATATGGTGGGCGTAGCCCGTATTACTCGCCTGGACGAGGTCAACCGAACACTGGGGCTGAGCCGCAGCGAGCGGTTGATAAAACAGTTGGCCAGGCAAATGACGGCGCTGGCAAATGAGCTTCCGTTTCTCCATCGGGTGCCTGACGATCGGGGGCGGCAGGAACTGATCTATCAGATATCTGGCGACAGCTTTGGTCTGCTGGTCAATACCCGCGAGGTCAATGACGACTTCGATAGCCTCAACCAAGCGCTGAAACATTTGGCAGCGCCGGTAGTGCTGGACAACCTTGCTATTGAATTACACCCTAAATTCGGAGCTGCCAGTTATCCGGAGCATGGCGACAACGCCGCACAGTTGATTCGCAATGCCCATGTGGGGATGGAGATCGCCCCTCATAGCCGATTTGAGACCGGCTTCTACACTGAAGAGCACGATATATACAGCGAAAGTCGCCTCACGCTGATGTCGGACTTGAGAGAGGCGCTGTACGAGAACCGGACCGAACTCTACTACCAGCCTAAACTTTGTCTGGTTAGCGGCTCTGTGGTGGGGCTGGAAGCACTCATACGCTGGCATCACCCGGAGCGAGGGTGGGTTTCTCCATCGGATTTCATCCCGCTGGCGGAGGAAACCGGAGTGATCACGCAGTTGACACGATGGGCCGTTGAGCGGGGTATTCGAGACCTCGCCAGCTTGTCGGGTGACTATCCGGATTTGAGTATTTCGATCAACATATCCGCGCGTGACCTGGTTTCCCCCGATCTGGAAGGTTTAATCGCCTCGAACCTTCGCGCTCATGGCGTCGAGACGCACCGGCTGACTTTGGAGCTGACTGAAACCGCTGCGATGCAGGATCCGGATAAAGGCCTGAAGACTCTGGAGCGATTGGCCGCAAGCGGCATTCTCGTGTCAATCGATGATTTTGGCAGCGGCTATTCCTCGCTGTCCTATCTCAAGCGTTTGCCCGCCACTGAAATCAAGCTTGATCGTTCCCTGATTGAAGATGTTGCAATCAGTGACAGCGCAAAGGTCATTGTCCAGACCGCGATTAATATGGCACATACACTTGGTTATCAAGTAGTTGCAGAGGGTGTGGAGAGCGAACAGTCAGCACGATTAATCCAGCAACTGGGGTGCGATATGCTACAGGGTTATTGGCTCGGTAGGCCATTGTCGCTGAAGGGCGTCAGAGAGTGGCTGGCGGCGGAGCTGAATCCTCTGGCTACGTTGCATCAGCCTTAAGATGCGCAACCTTTTCCGAGAGGCGGCTGGGCTCCGTGCCCAGGATGTCATCCAGCGAACATGGTTTGTGGACCCAGAAACCCTGAATAAGGTCCACACCGATCTCTTTCAGTAGTGACGCTGCACCTTCGGACTCGACGTACTCGGCCACCGTGGTCATGTCCATGGTTCTGCCAATGTCATGAATGGCCCTGACCATTGCAAGGTCCGTTCTGCTGGTGACAATATCGCGAACAAACATCCCGTCGATCTTCAGGCAGGTAACCGGCAGCCGGCGCAGGTAACCGAATGACGACAACCCTGAACCGAAGTCGTCCAGGGCAAAGCTGCATCCCAGATCGCTCAACCGTTTCATGAAGGCCTGGACTTCTAGCAGGTTATGGACGGCGGCGGTTTCGGTAATCTCGAAGCAGATCTTGTTCGCTGGAACCCCGTAATGGTGGAATCTGCCGACCACAAAATCCGCGAAGTCTGCCTGATCGAACGAGCGACCAGACAGGTTGATGTGGCAGGCTTCCAGGGCATCAAGGTGCTTTGGGGCGGCGGATAGTTCTTCGAGCACATTCTCGATAACCCAGCGGTCGATTCTCGATGCCATGCCATAGCGCTCCGCCGGGGGCAGGAAAGCGCTGGGAGGTACCACCGAACCGTCCGGTGAGCGCATGCGAATCAGAACCTCGTATCGCAACCCCTTGCTCCGGCCAGTGGGCGGGGCGATTATCTGGCATTCAAGGAAGAAACGGTTGTCCTGAAGCGCGGTCTGAATGCGGTTGTGCCATTCCATCTCGCCTTGCTGGGAGGCCATCTGCTCGTCGTCCATCGACATTACGCACACGCGGTTGCGGCCGCTGTCTTTGGCGGTGTAACAGGCAATGTCGGCAGCTTTCATCAGGGCGCTGATGCCTGCGCTTTCAGCGGTGATCGGCACCACGCCAATACTGCAACTGATGGTGTGGCTGGTTTGCTGCCAGGAGAACACCAGGTGGTCGAGTGATGCCCGCACCTTTTCAGCCACATGATGGGCGGTGTCGAGGTCGCAGTTCTGAAGAATGATACCGAACTCGTCGCCGCCCAGTCTGGCCAGGATGTCTGCTTCGCGCAGATTGTTTGAAATGATGTCCGCTACCTGGCGCAGGAGTTGGTCACCCGCATCATGGCCCGAAGTGTCGTTCGCCAGCTTGAACTGATCCAGGTCGATATAGCAGAGGGCGTGTTGCTTTCCTCCGTTGCGGACGTGTCCGAGATGGCTGGCAAGCTGCTGCTCAAAGGCTCTTCGGTTTATCAGGCCGGTCAGGCTGTCATGGGTCGCCATGTAGCTCAGTTCCGTCGACAGACGGTGAGACTCGGAAATGTCTTCCATAACCGTTGTGAAGTAAGCCGAAGCGCTGGGTGCGTCCCACACCCGGGATACGGTGAGCCTGGCCCACAAGAAGTCATTGTCTTTGCGAACGATACGATGCTCGGTCGTGTAGCTGTCGATATTGCCGAAGCTGATGTTACGTCGTTCTTCCCGGGCTACGTTCCAGTCATCCGGATGGACCAGCTCCCGGTAGGGGCGCTGCACAAGGTCATCGGGCTGGTAGCCAAGGATGTCGCAGGTCGCCTGATTGGCATTAACAATTCGGCCATCGGTATCAATCTGGATAATGCCGATGGCGGACTGTTCGAAGATCGAGCGGAAGTTCTGCTCGGTTCGGTTGAGCAGTCTCACCAGCCGGAATCCCAGGAACCAGGACAGCAGCGCCACAAGAGTCAGGAACAATGCACTGACAACAGACAGGAAGCTGGCAGACCAGCGCGAGGCGTCTCCCATGGCCAGGCGGAATTCCCGGGCATTAACCTGAAGTTGCTGGTCAACAATCGCGAGCCTGTCTCGCAGGGCCTGCAGTTGCTCGCGATTCGGAGGTGCCGCCAGCCACTCTCGTTCCATCGCATTGCCGATCTGATCCAGTTCAAACAGCAGGTCATCGGCGCCCTCCCAGGCGATTAACGCCCGCTCCAGTTGATCAAGCCACGAAAAAAGACGGATCAGCAGAATCATGCGGGTCAGGTCTTCTTCATGGTTGCCCCCTTGGAGAAAACCATGCCTGGCACGTTGCCAATCGAGCGTATCGGAGGTGATGGCGACGCGGGCGTGCAGATCGCCGATGGGCACCGCCAGCGCCTGCCTCGCCTTCGCAAGGTGCGAAAAATCACCGGACTCGGAAAACCGGTTGAGGTGGTGGACAGTATCGATCTGTGCGCGGGACCAGACGCTTTCGCCCCAGGTATAGGCGGTGATCGCCGATTGCACCTGCACCACGGCGACCATGAAACACACGGTCAGGATGATCGTGAGGCACAATCCTGCCACAAGTGCGGTCAATTTTCGTTGAAGACTGGGTTGCTGTCCTTTGCTTCGCATGGCTGCCGGTACTCTCCATAAATGGTGCACCACAACATAAATGGCGCACCACAAATAGTGCCAGTAGGTGGGATTTTCTCGATGGGGCGTCGGTTTACAATGTATGCCCCAACAACCCCAGAACCCCGAGGATGATCAGGTAGCCCGCCACGATGTAGTTAAGCAGCTTTGGAAACACGAGTATGCCAATGCCTGCGCCCAGGCTGATCAGTGGCGCCAGTTCAAGGTGAAGTGTCATAACAGTAATATCCCTGTCGAGTACGTTGGAGCATGTTTTTGCTATCTTTCATCGTAGTCTGTAAGTCTGCACAGTGCATCCACGCACGCCTCGATCTGTGATTCGCTCGCACTCGCGAATCCCATCACCAGCCCGGTCTGTGCGGCTTTTCCGATGTAGTGCTCGCTGAGGGCAGTGCTGCCGAAGCCCAGGTTCCTCAGTTGCTGACTCAGGGCGAGATCGTCCACGTTCCCTTCCAGAACCAAGTGCATACCGGCGCTTTCCGCTATCGGGTTCAGCCTGCCGCCAAGCTTTTTCGAAACCCGCGCCTGGAAGTGATGCCATTTATCACGATAGAGCTGACGCATACGGCGTAGATGCCGAGTGAATTGGCCGCTCTCGATGAATTCGGCGATGGTTGCCTGTGTTAGTAAGGGCGTCTCTCCGCCGCTGACACGCTTGGCCCAGAGGAAATGATCGATGAGCGGCTCCGGTACGATCAGGTAACCGACGCGTAGGGCTGGCAACAACGTCTTGCTGAAGCTACCCACATAGAGAACAGGGGCGGTATCGAACATGCCCTGAGTGGCTGCGAAGGGTTTGTTATAGAAATGGAATTCGCTGTCGTAATCGTCCTCCACGATCCACGTCTGGTTTTGGTGCGCCCACTGTACAAGTGCCATGCGCTGTGACACATCAAGAATGCCGCCCATCGGGTATTGGTGAGTCGGGGTGCAGAACAGCAGTTTGGCGGCGCCAAGGCTGTCCAGGATGCCGACATCCAGCACCTGATGTTTGAGCGGTACGGGCAGCAGCGGGTTGCCGTGACGGCCAAGGGCGTATCGGGCGCCCCGGTAGCCGGGGTTCTCCACAAAAACTCTGTCACCGGGTTTTAACAGCACGTCTGCAATCAGCGACAGCGCCTGTTGCGCCCCATTTGTGACAATAACCTGGCGTTCCTGGCAGCGCACACCCCGTGAGGTCCTCAGATAGTCGGCAATGGCCCTTCGCAATGGCTGGTAGCCTTGGGTTGTGTCATAGCCGCGAAGGCTTCTTCGGCTCTCCTGATGGTGCAGTATCCGGTTCCAGCTGCGAATGGGAAAGGCGCCGATGTCGGGTAGGCCGGGCTGGAAAGGCAGATTGGCGTCTTCCCCGAGCCTCACGCGGCCAGCGGGAGCCGGCGGCAATGGTGGCAAGGCCATGGCCTTTGTGGTTTGAGTGGCTCTGCCGGTGGGTTGGTTGATGGCCAGGTTGAGGTCTTCATGCACGAATACGCCTCGACCAGCCTGGCTTTGCAGAAAGCCTTCAGCCTTCAGTTGGTCGTAAACGGCGTTAACGGTGTTGCGGCTGATTCCAAGGTCTGCAGCCAATTGACGGCTGGAGGGCAGTTGGCTTCCCGGCGGGTAACGTTGATGGATAATGCGTTGGGCCAGGTGTTGATAAAGCTGCGTTTGCAGCGGTTTGGTGTGCTCGAACCGTATATCGTCAATCACCTTAACTGGTCCTATTGAAATCTATAATCTGGATCTTTCCATGGTATCAGATGTTTTTTCTAATAGAGGCGTACTTTGCAAAAGGAGCATACGATGTCTCGGAAGGAAATCACGGATACCCCTTTATCACTACCGTTATCACCGCCGTCATCACCGCTGTCTTGCTGTCCTCGCAGCCGGGTGAAGCGCGCGGCCAGGAGAGCCAGTTATGAGCGGGCGCCGGCTTACGCCCTGATCGATCGGTTAAAAACAGCGCATGTGGGTTTTGTTGAAGAAGGTGAGCCACGCATTATCCCGATCACGGCCTGGCGTCTTGCTGACGATCTTTACCTGCATACACTCAGCGGTGGCAGGTTGGCGCAGACGCTGGCATCGGGACAACAGTTGTGCATTTCATTCGCTGTGACAAACCAGTGGGTGATGACAAAATCGGCGTTCCACCACAGTGCCAACTATGAATCGCTGGTGCTGTTCGGCAGGGCCTCGCCAGTGTCGGATGATCGTGAGTTCGACGCCGCGTTCCAGGCCATCATTAATCAGATTGAACCGGGCCGTTGGGAACAGGTGCGTACCCCCAATGCAAAGGAGCGGAAGGCGACGGCATTGTTCCGGATTCCGATCGAGGAGGGCGCTTTCAAAAGCCGGGATGGCGGTCCTGGAGAGGAACCCGAGGATATGGCGCTCCCGGTGTGGCACGGTGTGCTGCCCGCGTAAGGCGAGTGCAGGCGTTGATGCCCCCGATCGTTGGCCGGCAGGTTATGATTGGGGTTCATTCGAGGTAAACTGTGTACTCAATCGTCTCACTTACTTGCCAGATAACACAGGCAGCAATGCATGTCCGATGTTGATCCCCTGAAAGCCCTGTCCGATATCGCCAGTGATGCTCACACACGCATCCAGGCCGCCCACGAGCACATCAACCCGGTGTTGGAAGTGCGCCGGGGCATGCGTGATACGGGCATTCCCGCCGATGTTATGACCATCGATTGCTTGCGCACCCGTCGCCGCATAACGTTGATCCTGCACGACAACCAGCCAGGCGTGTTGTTGTATCAGTTCGTGACCATCGATGATGAAGTGGGTGATGAGTTCCAGGGCATGGCGTTGTCGGAGGTCAGTGCCCAGGCACTGGTGGACTGGATGCAGGATTATTTTGGATAAGCCGGCCTGTGCCGGGATGAACCGGTGCGCCATTCGCGGGCTGGAAGGTTGGACGCCTGACACACGAGGGGCAGCATGGAAGCATTATTGATTATTCTGGCACTTGGTCTTGCCATACTCCTTCCGGTGGGGGCAGTGCTGGGCATTCTCGCGTTCTCACGACGCCGCGATCAGTCGGAACGCGTTGAATCCTTGGGCCGGGAAGTATCCCGATTGCGCGAAGAAGTGACCTATCTCAAGCAACATATGGGCGGAAAAGACCAAGGCCAACCGGCCCCGGAACTTGAACTCGACGAAGCCGTTGTTGAGAATACGCCAGCCTCACCCGAAATATCTCCATTGCCTGACACAAATCCCCTGCCTGCGGATGCTACGTCACGCTATCGACCTCGTTTTATCCAGGCCCTGAAGGATAACTGGATGGTCTGGCTCGGCGGACTGAGCGTTGGGCTGGCCGGTATCTTTATGGTCAGCCACTCTATCAACGCGGGAATGATCGGCCCGTCGCAGCAGTTGGTGTTGGCGCTGCTCAGCGGTCTAGCGTTGCATGTGGGAGCGGAATACCTGCGCCGTCGTAACCGGGGTGCGAACGACGTATTCGCGGCGCTGGCGGGTGGTGGCAGTATCACTCTCTATGCGGCGTTGCTGGCAGGCGTCCACCATTACGGGCTGGTCGGCCCAACAGTGGGCCTGTTCGGGCTTGCCATTGTGTCCCTGGGTACCATGGTTCTGGCGCTGGTTCATGGCCCGTTGCTTGCCGTCATGGGGTTGAGCGGCGCCTACCTGGTGCCGTTATTGATTGGTAGCGACGACGGCAGCGTCGTTTTTGTGTTGTCTTACAGTTTCCTGATCACCGTCAGTTCGTTGATGTTGATGCGTTATGTCTATCGGGACTGGCTCTGGTACGCCACGTTATCCGGCGCGTTGCTGTGGTGGTTGGCCACATCCAGCGGAGCCGTCATCGGCGCATCAACAGCCTGGTACATCGCCGCCCTGTTTGTGGTGTTTGCCACGGTTCCGGTTCGCTCAGAACAGGCATTGCCGTATTTACGGGAAGTTTTGATATCGCTGCTGGTTATCTGGGCGTTATCGATAATCGGGCAGGGCAGTCGCCCGATTTTCTGGAGTTGGCTTCTCATACTGCCGGCTGCAGTGCTGGTGCCGCAGAGTCGTGGAGCGCTCTGGTTCCTGCCCTGGGGCGCGGTGCTGGCCAGTGCGTTGGGATGGCTCGGATATGTCGGGCGTAATGGCACTGAAATCACCTATGTTACGCAGATAGCGTCAGAGCATCAGGGTGGTTTGCTGTCCTACCTGATTGGGGGCGCCATACTTTCCACCGGGCTCGGGTTGTGGCACTGGGTTCGCCAGAATGATCGTCGCCGGTGGGCCTCCTTCACCCTGTTGTCGCCACTGGTTTGGGCGGTACTGGGTTGGCTGTTGATACACGGTCATCAAACGTCATCCGCCTGGTCGGTTGCGATGTTGCTGGTTGGCGGCGTTTACGGCGTTCTCGCGTGGAAGCTCGAAAGCGTGCAGCGCTATCGGGTGGGCGTTGTCTGGGCAGTGATGGCGGCACACGTCAGCTATTCCCTGGCGGCGATAATGATTGTTCGTGAGGCGTCACTCACCCTGGCCCTGTCGGCTCAGTTTGTCAGCCTTACCTGGCTGGCGCGGCGTTATCAGATGCCCGAGCTTCATCTGCTGTTGAAGGTGGCCCTGGCGTTGGTGGTGGCACGGCTGACGTTCAACCCCTGGCTGCAGGATTACGATACCGATCTCCATTGGTCACTCTGGAGCTATGGTGGTGCTACGCTGTTTGCCGGCATTGCCACTTGGCTGGCGGGGAAGGATCGTGCCATTCGTCCCTGGCTGGAGGGGGCAACCCTCCATCTACTGGTACTGTTTCTGGGTGCCGAGATGCGCTACTGGCTTTACGATGGCGATATTTTTTCCCAGCAGTACAGCTTTACCGAGGCCGTAATCAACACACTGCTTTGGGGTGCACTGGGTGTGACCTATACGGTGCGTGCCGGGGCGAGTGAGTCACTGGCCTGGCTGTACCGGTTGTTCTCGCGGATACTGGTCGCGCTGTCGATGTTGAGTTATCTCGCTCTGGTGACGCTGCACAATCCCTGGTGGGGCGGCGGCCATATTGGTAATGCAGCGATCATCAACATGCTGCTTCCCGCATACGGTGGCCCCGTTCTGCTGGCGATTGCGGTCAGCCGGTTTCCATCGCTTGCGCCCCGGTTCTGGTCGTTGTGCGTGGCGTCTGCAGGCTTTCTGCTGTTTACCGCGTTGGAAATCCGACAACTCTGGCAGGGGAGTGATATGGGGTTGTCGTTCGGTATGTCAGAGGGTGAGCTTTACAGCTATTCAGTTGTCAGCCTTTTCTACGCCATTGGCGCTATTGCCTATTCCGCCAAACGTGACAATGCGGTGCTCTATAAGGCGGGCATGGTTCTGTTAGGTCTGGTGATTGCCAAGATTTTTCTCATTGATATGGCAGGCCTGCAGGGGCTTTGGCGAGTGGCGGCCTTTATGGGGCTTGGGCTGGCGTTATTGGGATTGGCGTGGATGTATCGAAAAGCGCAGGGTATCGCGGCCCCGCCCTCTGATTAGGTGGGGCCATGAGCGGCCCCACCCTGGCTATTACTTCGCTGTGATGGTTTTCATCACAAGCTTGCCGTCTTTCTTGATGGGACCGTCTTCCTTGGCGCCCAGGGTGTATTCGAAAATGCCGGTTTTCATGCCGCCGTCTTCGCTATGAAGCATCAGCATTAGCATATCACCGGATTTGACGTCTTCGGTCAGGATGGCGGCCACATCTGTATTTTTACCTTCACGAAGGGGGGCGTGTGCCACCACCGGCCCGGGCTTGCCACTCTCATCTGTGCGATGTACTACGAGCCAGCCATTTTTCTCAGCAACCACTTTTTTGGCAGTGACGGTGCCGTCCGCAACTGATTGATTGTCTCCCCAAACCCCGACTTTCATGTTGTCCATTGCCAATGCGGAACCAGAAGCCAGAGTTGCGGCTAGAAATGCGCTTGTCATCAAATGCTTCTTCATTGTGTTCTCCTTGCTTTCGGGTTGATCCCATCCTGGTGTCTTGTTCGATGGGTGTAACCACAGTTACGGGGGGAGGTTCCCAAAAGTTTCAGCAAGGAAAAAAAGAATCAATGAGAGGGTTCGGAGGCCTCATCAGCAACGGGATAAAGGTAACCATGTATGGCTGGCCCGGTAGGCTGGCCAGTGGGTGAACCACCTACGGGCTCTACGCTGATGCCGAAGGTGGCTTCCTTCAGCAGCTCAGGGTCGTAGTCACGAAGGGCAGCGCGCTCCAGCTTGAAGTTGTCGTTGAGTACGCCCAGGGAACGCGGGTTCGGCCCGAGTGAATCGGCCTTTATCCACATCTGGTAGGATTTTCCCTGCACGGGTTTGGCCGTTACCGGACGAATCTGCATTTGGCGGTTGGTCAGATCTACCGAGAGCATGAAGGCCGGCTGCTGGTCGTTCTCCTGGAACACGGCTACAAACGACTGCGAGCCCTGTTCAGGTGCAGGTTGGAATGCCAGGACTGCAACCAGCACCATGGCGGCCGCTGAGGCCAGGGCGGTACTCCACTGCCACCGCCGCAGGCGCTTGTGCAGGGAGACCACGTTGGAATTGTCGTGGCTGTCAGTATTGATACCTGCTCGGCGCGTCTCGAGGGCATCGATATCTTGTTCAATCCGTTGATACAGCTCGGGGTCTGGCGTGACCGGCGTTACTTCATCAGCCAGTGCAGACAAGCGCTGCTCCCAGGCAGTGATTATCTCGTCGAGATCCTGTTCGCTTTGCCGACGCACGGCCACAGCGGCCTGCTCCCGGGCATCCAGTGTGCCCAGGACGAACTCTGCTGCCAGCATGTCCAGATCGTCGCGGTCGGTCATGGTGTGAGACACCCTTTCAGTTGTTTCAGCGCCCGGTGTAGCCAGGTTTTGACAGTATTCACCGGCTGATCAAAATGCGTGGCCAGGTCTGCTCTGGACCAGCCGTTAAGATAGGCCAACCGCACCATGTCGCGGCGATCTTTTTCCAGTTCCTCCAGGCATAGGTTCAGTTGGTTCACGGTCTGCTGGCTTTCCACTTGTGATTGGGCATTGGGTTCTTTGCTGGCAAGCTGCTCCAGCTCATCTTCCGGTGCCTTGCGACTTACCGGCTGCTTTCGCAGCTCGTCGATAGCACCGTTGCGGGCAATGGTGACCATCCAGGTAATCGCAGAGGCCTTGGACGCGTCGAATTGATCCGCTTTCCGCCAGATCTTGATATACGTATCGTGAACAACTTCCTCGGCCCAGCCCCGGTTATTCAAGATACGGATTATGGTGCCGAGAAGTTTCGGTGCCGTTGCTTCATACAGTGTTGCAAGCGCTGAGCGGTCTTTCGCGGCAACGCCCTTGAGCAGCTGGCTGAGTTGATCGGGAGACACTGACAAGGATGGCGACTCCGCGCCTGAGTGCGCGCGGTCAGTAGTGGATGAACTGAATGGTTCAGACATGCAGGAGTCGCCAACGGGTGTGTGAATAGTTGCCTCTTTATACGGCAGATTGCCGTGTTCGGGTTTGTGACGTCAAGCAAGTTTGCGCGCCAGACCCCTCACCAGCGATAGCGAACGCTGGCAACCACGCTGCGGGCTTCGCCGTAGTAACACCAGTAATCACAGCTCGCGACGTACTCCCTGTCCGCAACGTTGGTGACGTTTACCTGTGCCTGCCAATTGCGGGTTACATCGTATTGGGCCATCAGGTCCAGGACTGTGTAGGAGGGAACGTTGGTCGTGCCGTCGCGGGTTGAGCCCACGTAGCGGGCACCACCGCCGATTTTGAGGCCGGGCAGTTGGTCGACAAAGCTATAGTCCAGCCAGGCCGAGGCCATGTGCCTTGGGATAAGCGGGGACGCGCGTTCGCTGTTGTCGGTTTCGGTTTCCTTGATGGTGGCGTCGTTGTAAGTGTAGGCGGCCGTCAGTTCCAGTTGGTCGGTGAGGTAGCTGACACTCTCCACTTCGAAGCCAGCTGTAGTGCGCTCCCGGTCCTGAACCTGGAAACCAATGTCAGTTCCCAGTGAATTTCTTTCCTCGATCCGGTAAACCGCGGCTGTTACGTAACCATCCAGATCGTCCGGAGCGATTTTGACGCCGGCTTCCAGCTGCTTGCCTTTCCTTGGTTCGTAAAGGTCGCCAGTGCCATCAGTACCTGAAATGGGCTGAAATGATTCGGTGTAGGACACGTAGGGTGAGAATCCATTCTCGGCCAAGTACATAACCCCACCGGAGAGGGAGAATTCATCGGCATCGGCTTCCTGTCGAGTGCCGGCTGTACGATTGATACTGTCTACTTCGGCTTGGTCAAAGCGACCCCCAGCCAGGAATACCCAGCGATCATCCAGGCGCAGTTGGTGTTGGAGGTAGTAGCCTGTTTGCTGTTTGTTGATGTCCTGTACGATCAGGTCGGATGCCGTGATAGGCGTGAAGTTGCCATACTGTGGGTCGAACAGGTCGATAGGGCCGCCAAACGGAGTTGAGCCCCCGGCGCCATTCTGTTTGCCTTCGTTTTCGAGATCCTGATAATCCACTCCGAACAGCAACGTATGTTCAGTGCGGTCGGTGAACCACTTGCCCACCAGGCGGTTGTCGACGGTCCAGCTGTTGATCTCACCGTCCCGGTAGACCAGATAGCGCTGACCTTCCCGTGGACCGGTCTGGAAGAAGATAAAGCTACTGCGCAACAGCAGGTCTACCTGGCTATAGCGGAAATCTTGTTCAAAGGTCCAGGTGTCATTGAGGCGATGACTCAGTGAATAGCCGATGGCTGATTGGGTGCGTTCGTTCGTGTCGTAGTCTGGCTCGCTGTAGTTGGTGGAAGGGTCCACCTTACCAAAAGGCGTTTCGTCTACAGTGCCATATGGCAGCTTGAAGGAATTGACTGGAATGGCGTCGTCCTTCTGGATACTTGCCAGTACCGTGAGCTCCGTTTGGTCGGACATATCCCAGGTCAGGCTTGGTGCCAGGTAATAGCGTTCGTTTTCCGTGAAGTCCAGGTCGCCTTCGTTATATCGGTACAAGCCAACCAGGCGGTAGCGAAGGTCATTTCGATCGGCGACGGGCCCAGACGTATCGATCCCAAGCTGACGGTGTTCGTCGGTGCCTGCCTGCAGATTGATCTGGCCCTGGGCAGTATCGGTAGGTCGCTTACTGATTGCATTGATCACACCACCCGGAGGTGCTTCGCCGTACAGAATGGACGCAGGGCCTTTGAGTAGTTCTACTCGCTCCAGTCCAAAGGGTTCTGGCAACCATTGATAGAACCCCTCGCGATAGACCCGCAGGCCGTCCTGGTAGGTGGATTGGTCGAACCCCCGAATCTTTAGCCAGTCGGTATCGTTGTCCTCACCATACTGTCCCGAGAGCACCCCGGCGCGATAGCGGAACGTTTCATCAAGCGCTTGCACGTTGCGCTCTTCCAGTTCTTCCTGCTCCACCACCGAGCCGGGGCGAGGTGTTTCCATCAAAGGGGCTTCCACCTTCAATGCGGTTGCGGACACAACCAGCTCTCCCAGGCTCGTTGGCGCGTTGGTATCGTCCTGCGCGACGGCGATAGCTGGAATGCAGATTGTCGAGCAGGTTGCTAAAAGGGTTAGTGAGCGCCTGATCACCAGTGCGAGCTGGTGTGGATTGGGGGACTGGGCCATCGAAAACCTCCGGGAAACACTGGGAGAGAAGTGAACGAATGTTCATGTTGATGACGGCAATAATATCAGTCGCATAAAATAATGCAAATCAATCTCATTATTATTTATGATAAGCGTACTTGCTTGTAGTTCTGTGTTCGACGTCATGACGTGACGAGCCGAGGAAAGTGCTTTTTTGAGTAGCAAATTCGGATATTTGTAAATAGAGTTAAGGTCTTAGCAGCATTTTCGATACAGCCTTCCAGGAGCGTGCCCGTGTCCGAGTCAGAACAGTTCGCCAGCGACAACTACAGCGGCATTTGTCCACAAGCTTGGGCGGCAATGGCCGAGGCGAATGGTTCTGATGAACCGGCGTACGGCGAAGACCGATGGACACAGCGGGCGGCGGATGGGATTCGTGCTCTGTTCGACACCGACTGCGATGTCTTTTTCGTGTTCAATGGCACCGCCGCAAACTCACTGGCGCTGGCGTCGATGGGGCAGTCGTTCCACAGTGTGATCTGCCACGAACTGGCACACATCGAGACCGACGAGTGTGGAGGGCCGGAGTATGCTTCCAACGGTGCAAAACTGCTTTTGGGCCAGGGGCCGAACGGTAAGCTGACGCCACAGAGCATTGAGCACCTGGTCACCAAGCGAACTGATATCCACTATCCCAAACCCAAGGCTCTGAGCCTGACCCAGGCGACTGAGGTGGGTACCGTCTATTCCCCGGACGAGCTACGTGCCATCCGGGAAACGGCTGACCGTTTCAATCTGAATATTCATATGGACGGAGCCCGTTTCGCCAATGCCGTGGCGGCGCTGGATGTGCACCCTTCAGAGATTACCTGGAAAGTCGGCGTGGATGTGCTGTGTTTCTCCGGCACTAAAAACGGCCTGGCGCTGGGGGAGGCGGTGGTCTTTTTCAATCGCGCGCTGGCGGAAGATTTTGAGTGGCGATGCAAGCAGGCAGGGCAGTTGGCCTCGAAGATGCGTTACATCTCCGCACCCTGGTGCGGGCTGCTCGAGGGAAATGTGTGGCAGGAGAACGCACGGCATGCCAACGCCTGTGCCGAGCGACTGGCACGAGGACTGGAAGGGTTGCCGGGAATGACACTTCGGTATCCGCGGCAGGTCAACGGCGTTTTTGTTGAGATGCCTGAACCGGTGCAGGCCGCTCTGCGGGAGAAAGGCTGGAACTTCTATAACTTCATTGGCGGCAGCGCTCGCCTGATGTGTTCCTGGTCGACCACCCCGGAGCAGGTGGATCGTTTTCTGGCGGACTTGCGGGCGCTGGTATGCTGATTTTGGCGCCGGCCTCTCGCCAGCGCCGTCGCTTCATGATATATCAGCACCGTGTTTGTCCCTCTATAAATTCCGGAATCAGTAGCAATGCCAAAAGCAGGTGAAATCAAAAAGAATTCGGCGATCGAGTACGAAGGTGGTGTCTACTTTGTAAAGGATATCGAGCGCTCGGTCCCGCAGGGGCGGGCTGGCGGTAGTCTGTATCGCATGCGCCTTTACGACGTTGTAACCGGTCATAAGATCGACCAGACCTTCAAGGACACCGATATGCTGAACCTGGCGGATCTGGTCCGTCGGGCAGCAACGTTCTCCTATTCTGATGGCGAGGAATACGTCTTTATGGATAGCGAGGACTACACACAATACAGCCTCAATGGTGAATCCATTGCCGAGGAGCTGTTGTTCGTTAACGAAGAGACGCAGGGGTTGATGGTGATTCTGGTGAGCGACGCGCCAGTGGCTCTGGATCTGCCCCCAACAGTGGACCTTCTGATAGAAGAGACCGACCCGTCGGTAAAGGGTGGCTCGGCAACAGCGCGCACGAAGCCGGCTAGACTCACCACTGGCCTGGTGGTGCAGGTGCCCGAACATATCTCCACGGGCGATCGCATTAAGGTCAATGTCGAGGAACGGAGGTTTCTGGGGCGAGCTTAACCCACGGCTTACCCAATAGCGGGGCTTTCGTTGCCGTTGCGGCTCATAGCCCCGCGTCTTTCACATTCTCCATTACTACGAACGTGCTGGTCTGCAACACATGGGGCAGTGCCGATATCTGCTCCCCCAGCACTTGCCGGTACTCCGCCATGTTCTGCGTGCGTACTTTCAGCAGGTAGTCGAAGTTGCCGGCAATCATGTGGCATTGCTCTACCGCCGAAATTTGTTTCACCGAATGATTAAAGGCGGCAAGGGCATTGCTGCTGGTGTCGTTCAGAGTGACCTGGGCGAAGGCAATATGACTCTGCCCAAGTTTGGTCTGATTGATCAGGGCGGTGTAACCGGTGATGTAGCCCTGTTCTTCGAGGCGCCGCATGCGGACCTGGCAGGGGGTTTTTGACAAACCAACGCGTGACGCGAGTTCGGTGATGGTCACCCGTGCGTGTTTTTGTAGTTCGCGGATGATGGAGAGATCGATTCTGTCCAATTCGACCATAATTTATTTCCCGAGAGAGATATACGGCTGTATAAGGCCAAGAATATAATCAAATTGCCTCCATTTTAAAACTATATGGGCAAAGAGTCTTTCGTGAGTTGTCTATACTGGGGATGTTCAGTCATACAGGCCCCCAGTTGATATCCCCGGAGATCTCCGATGACCCATTCCGATTCCCCCCAAAACCAAACCCTCCTGGAACAGCTTTCTGAGGCGCTGGAGGGTGAAGACTACGACCCTGACGATTCCGGTCATCTGCGTGACATCGTGGCGACGATGTTGGAAGAGTCCCAGTCGTGGGACGACGCGCTACATCGTCGTTTGACCGAGGTGTTGGGCAAGTCGGAAGGAAAGCGTTGGGCCGGGATGTTCAATGGCGGGTTCCCTTCGAGTTACCGGTCAAGATTCTCCGTCGCAGAGGCTGTTGGCGATATCCAGCAAATCCAGTCCATTGCCCTGAGTTCTGATGTGCCCATGAGGTTTTACGCATCATCCGAACAGGGGAAGCAGGAGCTGAATTTCAAGCTCTACAGTCAGGGTAAACCTGTCATCCTGTCAGACGTGATTCCGATCCTCGAGAATCTTGGCATGCGGGTGTTGGGGGAGCACCCGTATCGTATCCGACGGCGTGATGGTGAGCAGTTCGGGGTCAGTGATTTTACCGTGGAATGTCATTCACGTTGCCGTGACGCCGATGTTGAAGCGGCCAAACCACGACTTCAGGAAGGGTTCCGCGAAATCTGGAATGGTTTCGCGGAAAACGACGACTTCAACCAGTTGATGATGGCGGCGGGCCTGGACTGGCGTGAAGTCAGCCTGCTTCGTGCCTACTCCCGTTACATCAAACAGTTGCGATTCGGATTCAGCCAGCCCTTTATTGCCGACACATTGGCCCGGCATCTGGATATTACGGCCTTGCTGGTCGCCTTCTTCAGCGCTCGTTTCGATCCAGCCACGGCCAATCGGGCGGCGGAATCCGAGCGCCTTGAAAACAGGATTCATGAGGCTCTCGAAACCGTCAAAAGTCTCGACGATGACCGTATCCTCCGGCGGTTTTATGTGCTCATCAAGGCCACCCTCAGAACCAACTATTTTCAACGCCAGGACGCCGGCGAGTTCAAGGGTTATCTCTCGCTTAAGCTTGACCCATCCAGCATTCCGGATATCCCCAAGCCCTGCCCGCGTTTCGAGGTGTTCGTGTGTTCGCCCCGGGTGGAAGGGGTCCACCTCAGGGGAGGCTCCGTGGCCCGTGGTGGTTTGCGTTGGTCCGACCGTAGTGAAGACTACCGTACCGAGATACTTGGGCTGGTGAAGGCCCAGCAGGTCAAGAATTCGGTCATCGTACCCGTGGGTGCCAAAGGTGGCTTTATCGTCAAACAGCCTCCGGAAGGCAGCTCACGGGAGGCGCTCAGAGAAGAGGGTATCGCCTGCTACCAGACATTCATCCGCGGTTTGCTGGATCTGACCGACAACCTGGACGAAGGCAACGTAGTGCCCCCGGCTGATGTGGTCCGTCACGACGGCGATGACACCTATCTGGTGGTGGCTGCGGACAAAGGCACTGCGACCTTCTCTGACATTGCGAACCGGCTTGCCGGGGAATACGGCTTCTGGCTTGGAGACGCCTTTGCCTCCGGAGGCAGTGAGGGGTATGACCATAAGAAAATGGGTATTACCGCAAAGGGCGCCTGGGAGTCGGTCATACGTCATTTCCTGGAGAAGGGCATCGACACTCAGGCCGACGAGTTCACCGTTGTTGGCATTGGCGACATGGGCGGGGACGTGTTTGGCAATGGCATGCTGTTGTCGGATCGTATTCGCCTTGTGGGAGCCTTCAATCACTTGCATATCTTTATCGATCCCGAGCCGGATGCAGCGGCCTCCTTCGCCGAACGCAGGCGTCTTTTTGAGACGCCGGGATCGAGTTGGGAGGACTACAACGTACAACTGATCAGTGAGGGCGGTGGCGTGTTCTCAAGGGCTGAAAAGTGGATTCCTGTGTCGCCACAAATACAGGCCCGTTTCGGGATTAGCGAAACCCGCCTGCCGCCGAATGAGTTAATCAGGGCGCTCTTGCAGGCGCCGGTGGATATGCTCTGGAACGGTGGTATCGGCACCTACGTGAAAGCGGCTGGCGAAACCCATGACGATG
Organism: Marinobacter sp. V34; assembly: GCF_055524115.1. Lineage (NCBI taxonomy): Bacteria > Pseudomonadati > Pseudomonadota > Gammaproteobacteria > Pseudomonadales > Marinobacteraceae > Marinobacter > Marinobacter sp. V34. The sequence goes on along the minus strand of NZ_JBUPZY010000006.1, from coordinate 134,752 downwards.
TCGGCGATAAGTCCAACGATGCCGTAAGGATCGACAGCCATCAGCTACGGTGTGGGGTTCTTGGTGAGGGTGGAAACCTCGGTTTCACCCAGCTCGGTCGCATCGGCTTTGCCAGAACCGGTGGTGCCGCCAATACCGACTTTATTGATAACGCCGGCGGAGTGGATTGTTCGGATCATGAGGTGAACATCAAGATCCTGCTCAACGAACAGGTGCGAAGCGGGAAGATGACGCTCAGGCAACGTAATCAGATGCTCCGGACAATGACCCCGGAAGTGGCGGAGCTGGTGCTGCGGAACAATTACCGCCAGGCCATGGCTTTGAGCCTCGCTGCCAGTGGCGCGGTCTCTACCATGGATGAGTATGAGCGTTTGATGCGGCGACTGGAGTCGGAAGGCAAGCTCGACCGGGTTCTTGAATTCCTGCCTGATGATGAGGAACTTCGGGAGCGGCGTGAGCGTTTTTCCGGTTTGACTCGCCCGGAGCTGTCGGTACTGATTTCTTACGCCAAGATTGAGCTGAAACAGGCACTGCTGACCACACCCATTATTCACGATGATCGCTTTGTCCAAGCGCTATATTCGGCCTTTCCGGCGTCATTGCTCAAGCGCTTCCCAGAAGCGATTGATATCCATCCGTTGCGGGGCGAAATCGTGGCGACGCAGATTGCCAACGATATGGTGAATCGCATGGGGATCAGTTGGGCCGATAAGCTTCGTAATGCCACTGGTGCTGACTGCGGGCGGATCGCTGCTGGCTATCTGATCTCCCTCCGGATCCATGACGTAGAGACTCAGTGGAAAGCTATAGAAGCGCTTGATGGAAAAATCAGTGCTGACGTGCAGGCGGAGTTATTCAGTGACGCGATTCGCCTGGTCACCCGCAGTACCAGCTGGTTGCTGCACAATCGCCGCTCCGATCTGGATCCGGCTGCCTGTATTGCACACTATCAGCGGCCGTTGGCTGAAGTGCTGGCTTCCACAGCGAGTCTTGAGGCGGTAATTCCTGCAAGTCGGTGGCAGGACCGCTATGATAAATACTGTGAGCAAAGCGTTCCGGAGAGACTGGCCGCCTATGCCGCTTCTGCCGAGAGCCGGTACTGGCTGATGGATATTGTCGAGATTGGCCGTCAGTTGGATCAGGATCTCGAATCGGTGGCCTGGGTATATTTCAGCTTGGGAGAAGGTCTAAAACTGACCTGGCTGGATCGCCAGATGCGCGCCTTCAAGGCCCGGGGGCACTGGCAGGTGCTGGCGACGCTTCATTACAGGGACGAGCTGGATCACCAGTTGCGGAACCTGACTGCGAGTGTACTTTCCTTCGCTTCCGAAGGGGGCGAGTCGATGTCCCCTGAGCAGTTGCTGGAACATTGGCGTGAGGACAAGCAGGCTCTTCTGGGCCGCTGGCAAAGGATGCTGGGTGATATGCAGGCCGCGAGTGACGTGGATTGTGCAGTTTTTTCGGTGGCCCACGGCGTGCTTCGGGAGCTGGCCGCAAAGGCAGCTTAACCATTATTAGGGTGTTTTCGCCTGAAAATTAATCATTGCACAGGAAAAATGTAAATTTAAATTAACCAAAAAAGCCTGAACGTCGCGCCTGTCTGGTTTTTACAGTCAAATAGTCTTTGTCGTTCCCGGTAGAATGCGGGAAAGATAAACAATTGAGAGGGTTCAACCATGAGACCGCAGCAATCAGAGACTCCCACACTTGTCGATAGCCGACAGTCCATCCGCAATTATTACCTTGCGGACGAACACAAGGTGATTAGTGAGATGATTGCTGGCGCCCAGTTGAGCCGGGCAGAGCGTGATGCGATTTCCGACCGTGCGGCCGATCTGGTGCGCAGTGTGCGCAAGAATGCCAAGTCCACCATCATGGAAAAGTTCCTGGCGGAATATGGTCTCACCACCAAGGAAGGTGTTGCCCTGATGTGTCTGGCAGAAGCGTTGCTGCGCGTTCCGGACAACATGACCATCCATGAGCTGATCGAAGACAAGATTACGTCTGGTGCCTGGGGCACCCACATTGGCCGAGCGTCGTCGCCGCTGATCAACACGGCGACGGTGGCGTTGCTGATGACCAGCAACCTTTTGAAGGATTCCGAGCGTCACAGCGTTGGCGATACGCTGCGTAAACTGCTCAAACGTTTTGGCGAGCCGGTTATCCGCACCGTTGCTGGTCAGGCGATGAAGGAAATGGGCCGTCAGTTCGTGTTGGGCCGTGATATTGATGAAGCCCAAGACGAAGCAAAAGACTACATGGCCAAGGGGTACACCTACTCCTACGATATGCTCGGCGAAGCCGCCCGTACAGATGCTGATGCCAAGCGCTACTACGACTCTTACTCCAACGCCATCGACAGCATTGCCAAGGCTTGCAAGGGCGATGTACGCAAGAATCCAGGCATCTCCGTCAAGCTGTCTGCCTTGTTGGCCCGTTATGAATACGGCAACAAAGAGCGGGTAATGAACGAACTGCTTCCTCGCGCCAAGAAGCTTGTGAAAAAGGCCGCTGCGGCGAACATGGGTTTCAATATCGACGCCGAGGAACAGGACCGTCTGGACCTCTCCCTGGATGTGATCGAGGAACTGGTTTCTGATCCGGAACTGGCGGGATGGGATGGCTTCGGTGTTGTTGTTCAGGCCTATGGCAAGCGCTCAGCCTTTGCGCTGGACTGGCTGTACGGTCTGGCTGAAAAGTACGACCGCCGCTTTATGGTGCGTCTGGTGAAAGGCGCCTATTGGGACGCGGAGATCAAACGTGCGCAGGTGATGGGCCTGAGCGGGTTCCCGGTATTCACCCGCAAGGCGTGCAGCGACGTTTCATTTCTGTCCTGCGCCACCAAGCTACTGAACATGACCGACCGGATCTATCCGCAGTTTGCCACCCACAATGCCCACTCGGTATCGGCGGTGCTCGAACTGGCCAAATCCAAAGGCGTGGACAACTATGAGTTTCAGCGCCTGCACGGTATGGGTGAATCGCTCCACAACGAAGTGCTGAAAACCAGTGGTGTGCCCTGTCGGATTTATGCACCTGTTGGCCCTCACAAAGATCTGCTGGCGTATTTGGTGCGTCGCCTGCTGGAAAATGGTGCCAACAGTTCCTTCGTGAACCAGATCGTGGATAAGAGCATTACGCCGGAAGAAATCGCCAAAGACCCGATGGACTCCGTTAAGGAGATGGGCACTAATATCTCAAGCAAGGCCATCGTCCACCCGTTCAAACTCTTTGGCGAACAGCGTAGAAACTCCAAAGGTTGGGACATCACCGATCCGGTGACGGTTGCGGAAATCGACAAGGGCCGGGATGCCTATCGTGACCATCGCTGGAAGGGTGGGCCGATCATCGCTGGTGAGGTGTCTGGTGCGGAAGTGCAGATGGTTCGTAACCCCGCCGACACCGAAGATACCGTCGGCCATGTGACACAGGCGTCCGAGGAGGACGTGAACACAGCGATCACCGCAGCTCAGGAAGGCTTCAAGGCCTGGTCTGCCCGTTCGGCTGAAGAGCGGGCCGAGTGTCTTCGCAAAGTCGCGGACCTGTACGAGGAAAATGCCCACGAGCTGTTTGCCCTGGCCACCCGGGAAGCGGGCAAGTCGTTGCTGGATGGCGTTGCTGAGATTCGCGAGGCGGTGGACTTCGCCCAGTTCTATGCCAACGAAGGAATTCGTTACAAGGACAGCGGTGAGTCGCGTGGGGTGGTGGTGTGTATTTCTCCCTGGAACTTCCCGCTGGCGATCTTCACAGGCCAGATTCTTGCCAATCTGGTAGCGGGTAACGCCGTGTTGGCCAAGCCGGCCGAGCAGACCTCACTTCTGGCGGTGCGGGCCGTGGAGCTGATGCACCAGGCCGGTATTCCGGAAGACGTGATCCAGTTGCTGCCGGGCACCGGTGCAACGGTGGGTGGGGCGTTGACATCCGATTCTCGGGTCGCTGGTGTTTGCTTCACCGGGTCGACCGCAACGGCCCAGCGCATCGATAAGAAAATGAGCGAGAACATGGCTCCTGATGCCACCCTGGTGGCGGAAACCGGTGGCTTGAATGCGATGATCGTGGATTCCACTGCGCTGCCTGAACAGGTGGTCCGCGATGTTCTGGCGTCTTCCTTCCAGAGCGCGGGCCAGCGTTGTTCGGCACTGCGTATGTTGTATGTGCAGAAAGACATTGCCGATCATCTGTTGGAAATGCTGTATGGCGCCATGGACGAGTTGGGCATTGGCGATCCCTGGTTACTGTCCACCGATGTTGGCCCGGTGATAGATGAAACGGCCAGGAAGAAGATTGTCGACCATTGTGACAAGTATGAAGCCAAGGGTCGGCTGACGAAAAAAATGGCCGTGCCGGAGAAGGGCAATTTCGTCTCCCCTGCCGTGATCAGTGTCAGTGGCATTGAAGAGCTGGAAGAGGAAATCTTCGGTCCGGTGCTGCACGTGGCCACATTCGCAGCCAAGGATCTGGACAAGGTGGTTGATAGTGTCAACGCCAAGGGCTATGGGCTGACGTTCGGTGTGCACAGCCGTGTTGATCGCCGCGTTGAACGCATTGCCAGCCGTATCAAAGTGGGTAACACCTATGTGAACCGCAATCAGATCGGTGCCATTGTCGGCTCCCAGCCGTTTGGTGGCGAAGGGCTTTCCGGCACGGGCCCCAAGGCCGGCGGCCCACAGTACGTGCGTCGTTTCCTGAAAGGCGACACCGTGGAGCGGCCGGCGGATGCCAGTGCCAAAACCGTGGATATCAAGAAACTTGAAGGGCTGATTGGCAAGGTCGCGAATGTGAAAGCGCTCGCGCCAGAGCCAAGGATTGAAGCCATGAAGCCGATTTTCGGTAACGTGCCGACACCGCTGGATGCCCATGCCGAGGAACTGCCAGGGCCCACCGGTGAGCTGAACCGCCTGAGCAATCACGCCCGGGGTGTGGTGCTCTGTCTTGGTCCGGATAAGGAAACCGCGCTGGAGCAGGCCGCAATGGCATTGTCCCAGGGCAACAAGGTGGTTGTGGTTGCGCCGGGCACCCAGGACACGGTTGAGCGCGCTGCCAAGGCTGGTTTGCCGATTGTGGGTGTTGAGGGCCTGCTGGAGCCAGGGGCATTGGCCCAGGCCCGCGGTTTCCAGGCAGCTGTAAGCTGTGCGGAGCCGTCATTGTTGAAAGAGTACCGTCAGGCTCTGGCGAAGCGGGAAGGGGCATTGCTACCGCTGATTACCGAGCACAAGCTCGACCAGCGGTTTGTGATTGAGCGCCACTTGTGTGTGGACACCACGGCCGCGGGTGGTAACGCCAGCCTGATTGCGGCTTCCGAGTAACGACCTATCGCCTTGCAATGCCCAGGGAAGGGCATTGCAAGGGCTCTCTGATCAGGCAGAGTCAGCGATCTCCCGGAACGCGTTGATCAGGGCGTCGGGTTCCTGCGCACCGGAGATCAGGTATTTCTGGTTGATGATGTACGCAGGAACTGCGGACACACCCGCCTGCTGATACTGCGCTTCTTCCTCCCGCACAGTCTCTGCATACTGATCAGACGCCAGCACCTCGCGCGCTTGCGAGCCGTCCAGGCCGATCGTTTCCACACAGTGGATCAGCGTATCCGGATTGGAAATATTCTCACCGCGTCCAAAATAGGCCTCGAAAAACGCCATTTTCATATCGGTCTGTTTGTCATGTTCACCGGCCCACTTGACCAGTCTATGGGCATCAAAGGTGTTACGAGTGTAGCGTTCCTGAAGTTTCTCGAAGTTCAGTCCCAGTCCCTTGGCAATATCCATCATCTGCGCCTGATTGGCCCTCATCTCGTCCTCACTGCGGCCGTATTTTCGGCTCAGGGCAGGCAGAATGGGCTCGCCGTCACCGGTTGGGTCCGGGTTCAGCTCAAAGGCATGCCATGCAACGGTGAAGTCCATGTCGTCTTTCAGGGCGTCCATTGCCTTTTCCAGGCGGGCATAACCAATGGCGCACCAGGGGCAGGCAATATCGGAAACAATGTCTATGGCTATTTGGGTCATGGTGGCTCCTGTCTGTAAGGGCGGATAAGGGCAGGGTACCTGAAAGTTGGGCGAATGACTGCCCGTTCAGGCTCCGGACGTCCGGGGTTGCGGACACCCTGTCCGGGGTTCCGGGCATATCTTTACCCGGCACCGTCCGTGGGATGTGGGAAATCAGCAACCTGCAATCCTGGCACGTTTCTTTCAGTTCCAACACTGCCGAACAATAAATCCAATAAAAGGAGCTCAAGATGTTCCAACTTATCGCACGTCAGGTGCGTGGTGGCACGCTATCGGCATTGCTGGCCTCCGCAGCCCTGATGATTCCCGCTCTTCCTGCGTTCGCAGGCCAGACGGATTCCTATACGCTGCCACAGCAATCCTACAATCAGTCCAGGGCCCGTAACTACAAGGTGTATGTGCCCTCGAACGTGCAATCGCCCGCACCCATGGTGATGGCATTGCATGGATGCAAACAGACCAACAACGACGTGCTCAATGACTGGGGGCTGAAAGCGGCCGCCGATGAGTACGGGTTCATTCTGGTTGCCCCCTTCATTACCAGTTACGACGGGCTGCGTAATGAAAACTGCTGGGGTTTCTGGTTTGACCACCACCGCCATGAGGGCGCTGGCGAAGTGGAGGACCTGCACCAGATTGCACTGGCCGTTGAGTCCAATTACACCATTGATGCCAATCGTCGTTATATCACCGGCCTGTCTTCCGGCGGTGCCATGGCAACCGTAGCCTCGGTGACCCATAACGAATACTGGGCGGCCGCCGCGCCTGCCTCGGGCCTGCCGTACGGTGAGGACTCTGCCTCTGTCTCGTTGTCCGGACAGTGCCCCGGCAGTGCAACGTTTCACAGCGTATCGCAGGTATCATCCGATATGCAGTCGGAAGTGGACGACCAGTATCCGATCCCGCTCATGGTGTTGCAGAACGAGAACGACTGTACCGTGGTGAAAGAGGCGGCTGACAACACTCGGGACGCCCACCTTCAGGTTTTTGGCGAGTCCGGGTTCCAGACCACGGGCCAGGCCTACGCTTCGTCCGTAGCCTGTTCGCCGTACTACCAGAACAACCACAGCTGCGAGCACATCCGTTATACCCAGGATGGCACCAACGGAGCGCGTTCGGTGGTTGAAACCGTCTACCTGGACGGCCCCCTGTCGACCCCCAATAGCCAGGACACCAATCATGGTCATTACTGGGTTGGCGGAGAGAATGGTAACAATGGCAAATGGTCTGTAAGGGTGGGCCCCAGTTATCCCGATATTATCTGGGATTTCTTTAACCGCCACAGCCGCGATGGAACGGAGCCTGAGGGTTTCCCGGTCATCACGTTGATTGGCGATAACCCGATGACGGTGGCGATTAACACGACGTTTACCGATCCGGGTGCCACCGGGCAGGATGCCGAGGACGGTTCACTGACGGTAAACGCCGACTGCAGTGCGGTGGATACGTCAACGGTCGGCTCCTATACCTGTGACTACAGTGCGACCGACAGCGACAGCAATACAACGACGAAAAGCCGTCAGGTCGACGTGTATGATCCCAACGCGCCCACCGAGACTTGCGAGCAGGAAACGGCGTCGCCCAGTGCCCACATTTCGGCAAGCCGCGCCTACGCTGGGGGTAACTCTAACCTGAGGGCCTATGCCAGTGGCGACGACGTCGACATCGGCGGTTCCTTCGATACCTGGAGCAATGTCACCCTCTATGAGGGCGATCCTGGGCTCTGGTACGCATCCGAGCCGAGCGCCTGCAGCGGAACAGGTGGAGGTGATGATGGAGGCTCTGGTGGTGACGTCACCTGCCAGGACTGGAACGACACCCATCTGAACCATGACACGGCTGGTCGGGCTTACTATTCGGGTGGTTACTACACCACCGGTGGTAACGACTACCTGGGCGCGGTGTCTGGCACCTACAGCTGGGTGAAAGAGACCGACAGTGGCGTCTTCGAAGCCGGCCAGTGTAACTGACAGCCATCGAAGACTGGCAATAACAGGGGGCGGGAAACCGCCCCCTGTTTCGTTGTTACTCCAGAATAATCTCGCAAGCGGTCAGCGGCCGGAATTCACCGGGTTCCAGAATTGGGTCCAGTGTGATTGCGCCCATTTGCTCTCGATGCAGGCTGGTCACACGGTTGCCCGTCGCGTGGAACATGCGCTTGATCTGATGATAGCGACCCTCATAGATCGTCACCCTGGATTCGTTGGCAGCCAGTGGCTCCAGCCGCGCAGGAGAAGTGGTCAGCTGTTCGTATTCGAACCAGATTCCCTGTGCGAAGCGCTCAATGGCATTGGCTGAAACCGGGTCCACCGTGGTTACCCGATAGATTTTTGGGATTTTTATTTTCGGCTCCGTAAGCGCCCGTGACCAGGTTCCATCATTGGTCAGTATCAACAAACCGGTGCTGGCGCGGTCGAGCCTGCCGGCAATGTGAAGGTCTTCTCGCAGTTCCGGGTCGATCAGCTCCATTACGGTTTTGTGAATCTTGTCTGCCGTGGCACTGAGGTATCCAGCCGGTTTGTGCAGCATCAGGTAGTGGGCCCGGTCCCCATGCTGGATAACCCTGCCGTTGCAGGCTACAGTGCTGAAACGGTCGACTTCCCGGGCGGCCTCCCTGCAGATACAACCGTCCACTGTAACCGTTCCGGCCGCGACCAGGGCGTTGGCCTGCTTGCGGCTGACACCGTTTTGATTACTGAGAATTCGGGAAAGCTTCATAGTGGCAGTGTTATAGTCTGGTCCGACATTCTCCGTGATTTCCGATTCTGGTTGATAATAACACCGTGGCTCAACGAACTGTGATCCAAAAATCCCTGCGTGCGCTTGCCTGGTCGCTGGTAGGCTTTTTGCTGTTGATAATCACACTGATTGTCCTGCTACGGTTCGTGAATCCGCCGACCTCGACCTTCATGCTGGGGCATCTGTTTTCCGGTTCCAGTTACGAACTCAGGCAGGAGTGGGTTAGTCTGGACGATATATCACCCTGGATGCCGTTGGCGGTGGTGGCCAGCGAAGATCAACGCTTTCCGTACCATCAGGGGGTGGATTTCAGCGCCATTCGCAAGGCGCTTGCGGAATACCGTGCGGGGCATGGGTTGCGGGGGGCCAGCACCATCACGCAGCAAACGGCAAAAAACCTGTTTCTGTGGAACGGGCGCAGTTTTGTGCGGAAGGCGTTGGAGGCCGGGCTGGCGCTTGGTATCGACGCCATATGGCCGAAGCGGCGGATCATGGAGGTTTACCTGAATATCGCCGAATTTGGTCATGGGATTTACGGTGTTGAGGCCGCCAGCCGGGCCTTTTTCGGCATTCCCGCCAGCCGGCTCTCACAAACCCAGGCGGCACGGCTCGCTGCGGTTCTTCCCAATCCGAAAGTGCTCAGTGCCGCCAGCCCGTCGTCCTATGTCTGGGAGAGAGTGGCATGGATCCGTGGGCAGATGGCTCAACTGTCCGGGTTGCATTATTTGCGTGGACTGTATAATTAAGAGTTTCGTTTCTCTCAAGATTCAATAGTCAATATTCAACGTAAGAGTCTGCTGTGATGTCACTGAACCTGGCCCTGCTGTCCGCGTTTATTCCGACGTTCTTTGTGGTGTCCATTACGCCGGGCATGTGTATGACCCTGGCGCTGTCCCTGGGCATCACCATTGGCGTGAAGCGGGCACTGTGGATGATGGCCGGTGAATTGGTTGGCGTGGCCGTAGTGGCGACTGCGGCGGCGGTGGGTGTGGCCACCTTCATGTTGAAATACCCAACGGCTTTCGCCGTATTCAAATATGCGGGCGGCGCCTACCTTGCCTGGCTGGGCATCCAGATGTGGCGCTCAAGGGGCAAAATGGCCATGCCGGAAGAGGATTCGCAACCGGTAGAGAGCTCAAGGTTGCAACTGGCGCTCCAGGGGTTTGTGACCGCTATCGCCAACCCCAAGGGTTGGGCGTTTTTCATCGCGCTATTGCCGCCATTTATTGACAGTAAACTGCCGATGGCGCCACAACTCACGGCCCTCATTCTGATCATACTGGGCCTGGAATTCCTCTGCCTTCAGCTCTATGCCCATGGTGGAAAGACTCTGCGCAAAGCGCTAAAGCAGGGTGGTGGTGTTCGCACGGTTAACCGTGTGGCGGGCAGTCTGATGGTACTGGTGGGCGCCTGGCTGGCGTTCGGTTAGGCCAGTCAGTTACTGGCGTAGCGCTGGTGGAGGATTCCCACCCGTTCCACATAGGCGCGGGTTTCCGCGTAGGGCGGTATGCCGCCATGGCGTCCTACGGCTCCTGGGCCGGCATTGTAGGCGGCCGTTGCCAGCTTGATGTCGCCGTCGAAGCGCTTGAGCATGCGGGCTAGGTAATTGACCCCGCCGCGAATGTTTTCGGGGGCAACCATGGCATTGCGAACGCCCAGCTCCTCAGCGGTGGCAGGCATTAGCTGCATCAGTCCCTGGGCCCCCTTGGGCGACAGAGCCTTGTCATTAAACGCCGACTCCGCATGTATGACTGCCCGAACCAGGGCGGGGTCAACGTTGAACTCTCTGGCGGCCGTCTTGATTTCATCCCGGTAGGGCGACAGGAACAGCGGTGTGGTGCGCCAATTCACGTTGGAATCCGGGTTGCAGGCGTAGCAGTGGAACCGGATGACATCGAAATTCGAGCTGGCAGGCTGAATACCGCTATAGGCAATCACGCCGCTGTCGTCCGTGTAGCGGTATACCACTTCGTCCTTTGTTGACGCACGCTTCTCGCCACTGCCCTTAACATTGGTGTATTCCACCGTGCCGTCGGGGTGCACAATGCGCTTGATACTGTCCGCCGATACGGGCGCAGCGAAGGCCAGTAGAAGAAACGCCAGCGAGGAAGTGAAAAGGGTTTTTCCGCTTATCATTGTTGACTCTTGGAGTGCATGATCAAGAACGCTGCCTGCGCTCGTGAATAACAACCATAGGGCTGATTATACGGCGTTAATGGGCTGAAGAAACCGCAATGTTTGTCGGAAAAGTGTTACTTTTCTCAATATGGCGGTCAATTCTCATTGTTGGCGAAATTCTGGAGACCTTGTGCCCTTGAACGAGTCCCGCAGCAACGTTGTACTCATTGGAATGCCCGGCAGTGGTAAAAGCACGGTTGGGGTGCTGCTGGCAAAACAGCTCGGTTTGGGTTTTGTTGATACGGACCTGTTGATTCAGGAGGAGGCAGGGAGAACCCTGCAGGACATTGTCGACGGCGATGGTTACCAGGCACTGAGGCGAATCGAAGAGCAGGTATTGCTCAGGCTGAATGTGCGACGCCAGGTTATATCCACCGGCGGCAGTGCTGTCTACAGTGAACCTGCGATGACCCATTTGAAAGCTGATGGTCTCGTGGTGTTTCTTGATATTCCGCTGGAAGTGGTCGTTGCGCGAATAGGGGACTACAGTGCCCGTGGCATCTCCCGGCGACCGGATCAGTCGCTGGAACAGCTGTTTTGGGAACGTTTTGAGCTTTACTCCCGGGTCGCGGACGTGGCGGTTAGTTGTGTTGGAAAGAGTCAGGAGGACGTTTGCGACGACATATCGGCGGTGATGCCGAAGACGCCGGCGACACGGTAGAAAACGGTGCCGCCGGACCTGAAGTGACGGCTGCTAAGGTTTTGGGCCTTTGCCCCGAAGCGCATTGGCTACCAGTGAAATAACCAGCAGTACCAGAAAGATAAAGAACAGAATTTTCGCAAACCCTGCGGCTGTCCCCGCGATACCGCCAAAACCAAGTACACCGGCGATTATCGCGACGATCAGGCATACAAGAGCCCAATAGAGCATAATGTTTCTCCCTTTGTGTAGCGTCACTATCAAAATGGCACACGCACCTGAAAGCTACAAATAGTGGAAGTCCGCAAGTGCTTCGCAAGGGAATGATTTGTTCTGCAAACGATTGTTTTGGGAGCCTAAATTTCTTTATTGTCGATTGATTAAGCTTTGCTAAGGTGCGGTTTGGCGCCAAAGATTGTTACTGTCTACCAAATAATATCGGGAGAATTTCAATGCTCTTCAAGCAACTTGGCTACTCATTGTTTTTGGTTCTTGCACTCGGTATGTCTGGTTCCCTGCACGCGGAATCCTCCGGGGATTCGTCGGTTGAGTCTTTGAAAAAAGAAACCCGCGAACTTGGCCAGGCGCTGAAAGAGTTTGGTGCGGACCAGAAAGCGGAGGCTGAAACTGCCATTGAAAATACGCTTTCGGCGTTGGACAAGCGCATTGACACGCTACAGCATGAACTGGATCAGAACTGGGACGACATGAGTGACACGGCCCGGGAACGGTCAAGGAAAAGTCTTGAGTCCTTGCAGGAGCAGCGGCAACGCGTCCAGCAATGGTATGACGAGTTACAGACCAGCTCATCCTCCGCCTGGGAACGCACAAAGCAGGGCTTCTCCAATGCCTATGAGGCACTGTCGGAACAGTGGAATGAAACCGAGCGCAAACTGATGGACGACTCGGACAAGAAGAAGGACAGCATTTAGCCGCCTTTTCGGAATCGCACCGGCCAGACAGAGTCACCCTGATCATCTGTACCGGTTGTTGATTCCATTTACTGTATCTGTTTTGTTTGCCGGTGACGGGTTACAGTGGGCAGACTCACATTCGTCTGCCTCTCGGTTAACCGTATGCCCCCGATTTTCTATTCGTTTTTTGTGCCGGCGCTATTCGTTTGGTTGTGGAGCACGGGCTTCATTGGCGCCAAGTATGGCTTACCCTTTGCGGAGCCGTTCACCCTCCTGCTGATACGCATGCTGTTTACGCTGGTGCTGCTCAGCGTACTCGCCTGGATAATGAAAACCCGTTGGCCTGGTTGGCGTGGTGCTGGTCACCTGGCGATCACCGGTCTGCTGGTCCATGGCTGTTATCTGGGCGGGGTGTATTACGCGATCCAGGGGGGCATGCCGTCGGGCATCGTGTCGCTTATTGTCGGCCTGCAGCCGCTGGTAACGTCCGCCGTGGCTATTCTGGTGCTGAAGGAAAGTGTCTCGAGTAGGCAATGGCTGGGCCTGTCGCTGGGCCTTGTTGGTGTAACGCTGGTGTTGCTGGAAAAGTTCGGTGGTGGTGCTTCCGCCTCCGATTTCCCGCTTTGGACCCTGCTCTGGGCTGCGCTGTCCCTGGGCGGGATATCCCTGGGTACTGTATACCAGAAACGTAACGGCACTCAGTCGGATCTCGTCGCAGGTACGTTCATTCAGTACAGTGCTGCGGCTACGTTTTTTGCCGTCGGTGCTTTTGCGTTTGAAACCCGTGAGGTGGTGTGGGCTCAGCCGTTGATCTGGTCGATGGTCTGGCTGGTATTCGGTGTTTCCATCGGGGCGATTCTGCTGCTGATGTGGCTGATTCGACGCGGTGCCGCCTCGCAGGTGGCCAGTCTTTTCTATCTGGTACCACCCGTAACGGCGCTGGAAGCATACTGGCTCTTTGATGAAAGACTGGGCGTACTTGCGATGATTGGGGGTGTTATCTCCATCACCGGGGTTGCACTGGTGGTGACGCAGCAGCGAAAACAGACGACCTAGCTCCAGGGATTCACCCGGAACAGGGTGCCCAAGCCGGATTGCGGGGTGAGTTTGCCACACAATCTCAGGCCCTCCCAGAAGCTGACCTGGTTGGCGGTCAGTACCGGTTTGCCCGCCGCTGCCTCCAGGTCTTCCAGCCAGGCGGCGGAATGCAATGCGGTGTCGGGAATCAAAATCGCATCTGCGTTCGGGTGATCATTGTCCGTCGCAAACCGCAGTACAGCTTCTTTCTCCAGCGTGCCGACCTCCGCCGCCGTGATAATGCCACGACAGGTTATGTGCACCACCTCGATATCAAAGTGCTCCAGAAACGTTTTGAACAGTAGGGCTACGTCCCGGGGGTAGGTAGCCGCGATGGCAACCCGTTTTGCGTCAATGGCGGTAACGGCCCTCGCGAACGCCATGGCGGTGGTGGAGGCTGGGACGTGAAGCAGGCTTTCAAGCGTCTCGATCTGTTCCCCAATGCCATCAATGCCACGAACGAAACTGGCACTGGTGGACGTCCATAGAACGGCTTCCATATCCGCATTTTTCAGGTGTTCGGCCCCTTCCTTAAGCCGCTTCGGGCTTCCCATTTCGGTCAGTGCTTTAACGGTATGTGCATCTTCATCGAACGCCGTGTGTACGACTCTCACTTCAGCCGGTGTCGATATCATTCCGGCCAGACGAGGGTAATCATCCTCGGCAGCGTATCCAGGGTAAAGAAAGGCGATGCGGGGAATCGATGTGGTTTTGTTCATACCTGAACAGTAGTAGAGTTCTGGCAGCGTTGGCAACAAGTTGTACCTCACCGACTGAGCAAGTAGATCACAGCAACGGCAAGGAGGGCCGAGACGCCCTGCCAGAACACAACGGGATTGCGTTCCAGCAGTGGCGGTCGGCTTTTGTTGAGGTATACCTGGTTGGGGTGCCTCAGGTCGAAAGTAAACTCAGAGAGCTCCTGGTAGCGTTTTTCCGGATTTGGATGCACGGCTTTTTTTATCGTCTCATCAATCCAGGCGGGAATTTCCCGGTCATCCTCCAGAACAGAGGCGTAGTTGAGCCTGCGCATGGACGATGCAGTGCGGGATTTGGCCACCTGGGTGCCGTAGGGGAATTGGCCAGACAGCATGTGGTAGCAGAGTACACCCAATGAATAGAGATCCGAGCGGGTTGTGCCGGTTTCGCCCATGAAGTATTCCGGCGCCATGTAGAGGGCGGTGCCGGGTACCTCGTTGGGCTCCAGAACGGTGGCTTCCACGATGCCGGCTACGCGGGCGGATCCGAAGTCGATGATTTTTACCGTGCCATTGGTGTCGATCATGATGTTATCGGGCCGGATATCCTGGTGCAGGATCTCCATACGGTGCAACGCATAGAGTCCACGGGCCACCTGCGCCACGATATTTCGCACAGTTTCCAGGTCCGGCTTGGGGTTGTCGATCAGCCATTGTTTGAGGGTCTGCCCCTCGATGTATTCGGTCACGGTGTAGAGGTAATTGCGCTGCCGGTCCTGAATGCCGGCCTTGAGAACGTGGGCACTGTTCACGCGCCGTGCGATCCACTCTTCCATCAGGAAGCGCTCAAGGTATCCCGGGTCGCCTCTCAGGTCGATGGAGGGGATCTTCAGGATGACCTGTGTGTCCGCTTCGATGTCCAGCGCCAGATACACGTGGCTGCGGCTGGTGGCGTGTAATTCCCGGAGTATGGTGTAGCCATCAAAGGCCTGTCGTGCTTCCAATATTGGTGGGAAGGGCAGCGCTTCTACCTGCCGGGAAAGTTCTACGGTTTTCCGATCCGGCAGCTGGTCCACGCGAATAATCTGCACGCTGAGATTGTCGTCACTACCGCAGCCATAGGCGCTTTCGATCACCGCTTTCGCGGCGGCGTCCAGGTCTGACGGGTATTGGTTGATGATGGTTATAAGCTGCTGCGCACTGGCGTGTTCGTAAACACCATCGGTGGCGAGGATAAAAATGTCCCTTTCCTGCAGCGGCAATGATTGGTGATCAATTTCCAGCAGTGGATCCACCCCCAGTGCACGGCTCAGGTAATTTTCTTTCTGGGAAACCCACAGCCGATGATCATTGGTGAGTTGTTCCAGGGCATGGTCCCGAAGCCGGTAAATCCGGGTGTCACCGACGTGAAACAGATACGCTGTGGAAGCCTTTATGACCAGGGCGCTCAGGGTGCAAACATAACCTTTGTCTATTTCGTATCGATGCGGACCGTTGCGGCTCTGGGCATGGAGCCACGAATTGGTGGCAGTCAGGACCCGCTCTGCGGATTTGCGAACCGACCATGCTTCCGAGGTGCAGAAATAGTCGTCAAGGAAGCTTTTGACGGCGGTTTCGCTGGCGATATGGCTGACGTCGCTGCTGCTGATGCCGTCGGCCATGGCGAAGGCCATGCCCTTCATGCCGAGGCGCGGCTCAGCGGGCATGGTGTAACCGTGAAAGTCCTGGTTGGATGGCTTACGGCCTCTGTCGGAATACTGCCCCACAGAGACCTTCAGGCGATTGCCCATGGGGCTATCAGGCAGGTACACGATCGGTGCTGGCGGTCGTGGACACCTTACGCTTGGCACCTGTGCGAATATGAGTGGTGTACAGGGTCAGGCCGGTAAAGGCGAGGCCGCCAACCAGGTTGCCCAGCACCGTGGGGATCTCGTTCCAGACCAGGTAGTCCATCACCGAGAAACCGCCGCCGACAATGATGCCGAACGGGAACAGGAACATGTTCACAACGGAATGTTCGAACCCCATAAAGAAGAACAGCATGATTGGCATCCACATTGCCAGCACCTTGCCGCCGACATTCGTCGAGATCATGGCACCGACGACACCCATGGAGACCATCCAGTTACACAGCATGCCGCGGATAAAGATGGTGAACCAGCCGGCTGCGCCGTATTCCGCGTAACCGAGAGTGCGGGCTTCACCAACGCCAGCGATTTTTTCGGCGACGGCTCCGGGATCCGTGTTAAAGCCGTAGGTGAAGATAAACGCCATCATGAAAGCGACCGTCAGCGCACCGGCAAAGTTGCCCACAAAGACCAGGCCCCAGTTCCTGAGGATGGCGTTGGGGGAAACGCCTGGGCGCTTATCCAGAAGGGCGAGCGGGGTTAGCATGAAGACCCCGGTAAGAAGGTCGAACCCCATCAGATACAGCATGCAAAATCCGACGGGGAAGAGCACGGCTCCGAGCAGGAAGCTGCCGCTCTGCACCGCAACGGTGATCGCAAAAACGGCAGCCAGCGCAAGAATAGCACCAGCCATGAACGCGCGTATTAGTGTATCTCGGGTCGACATATGAACCTTGGATTCACCCGCGTCTACCATTTTGGTGACGAACTCTGACGGAACTAGATAAGACATTCTTGATTACCTCATTCAACGGTGGTTTCCCGGGCATAAAAAAACGGCGCCCACACGACAACCCGAGAGTGTCAGGTTGGTGAGGACGCCGTTGTCCAGATAGTGTTCAATGTTTTGGGCTTGAAGGGCCCGGTGTTCGCTGGTTAGTGTCGACCAGTCCTACGCAAGACCCATGCCTGAATCTTCCGAAGGAATAAAAGCTCTTTAAAATTATTAAGGTAGGAGGGATGGCTCTGATGAACCGATAGCCGGGCAATGGGGCAAGAGCCGTAGATTGAACCCCGTGTGATTCAAATTAGTGCGTAAAGAACGCGTTTGCCCCGAAACGGAACCCTCGCTGAAATGGTTCGCGAACAGATGTCAGAAGGTGGTGTCGAGCACAGTGCCCATCTTTTTCTCGCCCAGCGCACGGTCGAACGACTTTCCGTGCCACGCGGGATGGCCGCCAATCATGACCAGGGGCACCACGCCGTCGGTGCGGTTAACCAGTTGCTCGTGCTGAAATGCCTCCCGGTACTGACGTTGCACAGTATTGTTATGGTCCATGCGACGCAGGACTGAAGGGTCCACCAGAATAAGGTCGGCCTGATCGCCCACTTCAATGCCGCCCCCTTTGACGCCAAATACACGGGCGGGATCACGGGTAAGACGGCGCACCATGTACGCGACGTCGATGTCGCCACCGTCTGAGGCAAGCTTCAGGGCTCTGAGGTTGCCGTCGTAAAACGCCATGTTGGTAAGATGGGCGCCACTGTCATTGAAACCAGGTAGAAGGTGTCGGTCCATCAGCAGTTTGCGGACAACGCGTTCGTTCCGGTTCGCGGACACGGTGTACCAGCTCAGGTCACGGTCGAATGCCCGCAGCATCGCCAGCACGAAATCGCCTTCGTCTTTCACCCCCGAGAAGTGGTCTTTCAACACGGCCCGTTCTGCATCGCTGCCTTCGGGTGATCTTCCTGTGTTGGCGGCGTTCACCCGTGCGAAGACATCGGCAAAGGTATAGCCTTGCCATTCCTTCAGGGGGCATACGTCGATGGTCATGTCCGCCAGGGTGCGGTTAAAAGCATAATCCTCCAGGCGCACCAGACGTTTCAGGCGCTTGAGACCAAACCCGGTTTTGCCGCTCATCCACATGGCCTTGAACGACTCGATGTAGGCTGGATCGTTGAGAATTCTAAGTCTGCCTTCACGGTCCTCCAGTTCAGTCTCATTGAGAATGCGCAACTCCTCGATCTCCTCGGAGAGTGGCGTTACGGCGCCGTCAGACCACACCTTGAAGGGTGCGGCCAGAGCCTGCAGGTGGAAGTCACCCCGCAACAGTCGGGAATTGAGAACCCGGGCCAGCAATCTCGCCAGCCGCACGATCTTGCGGTTGCTTTGCACGTCCAGGGCGGCCACCACCGTTGTTCTGAGCGGCTTGCCGTGGAGAAGGCCACAACTGAGCAGGAAGGTCTTGATGGTGCCTATGGTGCTGTCTTTCGGTGGCGTGGCCTGCCAGACACCGCCCTTGCGCCGTACTACCTCCGTCAGCCGTTTGATTTCCGGGTATTTGGCGAACTGGGTGGGTATGGTCTTGCGGGTATTAGGCTGGTTGGCCAGGTAATGGAATGGCAGGGCATCGGTGGAAAATCCGACATAGCCGTCGTCCATGGCCTGCTCCAGCAATGACTCCATGGTTTTGAGTTCATCTTCCGTTGGATCACGGGAGATACTGGCATCAAACCCCATCACTTCGATCCGCAGCATGGAGTGGGGCACCATGGTGACCAGGTTTGGGCCCAGGCTAAGCCTGTTCAGATGCTGGATGTATTCTTTCGGGTTGTTCCAGTCCATTCGATCAGCGGTCGCCCTTAGGACTTCCTTGGGAATATTCTCCACACGGGCGTAACAATCCACAATCGGGTCTGAGCCGTCCTTGCGTTGCGAGCCAAACGCCAGCCCTAGGCTACAGTTGGCAATAACCACCGTGGTGGTGCCGTGACGCACGGATTCCGGCAGGCCGGGAGCAACCTCCAGCTCGAGGTCGTAGTGGGTGTGGATATCAAACAACCCTGGCATGGCCCAGCGCCCACTGGCATCGATTACGTTGCGTGCCTTTTGCGGGTCAAGATCCTGCCCTCGCGCTGCGACCCTGCCATCTGCGATGGCGATGTCCTCGCGGACAGGTAATTCTCCAATACCGTCGAAGACCTTGGCGCCTTGGATCAGGTAGTCCCAGGCTGTATCAGGTGTGGTATCGCTCATACGTGCCTCACGTATTCTGTTCTGGTTTCCCGAGTAGCAGGACGGAACGCTAAGGTCTGATCTCGGTGGTGCTACCGGCCGGATTGGCGGGCTCATCCTTGGCTATAACATAGATGGCGCCGAGCACGATGGCCAGGGCTGCGATCACAACGCCGGCCGCGCCGATAATCATTTTGGGCCTGGAACTCTGAAGGCTCCCGCATTCCGGGCATTTAGGTGTTTCAAGGGGGAGGCTGGCTCCACAGTTGGAGCATTGGGTCTTTGCCATGTTGTCTGTCCTTTTGGTGATGACGGGTCACAGGCATAGGGTGACATCTACAGAGTTAAGGCCAGAAAGCGTTGGGGATAAATCCGTAGTGACCCTGAGTCAGAGGGCAAACACCACCACAAGGCCGGTGAATACGACCAGGCCCCCCACGATCATCAGGAGTTGTCCCCAGGGAAACCGCGGCTTTTGTTGCACGCTCAGCTCGATTTCCAGCTGTTCCCGGAGCAGTTGGGTATTCCGGACATTGGCCTTCCAGGCGAAGTCGAAGACGTCGCCAACGACCGGAACAAGGCCGCCGAAAAAGTCGATCAGCATATTCCTGACCATTTGCTGTTTGACCCGAGGGCTGGCACCGGCACGGTGTGCTTCCAGAAGCACGTAGCAGGACATGAGCAACCCGGCCAGGTCGCCCAATACCGGCACCAGGCCGATGATGGGCTCCAGCCCGATTCGAAAGCGCGTGAAGGGGATGCCGATGGCGTTGTCGGCCAGTTGACTGAATCGATTCAGGCGGGCCAGGGCCGCCTGTTTTTCTTCCTGGCTTACTGGCGTTGACATGAAATCAGTCCCAGGATTTATCCTTGAGCCGATAGAACTCCTCGACCACGGCATCCATGGCCTCGGCGTCATAGTCGCGAAGTCCGCTGACCACGAGCTTTTTGGAAACCTCGCCTGCGACGTTACCGTCCGAGATCAGCCGGTAGTCCAGTGAGACATTGCCGCGCTTCCCGTCCGGTTTCAGCTCGGCATTGTGGAGTTCAAGATCAGGACTTGGCGCATCCAGAGTATCCAGGGCCAGGCTCATGCTTTGATACATGATCATTGGCCGGTCCGGATTGAACATCACGCCTTCGTTCTCCATCAGCGGTTTGAGCGTGTGGGGAAAATTCTTGCCGGAAGCGGCCACGTAGCAGCGGGTGAAGTTCCCAATCACGGTGTTGTCGTGAGTCCGCTCACCGCTGCGCTCCACCTCGATGTAGACCTTGCCTTTCTGGTCATAGACACGGATCAGACCGTCGTCGTCCTCGCGGAAGTCTAATGGAACGTTGTCACCCAGCAGGCTGCGAAAGTGGAAAGTCATCTGTCGGGACAGCCCGAAGTGTGACAACAGCAGGGCAAACAGCAGGTCTCCGGGAACACAGAAACGCCGGGCATCCGGGTTGTGGATCGGATTGAAGTCACCGGCCACTTCCTTGGCAAATCGGCTGGCCTGGGTCGCGCTGATCAGTACGAGTCCGTCCTGGATGGCGTGGTAGCGTTCGAGAAACATGCGTTGCCTTTTCGTTTTCGCAAATAGAGAAGCCATGATAGTGGCGTGAAACGTCCTTTGCAGCAAGACACTACGAAACCAATGTCTAAGGCCTGGACGTAAATAAATGGTTTCGCCGTGTCGCCCGGCGCTGACAAAGGCCAATTGCCAGGTATGCCCGGGCGATCAGGCCGTGGGTACCCCGTCTGTATGGCCCAGTGATCGATCGGGCGAGACTTCATTGCGAACCAGTTGCTTCAGTTCCCGGATGTCCGGGAAGCCTTGCTGTTCCTTACGTGACCAGATGCGCTTGCCATTGACGTGAATTTCAAAAATTCCGCCAGTGCCCGGTATCAAGGTCAGTTCATTAAGCTCCTCCTCAAAGGTGCTCAACAGTTCCTGGGCCATCCAGGCGGATCGAAGCATCCACTTGCAGCCCGTACAGTACGTGATTTTTACGCTGTTTGGCATAGGTGGTCTCCTGTTGATTCGGTGATCGTAGTGTTTCAGGTTTTTGCTGTGGTTCCCAGACTGTCCATCCGCCGGGGTTTGGCAATACAGAATCCCTGCCCGAAATCTACCTGGATTTCCCTGAGCAGCTCCAGGGTCTCCATGTCTTCCACGTATTCGGCGATGGTTTTCATGCCGAGGAAATGACACAACTCGGTGATGGATCGAACCAGTGCATAGTTGGTCAGGTTACTGGCCATGTCACGGACGAAGATACCGTCCACCTTGACGTAGTCCACCGGTAGTTTCTGCAGGTAGGCGTAGGAGGACAGGCCGGTTCCGAAGTCGTCGAGTGCAAACCGGCACCCGAGCCGCTTCATTTCGGTCATAAAGTCGGCGGCGTAATGCAGGTTGGCAACGGCGGCCGTCTCGGTGACTTCGAAACAGATTTGGTGGGTGAGGGCGTTGTGCTGCTTCATCCTGGTTTCCAGGGCGAACAGAAAGGCGTCGTCACTCAATGACGCGCCGGAGAGGTTGATGTTGAACGTATGGATGCTCTCCATAGCGTCGGGGTGCCCTTCCATCCAGTTTATTGCTTCGTCAATCACCCAAAGGTCAACACGGGAGCTCCGGCGGAACTGTTCCGCAGCCTCAATGTAACTCTGTGGGGAAATCTCCTGGCCGGAGGAGTTCTGAAGGCCAAGCAGTAGTTCATACATGTCCCCGTTGCTGTCCCCCGTCAGGGGAATGATCCGTTGTGCTCGAAGGTAGAGGCTGCCATCACGTATGCTGCGGTCAATTTCGGGCACCCATTGGGGGCCCGAGGCGGGCACCTGCTGGGATTGGTCCCGAACCAGTTCAACGTTGTTCCCGCCTTTTCGCTTGGCGGCTTTGAGCGCCAGATTTGCCTGGTTCATCAGCTCACCGGCAGAGCGTAAAGTGTCTTCGAAAGGGCACACGCTTGCGCTTAGGGTGGCGGAGAAGTCGGTGTCGTCAACGGTATGTGACTCTGTTCGAAAGGCGTCACGCAGCCGTTCGGAGAAATCCAGCCCATCCTCCACCGGCATCTTTTGGGCAAGCAACGCAAACTCGTTGCCTCCCAGTCGCCCGATGCAGTGATCGCCGGAGTGTCCTGAGGCCTGATCCTGAAGCAGGGCGGCAAACCGTTTCAGAAGCTCGTCTCCGGCACCGGTGCCATAAGTGGCATTGATCACACTGAACTCGTCGATGTCGAACACCATCAGGGTATGACTGCCGGGTTTCCCGTCCATTACGGACAGGGCTTGAGCCAACTGCTTCTCAAAATCATTCCGGTGAAGACATCCCGTGAGGGCGTCGTGAGTGGCTTCGAAATTGAGCTTGCTGTAGACCCCCTGAACGATGTCGAACAGGCTCTGGTCTACAAAGGGAATGTCGCCCTGCTTGACGAGCCACGCGTCACCGCGGGCCAATCTCGACACGAATTCTGAATATTGATAACTCATCTCACCCAGTCCCTGGGGCGAAAGGAATACAAAACGAAAGACGTCCTTGCCACCCCAGACCAGTCGCATGCGCCGTTTTTCACCATTGTCGAGGGCAATCTCGACCCAATCACCCACGCCAATTTCCTGGGCACGCCTGGCCCAGCGGGTGTCAACTGGCTCTGTAGAGGCTTCTGCTTCCTCCTGCAGGCAGGAACCTTGGGGATAGGCATCGAGAGTCACTGTCTCGGTCGTTGCCTGCTGGTGCAATTCCCGAGTCAGCCTCACCACCACGTCGCGGACCGGAGACACTTCACCAACCGTGCGCAGCTCTCTGTCAATAAGCTGGATCAATGCGTCGCTTTCCAGTTCCCGCTCAAACGCGAGGTCCTTGCTGGTTTCTCCGCCGGATAGCCAGAGGCGGATCTGCTCAACGATGTTTATGAAGCTTGTTGCGGTTTGGCTCTCAGCGCCTTCCCGCAATACCGCCAGCACTATCAACTGCTCCCAGCCTGCGTGCAACAGATCAAGTAGCACCGTTGGCACGGCCTTGTCGGCAAGGATCATGTTCAGGCGCCGCTGCACACCGAGCCGCGTCTGCCGCAGGCGCTCCTTGCCTTCAAGAGTCTTGGCGATACGTTCGGAGTTCCTCTGGAACGATTGGTCCTGGCGCTCTACCAGACCCCGCAATCGGGTACCGATGGACCGGTAAAACGCTTCGTCCCGTTCTTCCGTCTGGATGAGTTCATCGATAATCCCCGTTACCGTGTGTTCCAGGTTGCGGCTTGAACTCCGCTCGGCCAGGCAGAGGCGCATAAGATCGTTGACGATGGTCCTGGCAGGATGGTTGTCACGGTCGAGGAATTCAGAGGTCTCAAGCAGGACCTCCAGCACCGGCAGCCGCAGCTGTTCGAGCTGCTCCCTCAGGGTTTTGTTCAGCCCCTGTTCCTGTTCCAGTGGGGCGAACAGGCGATCCACGAGGGTAACCTTGTCCCACGTACCATCATCAAGTGCCTGTTCCAAATCCGGATTGGATGATGCCAGGTTGCGGATAGCTTCCTCCATGCTGGGGGCGGGCTTGCCGAGTATCTTGCGTAAATCGTCCCTGTGCGGTCGCAATTCGGCAGTAAACTGTGGGTTTGTAGGTGGCCAGGTATCCCGCATGGTGTTGGCATTGTGTTGCAAACTCATCAGGCGCAGTAACGAACGCCCTGGGGCCGAGGCGAGTGCCTCGTGGGGGGTGGAGTCTTTCACCGATGTTTCAGGGTGGGGCGTCTCCACTGGTGCTTCCCGGACCTTGCTGGATTCCCTCAGTGACCAGTTGGAAGGCAGGCTGGTCAGATCGAGCGCCAGCAGTCCCGCTGCACGGAGGTCGCGGTTCAGCGACTCCGTGGCTCGGGGCCAAAGGTCGTCCAGCACGGTCTCGAAAGCAAGATAAAGCGTGCCGCGATGCTGTCGGGCAATGCCGAGTCGGTCAATGGCGAATTGCAGGCAGGTGCACAGTGACAATGGTGAAAGAGGGTTGCTGCGGTCGCTGATATCGCAGGAAAAAAGCTGGTTGAGCAACTGGCTGAGCACGAACAGTGTATTGGTGTGTTTGCTGGCGAGCTCGGATGCCACCATCTGGAGTTCCAGCCAGTCCTCAAAGACATGCTGTTCCACGATCCTGAGTTCGCCGCTTTGGCTGTCGTTGTCCGTACTTGGGTTGAGCTGGCGGTCAAACGCCTGGAACTGCAGCGTAAAATCCCGGTATATCTGCTCCCCGCGACTGTTGAAGATAAAACGCATGTCCTTCAGACGGGTGATCTCTCGTACTTCCGCCGCCTGTTCAAGGTCGTTCCCGATACTCTCGCCGGCCTGGTCGATGAAGTCGGCTACCAATGTCCCCAGCAGGCGCCGGGTGTGTTTTTGGTAGGCGTCTCGTAACGACGTCAAGCTAGCGGAGGGGGAGGCGAACTGGCCAGGAATCCTTTGCGGTAGTTGT
This sequence comes from Marinobacter sp. V34, assembly GCF_055524115.1. Classification (NCBI taxonomy): domain Bacteria; kingdom Pseudomonadati; phylum Pseudomonadota; class Gammaproteobacteria; order Pseudomonadales; family Marinobacteraceae; genus Marinobacter; species Marinobacter sp. V34. The sequence continues at coordinate 110,209 of NZ_JBUPZY010000006.1, read as the reverse complement.
CGCAAGTATTCAATGGTTTCCGCGTCGTGGGGATCACTGATCATCCGCACGGTGTCTCCATTGGCTGGTTGTAGATCACCGCTCACACGGGTGGGGTGGTTGCCATCAAACAGAAACAATTCGGCGCGAGTGTGGTCCGACCCATTCAGGTGTTGTATCAGACCAGGTGATGTGAGATTCGACAGTGTCAGTTGAACGCCGTCACTGCCGGAAGAGGCCGCAGCCAGTTTACTTCCGCAAGGGATAAAACCGCGAACAACGATGAGAGCGTTTTGACGGAGGCCGGCGATACGGGTCTGGCTTTCTGTCATAAACGGGGTCCCTGGGCAGGCTAGCTGCCTAAAATTCCATAAACATGCATTCAAATTTTACACTTGTTTATCCACCACGGTAGACCAGTTTCGGCGGAAAATCTGTTTATTCTGATGGATAACGACAATGATGGGTGTATTGGCATTATTGCTCAAAGTGGCTAGCCTAAACTACCAATGCCCATTGCGACGAGGATAAAAGCATGCCCGCCAAGCCAGGCTCAGAAACGACCGGCCCGCTGAAATTCGTTAGACCGGTCTTACAAGGCCTCCTGATGCTGGCGATGGTGTCGTCGGCTGCTGCTGATGAGAAGCTGTATATCTTCACCGAGAACTACCCGCCCTATAACGCGTCAACCACTGGGCAGGGCTTCGCCCATAATGAAGACGATATCACCGGTATCTGTACCGACATGGTCAAAACCATGATGGAACGGGTGGACTACGAGTACATCATGAAAATGCGGGACTGGAGCCGTGCCTATGAGTGGGTCCAGGGGCGGGAAAACCATGCTCTGTTCTGCACCGCCAGGACCAAGGAGCGGGAAGATGAGTTTCAGTGGGTCGGCCCACTGGCGTCGATCAAGTGGACCCTGTTTGCCGCACCCGATTCCAACATTCAGCTTGATTCCCTCGAAGGTGCCCGGCAGTACAAGATTGCCGGGTACAAGGGCGATGTTATGTCGGACTACCTGGTGAGTGAGGGGTTTGATCTGGTCATGAATGTGTCCGGCGAGCAGAATCCTCGTCGCCTGGTGCTGGGCCAGGCCGATCTTTGGGTGACCGACGGTCTTGTAGGGCCGCTGGTGGCTGAAAAGGAGCACGACATCACCGGCCTGAAACCGGTTCTGGTATTCCGTGAGACGCCAATGTACCTGGCAGTCAGCAATGAAACGGCCCCGGCCATTGTGGAGGATCTTCAGGCTGCGCTCGATGAAGCGCGAGACAGCGGCGCCCTGGACAGTATCGCTCAACGCTACGAGCCTTGATGCGGTGGTAAATAAACCTTAACGGTTTCTAAGTGGGTTGTGGACGGCAGTATTCGCGAGCTTGTGCTAGCTTTTAACGTGTTTCCCGATAAATGCGGTGGCGTTAATGAGTAATCCCAAGCATACCCTCTTCTGGATGACGCTGTTTCTGGTGGTCGTTGCGGTGGTTTGTGCACTGATCCACAAACCGTTGCAGGAGGCCTTTCTGGCGAACTGGGTATTCAATCTTCTGATCGTTTGCGTGCTCCTGATTGGCATTGTCATCACCTATCGTCAGGTGTTTGTGCTGTTTCCGGAGTTGCGCTGGATTGCCCAGTTCCGCACTGGCAATGCCGGACTCTCCGTGTTGCAGGAACCCCGACTGCTGAAGCCGCTGGCGCGGCAACTGGATGACGACTCCAAGCGTGATCGCTTCTCGTTGTCCACCATGTCGTTGCGCACGGTGCTGGATGGTATCCACAGCCGCATGGACGAACAGCGGGAAATTACCCGCTATTTCATCAGTCTTCTCATCTTTCTGGGGTTGCTGGGCACCTTCTGGGGCCTGCTTGGAACCATCAACTCCGTGGGCGCCGTCATTGTAAATCTGGATATGAGCCAGGAGGATTTCGGCAAGGTGTTTGCCGGCCTGCAGTCTGGCCTTCTGGAACCCCTGGAAGGCATGGGCACGGCGTTCAGCTCCTCGTTGCTGGGGCTTGGTGGCTCGTTGGTTCTGGGTTTTCTGGATATCCAGGCAGGCCACGCACAGAACCGGTTTTACGACGGCCTGGAGGAATGGCTGACAGGTGTAACCAATCTGGTGGACCGGGTTGATGATGACCCGCGATAGCAGGCTTGCCCCATGATCGGTTCCCGGCGTCGAACCCGCAGCAGTATCAACGTATGGCCAGGATACGTCGATGCTTTGTCGGCATTGCTGATGTTGATCATCTTCATGCTGCTTATCTACGTGGTCAGCCAGTTGTACCTGTCGCAAACCCTCTCTGATCGGGATTCGGAGCTGGCCAGGCTTAATAGCCGCTTGCAGGAGATTTCCCGGCTGCTTGGTCTTGAGCAGGAGGAAACCGCTGCCCTGGAAAACGAGATGGCCGCGGTCCAGAACCGCTTCAGTGAAAGCCTCGCGCTGAACAATACGCTTAGTGAGGAGCTGGAGGAGGAGAAGGCCCGGCGGTTGGAGCAGCAATACAATGCCGAGGCCCAGGCCCTGCGGGTTGAGGATCTTGGCAAGGCGATCGCTAGTGCCGAGTCGGAGTTGGAGGATGAAGAGCAGCTAACGGCCTCCCAGCGCGCGATTATCCAGCAACTCTCGAACCAGATTGCGGCGCTGCAGGACCAGCTCAGCCGCATCACCGCTGCGTTGCGGTTACAGAAGGATCTCACCGCCGAGAAAGCAGCCGAACTTGAAGAGGTGGGGAAGCGCCTAAATACGTTGCTGGCGGAGCGCGTCAATGAACTGGAGCGCTATCAGTCTGAATTCTTTGGCAGATTGCGGGATATTCTGCAGGACAACGAGAACATCCGCATTGTCGGTGATCGGTTCCTGTTGCCGTCAGAACTGCTGTTTGCGTCCGGCTCCGCGAGTCTCGGGCAAGAGGGCCAGCAGGAGCTGGACAAGCTCGCGGACGTACTGCTGGACGTCGTGGCCGCCATTCCCGAAGACATCGACTGGATTCTGCGCATCGACGGTCACACTGACCGTATTCCCATCAATACCGAAGCGTTTCCCTCGAACTGGGAGCTTTCCACCGCCAGGGCCGTGGCGGTGGTGCGTTACTTGGCGTCCGAAGGCGTACCCCAGAACCGCATGGTGGCTGCCGGCTTCGGGGAGTTTTTCCCGGTTGCTTCGGGCGGTTCTGCCGAGGCGCTGCGACGGAACCGACGTATCGAGATCAAGCTGACTGACCGCTAGCCCGTCCGTCCGAAGAACCGTTCGAAGAACCCGGTTTCCCGTACGTCGGGAATGGGTAGGTCGGCGTTTTCCTCAAGTGCCTTGCGCCAGAACCGCTCCGGATCATCGAGGTGAGCCACCTTTTCCCGTTCCTGTGCGCTGTAGGAATTATGGTCTCCACTGAGCCCATGTTCCACGAGTTCCTGTTCCCACAGATACAGCGCGCAACGAACAACCCGAAGAAGCTTGCTATAGCTGTCCCTGCTGATGGTAATGGCCAGCTCGGCGGTCAGGTTGATATGAGACTGAAGCGTGGCCATTTCCTCTTTGTCGAAAACAATACGGTGGCCCGTGCCTTTCTTGCAGGCCAGGCAGGTTTTCTCCAGGGATTTTACGCCTTCGGGCATGTCCCGATGGCCGAAGTCCTGTTTCTGCTGGTCTTCAACCGGGGCCGGAATCCAACCGTATTGAGGTGAACGGGCCACGATGTGGCCGGGAACATCGCGCCGGTAGGGCGGGAGTTCCGAAGTATCACTGTAGCCGTCAAACTCGATTCGCATCCACGACGCCATCGTCCGGTGGCGCAGCATCATGGCCAGGGTGATGGCTGAGGGCATGATCTCCTCAAGTGATTCTCCGTCGTCCCGGAGCCGTTCGTCCAGATGATCAACTGCTGCTGACATGGCTGTTCTCCATTTACCACGGGCAGAAGGGCCCACCTCCTGCCTGGCTGTTGTTCTTGTCGGAAATTCTGTCCGGCGGCTTTACCGGAAGCATTGATTAAAAACTAGGCGCTTTCTGTCATTTCTTCCGTTGTAGAAAAGTAGCCAGTTTGTTACTGGAAGTAAGGGCTGCCCGGCAGGTATGCTCATTCACCTTTGTATTTGTGAACTTGGCTCCCGGAACCTCGATACCTCTATGTCTGACTTGGCGTTGTACCAGTATGTCCTGATTGGCCTGATTTTTATCTGGAGCGGGTTTGTCCGTTCGGGGTTGGGATTCGGCGGGGCAGTGTTGTCACTGCCTTTCCTGCTGCTGGTGCTGGACGACCCGCTGGTGTTCCTGCCCCTCATTGCAGTGCACCTGCTGGTGTTTTCTTCCCTGACCATCTGGATGAACAACCGCAAGTCTTCGGGTACGAATGACGATGGCGTAGCGGTCGTGGGTACGGTTGACTGGCACTATCTCTGGCGGATTCTGGCGATCATGATTGTGCCCAAGCTGATCGGGGTGTTCGGGCTGATCACATTGCCGTCAGAGATTATGAGCACCATTATCTTTGTGATCGTGTCCCTGTATTCCGTTTCCTACATCCTGGACAGGCCCTTTCGCAGCGGCAGCCGGACTGTGGACGCGGTGTTTCTGATGGTGGGCGGTTACATCAGCGGTACGTCCCTGATTGGTGCCCCTCTGATTATTGCCGTCGTGGCGCAGCACCTGCCGAAAGAACGCTTGCGGGACACCCTGTTCGCGCTCTGGTTCATCCTGGTGGTGATCAAGATGGCGGCGTTTATCTGGGTAGGGGTCGACCTGCAGCTGATCCACCACTTGTGGCTGTTACCCTGCGCTGCCATTGGTCACGTCATCGGGCTTTACGTTCACGACCGCATGCTGAAAGCGGAAACACCGATCTTCTTCCGGGTGCTGGGCGTTGTTTTGTTGATCGTCAGCAGCATCGGCATGGCGCGGGTATTGTTTCCCGGTTAACCCAGTGTGGCGTCAAGGAACATCATGATGACGAAACCGCCCAGAAGCGAGAAGGTCGAGAGCGTCTTGAAACGGCCCTGATGGGTCTCGGGGATGATCTCATCGCTGATAATGAACAACATGGCCCCGGCGGCAAAGCCCAGTGTCCACGGCATGATGGGTTCTGCCAGCCATACCATGGTGCTGCCGAAGAGTCCCCCGATCGGTTCCAGAAGTCCGGTCAGTAAGGCGATGCCAAAGGATTTTAGACGTGAGTGCTCGATCGCCAGCAAGGAGACGGCCACGGCGAGACCTTCCGGGATGTTCTGAAGCCCGATACCCACCGCCAGGGCAATACCATTGCCGATGTCACCGCCGGCAAACCCGACACCTACGGCCATGCCTTCGGGAAAATTGTGCAGGGCAATGGCGATGATGAACAGCCATATTCGCCGAATACGGGCGCTGTCAGGGCCTTCTCGGCCCAGGGAGAAGTGTTCGTGGGGCAGTCGTTGATGAATGCTGAAGAGCAGGCCCGCGCCCATCAGGAGGCCGGCGATGACCATCAGTGAGGCGCTCCAGGTGGCGCCGGTCAGCTGTTCGCCGTATTCGATGCCCGGGAGCAGCAGCGAGAAAAACGATGCCGCGAGCATGACCCCTGCAGCGGCGCTGAGCATACCGTCCTGCAGTTGTGGCGTGAGTTTCCTGACCAGGAACACACCCAAGGCACCGACACCCGTCCCAAGGCCTGCCAGCAGGCTGGCAATCGACCCCAGCCAGACAACGTTGATATCTTCCAGCATTGGTCTCCCTTCGTTCATCGGTGGCGGCGTTGCAGCGCAGTTAAACCTTGACCATGTTGATGGCAAGTTTCGCTGCCATGGCTTATACCTTAGTACGTCAAAAATCCAAAACTGACTCAGGAAGCATGGATATGCAATGGTTTACTGGTTGATGGCTAACCCCAAAGCGGGGGAAAAAAACAGTCGTGGCGCTGAGTTCTGGCGCAGCTATCTTGAAAGTGCGGGCGTTGTCGATATCAGGGATTGTAGTCTGGACGACCAGAGCTGGACCGAAGAGGTGGGCCCCAGGGACTTCATCCTCGCGGCCGGAGGTGATGGCTCAGTCAATGCGGCGGCCGGTTTTTGTCTTGATACCGGCGCTACCCTGGCGGTTCTGCCTTCCGGGACCGCCAATGATTTTGCCCGCAACCTGGGGCTGCCCGACGATCCCCAGCATATCTGCAACCTGATCTCGGCGGGACGGACCCGTATGCTGGATGTTGCCGCCACTGAAAATGGTCTGTTCCTGAACGTGGCTCATATTGGGCTCGGCACATTGCCGGTTCGGGAGTCGTCGGCGGACGCCAAACGACTGCTTGGGCGCTTCAGCTATGGCGTAGCGTTGCTGCAGAAATTGCGGGTGAACCGGGGGTTCCATGGCCTCATCGAAACGGAAAAGGGAACCGTGGCCGGGCGATGGTTGACCATTGCGGTTTCCTCCGGTGCCTTTTTCGGCGGTGGCAACGAGATTCCCCAGGCATCGGCGGGGGATGGTCAGTTGGATGTCGTGGCCGTGAGGCCGCGTTCGCTGTTACAGCTTTTTATTGCCTTTCTGACGGTGCGGTTGAGCCGTCACTCTCCGAAACGAACCAGTACGGTGGTCCACCTTAAAAGCCCAACTGTGTCGATCACCACCCGTTCGCGACGAACGGTCACCATGGATGGAGACATCGCTGGCCACACGCCGCTTCGTGCTCGCTGCAGGCCAGCCTGTCTGAAGGTCATCTGTGAGGAACTGGTAACGACCTGAAGGCTCTGTCCTTCAGGTCCGGCTGTCCGTGCTCTCGAAAATCTTGTCCGCCGAGGCGGCGACAAAACCACTGTAGAGCTCTCCGTCGGGCTTTGCATAGCGACGTGCGAATTCGTAGAAACAGCTCGGTATGGCCACGGTCTGATCCTTAAACCGGACGTCGGCACGATCCGCCATGGTGGAAGATTGTTCCAGCAGCTCTTCCGGAGAGCCTTTGACCTCACCTCCGGAACTGTTCACGCGATAGCCGTTGTCCTTGAGGGCCTGATTGATTTCAGCCACGGTTTTGAATCGGCTGAGATGATTGATGCTTACCGTGAAGTGGTTGGCCCGATAACCCCAAGCCGCTACCCAGGCCGCGTATTCACTTTCCTCCAGCAGGGTCTGGTAGGTGGCGTGGTCGACATCCCAGTGACGACCGGAATAGAGAAAGTCGTCCCTGGTGACGGCGGTAGGGTCCATCTGGCTCACCAGGCCTTCCACAATGGATTGCAGTGACCCGGAACACTGATCAACCAGCAACTCGGAAATGAACACCTTGGGGGCAGTCGGATCCTGATGCTCGTAGTGTTTCGCGTACAGTTTCTTGGCGTCGAAGTGATAGTCGCCGCCTTCGTGATATCCCAGCGCCAGGAAGTGCGCGGCCAGTTTGTCCAGGTTTACCTTCTCAAGATTGAAGGTTCGCAGGGCAATGTGGTCGTTCACGATGTCGCCACCCTGGGTGTCGTCCAGCAACCGGTGGATATCCTGTGCCGAGGGTGTCACCTCGCAGTAATTGTCCCAAAGGTGGCGGAACAATGTATCTCTATCGGTGTGCATGGATGGCCTCCTGTTGTTGGCGCAGTGGAATGGCTGTCGTCGCAGCGCCGCTCTGTGCGGTTGCAAGTTCCATGAATCGGACGTCTCCATCGTTGCGCAGATGGAGTGACTTTGCCAGTGCCGCCGGTACTTGCAGGAGATTGTGAGCTGGCAGGTATCTGGCCGCACTGGTGACAGTGGCGCGGAAATCCGCCGTTTCGGTGTTGGTGATGGCCAGCAGCCGCCCCTGGCCGCCCCGGTTCCATTCCTCGAGCGTCGGTCGCACATCATCGACGATCTGGATGCGGCAGCCGATGGATGTCGATACCGAGCGGATATCGGCCAGCCTTGCTTCAACGGTCGGGCCGGCATCAAACAGATCCACATAGCCGTTGTGGCGAAACCTTTCGGCTTCCAGCATGGCCAGGGCTGGACGGGTGTGCGGGTGCACCTGCCCGATAACCGCGCGGGCGTCTTCGTCCATCAAATGGGTGTAGAGCGGGTGTCGGGGCATCAGGTCAGCGATGAAGCCATTGTCGCCCGTGCCCACCATGCGTGTCACCGTGCTGAAATCAAGATCCACGAAATGGGTCCGCAACCAATTCCAGAACGGCGACTGTCCGCCTTCGTCTGAGATGCCTCGCATTTCAGCGATGACAGTCTCGGCAAAACGCTGCGGATGTTGGGCCATAAACAGAAAGCGAACCCGGGAGAGCAGCTTGCCCGCGTGCGCGCGCCGAAACTTGGGCCGCAGGAACAGTGTGCAGATCTCGCTGCAGCCAGTGTAATGATTGCACATGTTGAGGACTTCCAGTCGGCGGAGCAGATTCAGTTCCGGCGAGTGGTGAACGACCTGGCTGCGATGATAGTGATAAAGCGGGCGTCGGATGCCTACCGAGGCTTCAATGCCGGTGGTTCCCATGATTTCCCCGGTTTCCGGGTCTTCCAACACGAACAGATAGCCTTCGTCGCCCGGGGTGTCGGTATGGCGGTCAAAACTGTCCATGGAATGGCGAATTTTCTGGATCAGGAAGTCACGGTCATCGACCAGTGAGGTAAAACCGGGGCCGGATTCCACGGCAATCTGCTGCAGAGCGGCGAGGTCTGAGAGGGCAACCGGGCGGATAATCATAGACATGTCCTCATCTGCTGACCGCTGGAAGCGGATAGTTGGCAGGGTCAGTATGATGGGGTGTGATGCTATTTTGTAGCGTCAAAAAATGATAAATGATGATATATTGTGGCAATTTGACCTGGGATAATGTCGATATGATCAGTAAGCAGGACCAAAAGTTGCTTTTACACTTGCGCCAGAATGCCCGTTGCAGTGTCTCGGACCTGGCCAGGGCACTGGACTTGTCGCGCTCCACGGTGCAGAACCGTATTGCAAAGCTCGAAGCGAGTGGTGTGATTCGCGGGTATTCCGTTGAGCTTGGGGGTGAATACTCGGCAACCCAGGTAGAGGCCCATGTGTCGATCAAGGTCTTCCAGAAGCTGACGGCTCGAACAAACGCAGCCCTGGAACAGATCAGCCAGGTATCCCAGTTGTATTCTGTCAGCGGAGAGTATGACCTGATTGCCATTGTCCAGGCTCAGTCCCTGGAGGAACTGAGCGCTGTTCTGGATGAGATCGGTAATCTTGAGGGCGTGGAGCGAACCAACTCGGCAGTGGTTCTGGAGACGCGTTTCAGGCGTTAATACAGTCTTGCCGCCATTTACGATTATGCGTCGGTGGTTTCGTTCAGTAACGAGGGTTTTTTCAGGGCCTTGGCGAACAGGTCCTTTTCCTCGGCAATGGCCAGTGCGGCTTTTTCCGCCATGGCTTCATCCAGGCCCTCTACCCGCGCTTGCAGAAACTGGGTGATTTCCTCGGCAAGTTCCAGGACCTTGTCCCGGGCATCGGCTTCCGCTTTGGACGAGAAGAGCATTGTGTCGGGGTGTTTCAGTGCCATCTCCAGTCCATCCCTCTCCGAGTAATACAGCGCTTGTACGGCCATGACTTTCTCCAGTGTGTTCCCGCACGTTGTCGTGTCTGGTGGGGTTCATTGAATCTGCGGTGAGTATACTGAACATATCTGTATATGTATACAGTGTTTTCGGCGGCCTGTGTGGCAGATGTCGGGCGGAAAAATGTGATAGTGTCTTAGGCCGACGATGACCAGACCTACCATCAAGGAATCGATACGTTATGCATGACCAACCTATGGCCCGCCCGGGCCGAACGCCCTTTCAACTTGCAGGCCTGGCCCTGATGGCCTTGCTGCTCACAGGTTGCGGCATCAACAACATTCCAACGTACGACGAGCAGGTTAAGTCGGCCTGGGCGCAGGTGGAGAATCAGTACCAGCGGCGGGCGGATCTGGTGCCGAACCTCGTTGAAACGGTGAAAGGTTTTGCGGACCAGGAACAGGAAACCCTGACGGCGGTCACCGAAGCCCGCTCAAAGGCCACCTCTATCCAAGTCGACGAAAGCATTCTCAACAATCCCGAGAAGCTGAAACAGTTCCAACAGGTGCAGGGCGAGCTCAGCAGTGCGCTCAGCCGACTGATGGCGGTTTCCGAACGCTACCCGGATCTGAAATCAAACCAGAACTTCCTGGCGCTGCAGTCGCAACTGGAGGGCACGGAGAACCGTATCTCGGTCGCAAGGCGTGACTTTATCCAGGCGGTTGAACGCTACAACACGGAAATCCGGACTTTCCCGGGCCGTCTCTGGCACAGCATGCTGTACAGCGACCTTGAGTTGCGAGCCAACTTCGAAGCCACCACCCCCGATGCCCAGGATGCGCCACAGGTGGAGTTCTGATGCCTGTTCGTTTCCACACAGTGATCGTTTTCCTGGCCCTGGTTGTGCTGGGCCAGGCCAGTGCCCAGGCGCAGTCCAATCCTGATTTCCCCGAACTGACTGGTCGCGTGGTTGATGGCGCCAACATGCTGCCCTCCAAGGTTGAAGGTCGCCTCAGCCAGATGCTGGAGGCCCACGAGCAATCAACGACCGAACAGGTGGTTGTGGTGACGTTGCCCGACCTCCAGGGCTATGCCATTGAAGACTTTGGCTACCAGTTGGGTCGTCACTGGGGAATTGGCCAGGAAGGTGAAGACAACGGTGCGCTGTTGATTGTCGCCAAGGAAGAGCGGCGGATTCGGATCGAAGTTGGCTACGGGCTGGAAGGTCGTCTGACCGACGCGACATCCGCCACCATCATCAACCAGATCGTTACCCCGGCGTTCAGGCAGGGAGATTTCGCTACCGGCATTGCCAACGGAACAGCTGCCATGGTCCAGGTATTGGGCGGTGAGCCACTTGCAGTGCCAAAGTCCGGGCGCTCCAGGGTCAAGGATGACCGGCCCCATCCGGCGTTAGGCATCCTGTTTTTCATCATTGTGCTGAGTGCATTCTTTAGAGGCGGTGTTGGCAGAGGCCGTGGTGGCCGCAGTGCTCTGCTGGCCGGTGCGCTCGTTGGCGGTCTTGGTGGTGGTCGCGGCGGCGGTTTTGGCGGTGGTGGCTTCAGCGGCGGAGGCGGTGGCTTCGGCGGTGGCGGTGCCTCCGGCGGTTGGTAGCGCCGGCGCCTCAACGCGAATAGACAGCGAACCTATTGATTCAGCAACACCGGAACGAACATGACGTTATTAACAGGCAGTGAGCAACAACAGGTGGCTGCGGCTATCACAGAGGTGGAGCGTGAGACCGACGCGGAACTGGTAACCGTGCTCGCCGCAGCCTCCGATGATTATTCCTATATCCCCCTGCTCTGGGCCGGGGTTATTGCACTACTGGTGCCCGGAGCGATCAATTACTTTACCGGTTCGCTGAGCGCGGACTGGTTGCTAGTGGTCCAGTGGGTAACCTTTAGCGTGTTATGCCTGTTGTTTCGGTTTCCGGGTGTGGGACATCATCTGGTGCCAAGGGCTGTTCGCTTCTGGCGGGCGTCCAACATGGCCCGGCGGCAATTCCTGGAGCAGGATCTTCATCACACCCAGGGCGGCGTCGGTATGCTGATTTTCGTGTCGGAAGCGGAACACTATGTTGAGATCCTGGTGGATCAGGGCATCGCCGATAAGGTCAGCGACGGGGTTTGGGAAGATATTGTCGGCACTTTTACCAACCAGGTTCGCAGTGGCGACACCCTGGCCGGCTTTCTCGGTTGCATCGAAAGTTGCGGCCAGCATCTGCGGGAGCAGTTGCCCGCAACCCGCGAGAAAAACGAATTGCCTAATCATCTGGTGCTAATACCGAAACGTTCTTAATGCCTGGCGCCGGTCTGCCGATAAACAGGGGCAGGCTGCGGAAGCATCCCATGTCCTGCCTGCAGACAGCGCTGATGAGGGGTGAGGGTATGGTTTCTCCAATTAATATTCCCGGTTCCGGAAGGCCAGGTCGCTCCGGCGCAGAGCCATCGGGAAGCCGGTCGACAAGCAATGACCCCGAGCCTGCCAAGGTCAGGGAACAGGGCAGGGGGGCGATCCGCACGCCCGAGGATGCCATCAACGTACTCCGAAGCAGGCTGGAGCAACAGCTTCAGCAACGGCTCGGGGCCTCCGGCCCCGACGCATCTGCCTCCACCCGAAATCGATTCGAACCGCCGACAGCCGTCGACGTGGCCAGCCGTGTGCTGGGCTTTGTCCAGCAGCGCCTGCAAAAGGAAGCGGCTACCGGTGCCGATTCAGAACGTCTGGCCGGCCTGCTTTCAGATGCACGTCGTGGCGTTGAACAGGGGTTCTCCGAGGCGCGGGAGCAGATCGAAGCTCTGGGGTTGATGACGGGAACACTGAATCGTGATATCGACGACAGCTTCACGCGTATCCAGGACGGTTTGTCTGACCTGGAGTCGCGATATCTGCAGAGCGGGGTGTCGTCCGAGAGCCGAGTAACAGCGGCGATGGTGGAGAGTGCCAGCAAAGAGTCGTTTGCGTTTGAGGTCACCACCCGTGACGGCGACCGTGTGACCGTTCGCATGGATGAGCAACGGTACTCGGCGATGTCGGCAAGTGCCCGCGAGAGTGATGGTGTCCGGTCTGAGGAAGTACGCTCAGCCAGTCTGTTTTCGGGGCGTTATGCGTTCTCGGTGGAGGGCAGTCTGGATGACGGTGAGAAAGCCGCGCTCGCGGACCTTTTTGGCAGAGTGCAACAGGTGTCAGGCCGCTTTTTCGACGGCGATATCCAGGGTGCCTTTCAAACAGCCCAGTCGCTGAACCTGGGTGGCGACGAGTTGGCCAGCTTCAGCCTGAACCTCTCTGCCACCCGAATGGTATCCGCCGCCGCATACGAGTCCGTATCCCGCGAGCCTTCCGGCAATAGAGAGCCTTCAGCAGACATGCAGTTGCGCCCGCTCGGCGGTTTCGCCCGGGGCATTCAGGGGCTCGCTCAGGAGTCGGTCGCCAAAGGCATGGACCTTCAGACAATGGAAGGGCTCATGCAGAAACTGCTGGACGATTTCCAGTTGCTCCAGAACGAGCGGGGCGGCGGAAACAGTCCCGCGCCGCGCTCGTTAATGGATGACTTTCTGTCGTCAGTGCTGGCAGCTTTTGAAAGCACAGGCCCGGAGGGCGAGCCGGCTTGAGGCATCAGGCCGGCTTGATTGCATAGCCCTGTTTCGGGAAGTGAACATGGACCTGCCCGACACGCGCGTGGGAACGCTCCAAAATCAGGGTTTGCTCATCTGCGAACACCAGGCGTCCTGTGACCGGGTCGCGCCCGTAGTCATCGGGTGCGACTTCGACGTTCTTTCCTGTTAAATCATCATCACCGGCAGACTCAATGGCTCGTGGCGTTGCATTACGGGCGATGTCCAACGCCTGGTCGGCGGTGATTTCGCGATGTTCGCCATGCCCGAAGGTTTTCATTCGCTCCAGCCATGCCGCCACCTTCGGGTAGTCCCGCAGCCAGGGCTTGCCCGCCAGATCGCAGACAAACCACAGGCCATGGTAGGCCGAAAAATCCGCGATGCAGGGAGTGTCACCAAACAGGAAGTCTTTCGCCAGCATCGACTCCATGGTTTCGATGTGCGCCATAACCTTGGCTTTTGCCTGCGGCCCTCGTACCGCTTTCACGCGGGACTTTGTGCCCATGGTGATGCGGTCCTTGAGGAAGCGTAAGGCGTTCAGCAGCGACGTGTCACGGATCAGCTTTCGCAACATGCGGCCATCGCTGGCGGCAATCACGCAGGCAAGAAAAACCTCAAGGTCCGTGGTTCGCACAAAGTCGATGACTGCTTGCGGCTGGCTGGCCAGGCTCAGTTCCGGTTTGCCACTCAGGCGTGCTATTTCGTCCGCGATGGCGCGGCTGTCGCAGAACACATCGGCGCCACTCTGGGCCACGGGAACCTTGCGGTAACCGCCCGCCAGCGCGGAAAGCATAGGCCGGGGCGGCATTTCCCTGACGATAACGGACTGCCAGGAAAGGCCGGCGTAGCCCAGCATGGCCCGAACCTTCTCGGAAAAAGGCGACATGGCGTAGTGGTACAGAGTGAACTCTTGCATGGGGTAACCCATCCTTATATGGCAATGTTATCTGGAGCGATCCGGGAGGTTACCCTGCAATCCCGTTGGGCGAAAGGCCGGGAGTTGTCCGTGTGGGCCAGCCGGCCCGTCACCGTCGCCCAGGCTTGAGGAAACGGGAAATACAGGTACTATGCTTTGGTTGCCTAAAAATAACGTCAGAAAAGACGACAACAATAAGGAGCCCTTGATGGCTGCAGACAGCAACAAGCAAACGCCCCTCCACTGCCTGTACTACTGGGCAAAGCAAACACCCGACAAGGTATACCTGACCCAGCCATTTCCCGATGGCACCACCGAAGACATTACCTGGAAACAGGCCGCCGACCAGGTGTCCCGGATGTCGGCGCATCTGGCAACCAAGGGGCTGCCTGAGCGCAGCAATATTGCCATTCTCGGCAAGAACAGTGCGCACTGGATCCTGTCAGACCTCGCCATTTGGGCCGCCGGCCACGTTTCAGTTCCGCTTTACCCAACTCTCAATGGTGAGACAGCAGCTTATGTGCTGGAGCACAGCGAAGCGAAACTGCTGTTCCTGGGGAAGCTGGACGGCAAAGCCGACGGCTGGAACGATATCAAGGGCCACATCCCCGGAGACTTGCCGGTTATCTCTTTGCCAATGTCACCCCGGGACGACACGCCGAAGTGGCTGGATATCATCGCCCAACAGCAGCCGACCGAGCCCGGTTTGCCGGACCCTGACGACATGGCCACCATTGTTTATACGTCGGGAAGCACCGGTCGCCCCAAAGGCGTTATGCACAGTTTTCGCGCCATGATATCCGTCGCCGATGGGCTGCAGCAGGTATTCCCGGTCACTCAGGAAGAGAGAATGCTTTCCTATCTGCCCCTTGCCCATGTTGCTGAACGTGCGGCCGTGGAAACCCAGTCGCTTTATTACAGTTTCCATCTTTATTTTGCCAATTCCCTGGATACCTTCCAGGAAGACCTGCAAAGAGCCCGGCCGACCCTATTCTTCTCGGTGCCCAGGCTGTGGATGAAGTTCTACCTGGCCATCAACAGCAAGTTGCCGCCGAAGAAACAGAAGGTACTGTTCAATATTCCGGTTTTGAACAAGCTGGTGAAAAAGAAGGTATTGAAACAGCTGGGCCTGGATCATTGCCGGGCGGCCCTGACGGGGGCGGCGCCACTCTCCGGCGAGATTATTGGCTGGTACCGGAACCTCGGTCTGGAACTGCTGGAGGTGTATGGGATGTCGGAAAACTTCGGCTATTCCCATGCCAACCGTCCGGGCCAGGCCAAGGTGGGTACCGTCGGCGTTACCAACCCGGGCGCGGAGCATCGCCTGGCTGAGAATGGCGAAGTGCAGGTCAAGAGCCCCGGCCAGATGCTGGGCTACTATAAAAACGAAGAGAAAACCCGCGAGGACGTTACCGAGGACGGCTTCCTTAAAACCGGCGATATGGGCGAGATCGACAGCGAGGGGTATCTGCGCATCACTGGCCGCGTCAAGGATCTGTTCAAAACCTCCAAGGGTAAGTATGTGGTGCCAGTGCCCATCGAAAGTCGCTTTAATCATCCCAGGGCAGAGGTCGTGTGTGTGGCGGGAGCCAACCAACCCCAGCCTTGCCTGATGGTACTGTTATCCGAAGAAGCACGGGAGGCGCTGGAAGCAGGTGGCAGCCGCGACGAACTGGAGAGGGAGCTGGCGGCGGAGTTGGATGCCGTTAACAGTGAGTGCGAGGCTCATGAAAAGCTGGCGTTCGTGGTGGTGGTGAAAGAACCCTGGACCATGGAAAATGGCATGCTCACACCCACCATGAAGATCAAACGAAATGTGATCGAGGACTTCTACAACCGCAAAATGGACGAGTGGTTTGGCAAGAGGCAAAAGGTGATCTGGGAGTTCTGACCCCCCCAAAAACGAAAACGCCGGTGGGCCTGGATATTCAGGCCCACCGGCGTTTACGAAATCTGTCTTCCCTTACTTACCCATACAGGGACGGGCTTAGTGCTCGCCCTGCATCATCTGGGGCATCTCCGGCGACGCGGTTGCTGCCTTCTTTTTCCAGGAATTCACTTTCCGACTGATAACCTGTACGGCCTGCCTTGCGGCTGCACGGGTATATTGGCGCCTGACCTCAGTACTGTTGTGGAGGATACTGGACGGCAGCGGGTATACGGTTGCGATATGGTCTTGAGTCATAGCGCCTTCCTCCTTATCTGGTGGATTAAAAAATATTGGTTAGCTGACTATATAAAGAAGTGTACGGCTTCGTATTTGCAGTTTAAATACGTTAAACTCCGTACTCACGTTGCAAATATGCAGTCTCTATGGATTGGGATTATCTTCGATACATACACGCCCTGGCAATAGGGGGAACCCTTGCCAAAGCTGGTGAGATATTGGGCGTTCACCAGACCACGGTGCTTCGTCGCCTGGACCAGATGGAAGAGCAGATGGGCGTTCAGTTCTTTGAGCGTAACCGGGATGGTCTGCAACTCACCCCTGTGGGTGAAACCGCGTTCCGTGAAGCCGAAAGGCTGGCTGCCGATATGGAAAATCTTGAACGGCAGTTGGTCGGGCAGGATTCAGCTCCTGTCGGCAAGGTTCGATTGGCGGCCACCGACACCATGGTGAAGGCTCTTATCAGTCCGATGATTGCAGAGCTCGTCCGGGAGTACCCGGACATCGAGCTGGAAGTGCTCACCGACAACGATGTGCTGAACCTAAGCCACCGCGAGGCAGACCTGACGCTGCGGCCGGTAAACAAGCCCCAGGCCACACTGGAAGGCGAGCGCATAGGTACGATTGAGTCGGCCATTTATAGCTCGGTCGACTACCAAAAACGGAATCCTGAACTGGATCTTGATAACGCCCCCGATCAGGCGCTCTGGATTCTGCCGGATGAGAGCTTCAGCCACCTGGCAACGGGGCGATGGTATCGCAAGCACTTGAAGAACGCGTCGTCCGTCATCCGCTGTAACAGTCTTCTGGCCATGCATGCCCTGGCGCGGGCCGGGGCAGGAGTGGCGGCGTTGCCCTGCTACCTGGGCGACAGTACGAAGGAGCTGACGCGTCTGTCGGAGCCACTTGAAGGCGAGGGGGTTGACCTGTGGCTGATGGTGAACCACGACACACAACAAATGGCCCGGGTAAGGATAGTGATGGAGTTCCTGACCGCCAGTCTGGCCCGGCTGACACCCCGGGTGGAAGGCGAGAGCTGAAGCCCAATCATGGTCTGTGCTTACCAGTCACCACAGAAGGGCCAGAACTGGTAGAAACGCCAGCACTGGAATTCCTCCTCGCAGGTCTGGAGCTGGCGGTCGTAGCGGAAGGCCCGGTTCTGGACCCGAGTGGCCAGTGACCTTACCTCCGGCTTGGCGAGGTAACTCTGTCGCTGGTAGCCGGTCCTGCCTTCGTGGTAGGCGAGGTACAGTTTTTCGGGGCTGGTGAGAGGAATGCCCACGTCTCTCCGGGTCAGGTGGTTATACCAGCCCACGAAATCGAGTGCGTATTTCATGTTGGTTCTTACTACGGACAGACCGTCTCCGTTTGCGGCCAGGTACTCGGCCCATGCCGGGTCGAGCGCCTGGGCGTAGCCATAGGCGGATGTTGGCCGGCGCCAGGGAATGAACCCCAGCAGGCGGGTCCGTGGTGGGCGGGCGTGGCTGCGAAACGACGATTCGTAGTAGACAAAGGCCAGCTGCGTTGCAATCGGAGTGCCCCAGCGCTCCTTTGAACGGCTCGCATAGTCGTACCATACCGGATGCTCACGGAAGATTTCACAGACGTCTTCCGGATTTGCCGGTGGGTCTGGCTCCAACAGACTGAAACGCATGATGGCGACAATGGTGATTGCCAGCCCCAAGCCCAGCGTTGGTAGGCCATACCACCGCATTCGGGACTTCCAGATTTTCACTCGGCTGCTTCTAAGCCGGCTGAGTCGTCTGTTTTTCGGTCGATTACGGCGTTTCTTCATGGGCGGGACCGGGCCCTGTCACTCCACACTACAAAATGGTCATCTGTTACTGGTCGGCTTTGCTTGCAGCTCCCGCCGGCTCCATGGCATAACGAGATTCTCGTTACCAGAGGATACTAGATTCATGCGCGCACTATCCCAAGTTAAACCGGCATTACTTTTTCTTTTGCTGGTCTGCGGCTCTGCCACCGCAAGCCCACTGGCGGACTCGGTGCTCCGGGTGTCGCCCATTGATGAGGTTGTCGCCCAGTACCCGGCGATGATGAGCCAGGGCATCCGCCAGGGTCTGAAACAAAGCGGACGGGTTGAGCCATTTGTTGCCAACACCATCAGCAGCGTTGTGAGTAATGCGTTCAGCGTTGCCGAGATTCGCGCGCAACTGGTGGAAGATCTGGACCAGGGGCTCAGCGAGGGGCAACTGAACTCGGTATTGGCCTGGTATAAGACGCCGCTGGCAGAGAAAATTTCCAAGGCCGAGGTGGCCGCCTCCAACCCTGACTCCTGGAAGCAGGTGGAAGCCAATGCTGCGGCGTTGCAGGAGCAATATAAGGGTAGCGAAAGGGCCAAACTGTTTACCCGCTTTGACCGGGCTGCCCGCGCAACGGAGAGTGCCGTGGATACCACCGTCGCTGTGCAGTTGGGGTTGGCCTCCGCCATGGCGGCGTTCAACGGTAGCAAGGGCCCAACCTTCGAACAGCTTCAGAAAAAAATCGAGAACCAACGCGGCATGTTGCGGGGTATGGTCGCCCAGCAGGTTTACGATGGCTACCTCTACACCTATCAGGATCTCAGCCCTTCCGAGTTGAAGGCGTACATCGAGTTTCTCGAAAGTGATGCCGGCTCGGCATTCACCCGGGTAGTCACCAACAGCGTTCAGACTTCGATTACAGAACCGGTGGAATCCATCGGCAACCAGTTGGTGCGCTTTTTTAATCCGCGCTGACACCGACAAAGATTGAAAAGCCACTGTTTTGGGTCCAGTCTCCAGTAGTAACTTTCCGCAGCGGAGACGGCCCCATGGATTTCAATGCCTACCAGCAAACCCTGGCCACCGAACTCAGGGGCCGGGAATGTCCCTTTCCCGAGGCGGAGTACCAACAGCGTCTCAAACACCTTCGCGCCAGGATGCTTTCAGAGGGCCTCGGAGCCGTTCTGTTAACCGACCCGTCCGACCTGTTTTATCTGACCGGTTACAGTACCTTTGAAGTGTCCGTTCATGTTGCCCTGGTGGTCACGGCCGACACGATAACCCTTCAAGTGCCCTCCATCGAAACCGGTCCCGCCATGGTGACCACCCGGGTAGATCACGTTATCGGTTATCGTTGGGAAGGTGTAGGCGATGTGCTGGATCCTCTGGCGCATTCGCTGGCCGGGCACGGTGCGAAGGTAGGGGTTGATTACTGGCATGGCTCGCTTCGCCAGGGGGTCCTTGAAGGGCTTAAACAGCGACTTCCGGACACACAGTTTGTGGATGCGTCCGGGCTGCTGAAAAGCATCCGTATCGTGAAATCACCCGCGGAGATTGACTGTCTGCGGCAGAGTGCCCGCATCACGGGCCAGGGCATCGAAGCCGCGGCTGCGTCCATCCGCCCCGGTATGACCGACAACGACATCGCAGCCGTCGGTGCCGAAAGCCTTCTGGCGGGCGGCAGTGAATTCATGAGCATGCAGCCTATCGTAACGGTCGGGCTGCGCAGCAGTGTCATCCACACCAATCACAAGCGCTGCCGGATTGAAGACGGCGATACGGTGTTCCTTGAGTTTGGCGCTGCCTGGCAACGTTACACGGCACCGATGATGCGTACGCTGGTGGCGGGTCAGCCGTCGGCCAGGATGCGGGCGGTTTTCGACGGTTGCCGTCGCGTGGTGGATACCCTTAAGGCATCCATGGTGCCGGGCCAAACTTTCGATTCCGCCGCCAGGGCTGCGGAGCAGGTTATGGCCCCACTGGCCAGTGAGGTGTTTTTCTCCGGGGTGTTTGGCTACACGGTGGGGGCGCAGTTTCCCCCGTCATGGGTGGAAGGGTCCGGTTTTATCGCCCGGGGAGAGTCGACGGTGTTCCAGCCGGGGATGGTGTTTCATCTACCCATTTGCCTGAGGATTCCGGGGCAGTGGGGCATGGGGTGCAGCGATACGGTACTGGTGGGAGAGCATGGTGGTGAACCGCTGACGGCGAACCCCTGGCGGCTCGACTGAATGTAAACCGGCTACTTTCTCACTTTGTTCAGTGATGCCTGGGGCTTGGT
The DNA here is from genome assembly GCF_055524115.1 of Marinobacter sp. V34. NCBI lineage: Bacteria > Pseudomonadati > Pseudomonadota > Gammaproteobacteria > Pseudomonadales > Marinobacteraceae > Marinobacter > Marinobacter sp. V34. Next base: position 90,037 of record NZ_JBUPZY010000006.1, on the reverse strand, counting down.
TTCAAAATAGGTGTCGTAGCGGCCATTTTCCCGAAACATCTGCAAGCGCTTGTTGAAGACCTCTCGCAGGGCTTGTGTTTCCGGTTCGTTGGCCGGGAACAGCACGAAGCTTTGATTCTCCAGAATGGGCTCCGGGTGATGGGTAATCTGACTGGTTTCCTGTGGATCCGTTTCCCGGCGAAGAATGTAGTAGCCAACGTTGATTTCTTCCGGGAAGGCATCAATCCGGCCAAATAGCAGGCGGCGGAAATTAAGTTCCGTGGAGGCGACCCATTCCACGTTCAGGGTACCGTTCTCGATGGCGCTATCGAATTCGGGGCCGTAGCTGTATCCGATGCTTCCCCCAAGCGTAAGGTCGGCAAGGTCCTGCATCTGGTTCCATTCAATGGGCGTATCCTTGCGGTAAAACAGCACGAAGCGCTCGTTCATCACCGGATCACTGTAGAGGAAGTCTTTCTGTCGGTCGGCGGTGTACATCCAGATGGCTGTGGCGTCGTGCCTGCCATTCGCGGCTTCACGATAGGCACGTTTCCAGGGCAGGAAGTGGAATTTGACCGTGTAACCTTCCGCCGCAAAGATGTCTCTGACCAGCCGGGCAACCGTGCCCTGACCAGGCTCACTCTCCACGAAAAAGGGAGGCCAGTCGCCAACGCTAATGCTCAGTTGTCGCTCGCCATCATCTGCTAATGCCGGAACCGACCACAACACAACCAGCGCAACGAAGTACGCTTTTAAAGCTTTCATGCAATCGCCTACACAAGGATGTTGCAAAGAGAGGCAAGGAGATACCTTACGGGTGCTTCTCCTTTTGATAGTAGACCAGGGATAATGATCCGTCATTCCAGCCGAATGTCACGCAGGTAGAGGGTCTTGGGCTCTGGCAGTGCAACCGTGAACAGAATCAGCCGCCTGATGGCCTGCATATTCATTGATCGGCCTTTCGGGGCTGTCCTGATCCTGTCGAGGTCCAGTTCGAATTGGTTGGAGCCGGGCGCCAGGGGGAGACGGGTGTTGAAGCGGTCATTGTAGTCGTTGTCGCCCAGGTCATGCTCCATGTCGTTGATTCTCAGAATCATTGGCAATGGGTGATCCTGAGGGTTGTACAAATTGATGACGAGGCGGTCATAGTCACGCCAGTCTTCGGGTAAATTGTGTAGGGAAACTCCTGAATAACGCGCTGTGGACAGGGATATCCTCAGTGCACGGTTATGGGTGTTTATAGCATGGTCGGTTACCGGCTCTATGACGCCGTCCCAAAATGGCGAAGGGTCTGGCTGGCGGAAGTCGTAGAGTGTCGGCAATAGTTGGCTGACGCGGTACTGCTGAATGGCGATTCTTGCCGTGGCGCCGATTTCCGCAACCAGCAGCGCGGTCACAATGAGCCTCAATGGCCAGACCAAAGGCCGGGACTGCCGGGTGAGCGAGGCCCGTGGCCGCACGGCCAGGATGGTCCATACGCCTACCTGGTTGCGGAGGATATCCTGCCAGTCCATCTGGCGGCTGGTTCCGTGTTGAAGCAGTTCGATGCCAGTGCCCAGTACGAGTACAGCAAGGGTGCCAATGCCCCAGAGAGACCATCCCGTCCAGATCCGCCAGGGCTGAATGGCCAGGGTCGACAGAGCGAAGAACAGGATGTGCCCGAGATTCCAGGCGGACTTGAACAACGGCCCATCGGACCAACCGGGGCCGCCGACAAAAAACAGAGGTGCAATCAGAATCATGCCCGCAAACGCCAGATACCGGAATATCTGGGCGTTGCGGGCAGGCCGGTACATTGGCAGGTTTAAGGCCATTAGCTCCGGCTGGTCACTTCCAGCAAGTGGTAGCCGAACTGGGTTTTTACCGGGCCGAGCACTTTGTTCACTTCACCACTGAAAACCACCTTGTCGAATTCCGGAACCATCTGGCCCGGGCCGAACGCGCCCAGGTCGCCGCCGTTGCGGCCAGAGGGGCAGGAAGAATGTTGCTTCGCCACTTCCGCGAAGTCCTGGCCGCCTTCAATGGCTAGCTTCAGCTCTTCACATTTTGCTTCGCTGTCTACAAGGATGTGACGCGCGGTTGCCTGTGTCATGGTGTGGTTTCCTTTTTTCGATTGAGGATTATGTTGCAATCACCGAGGGTGAAATGCTGCCCGCACTGGGCCGTTGAGGCAAGCGCTTTTTATCCGTGTTTCTGCTGTCTCACGGTTTGGGCCACAAACCTGTACAATGCCGGCTTTTCTTTCGCCGGCCCGTGCCCGGTCTTCACTCTCAGCAGGTCTATTCTTGATATCCACCGCGAACATTACCATGCAGTTCGGGGCCAAACCCCTTTTCGAAAACGTCTCCGTCAAATTCGGCAATGGCAACCGCTACGGTCTGATCGGCGCCAATGGCTGCGGCAAGTCCACGTTCATGAAAATTCTGGGCGGTGACCTGGAACCGTCAGCCGGCCAGGTTATGGTGGACCAGAACCAGCGGCTGGGTAAGCTGCGCCAGGACCAGTTTGCCTACGAGGACTGCTCGGTGATTGATACCGTCATTATGGGCCACGAAGAGCTCTGGCGTGTAAAAGCCGAGCGTGACCGCATCTACTCGCTCGCTGAAATGAGCGAGGAAGACGGCATGGCCGTGGCGGACCTGGAGGTGCAGTTCGCAGAGATGGATGGTTATACCGCCGATGCCCGTGCCGGCGAACTGCTGCTGGGCCTGGATATTCCCCTGGAACAGCACAACGGCCCCATGAGCGCTGTTGCACCAGGCTGGAAACTGCGGGTGTTGCTGGCTCAGGCATTGTTTTCCGACCCCGATATCCTGCTGCTGGACGAGCCCACCAACCACCTGGATATCAATACCATCCGCTGGCTGGAAAACATTCTGGTGGCCCGCAACAGCACCATGATCATTATTTCCCACGACCGCCATTTCCTGAACAGCGTGTGTACCCACATGGCGGACCTGGACTATGGCGAGTTGAGGCTGTTCCCGGGTAACTACGACGAATACATGACCGCTGCCACCCAGGCCCGTGAGCGTATGCTGTCGGATAATGCCAAGAAAAAAGCCCAGATTGCCGAGTTGCAGCAGTTTGTCAGTCGCTTTTCCGCCAACGCTTCCAAAGCCAAACAGGCAACCTCACGCGCCCGACAGATCGACAAGATCCAGTTGGAGGAGGTCAAGCCGTCCAGTCGGGTAAGTCCGTTCATCCGGTTTGAGCAAACCAAGAAGCTGCATCGCCAGGCGGTAACGTTGAAGGAGTTCACCAAGGGCTTTGATGGCAAGTCTCTGTTCGAAAAGATGAATCTGCAAATCGAAGCGGGTGAGCGGGTAGCTATCATCGGGCCCAACGGTATTGGCAAAACCACACTGATGCAGTGCATGGCCGGCGCTATGACACCTGACAGCGGTGATGTTAAATGGACCGATAGTGCCCAGGTAGGCTATTACGCCCAGGATCACGGCGCCGATTTTGATGAGGATATGGATCTGACCGAGTGGATGTCGCAATGGACCACTGGCGGTGAACAACTGGTTCGGGGAACCCTCGGCCGCATGCTGTTTTCAGGGGATGATATCGGTAAATCAGTGAAGGTGATTTCAGGCGGAGAGCAAGGTCGCATGCTGTTCGGCAAGCTAATCCTGGAAAAGCCCAATGTCATGCTGATGGACGAGCCCACTAACCACCTGGATATGGAATCCATTGAAGCCCTGAACCTGGCGTTGGAGAATTACCCGGGCACGCTGGTGTTTGTCAGCCATGACCGGGAGTTTGTGTCATCCCTTGCCACTCGAATTATTGAACTGAGGGCCGACGGCATAACCGACTTCAGCGGCAGTTATGACGACTACCTACGAAGCCAGGGTTATGTTTGATCGCCTTCGTCCAGGCGGGCCAGCAGGCTATTGATGGCGCCTGCAAACTCAACCGGTGAGTCTTCCTGCAGGAAGTGTCCACCGGTGAGGGTGGTGTGGGGCTGGCCCTTGGCGCCGGGAATTCTCTCCTGCATGTAACGGTCGCCGCCCCGGGTGATCGGGTCGCCGTTGCTGAAGGTGGTCAGGAACGGCTTCTTCCACTGCTCCAGAACCTTCCAGGCCTCGCGATTGGCCTCGCTGGCGGGGTTGTCCGGTGTCACTGGCACCAGCTTCGGAAAAGCGCGGGCACCGGCCTTGTACTTCTTGTTGGGGAATGGCGCATCGTAGGCACGACGCTCGTCGGGGCCCAGTGTGTGAAAGCTTCCGGTATTGATAATGCGGGCAATGGGAAACCAGGGGCTGTATAGCGCGAAGTTCTTCCATAACTGGAACGCTTTGGGCACAGGCTGGTCGCCGGTAGGCAGCATGCCATTACCCACAACGATGGCACGGAATCGCTCCGGGTTTTCCGCCGCCAGTCTCAGGCCGAGAAGAGATCCCCAGTCCTGGCATACGAGAGTAATGTCGCGCAGGTTGGTCTGGTCGAGGAAGGCCTGCATCCAGTCCATATGGCTCTGGTAACTGTACGCGTTGATGTCCGTGGGTTTGTCGGATTTGCCAAAACCGATCAGGTCTGGCGCGATCACCCGGTGCCCTGCTGCTGCGCAGATGGGAATCATATGCCGGTAGAGGTACGACCAGGAAGGCTCGCCGTGCATCATCAGCACCGGGCTGGCGTCCGAAGGCCCTTCATCGATGTAATGCATGCGCAATCCGTCGACCTCCAGGTAATGGGGGGCGAAGGGGTAATCCAGCAGGCGTTCAAATCGTTTGTCAGGTGTTCGTAGCGCGTTCATCGTGTTCTCCGGCATCCGTCACGGAATTATTGTAAGCTTGCTTAACGTATCACGACTTGCCACGGGTGTGTCGGCTCTTTTCCGCCCTTTTCAGGCCCTTCAAACGCATGGGAGTTTCAACGTGGAGCATGATTCGGTTCTGGCCGCCACGCGGCGCTGGGTGTCAGAGGTGGTCATTGGTCTCAATCTGTGTCCATTTGCCCGCCGGGAACTGGTGAACGAGCGCATTCGTTTTGCGGCCACGGATGCCAATTCGGAAGAGACCCTGTTAATGGCGCTGCAGGAAGAACTGATGCACCTGGACCAGCATCCGGAGGTTGAGACGACACTGTTGGTGCACCCAGGCGTGCTGGATAACTTTCTAGATTACAACGATTTTCTCGCCGCGGCCGACGGCCTTCTTGCGCATCTCGAGCTGGACGGCGTCTACCAGATTGCCAGCTTTCATCCTGACTATCAGTTTGGCGGGACCAATCCGAGCGACGCCGAAAACTACACCAATCGCTCACCTTACCCGATGCTGCATCTGCTGAGGGAGCGTAGCCTGGAGCGTGCGATTGACGGATACCCGGGAACGGAATCGATACCAGAGCAGAATGTCGAGCTGATGAATCGATTGGGTGCAGGACACATGCGCGATCTGCTCGCCCTCGCATTCTGCCCGGAGAGCAACCTGAACAACGAGTAATGAGCCTGCCAACTGTTATGGTCAAAAAACCGCACTTCTGAATCTGTTTCGCCTGCAACCCGCTGCGTAGGATTGACTGGGAAACGCATTGGTAACAGGGAGCTTCGCCAGGAACATGGAAATCTTACTCAGTGTATTGCTGTTCGCGCTGGTGTCGACGGTAACACCGGGCCCGAACAACATCATGATCATGACGTCAGGTGTCAATTTTGGGGTGTGGCGAACGCTGCCTCACTATCTGGGCATCTGTATTGGTTTTCCCGCCATGGTGGTCGCCATCAGTCTCGGCCTGGGGAAAGTGTTTGAAGCCTTTCCGCAGTTGCATCTGGTGATCAAGGTTCTTGGTATTACCTATTTACTGTATCTGGCCTGGCGAATAGCGACCACAGCCACAGAGATCGACGGTGAGAAAACCAGCAAGCCGTTGTCGTTCCTTCAGGCGGCGGCCTTCCAATGGGTGAATCCCAAGGCCTGGGTTATGGCTGTTGGCGCGTTGGCGACGTTCACAACGGTCAGTAGTGGCGAAGTGCTGCAGCAGTCATTCTGGATTGGACTGACCTTTTTGCTGGTCAGCGTGCCCTGTGTCGGGAGCTGGATGCTTGGTGGGGCTGGGTTGCGGAAATTGCTGCACAGGCCGTTGTATCGAAGGATGTTCAACTGGACCATGGGCGCGCTGCTTGCGCTGTCGGTTATTCCCATGCTGTCGGTGGAAACCGCAAAGCTGGTCTAGTCGGTTTCTGACAGCGGGTAACGCACCCCCCCGCTGTCAGATTTCCGTGATCGACCAGTCTATATCAATCCACTCGGGTCAGTGTCACATCGATGTTGCCACGGGTGGCGTTGGAGTAGGGGCACACCTGGTGGGCTGCATCAATCAGCTGCTTAGCCTGTTGGTCGTCCATGCCCGGCAGAGAGATTTTCAGTTCCACCTCAATCCCGAAGCCTCCGGGAATCTGGCCAATGCCGACCACACCCTCAATGGACGCGTCCTCTGGCATGGGAAGCTTGTCCCGGCCAGCGACGAACTTCATGGCGCCGATGAAGCATGCAGAATAACCGGCCGCGAACAACTGCTCCGGGTTGGAGCCTTTGCCACCGGCACCACCCATTTCTTTCGGTGTTGTCAGTTCAACGTCGAGGACACCGTCCGAGGAGATGGCCCGGCCGTCACGGCCACCGGTGGCTTCTGCTGACGCGCGATAAACAACCTGTTCAATAGACATGTTTTCGACTCTCCTTTATGCGCATTAAAACGCATCGTGTGTTGATGATTTTATTTCAGGATTAATAGTTGCACAAAATTAAATTTTGCACAATGCAAATAAGACGTTGTGCCCTTATCCGAATGTTTTCCGGTTGCTACTATTGGCAGCGGCGGGTTTGCTCCCTAAAGTAGAGGGTGTTCCCAACGAGTTGTGAGTGTGATGCCTGTCATTCAAAAACCTGTCAAAGGCGTAACAATGCCGGCTGCAGACCAGCCATTGGAGCTGCATTCTCCCGAGCAGGCGGGGGCCATGCTGGCGGAATTTATCCACCGGCATCCTGGCCTGATGATATTGACGGGAGCCGGCGTCAGCACCGATTCCGGCATTCCTGACTATCGGGATGGCGATGGAGCCTGGAAACGCAAACAGCCGGTCCAGCATCAGGACTTTATGACAAGCTCGGTGGTGCGCCAGCGATACTGGGGGCGAAGCCTGATTGGTTGGCCGATCATCCGCAATGCCAGGCCCAACACGGCGCATCATCATGTAGCAGAGTTGGAATCTCGCCGTTATAGCCGCTTGCTCGTCACCCAGAACGTGGATCGCCTGCATCAGCAGGCGGGTAGCCGTTCGGTAACGGATTTGCACGGCAGGGCCGACGAGGTTGTTTGCATGGATTGCGGATATCGCTGCAAGCGGGACGAGGTCCACGAGCGTTGCGCGGATATGAACCCAACGTTTGAGCACTATTCCGCCGGCGCTGCTCCGGATGGTGATGCCGATCTGGAGGTGGATTTCTCTGAGTTCCGCATTGCGGACTGCCCGGGTTGTGACGGCATTCTTAAACCGGATGTGGTGTTTTTCGGGGACTACGTGCCCAAGGGCCGGGTGACGTCCTCACTGGACACGCTCAAGGCGTGTGATGGCTTGTTGGTGATTGGCTCTTCGTTGATGGTCTATTCCGGATTTCGGTTTTGTCGCTACGCCAGAGAATGGGGTAAACCCATGGCGACATTGAATCTGGGGCGTACCCGTGCTGATTCGCTGGTGGACCTGAAGCTTAACGCCGGCATCAGTGACACCCTGGCCTGCGCCTTGGGCCAGCTCTGACGCTTCGGCATCTACCTATACGCATCTGAAGCTGGTTTCATTAGCTTGCTTAGATGAACGTTCATACATATTCCTACCAGCTTCAACCAGAAAAAGTCCGCGCGGAATTTTTCCGGCTTCTTCCCATCTCGTTATTTGTGGTGGCCTTTGGTGCTGCCTTTGGATTGGCGGCCATCCAGAAAGGACTGGAACCGCTGCAGGCGATTCTCATGAGCACCACGGTATTTGCGGGCGCCTCCCAGTTTGCCGCTGTCGATATGTGGGGTAGCGAGGTGTCGCTGATTCCTTTGATGGCCGTCGTATTCGCCATTAATTCCCGCCATCTGCTGATGGGGGCTTCCCTGTACCCCATGCTCAGGGATGTGTCTCCGGGTCGACGCTATGGCTTACTGTTGCTCCTGACGGACGCCAACTGGGCGGTGTCCGCGCAGGAATACCAGAGTGGTAAGCGAAACCTGGAAGTTATCCTCGGCGGTGGTCTTGTTCTGTGGGTAGCGTGGATAATCGGAACCTGGCTCGGCGTCTATTTCGGTGGGTTGCTGCAGAACCCCAAAGCACTGGGCCTGGATATGGTTCTCGGCTGTTTCCTGCTGGCGATGGCGCTCGGAGGCAATAAATCACCGCGAACACTGGTGGCCTGGACGGTTGCAGCGATCTCGTCATTGGCGGCCTGGAAATGGCTGCCGCCCAATACCCATGTGGTTGTCGGGGCGTTGGCCGGTGGTGCCATTGGTTTTTTCTGGATGGAAAAGAAGCCCGAAGCATCGGAATCTGTTGAAGAGGGGCGTTCATCATGACGGTTGAAACCACGGTCGCCGGCACTCTGGCGCTGATAGCCATCATGACGCTTGTCACCCTGGCAACTCGCTTCGGCGGTGTGTTCCTGATGTCTTTCGTAACAATTAATCCCCGCATCGAAAGTTTCATCAACACCATGGCCAGTTCGGTGCTGATCGCGATCATCGTTCCCATGGCGGTCGGTGGTGATGCCGGGTCATTGGCTGCGCTGGTTGTCACCGCCATCATCATGCTGGCCACGAAAAAGCCTTTGCCCGCTATCGCAGCCGGTATTGCGAGTGCGGGGTTGGTCCGCTACGCGGGTATTTAGGTGCTGTAATTCTTAGTTCTGGAGTAGGCGCAGGCGGGCAGGCCTTCCCAAAAAACGCTGTAAATACGTCCGTGTACGCTTGGGCTCCGCCATCCATGGCTCCGCACATTTTTGGGAAGGCCTGCCCGCCTGCGCTCTTCAGCTAAGGGGTCACTTCCGGCATCGGATTGGTATTTCGCAGTGCCAGCTCACCAATACCCGGAAGCTTTATACCGAGCCCCAGCGGATTGATGCCCATGGACAGTCCAAGAATGTTTAATTCGAATCCTTCGCGAACACCGGCCAGAACACCAAAATAGCCACCAAGCGATAGCTGGTAACCACTCCCGCCAGGCACCTCAGACAGGACGCCGTTACCCAGGTAGTCCTTACCAATGGCATGATTCGGCAGGGCCACGTCCATTTCCGGAATCTGGCGGATCACCCAGGCGACGAAGGTGTTGCTGTTGGGGCCGGGCCAGGCGGTGTATTCCGTTGGGTATGGATAGCGGTTAATCACCTCACCAAGCTGATCAATAATCCGCGCCGCCTGCTCACCGCGGATATCCGCAATCAACGTCGGCGGTGCGCCGTACCAGGCGCGATCCGGGTCGTCTGGCCGGGACTGGACAACGTAGTGACGCCAACCGGTGACTTCATGAACATAGTAACCGTCGGCCCCCGCCTCTTTGGTGCTGATCCAGGTATGCAATGAAAAATAACCCCGCCAGTTATAGGCACGGGCACCGTAGACCTGAACCACCGCCGCCTGCTCCTGCTCCGGGGGTGGGGCAATACCCGCACTGGAGCGGTCCGTCGTTCGCCAGCTCCCGGAGTCCTGGAGGCCGGCGCAGGCGGCCAGCAACAGCGGGCCGGCAAGCAAGAGTGACAGTGTCAGGGTGAGACCAATAAAGCAGCGCTTGAAGATCTTCATCTGAATCCAGAAACGTTGAATGACCCATATTTTACGATGGCACGATGCAAGGAGTTCAGAGTTCATTCGCGCCGCAAAGTTCCCGTCCACCTCGCATCTGGCCATTTGATGGCCACGGTTTACTGGTATACGCTGAAAATACAGGCATTCAAAGCACTTGCCTGACACTCACTGCTTTTGGGACAGGAGGTTTTATGTCCGACCATCATGTTTACAAGAAGGTGGAAGTGGTTGGCTCTTCGAAGAAGAGTATCGAGGATGCCATTGAGAACGCGATTACCGAATGCAGCAAGAATCTTCGTAGCATCGAATGGTTCGAGGTGCAGGAGACGCGCGGCCATGTGGTCGACGGAAAAGTTGGACACTATCAGGTCGTGCTCAAGATTGGCTTCAAGATTGAAGGAAGTTGATATTCGGTAGATTGCATAAGTTTCAGTGGATGCCTATTCCGAATTCGACGCTACCCAACTGGACGAGGAGGGCGCGGAACTGTGCTGAAACAACCCCCGGTTGTAAAAGAGACTGACCTGCCGCTATTGGTGGATCTATATGAGCTGGCCATGGCCCAGGCATATTGGTCCGAAGGCATGACCGGAAACGCGGTTTTCAGTCTTTTCTTTCGCGAGCTTCCTGAAAACCGTAATTTCGTTCTTGCCTGTGGCCAGCAGCACGCGGCCTATATTATTGAATCTCTTGCCTTCACCGATGAACACATAAAGCGCCTGGAATCCCTGGGCCAGTTCCAGCCCCGCTTTCTGGACTGGCTACGGGAATTCCGCTTCAGCGGTTCTGTGCACGCGATTGCGGAAGGAACGCCAGTATTCCCTCAGGAACCATTGCTGGAAGTGGAAGGGCCTGTTGCCGAGGTTCAGTTGCTGGAAAGCCTGGTGATGAACTATGTGCATCTGGAATCGGTACTGGCGTCCAAGGCGGTCCGCCTGATATTCGCGGCGCAAGGCCGGCCTGTCGTCGACTTCGGAATGCGCCGTACCCATGGTATGGATGCAGCACACCGGGGTGTGCGCGCTTACCGATTCGCGGGCCTGGCCGGAACCAGCAATGTCCTGGCGGGCCTGGATTTCAACATGCCGGTATACGGCACTATGGCACACAGCTTTGTTCAGGCTTGTACAGATGAGATGGAGGCGTTCAGGGCCTATGCCCGGCTTTACCCAGGTACAACACTGCTGGTTGATACCTACGACACCCGCTCGGCGGTGGCGCGGATCATCGATTGGCTGCAAGAAGAACCGGATGTGCGCATTGGCGGCATCCGCCTGGATTCCGGTGACCTTGCCAATGAGGCCGCTGAATGCCGGCGGATGCTGGATGAGGCTGGCCTTGGCGATGTAAAAGTCATGGCGAGCGGTGGTCTGGATGAATACAAGATCGCGACACTCGTCTCCGGCAACGCCCCCATCGATGGCTTCGGTGTTGGCACTGCCATCGCGGCCTCGAACGATGAGTCGGCATTGGAACTCGCGTTCAAACTTACGGAGTACGCTGACTTGCCAAGAATGAAAAACTCCCCTGGCAAGCAGTCGTTCCCGGGCCGAAAGCAAGTCTATCGTCGCCTCGACTTTAACGGCCGCCTCGTACAGGACGTCGTTGCCGGCCGGGATGAAGTGTTTGATGGCGAGCCGCTGTTGAAGCCGGTCATGAGGCGAGGTCAAATCATCGAAGGTGCCATTCCGACACTGGATAGTCAGGTGGAGAGCGCGAAGCGGGCGATAAATACCCTGCCGAGCCGGTTTCGCTCGCTGGAGCCCGCGCATGAGCATCCGGTTGTCATCAGTGACTTTCTCAGAGCGTTGCAGCGGGACACGTTGGCAAAGGTCAGGGGCTGACCGATTGTAAGCCGGAAGTGCGAGATACCGTGTGGCCCTGGATTACCGAAGCATGCGCCGCCTGATGGCGCCAACCAACTGGTTCAGAAGTTCGCGGGACTGGCCCTCGTAAAGTGTATGGAACTTTTCTTTCTGCACCTCTCGTTCATGGCTGGTGTTCGACGACAGAGAGTCCTTGCGTAGATCCATGAAATGGCAGGCGGCCAGGTGTGCCCTTATGTGGTTATCAATCAGTTGCGTAATGAGCCCATCGATGTCGTCGTGGCAGAACGGGCGTACACGATTGAGGGTGCTGCGCGCGTCCAGCGCCGCCTTGCGGGCTTCCAGACGCAGCTCGCCGGCGGGTTCATCGGACTCCACGGAACGCAGGAACATGCCCAGCTTGTCGTGCAGTAGCCAGACCAGGGGCCAGATAGCCTCGTAAGCGGCCTTTTCAGCCGAGAATTGTTCGCCGGCGATGGCGCTGCCGGTTTCCGTGGAACCGGAGCCGTTGAACTGGGACACGCGTATTTCATCCATGTCTTGCCAGAGGCTGTCAACGCGTTGTTTCACGGTGTTGCTCTGTTCCGCCGCGGCCCGTCTGGCGGCGGCGGCCGAAAACAGGGCGATGATGGACACAATGAGTGCGGCAATCGCAATGAAAAACGTCAGTTGTGTTGTCGCGAAAAAGTCGAAAAGGTAGTCCATATCCATGGCTGCCCGCTCCGGTAAGTGTCTGCACGACCCCTGGCTAGCTACTGGTTCTGCTCGGCTTGTCTGAATGGCAGCGCGCGCAGGGCATCTTCAGTATAGGCCATGACATGCTCCGCTTCTTCGCTGGTAAACCTTGCGATGGCGTCACGAAAACCGGGATGCATAACGCCATGCCAGGAATGGGTGATCACCGGCTCAAACCCCCGAACCAGTTTGTGTTCCCCTTGCGCGCCAGCATCGAAGCGTGCCAGCCCCAGCCGTATGGCCAGTTCGATGCCTTGATAGTAGCAGGTTTCAAAATGCAGGTGGTCGAATTCCTCCAGGCAACCCCAGTAACGCCCGTAGAGCGTATCCTCACCCATCAGGAACAGGGCGCCGGCGATCATCTCACCCTCTTTTATCGCCATGACAAGGTGGAGTTGCTCTGGTTGTCCGTCCTTCAGCAGGCGAAGAAAGGTCTTGTTCAGGTATGGCCGCTGGCCCCGTTTCAGGTAGGTGGCCTGGTAAAACACGTGGAAGGCCGCGAGCACGTTATCCGGGATATCGTCTCCCGAATAATGTCGGAATGAAATGCCCTGATCGGCAACCTGTCTTCTTTCCTTGCGGATTGACTTGCGCTTGCGCGACGTCAGCCGGGCGAGAAAATCCTCGAAGGTGTTGTAGCCGTGGTTGTGCCAGTGGAACTGGCAGCCGATCCGGTGAAGCTGGTCGCTCTTGTCCAGCAGTGCCTGGTCCCGGCGATCCGGGAAAAGCAGGTGCCAGGAGTGGGCCTCCAGGCGGTTGGTGGTGGCATCCAGCGCCTCGTGGATTCGTTCGGGCGTCATCCACTGGCGAAGGGTTTCAGAAAACAACAGCCGTGGCCCCTGGCAGGGCGTGAATGGGATGGCAATCAGTAGCTTGGGATAGTAGTCCATGCCATAGCGTTGATAGGCATCGGCCCAGGCCCAGTCAAAGACGTATTCCCCCATGGAGTGGGTTTTCAGGTAGGCCGGAGCCACACCGGCAAGCTGGTTGTCCAGGTAGAACGCCAGATGGGCCGGCTGCCAGCCTGTGGCGGTGGTTGTACAGCCAGACTCTTCCAGTGCGCGCAGGAACTGGTGTTGAAGAAAGGGGTTATAACGGTCGACAAACCCGTTCCAGTCTTCCGGATGAATGTCATCAATGGACTGGACGGGCTGGATTGTCAGTTCTGCGGTACCGGGTTCTGGCATGGTCAGGGCTTCTCCGTGGTTTACCCTGTACCATACGTCAGAACCCGGTGTGTGATCACTGCTCGGAAGTGCGGTTTTCCATGGCCTCACAGCGCTTTTCCATTTTCGCTCGCCGTTTTTCCATCTTGGCGCTTCGTTTTTCCTGCCTTTCCTCGTGGATCTCGTCCCAGATCTCGCGTTGTTCGTCGGTCAGTTTCAGGCGATTTGCCATGTCGTTGCGGTGCTCTTCCCGTTTTGCCTGGCGTTTTTCGTCGTTGAACCAGCCTTTGCCTTCGCGCATGTTCTCGCACATTTCGGCTCTATCGTGTTTGCCTCGGTGGTGTTCGCCGTGGTCCGAGGCCATTGCCATAGGGCTGGTCAAAAGGGCTGCAGCAATCAAAGCACTGGCAACGCGTCCGGAAGTGATGTGTTTCATTGAGTGTTCTCCTGTGTTGTAAATGAGTCTGCACCAGCAGGCTCGGTTTGAACTCACAGGGACTATGCTAGCTGAGGATGGTGTCAGGCGGCGTCAGCGAACTGTAAAGGTTATGCAAAGGAAAATGATGCAAATCAGTGGGCTTGCGCTGGCGTGTTAGACTGCATTCAGTCACAACGGAGGATTTCCATGCAGAACCGGGTGCTGTTGGTTGAAGACGACGAGGAGCTGCGGGAACTGCTGTCCCGCTATCTGTCCAATCAGGGTTTTACGGTAAGAGAAGCCGCAAATGGCCACGACGGGTTATCTCTGGCGTTGGGCCAGCACTGCGACCTGGTGGTGCTGGATATCATGTTGCCGGATATCAGCGGCCTGGAGGTGCTGCGCCAGTTAAGGGCAAAAACCCATCTTCCCGTCGTATTGCTGACGGCCCGTGGCGATGAGACGGATCGCATCGTGGGTTTTGAAGTTGGCGCGGATGATTACATACCCAAACCCTGCAATCCCCGGGAGCTGATCGCTCGGCTACAGGCATTGCTCCGCCGTGTTGCCTGGGATCAGGAAGTGGGAATGGAGGAGTCAAGGGCATACGGTGACCTGCGGGTCGAGCCGGTTCATCGTCGAATCTACCAGAGCGACGTGGCGCTGGACCTGACCGCTACCGAATACGAAGTGTTGCAGGTACTGCTGGCCCATGCGGGCAGTGTGGTACGCAAGACAGATCTGATGCAGTGGGCCCTGGGCCGTCGTCTGGAAGCCTACGATCGCACCCTGGATATGCACATCAGCAACCTCCGGAAAAAGCTGGGGAACGACGACCCGCCCCGAATTGAAACCGTACGCGGGCTGGGCTACAGCTACCGGGTGCCGGTATGATCCGGCGGCTCAGGTTTCCCCTGTTCTGGCGGATATTCCTGTCGATCTGGCTGGCCATGGCGATCACGGTGTTGATGAGCAATGTGGCTACCCGCGCCTTGATGGAACGGGAACGAGAAGCCATCGAACGGCAGGTCGGCCTGCGGGAGCTGGCGTTGGAAGCTCTGGTGGTCCGGGAAAATGAGGGTCGTGGCGCGGCCTGGCGCTTTCTGAAAGAACAGGGGCGCAGCCTGGACCTTCACCTGTTACTGATAGACGCAGATCACAACGACGGTGACCTGCCTTCATCCATCCGGGAGCGTATGAAGTCGGGTGGTTGGTACCGGCAGAAACCGGCGGTTATTGAGGTTGGTGAGGACCATCGTCTGGTGGCTTGGCCCCGACTGGATGGCGAAGGCTGGCTTGATCCCCGGTTGTTCCGTCTACTGGAACTGGGGCTGGCATTCGTCATCATCACTCTTGCTTGCTGGTGGATTGCGCGCCTGGTGTCCCGTCCCCTGAAGCACATGGAATCCACTGCCCGTGCAATCGCTGGTGGTGACAACGCCCTTCGGGTCAGTGATCGCATCGCAAGTAGACGGGATGAGGTGGGTGCTTTGGCGACGGCCTTCAACGCCATGACCCAGCAACTGTGCAGTTTGCTCGATCGCCAGACGCACCTGTTGCGTGATATATCCCACGATCTGCGAACCCCTCTGACGCGGCAACGGATTGCCATTGAGCTGGCCAGTGATGGTAGCGTGGATGCGGACCTTTTGGCGTCTATCCTGCGGCAGAATGAACGTCTGGAAGCGATGACCTCTCAAATCCTGACGCTGTACAGGGTCTCGGAGCAGGGGGGCGATATCGAGCGGGAAGCCGTGCAGCCAGTCGTGGTGATCAACGACATTCTCAAGGATGCGGCGGACTACGCCGAGCACCGTGGAGTGGATTGCCAGCTTCTGGTCGATGAGGGCTGCCGCAACACGTCGTTGCTGGGTGATCGCGGGCTCATTCAGCGGGCATTGGACAATGTCCTCCAGAACGCCCTGGATCATACGCCGCCGGGAAAGAATGTGCATGTCGCGTTGCGCTGTGATCAGCGACACTTGTTGGTGGAGATGCGAGATGAAGGTCCGGGTGTGCCTGAAGACGTGCTGCCTCATCTGTTTGAGCCCTTCTACAGGGCCGACAAGTCCCGTGGGGGTAAGGGGTGGGGGCTTGGCCTGGCTATTGCGAGAGACATCGTTGCCATCCATGACGGTCGGATAGAGGCGTTCAATGCCGAACCGGGTGGTTTGGTGGTGGTGTTGAGCTTTCCGCTCTTTACTACTGGTTGAAGAGCGAAAAGGGCTTGGTGTCGGCCCCAGGATGGACGTGTATCAGGAACAGGTATTATGCCCAAGGATTACCCTATACCCGCTGGCTTTCTGGAGCGGGAGACGGAGATCAAAAAGAGTCGGTTTATTGCCCGGGTTGCGCCGGTCTCGTCCCGGGATGACGTCAAGGCCTGGCTCGAACAGGCCCGGAACGACCACCCGGACGCCCGCCATATCTGCTGGGCCTATCAGATAGGTCGGCCCGGCGCGGCCGCCGAAGCCGCCATGAACGACGATGGCGAACCATCAGGAACCGCAGGAAAGCCCATTCTCAGTGTCATTCAGCACAAGGATCTGGGAGACGTGCTGGTGATGGTGATACGGTATTTCGGTGGTATCAAACTCGGGGCCGGCGGCCTCGTCAGGGCTTATGCAGGAGCGACTGAAGCTGTTCTTTCGGGGGTTGAAAGGGTGATCCAGCGACCCATGTCACGAGTAACGGTGACTATGACTTTCGCTGATGAACAGCCACTCAGGCATTGGTGTGACCAAAACGGTGCCGAGATTGACAACGTTGGCTACAGCGCCGGTGTAACGGCTGACGTGAGCTTGGTGGAAGAGCGGAACCTGGAATTCACGGCGTTTTGCGATGCACGGGGCATGGGTTACCGTTTTGACAGTTAAGGAACCATTTGCGAAACGCTTCGTGTCGACTGTGCGTATACTTTAATAAATGAAGTATGGAAAGAGGCAACCAAGATTATGAAAGCTATCGTTGTGTCCCTGTTTTTGATGGCCCTGACGGGCTGTGCCAGCAATGTGGTCACCGATTACGATTCCAACGCGGTTTTCGGTAACTACAGTTCCTGGGCATTTGCACCGAAGGGCGAGGATCAGTCTTTCACCTCGCTTGATGGTGGTCGGATAGAGAGCGCGGTTGAGCGAGAACTGAACCGAAAGGCCATGCGTAAAGTGGAAGAAAGCGAGGCAGACCTGCTTGTCACCTGGCAGGTGGTTGAGGAGGAGCGTCTCGAACGTAGTGGTGTTGGACTCGGCTTCGGCTTTGGCAGTGGTAACTTTGGTTGGGGGCTATCGTCGGCTCCGCCAGTGCGTGAAGTTCAGGAAGGCAAGCTGGTGGTGGAGCTGGTAGACACAGAGACCGACCGGGTTGTCTGGCGCGCAGCGAGCCGGCGTTATCTGAATGAGAACCAGACAACCGAGTCTCGGCGGGAGCTGATCGACGAGATAGTCACGGACATGTTCGAAAAATACCCTCCCGGGACGTGAGTGTCTCAACAGGGCTCTAAAACTACATGAGGGCGTTATGAAGAATCGTTCTGGGGGACTGGTGTTCTCCACGGAACAGGGACGTATGTGCCCAGACTGTCGCCACCCCGTTGATGAATGCGTCTGCGGGGCACCGGTTCGTCCCGCCGGCGATGGCGTTGTGCGCGTCAGCCGGGAAACCAAGGGGCGCAAAGGAAAGGGTGTTACCTTGATTACCGGTATTCCGATGGATGACAAGGAATTGAAAGCGTTCGCGAAGGTGCTGAAAGCCCGGTGCGGAACCGGCGGCACGGTGAAAGAGGGCACTGTGGAGATCCAGGGTGACCAGCGAGACCTGCTGGTGCCCCTTTTGAAGGAAAAAGGTTGGACGGTGAAACGGTCCGGAGGCTGAGTTTTGTATACTATCATGTATACTGTAAGGCGTTCTGAACTTGTTCAACCGGAGAAAATGAATGCACGTACTGGTACTGGGTGCAGGTGTTGTTGGTGTTACAAGCGCATGGTTCCTAAGGCAGCAGGGATATGACGTCACGGTTGTAGACCGGCAAAATCAGGCAGGCACCGAAACCAGTTATGCCAACGGCGGCCAGATATCGGTATCCCACGCCGAGCCCTGGGCTAACCCTTCTGCCCCCTTGAAGATCCTCAAATGGCTAGCCCGGTCCGATGCACCACTGCTTTTTCGTCCCCGCCTGGACCCGGCGCAGTGGCGCTGGGCGATGGCGTTCCTAAAGCAGTGCACGGCTTCCCGGGCGGCTTACAACATTCGGCAGATCGTGAATCTGGGGATCTACAGCCGCGCTCATTTACAAGCGTTGCGCCAGGACATCGGCATTGAATACGACCATCTCGCGAAAGGCATCCTGCATTTCTACACCAATCCTGGGGAATTCGAATCGGCCCTGAGGCCGGCCCGCATCATGCGAGAACTGGGGTGTGATCGTCAGGTGATTGACGCCAACAGGGCCGTCGAACTGGAACCCGCCCTGGCTCCGGTTAAAGACCGGATTGCCGGCGCCACGTACACCTCGGAAGATGAATCCGGTGATGCCCGTCAATTCACCCAGTCCCTGGCGAAAAAGGCTGAGGAAGCCGGTGTGGAGTTCCTCTACAACAGCGAGATCCTGGGGTTCGAGAACACCCAGGATCGTGTTCTCGGAGTCAATGTTATACGTGAAGGCCGCCACCAGACCCTTCGTGCCGACAACTACGTGCTGTGCCTGGGTAGCTTTAGCGCTATTCTTGCTCGAAAACTGGGCCTGACTCTGAACATTTACCCAGCGAAAGGCTACTCCATCACCGTGCCGGTGAAGAACGAGGCCGCTGCCTTCAACGTCAGTCTTACCGACGATGAGTACAAGCTGGTGTACTCAAGACTGGGCGACCGCATACGGGTGGCGGGCACCGCGGAACTGAGCGGCTACAACCGGGAGCTGAACCTGACCCGTTGCCGAACGATCGTCCGGCGCACCGCAGAGTTGATGCCCGATGCGGGGCACTGGGAAAGGGCCGAATTCTGGGCCGGACTGCGCCCGGCGACCCCCTCCAATGTGCCCTACATCGGAAAGAGCCACTTCGGCAACCTCTACCTGAACACCGGCCACGGCACGTTGGGGTGGACGCATTCCTGCGGTTCTGCCGCAGCACTGGCGGACATTGTGGCTGGCCGCACTCCGGATGTTGATTTTGCGTTTGCCGGGCTGTAGCGGCCCGGTCCCTTCCACGAAGCTCCATGCCCTTCGAAATTTCAATATGAAACATAAAATTTCATATTGAAATATCTAATTTGTAGAGCGGCCGTTTTATGGTTTCTCGTCCTATCCGCATAAATACTTATATTTCATGGCATTAAGGTTGAGAATCCGCCATATCTGAAAGTTGGCACCGCGTTTGCGATTGTGTAGTGAAAGCGTCCTGGTGCCCGGGACGGTAACACTCATTCTGACAACAGTGTGCTGGCTGACTATGACAAAACCACTGGAAGGCGTACGGATTATTGATCTGACGCACATGCTCTCGGGGCCTTACGCCGGGATGATTCTCGCTGACCTTGGCGCAGACTCGATCAAGGTGGAACCGCTGAAAGGCGAAGGTACCCGCAGCCTGTTGGCAAAGGATCCGAATAATTCCTACAACGGCCAGGGAGCTTATTTCATCACCCTGAATCGCAATAAGAAAAGTATTTGTATTGATCTCAAATCTGACGAGGGCCTGGAAACCTTTTATGACCTGGTGAAAGAGTCCGATATCGTGATCGACAACTTCTCCGCTGGTGTTCCGACAAAGCTGAAGATCGATCACGACCACCTCAAAAAAGTAAATCCTCAAATCATCACGTGCTCCGTCACCGGTTTCGGTCAGGACGGTCCGAATTATTTGCGCCCGGCTTTTGATCAGGTGGTACAGGGTATTGGTGGTGGTATGTCCATCACCGGGCATGATGAAAGCCACCCGGCAAGGGCCGGTATTCCCATTGGTGACCTTGGTGGCGGGATGTTCGCGGTCATGGGCATTCTTGCGGCCCTGCATTCGCGAGCGACCCACGGCTATGGCCAGCACGTTGACATTTCCATGCTGGATTGCCAGATCAGCATGCTCAATTACATGGCCACCATGTATTTCCTCAGTGGCGACAACCCGTCGCCCATCGGCAATGCCCATTTTGTCCACGTGCCCTACGATGCCTTCCGCACCAGCAACGGGTTCGTCATTATCGCCGTTATCTTCGACAGTTTCTGGGACAACCTTGTAGAGCTGCTTGATATCGACGACCTGAAAGATCCGAAGTACCGAACCCAGCCTGGCCGGTTTGCGGACAAACACAAGATCAACGGCATCCTGACCGAACTGCTGGAGACCAACACCACTGAACACTGGGTTGAGCTGCTTTCCAGCGCGCGCATTCCCTGCGCTCCGGTCAATAAGTTCTCGGATGCGTTGTCCGATCCTCAGGTGCTCTTTCGCAATATGGTGGTGGACATTCCCCAGCCTGATGGCGGTTCCGTTAAAGCACCAGGGAACCCCATCAAGATGAGTGTTGATGCCACGGAATCATTCACGCCACCACCGCTACTCGGGCAACACACAGAAGAGGTGTTGCGGGCGATGGGCTATAGCAGTGATCGCATCAACGAACTGCGCAACAAGAAGGTAGTGGGGTAAATCATGGCTGAGACGTTTCGAGTGAACGAAGTCGGGCCAAGAGACGGGCTCCAGAGTCAGGGTAAAACCCTGACGGCGAGCGACCGACTGGCCATGATTTCAAGTCTGGTTGATGCCGGCATTCGCCACCTGGAGGCAGGCAGCTTTGTGTCGCCGAAAGCGGTTCCCCAGATGGCAGGCACGGCAGAGATCTTTGCCGACCTGCCGTCTAGGCAGTCGGTTCGCTACGCAGGACTGATTCCTAACATGAAAGGTTATGAGTTGGCGACGGAGGCCGGGGCGGAGGTGCTCAACGTAGTTCTGTCGGTCACCGAAACCATGAATCAGAAGAACATCCGCATGTCGCTGGATCAGACCGCCGAGGTCTGTGAATCCATTGTCCGGCGCGGATGCGGCGAGGGCATTGAGGTCCAGGCATATCTGGCGGTGGCCGTCGAGTGTCCATTTGAAGGCCGGGTACACCCGTCCGTTGTGAAGCGGTTTGCAAAGCAGATGCAGGAGGCGGGCGCTGCGAAAATCATCATCGCGGACACCATCGGAGCGGCCAACCCTGCCCAAGTGCGGCAGGTTCTCCACGGTGTGGCGGAAGTTGCTCCCATCGAAAAGCTCTCCTGTCATTTCCATGACACCCGTGGGTTCGCCCTGGCCAATATTCTTGCTGCAATTGATTTCGGTGTCAGGGAGTTTGACTCCTCAATTGGTGGCTTGGGCGGTTGTCCCTTTTCGCCTGGCGCCACCGGCAACGTGGCGACGGAAGATGTGGTGCTGCTGCTTGAGAGCATGGGGTATGAAACTGGAATACAGCCCCTGGACCTGGTGCCGGTTGTGAGGGACATCGAAGTCATGACCGGGGTTCCGCTTGGTGGTAAGTCATATCGCTGGCTGGCCCAACAGTGGGACAAACACAACGGAGCGCTGAACCATGGTGGGTAAGGTCCTGGGTTTTGCGGCACAGGTTGCACCCTGGGCTGTCGTCAGTGGTCTGGCTTACGCGGCAGCATTCATCAAGCCGTCGGTGGAGCCGCTTCCTTTGCCGCAACCACTGAGCGAGCCGAGGGATCTGTTCTATGACGTGGCGGGTTCCGATCAGCAGGGGTACTGGTTTGCAGGGAACAACGGGATCGTTCTGGAACGCAGTGCCGGCGGGGATGACTGGGTTCGCCATAGTATGGATCTCAGCGTCAATCTTCAAGGCATTGCTACTTCGCCCAGTGGGCTGGTGATTGCAGTGGGTAACCAGGGCTGGTTATTCCGCAACAACGGAACGAGCTGGGATAGCCAGCAGTTACCCGTCTCGGACATCGCTGGCAAGCTGATCGAGATCGCCTGGCTCGACGGGTACTTCTGGGCCATTGGTGAAATGGGTGCCGTTTTTCGTGGCAGTGCTGACGGTCAGCAGTGGACTGATGTGAGCATTGATGGGGATGTCGGCCTGAATGACATTGTCCAGTCGGCGGACGGTACACTCTGGATCACCGCAGAGTTTGGAACCCTCTATCGTTCTGTGGATGGCGGATTGACCTGGGACGGTGAGGAGCTGGGCTATGAAAGCCTCAGGTCCATCGCGTTCGACGGTCACCGGGGCGTGATTGTGGGTAATGGCGGTGTGGCTTATACCAGCGACGATCAGGGCGAGAGCTGGCAGCGCCGTGACGCCGCGACTGAAGAGCACCTCTATGACGTAGTTCATGACGGAAGTGGCTGGCTGGCAACGGGCAATGGCGGTGTGCTGGTGGCCTCTGAAAATGGCCGGGATTGGAGTCCGTTGCGTCCTGCGGGGTTCGACAGCGGATTTCATACTCGTCTACTGCCGGCGGAACAGGCTGTGCTGGTTGCCGGCGCCACTATTGGCCGTCTGAAAAACCGGGATTGGACTCATTGGCCTGAGGGGGGCGAATAATCATGTCAGTGAGTCGCTTCGCAGGGTCTCTGTCCGAATTTTGTATCCGTCATCGCGGCCCGGTGGCGGGCGTCATTTTGGGGGCCACCCTCTTGATGGCGCTGACGCTGCTTAAGATGGATGTGCGCACCGTATTTAGCGATATGGTCCCAAGTGACCATCCCTATGTGGACGTTCACGAAGGGTATAAAGATACCTTTGGTGGCACCAACAAGGTCAGCATTCTGATTAAGGCCAAAGAAGGCACCATTTTCACCAAGCCGATTCTGGATGAAGTTCAGAGAGTAACCCGGGAACTGGCCAAGGTCAGCGGTGTGAATCCCTTCCAGGTGGTGTCTCTGGCGTCCCGCAAGCTGAAATCCGTCAGCGCGTCTTCCATGGGAATCGAGAGCGTGCCACTGATGTGGCCGGATGTTCCCGAAACTCAGGGCGATATTCAGGCTCTCAGGGATTCGGTGCTCAACAACCCTCTGGTATACGGGATCTATGTCGAACAGGATCTGGGTTCGACGCTATTGCAGATGGATTTCTATGACCATCTGGTGGACTACAGCAAGATCTTTCCGCAGATACAGGCCATCCTCGATGCTTCTCCGGTCAAGGATCAGGTCAGTCATCACGTGGTTGGCGAGCCCATTCTTTACGGCTGGGTAGATTTCTATCTGGAAGAAACCGTGGCCATCGCGCTGCTGTCTCTGGCGGCCATGCTGTTCGCACTGTTTCTGCTTAACCGCACCTGGCGGGGCACGCTGTTGCCGCTGCTAAGTGGTGTCGTGTCTACCATCTGGGCGCTGGGTATCGGCGTATTGCTGGGGTTCAACTTTGATCCACTGGTCATCGTGGTTGCCTTTATCATTACCGCGAGATGCTTCAGTCACGCAGTTCAGTTGATCACCCGCTTTGACGACCTCTGCGATGGCGAAGGCGTGGAGCCGCGGCGCGCCGCCGAGCAGACCATGAAGGAATTGTTTCGTCCGGGCTTGCTAGGTCTGGTCTCTGATGCCGGTGCCATTCTCTGTGTGGTTTTGACCCCCATTCCACTACTTCAGAAAGTCTCTATTATCGGCGCCATCTGGGTGATAACCATCGGGTTTTCCGCCGTCATTCTGACCCCGGTGATGCTCAGTTGGGTAAAGGCTCCCTTGCGCAACGCCCACCCGGTGAACTTGCGCTTTCTGCTGACGGCGGTGCTGAGTCTTGCCGTAAAAGTGGTTGAGACACGCGGGCGCTATTACGTGCTGCCCGTCACGTTGGTAGGCGTGGGGTTGCTGGTGTTCAAGGCGACCGACCTGACGATTGGTGACGCTACCACCGGTTCGCCGATTCTGTGGGAGGACTCGTCTTTTAACCGCGACAGTGCTCTGATCAATGCCAACTATCCGGGCACTGAGCAGATGTTTATCGTTCTTGAGGGCGCAGAGGAAGATGCTCTGAAGCGCCCGGACGTACTGGACTGGATGCAACGCTTTCAGCGCCGGATGGAACGCATGCCCCAGGTCGGCGGCAGTATCTCACTGGCGGATATTGTGGTGGACGTGCGGCGTAACCTTTATGAGGGCAACCCGCGATACCGAGAACTGGGTGCCAGCCGCCTGGAAAACGGCGAGCTGATCAGTTTCTACATGCAGGGCGCCGCACCGGA
Organism: Marinobacter sp. V34; assembly: GCF_055524115.1. Taxonomy (NCBI): domain Bacteria; kingdom Pseudomonadati; phylum Pseudomonadota; class Gammaproteobacteria; order Pseudomonadales; family Marinobacteraceae; genus Marinobacter; species Marinobacter sp. V34. The sequence goes on along the minus strand of NZ_JBUPZY010000006.1, from coordinate 65,935 downwards.
TGACCTGGCGCAGTTTGCAGACACCCTGTTCCAGAACGGATCGGTCATTCTCTTTTTCCGCGATCGCCAGGGTGAAACCCTGCGTCAAGCTACCTATCAGATCAAACGGTTCATCGCCGAGAACCCGCTCGATGGCGTGACTGTGCGTCTGGCCGGTGGATCGTTGGGCGTCATTGCAGCGGTGAATGAAATCCTCTTGTCCGACCAGATCGAGGCCATCGCTCTGGCGTTACTGGTGGTCATCCTCTCTTGTCTGGCGGTGTACCGGTCATCCGCCAGTGGCATCTTCTTCATTGTCCCGGTGCTGATTTCCAACGTTGTCACTTTCGCCTTTATGGCATGGCAGGGGATTGGCATGAGCATCAGTACCTTGCCGGTGGTTGCCCTGGGTATCGGGCTGGGCGTCGATTATGCCTTTTACATTGTCGACTCCATCAAGGAATACCTTGAGAAATACCCCGAGGCAGAGCATATGGAGGCGATCCGTCAGGCGCTCTTCTCCGCTGGCCGAGGCGTTCTGCTTACGTCGGTCACGCTGGCCGCTGGTGTTCTGCTCTGGTCTTTTTCGTCCCTTCGCTTCCAGGCGGAAATGGGAACTCTCATTGGGCTGTGGCTACTCGTATCAGCGTTCACTTCGCTGTTCGTCATGCCCTCCCTTGTCCGGGTGCTGAAGCCGAAGTTCATCTTCGATGAAGCGCCTCAACAGGCCGATTCCGCCCCAGGCTCGGACCGGCTAGCGCAATCCACTCACTGAGAATGGGTAAATCCTATGAGTACTAAAACAAACAAAAAACAGGTGGAGAGCTGTCTCTGGAAGCGCGGGCTTTTAGCGGCCAGCGTGGTTGCTGCCACCATGAGTGCGCCACAGATGGTGATGGCGGAGGAAGACTGGTTAACCAAAGACTGGGAGGTTACCGGTTACCTGCGGGAATATCTGTCCTGGAACCTGGAAAACCCAACTCTGATCGGCCCGGGCCCGGCCGTTTTTGACGGCGAGCAGCGTGACGATTATCGCTATGACCTGTCGATGGCCAGAACGGTAGCCAAGCTCAATCTTTTCCGGGACTTTGATGGTGTGCGTTTCAAGTTCACCGGCAGGGTTTCTCGGGAGTCGCCAACCGACTACCTGAAGGACCTTCAGGCCGTTGCCGATGAGTGGGCGCAGACTGGCGGAGCGCCCAGATCATCAGTCGATTTACGCGACGACGTTTACGATGATGAGGAAATTCGCGAACTCTGGATTCAGGGAGATTTGACTGACACCACCAACCTCAAGGTGGGAAGACAGCAGGTGGTCTGGGGCGAAACAGACTTCTTCCAGTTGCTGGACGTGGTTCATGGCTATGACTTCCGCTGGCGCTCATTCCTGGAGCCGGAAAACGAAGAGCTGCGCAAGCCGCTGAACCTGGTCAATCTGGTCCAGCGGGTGGACAGCCTCGAAGGTAGTCTCCAACTGCTCTTTATCCCGGGCCAACTGAACGATGGCGAAAACCGCGGCAACAATTATGACGTGGAAGGCGGTCGCTGGGCGAACAATCCCAACAAAGGCATTACCTTTGAATCCGCGCCGTTAGGTGCAAACGTCCCATACAACTACGACCATTCCGACGCGGATATGGACGACGATTCCTACGGTCTGCGCTGGAACGGTTTGGCCGGGGACTGGGGTTATTCGCTGGGCTGGTTCCATGGCCCCAATCCCAACCCGGTGGTGAATCCCAACCCCGCTGCCAACGGCGCCCGTCCGGATTTGCAGACCAACCCCTACGACTACGAAGGTGATCCAGCTGAGGCTGGGGAGTTCATCTATCCCTACATCGATATCTTTGGCGTAACCGCCAACAGCTACTTTGCGGGCCCTGATCTGGTGTTCAGCACCGAGATCGCCTATATCCCGGAAGCGCCCTACAACGTGGGGACAGAAGGCGGTCTGGCCGGGCTCGGCGCGGGCGAGGCCTGTGGCTTCTTCCCCGGTTTCTGTGGCATCGAAGAGAAGAACCTGCTGCGAACCATGTTCCGCATCGACAAGCAGCTGGATCTTCAGGAATACCTGGGCACCAGTCGTCCTTCCTTTTTCACCGTCCAGCTGTTCAATAACTGGATTACCGATTTCGAAGAAGACGAGCAACTGGTCAACCTGGCCGGATTCGGCGGCGAAACTAAGGAATTCAGTAGCATCATCACGGCGGTTCTGGCGACTAACTATGCCAACGACCAGATCAATCCGTCGCTGGCAGTGGGTTCCGACCTGACGTACGGCGGTGGTTTTGTGATTCCGGCCGTTGAATTGGCCTACGGTGATCACGTTCGTGTTCGCGTTGAAGCGGATATTTTCTTCCACGAGACCGATCAGGAGCGCCCGTTGCAAGGCTTCAACGACACGAATCTGTTCGGCTACTTTTCGGGCAACGACCAACTCACCGCCCGCCTGACTTACCAGTTCTGAGGAGACCATCATGAAAACAATGACATCCATTAGAAGTCTCACGCTGGCCTTTGGCCTAATGGTAGGTGCCGGGAGTCTGGCTGCGGCGGAATTGTCTCCGGGCGATACCATCAACGCGGGCAACCTGGATGCGCGGCTGAGCGATACCTTCGAGGGTGACCGCATTGATTCGCTGTTGACCGGCCTGCAGAAGCGCCTGATCCGTGAAGAGGGCTTGCAGATTACCCTGAAAGCGTCGGAAGACATTCAACTGGGCGAAGACTATCTGGCGGCCACCGAGACGTATTCGGATCAGGCCACGTTCAATCCGGATACCCGGATGATGGAGGGTTGGAAAGCCGGTATGCCATTCCCCAACGTCACGGCGGATACCCCCAACGCGGCTGAAAAGCTGATCTGGAATCACCACGTATCCCAGCCCACCAAGAACTATCAGGACTATCCGGAATTCGCTTACCTGTTCATCGACGACGACCGTGGCCTGGAGCGGACTCAGGAATGGGTGCTGCGCCGTTACTACATGAAAGGGCGCCTGGGTGAAGAAAAGACCGTAGAGGGTGATGGCGATGTCCTGTGGAAGCAGTTGCTGTACGCCACTTACCCGAACGACATCCGCGGCCTGGGCCTGTTCACTGTGCGTTACGACAGCCCGAAGCTTGATGACAGCTGGGCGTATCTCAAGTCTGTTCGCCGTACCCGTCGTCTGTCTGGTGGCACCTGGATGGACCCGATCGGTGGCACGGACCAGCTAAACGATGATATCGAGATCTTCAACGCGCATCCCACGTGGTATCCGGAGTACAAACTGCTGGGCAAGCGGAAGATCCTGGTTGTAGCCAATAGTCAGGCGACGTCCTGGAACCAGGATGCCAGCGGAAACGCAGAGTACCCGATTGTGGATCTGGACAATGCGCCTTACTGGAATCCGAACGATCAGTGGGAACCTCGCGAAGTCTGGGTGATCGAGGCGGTGGCACCACCCGAACACCCCTACAGCAAGAAGGTCATGTACATGGATACCCAGTTCCCACGCTTCTACATGGCAGACGTGTACGACCGTAAAGGGGAATTCTGGAAGTGGATGAACTACAACCTTAGGACGATTGAGACGGAAGACGGTGATCGGGGCATTGTTTCCAATGCAGGCTTCACGATCGATTACCAGCGTCGTCACGCTACCATTTTCGTGCTCGCACCCAATGCGAAACTGAATACTCAGGGCGTTGATGGGGATGCCATCAGTCTCCGTGAACTTGAGCAGGCAGCAGTGCGCTGATGTCCGCCATTACCCGACTGAACAGTCAGGAGGAAGTATGAGCTTTAGATTAGGGGTTGATGTGGGCGGCACCTTCACGGACCTGCTTCTCATCAACGATGATACCGGGGCCACCTTCACCGCGAAGGTGCCCTCCACGCCCTCGGATTCGTCCCAGGGCGTACTGAACGGGATCGAGAAGATCTGCCGCACGTCGGGTATTGACCCGAAGCAGATCCGCTCGGTCATGCATGGCACCACGGTGGCCACCAATGCCATTCTGACTCAGAAGGGAGCAAAGGTAGGTCTGGTGACCACTCAGGGATATCGGCAGGTGCTGCACATTGCACGCTCGTTTGTGCCCGGTGGTCTGGGCGGTTGGGTGATCTTCAACAAGCAGCCGTTGCTGGCGTCGCTGGAGCATACCGTGGAAGCGATTGAGCGGGTGAGCGCAAAAGGCGAAGTGGTCACCGAGCTGGATGAGGCAGACATTCGTCAGAAGCTGGAAGCATTGCGGGAGTCTGGAATCGAGGCGCTGACGGTGTCGCTGATCAACGCTTACGCCAGCGGCGTGAATGAAGAGAAAATCGCCGACATCGCCGCCCAGGTAATGCCGGAGATTCCGGTGTCGCTGTCTTCGCGGGTAGTACCCGAAATGCAGGAGTATGAGCGTACGGAAACCACCGTGGTAAACAGTTTTGTGCGCCCGGAGGTGTCCAATTACCTGGACCATCTGGAACACGAGATCAAATCCCGCCTGGCAGACGATGTTCAACTGTCCATCCTGCGCTCCGACGGTGGTCTGGCTACCTGCGATTCCGCGTCTTACACGCCGGTAAATCTGCTGCTGTCCGGCCCGGCCGGGGGCGTGGCCGGAGCCATCTGGTTCTGCTCACGGGGTGGCTTCGACAAGGTACTGACATTCGACGTGGGCGGTACCTCAACTGACGTGGCACTGATCGAAAACAACAGCGCACGCCTGAGACGGGAAACCCGGGTGGGTGACGTGGCCGTGCGAGCGCCTTCGGTGGACGTGCGCACGGTTGGCGCCGGCGGTGGCTCTATCGCTTTTGTGCCGGAGCTGACCAAGGCTTTGCGTGTTGGCCCGGACAGTGCGGGCGCGGAACCCGGGCCGGCTGCCTACAACAAGGGTGGTGACCAGCCCACGGTGACTGACGCCAACGTGGTACTCGGTTACCTGCCGTCAAACCAGAAGCTGGGCGGCGACATGGAGATTCGCAAGGATCTCGCCGAAGCGGCGGTTCAGAAAGTCGCTGATGGCATGGGCGTGTCTCTGAAAGAAGCTGCAGAGGGCATTGTGCGGATCGCCAACGAGCATATGTTCGGGGCGCTGCGGCTGATCTCGGTCGAACAGGGCTACGACCCGCGGGAGTTTGCCCTGTGCGGGTTTGGCGGTGCCGGCCCACTGCACGCCAACGCCCTGGGTATACTGATGGATGCCTGGCCGGTGATTGTACCGCCATCGCCCGGCGTGCTTTGCGCCTATGGTGACGCCACAACACGGGTGAAGGATGAGGCGTCACGGTCACTGATCAAAGGCTTCTCCAAACTGGGCCAGTCCGAAATTCTGGACATCCTCGAAACGTTGACCCAACAGGTCAATCAATCTCTGGAAGTTCAGGACATTCCCCGGGACCAGCAAACCATCACCTGGCAGGCGGACGTTCGTTATCAGGGCCAGGCGCTGTTGCTGACACAGGACATAGAGCCGCGAGAGCTGAAAGCGAAAGGCCTGGCCTTGCTACAGGATGCGTTCGACGCGGAGCATCATCAGCTGTTTAGCTTCTCGCTGGACGAAGAACACGAGCTGGTGAACCTGCGCGCCATCGCCCGAGCACCGCGGCCCAACATTACTGAGAAGGAATGGACCACCGAGGCCGAAAGCCTGAGCGAGGCAGTTACCGGCGAGAGTGCGATCTATTTTGACGGTCAGGACCACAACGCCACCTTGTATGATCGCGAGAAACTCTGGCCCGGACACATTGTGCCGGGGCCGGCGATTGTCACCGAGATGGATTCCACCACCGTGGTCTTCCCCGGCTATCAGGCGGAAGTCGACAGGGTGGGGAATCTGCTGATTGAACCCGTTGGTCATAAGGGCAGGGAGTAATCGTATGTCTGCGAATATCATTCAACCCAACAGCACACCGCTGCAACGCGTGGACGTGGATACCGTCACCCTCGACATCATCGAGAACGCCATGGCCAACGCCCGCAACGAGATGGATGCGGTGCTGATCCGCACCGCCATGTCCCCCGGTATCCGCGAGCAGGGGGATGCCTTCCCCATGATCGCCAATCACGAGGGCAAGATGGTGGTGGGGCAGTTTGGCTCTTTCATTACCGGGTTTACCCAGTCTTACGAGGGCACCATTGAAGAGGGTGACATTTTCCTGACCAATGATCCTTATATGTGTGACGGTGCGGTCAGTCACCTGCCAGACTGGCTGGTGCTGGTGCCGATCTTCAAGGATGGCCGTCTGATTAACTGGGCTGCCATGTTCGGACACATGTCGGATGTGGGCGGCAAGGTGCCTGGCAGTCTGCCCACCGACGCGCAAACCATCTATGAGGAAGGCATCCGCATTCCACCGGTGAAGATCTACAAGAAAGGCGAGCTGAACGAAGACGTGCTGGATCTGATCCTGCACAACGTGCGCATGCCACGCTGGAACAAGTCCGACTTCAACGCCATTGTGGCGTCCTGCCGCACCGCCGGACGACGTTGCGTGGAACTCGCCAACCGGTTCGGCGACGACATCTTCACCAGTGCCCTGGGCATGATGCTGGATCGTAACTTCATTGCCATGCGGGAAATCATCCGTGCAGTGGTGCCGGAAGAAAAGCGCTCGTTCGAAGATTATATCTGTGACGACGGTGCAGGCCTTGGCCCCTACACCATCCGCTGCACCATGTGGCGCGAAGGTGACAAAGCCATTTTTGACTTTGAGGGCACAGACCCACAGGCGCCATCTTCCGTGAACTTCTACCTCAACGAGGAGATGTTCAAGATGTTCTTTGGCGCCTTCACCATCAACCTGTTCGATCCGTCGATTCTATTCAACGACGGCTTCTATGATCTGGTGGAAGTGAATATTCCCCAGGGTTCCATCCTCAAGCCCAATTTCCCGGCGGCGCTGTCCTGCCGGACCCATCTTCTGGGACGTATCTTCGATGTGATGGGGGGGCTGCTGGGACAGGGTACGCCGGACGCCATGAGTGGTGCTGGCTTCTCGGATTCGCCCCATTTCATGTACTCGGGTTACGACGAGAATAATGAGTGGTTCCAGCTGTTCCAGATCGGCTTCGGCGGTATTCCCGGTCGGCCGGTGGGCGATGGGCCGGATGGCCACTCACTCTGGCCAGGCTTCACCAACGTACCCAATGAGTTTGTTGAAGCATACTTCCCGCTGCGAATTGAGACCTATGAAACCATCACGGATTCCGGCGGCGCCGGGTTGCATCGGGGCGGTAACGGTATTCGTGTGGGTTATCGGTTGCTGGCTGATGGCGAAATCTCCATCCACGATGATCGCTGGTTGACATATCCCTGGGGCGTGAACGGTGGCGACCCCGGCCAGCGCAGCCGCAAGGAACTGGTAAAAGCCAACGGTGAGCGTCGAATGCTGCCGTCGAAGTGTGACCACGTTAAAGTGGAAACCGGCGATCTGGTGATCTTTGACACCTGGGGTGGCGGCGGTTGGGGCAATCCCCTGGAGCGAGATTCGAAAGCGGTGGCTTCAGACGTTCTCAAGGGTCTCGTGAGTGTCGAGGGCGCGAAACGCTACGGCGTTGTCCTGGATGCGAAAGGCCGAATCGACGATAGTGCCACCGCGGCACTGCGACAGGATATGGCATCAACCCGAGACAGCTCGGCCTTGTTCTCCCGAGGTGGCACTATCGAGGAAATCAAGGCGCGGTGCCAGGAGGAGACGGGCCTGCCTGCGCCTGCCATGCCAGTCTGGAAATCCGGCGCAGGAGGTGTGGCATGAGCCTGGACTCTCGCACCCTTGGAAAAGCCGAACGATACGCGTTGATCGTGGTGGATATGAGCCTGGGGTTTACCGACCCCGCGCTCAGCCCGCTGGCCGCGGAGTGTGACGCGGTGATTGAAGCCAACCGTGTATTGCTGAACCGGTTTCGTGCTGCGGGCCTGCCGGTTATGTTCACGACCGTGGCCTACAGCTCGCCTGAGCAGGCGCGAATATTTCGCGAGAAACTTCCTGAGTTGGAGGTGCTACAGGCAGGTTCCGGGCTGGAAGTGATCGACCCAAGACTTGAACGGCGCGACAACGAAGTCTTGGTGACCAAACAGTGGCCCAGTGGTTTCTTTCAAACGGACTTGCATCAACAGCTGACAAGTGTCGGGGCTGATGGTGCCGTCGTGACAGGGCTGACTACCAGCGGCTGTGTGCGTGCCACGGCGCTTGGCTGCCTGCAACACGAATACCGCACCATCGTGGTTGAGGACGCCTGTGGCGACCGGGATCGCGACGCCCACGCCGCGAACCTGAAGGATCTGAACACCAAATACGTGGATGTGCTCTCGTTGGCAGAAACGATTGAATATGTTTTCTGACCGTTGGGTAGCGGTTTCTCTGAGCCTGACGCTAGCCGCTTGTGCTTCATTGCCAAACCCGCCCGAGACTGGATCGAACCGCGAGGCGTTTCTGGACGCCCTCGCGGCCGAGCCGGAGGCCTGTGAACATTACCGGGATCTGTACGTACGGGGGTTCAAGACCAACGTGGCGGCTTTGAGTGAATCTGATAGTGGCCTAAAAACCAGAGCCGAGACGCTTCTGCAACGAAGCACTTATGGGCTGGACGACGCTGGCGTAGGACTACAGGAATGTTCACGCCCCTACTGCATCATCAAGCCTTTGCAGAATGGCCGGCTGGAGTCCTGGTGTGGCTATCGAATTGCAGCGGATCAGGGCGAGGAACTCTATCAGTGGTTGAACTGGTCCGAGGCCAGCAACAGCGCATACAGCCCCTAACGAGGACAAATATATGGCTGCGCAAACGCTTTACGACAAGCTGTGGAGTCGTCACTTGGTCGACGAACTGCCGGATGGCAGTTCGCTACTATACATTGATCGTCATCTGTTGCATGAGGTGACATCGCCCCAGGCATTTTCAGGGCTGCGCTCGGTTGGTCGCAAACCCTGGAGGTTGGATGCCAATATTGCGGTGCCGGATCACGCCGTACCGACTCGAAATCGGGAGCTGGGTGTGCCGGGTATTGCCGATCTGATTGCCCGTAAACAGGTCGAAACCCTGGTTGCTAATTGCCGGGAGTACGATATTGAGCTGATTGAACTGGAAGATTCCCGCCAGGGTATCGTCCATGTGATCGGCCCTGAGCAGGGTCTGACTTTGCCTGGAATGACTATCGTATGTGGTGATTCCCACACCTCCACGCACGGGGCTTTTGCCACGTTGGCTATGGGTATTGGTACCAGCGAAGTAGAGCACGTGTTGGCAACCCAGACCTTGAAAACCCGAAAGCAAAAGAATATGCGGGTAACCTTCGACGGCCTGCTCCAGCATGGGGTAACCGCTAAGGATCTGATTCTCGCACTTATAGGCCGCATAGGAACAGCCGGTGGCACAGGCCATGCCATTGAGTACGCCGGTAGTGCGATTGAAGCGCTGTCAATGGAAGGGCGTATGACCATCTGTAATATGAGCATCGAGGCCGGTGCCCGAGCGGGTATGGTGGCGTACGATGCCAAGACCCAGGCGTTTGTCGAAGGGCGTCCCCGCGCCCCTGCTGGTCCGGAACTGGAGGAGGCGAAGCAGCATTGGCAAACGCTAACGTCGGATTACAATGCAACATTTGATCGGGAAGAGCATTTCGATGTCAGCGATCTCCGGCCACAGGTCAGTTGGGGTACCTCGCCGGAAATGGTCACAGCCATTGATGGCGCGGTCCCGGACGTTGAGGGCATGAGTGATGAATCTCAGCGCCGAAATCTTCAGCGAGCGCTCGACTACATGGGCCTGAAAAGTGGCCAGCCCCTGAAAGGTCTTCCCATCGATAAAGTCTTTATTGGTTCCTGTACCAACGCCCGAATTGAAGATCTGCGGGAGGTAGCGCATTTGCTAAAGGGTCATATGGTGCATGCCCGCGTAAAGCAGGCACTGATCGTGCCAGGTTCCGGACTGGTCGGGCTTCAGGCGGAGCGGGAAGGGCTGGACGACGTCTTCAAGCGGGCTGGTTTTGAATGGCGGTCGGCGGGATGCTCCATGTGCCTGGGAATGAATGATGACCGACTGTCTGAAGGGGAGCGATGTGCTTCTACCTCGAATCGAAATTTCGAGGGTCGGCAAGGAAAAGGTGGGCGAACACATCTGATGAGTCCTCTCATGGCTGCGGCTGCGGCGATTGCGGGCCAGCTTACTGACGTCCGGGAGATTTGATCATGCAGCCTTTCAAAACGCACACTGGCACTGTCATTCCTTTGAACCGTTCGAACATCGACACGGATGCAATCATTCCCAAGCAGTACCTGAAAATGCTGGAGAAGACCGGCTACGGTCCTCATCTGTTTGACGATGAGCGCTATTTGGACGCAGGTGACGTGGATACACCCATTGCAGAGCGGCGTCTCAATCCTGATTGCGTTCTCAACCAGTCACCCTATGATCATGGTTCAATTGTGTTGGCCCAGGCCAATTTTGGGTGTGGGTCATCCAGGGAGCATGCGGTCTGGGCGCTGCGGGACTTTGGGGTTCGCGCGGTTCTCGCGCCCAGTTTTGGTGATATTTTTTTCAACAATTGTTTCAACAACGGCCTGCTACCGATCATTCTTGACCAGTCTCAGATCAACGAACTGTTCCGGCGATGTGAGTCTGGCCCCGGATTCGAGTTGACGGTGGATCTCCAGGGTTGCCAGATCATTGGCGACGGCATTTTGTGGCCCTTTGTGATAGAAGAAGGGCGGCGGCATAATCTGCTCAGAGGGCTGGACGAGATTGGGCTGACTCTGGATCGTTCAAATACCATTAGGAACTACGAGGCAAGTCGTCGGCAACAGGAACCCTGGCTGTTCCGATAGACAGGGGCATCGGTTACTCTGAAGTGATGTGATTCGAGCGAGAGATACCTGTGAAGTTCAACAACTCTGAAAACAAGCGGGTCAGGATCTGCCTGATCGGTAACTCCAAGCTCAGTAAAATGGTGCATTCGCTGGTGCCGGAGTTTCAGTCTATCGCCGATATCGTGATTATCGACAGCATATTCAATGATGCGCTGTTGGCCGCCCGGCGGCTGGTCGAGCATGAAGCCGTTGACGTGTTCGTCAGCGCAGGTGCCAACGCTTATTACCTGAAGGACACACTGCCGGTTCCGGTGGTGTCATTGAAAGTGCGCCAGTCGGACCTTGTGAATGCGGTGTTGAAAGCCCGCCAGATCAACTCCCGAATGCTGCTGATGACCCACGAACATCAGGCCACATGGACAGAATTCCTGGGCTACGTCGAAGGAGTTGATGTTGATCACCGTACCTATACGACCGTAGAGGAAGCCAAGGATATTTTTCACACCGTCCGAAAGGACGGCTTTGGGGTTATTATCGGTTCGAGCTACATGTGCGACCTTGCTGAGCAGGCGGGCATACCCTATGTCATGATCTACTCCCGCGAATCCTGCCGCTACATGATCCGGCGGGCCATTACGGTGGTGGGAGAGCACAAGCGGGAACTTGAGCAGAGCGCATTTGCCCGTTTCATGATCGAAAACGCGCCCCGCCCCATCATCATCACGAATCGTGATGAGCAGGTGGTTAGCTTTAATGAGGGGGTGAAGGATCTGATTCCTCACATCGCGTCTGGCAAAACCATTGATCGGTTTCTGGACCGCCGGTTCCTTGGGGCGGACAGCACCGTCGCAGAAGGCTTGCTCCTCGGTGACCGACTCTGCCGAGTCGCCAAGCGACTCTTTGAAGTGGGTGATGAGCGGGTGGGGAATCTTTATTCCATTACTGCAGCACCTATCAGGCAGCAGGACCGCTCAGTTGGAGCCGGACAACTGGTGTTTCAGTCCAGTAAAATGTCCGAAGTAAGTCGTCTGCTGGAGATATATGGGGCCACACCGGGCGCCGTGCTGTTGCGTGGTGAGACGGGGACCGGTAAAGAACTGGCGGCGCGGCAGATTCATAACTCCAGTCAAAACAGTGATGGTCCCTTCGTTGCCATCAACTGTGCTGCCATTCCGGACGAGCTTTTTGAATCCGAACTGTTTGGTTATGCGGACGGTGCCTTTACCAATTCCAAATCCGGTGGTCAGTCGGGGTTATTGGAGTCGGCTAATAACGGCACCTTTTTCATGGATGAGATCAATTCTCTGCCCATGCCCCAGCAGGCAAAACTTCTGAGAGTTCTTCAAGAGCGTGAGGTTCGCCCCGTTGGCGCCAGGAAGTCCATCGCATTGAACATCAAATTTGTCGCTGCCTGTAACCACGATTTGCAAGAGGAAGTGAAGGCGGGTCGTTTTCGGGAAGACCTCTACTATCGTCTGAATGTTTTCATGATCACCCTGCCGTCGTTAAGAGAGCGACCGGATGACATTGAGCCGCTGACCCGCCATTTTATCAGCAAAGTCGGTCAGCAGTACGGGATTGAAGTTGAAGCAGAGAATCTGGTTGAGGCGCTTATGCCTCGGTTTCGTCGATTCGACTGGCCTGGCAACGTACGTCAGTTGGAAAATTTGCTGGAGCGACTGCTGGTATCCACTACCCTTTACACCTCAATTGGGGAATTTGCATCACGCCTTGACGATCTTGCACCGGAGCTGTTTTCGTCGCATTTGCAGGCCGGTCCAGATCCAGATGCGGGCCATCTTCAGGCTGTTGAGCAGGAAGAGATACTGAAGGTTCTGGATCGTTTCGGTGGGAACAAAACCCGGACGGCGGAATACCTTGGTATCAGCCAGACCACATTATGGCGTCGGCTGAAACAAATGAACGTTGAGAAAGGCGCGAGTTGAAGGGGTGCAGCCCCCCGGCGGTGATCGGCGCCGGAAGGCTATTTGCAGGAAATCAGTCGTTTAACTGATCCCGAATCAGTTTCTTGTTGATCTTGCCAACGCTGGTTTTCGGTATGTCGTCGACGAAATCAATCTGGTTCGGAATGGCCCATTTGTTGATCTCACCGGAATCCACGAACTGCTTCAGGTGGTTCTGGATATCGTCCAGTGAAGCCTCCTCTCCGGGCTTGAGGGTGACCAGTGCGTGAGGTCGCTCGCCCCATTTCTCGTCGGGCACACCCACCACCGCTGCACCGGCGACGGCTGGATGTTGGCTGATCAGGTTTTCCAGATCCAGGGAGGACAGCCATTCACCGCCGGTTTTGATCACATCTTTTATGCGGTCCTTGATCAACAGTGTGTTGTCTGTCTCCAGGCTTGCCACATCCCCCGTATGCAACCAGCCACCTTGCCAGAGTTCCTCACCTTTTTTCGGCTCCTTAAAGTAACTCTGGGTCAGCCATGGCGCTCGGGCAACCACTTCGCCCTTGGCCTCGCCGTCATGGGGTACGGGTTTGCCCTCCGGGTCCACGATCTCCAGTTCCACCATGGGCACCGCAATACCTGTCTTGATGCGTTTGGAGGTCTGTTGCTCCAGAGGCAGTTCCAGATCTTTCGCTGTCAGGTGAGTGGTGCTCAGAAGCGGACAGGTTTCCGACATGCCATAGCCCGTATACATGGAAATACCCAATCTGGCCCCGGCGTCACACAGGCCGCGCGTAAGCGCGCTGCCACCGATCAGTACGTGCCAGTTGCTGAGGTCGGCAGTCTTGATAGATTCGGTTGCCATCATCATCTGCATGACGGTCGGCACACAGTGGGAAAAGGTCACTTTGTGTTCTTTGAGGAGATCGACCAGTAGTTCCGGTTCATAGCGTCCGGGGTAGACTTGTTTTATACCCAGCATGGTAGCCGCGTAGGGCACGCCCCAGGCGTGCACATGAAACATGGGGGTCACGGGCATGTAAACGGACGAGGACCTGAGTAGCGGCATCTCATCATAAGCGGACAAAGAGCCGGTCATTGCCAGCGTATGGAGAACAAGCTGGCGGTGGCTGAAGAACACACCCTTGGGGTTCCCGGTGGTTCCGGTGGTGTAGAAGGTCGTAGCGATGCTGTTTTCGTCGAAGTCCGGGAAATCGAACGTCGTACCGGCCTTGGCAAGCAGTTGTTCGTATTCACCGAGTGATGGCAGTGATGTGGTTTTCACTTGTGCATCGTCACTCAGTTGGATGTAGTGTTTGACCGTTTTAATCTCGTCCTTCACGCCTTCCAGGATGGGTAGGAAGTCGTCGTGTACCATTACCACATCGTCTTCAGCGTGGTTCATGGTATAGACGATCTGCTCGGGGGACAGGCGTACGTTCACCGTATGCAGCACGGCGCCAATCATCGGGATGGCGAAGAAGCATTCCAGGTACCGCGGCGTATCCCAGTCCATCACCGCAACGGTATCACCTGGTTTAACACCTGCGTCGGTGAGGGCGTTGGCCAGTCGGTTAATACGCTCAACCAGGTCGGTATAGGTGTACTTGCTGCGGTTGGCGTAAACGATTTCCTGGTCGGGAGAGTACCGGGGCCCGGAAAGCAGCAGTTGCTTGATCAGTAGTGGGTATTGGTGTGCGTTGTCTGCCGGCTTCAGGATGCGGGTTTGTGCCATGATTCGGTGCCTCTCTCAATTGTTTAATTTATAACGAGAAGAGGGGTAAATCTGACACAGTTTCCGGCATACGGAAACCTTTGGGCGGTAAAAAAGCGCAGATCCGATATGGCGGGATTTAAATGGCCCGTTGGTCCCGGTCTGCGCTCTCGATGGGGTGTTCGCGAGAGGTTATTCGCGAGAAATCATTCGTAAGTGCAGAGGTAGGCCGTGTCTATATCAGTTTTGGCCTTGAAGCTGGCTTGTCCCGCCACTTCAAAAAACTCGCCAGAACCGTAGGTCATCCACTCTTCCATGCCAGGAAGGAGAACGGTCAATACGCCGCTGATCACCGTCATGGTTTCTTTCTTGCTGGTGCCGAATTCATACTCGCCAGGGCTAATGACGCCAACTGTCGCGGGCAGACTGGAGGTCTGAAAGGCAATGGACTTGGCCTTGCCATCAAAATACTCGTTTATTTTCAGCATGGGATACGCTCCTCGAAATTGTGGGAGCCTACTATACGGGAAATTTGTACAACTCCAATGACAAATTTCCCGTTACTGATCCCAGGTATTCCCTCGGGTATTTTCAACTGTAGGTACTTTGATATGCATGGCTGCCTTGGCCATTAAGTTGGCGCTCACCGGTGCGGTCAGGAAAAGGAACACGGTAATGAGCACTTCGGCAATTCCCACACCTTCTCCCGTGCTGCTGAAGTAGATGACTGAGCTCAGTACGATGGCGCCCACACCCACGGTGGTCGCTTTCGTTGGGCCGTGCAGGCGGGTGTAGAAGTCAGGTAGCCGCGCCAGCCCAATGGCGCCAACAAGGGTGAAGAAACCACCGACGAGCAGTAACAGTACGATGGCGTATTCGGCAATAGGATTCATAATGGGAAACCTCTGGTCACAGGGTGCTTGCCTTGTTGGTTATTCAATCACGCTGCCGCGCTTCAGATATTTGGCCATCGCTACTGTACCAACGAAGCCCATCACCGCGATCAGCAGTGCGGCTTCCAGGTACAGGCGTGTGCCCAGCGTTATTCCGAGCAAAACAATCAGCGCGATGGCGTTGATGTACAGAGTGTCCAGAGCCAGTACCTGATCCGGTGCGTCCGGCCCTTTGATCAGTCGATAGACGTTCAGCACCGCAGCCAGGACAACCATGGCAATGGTGATGTACAGCGCTATGGTAATCATTGAAACATCTCCTTCAGGCGCGCCTCGTAGCGGGTGCGAATCGCGTTGATCACCTCGTCGTCACTCTCTGCGTCAAGGGCGTGGATCAGCAGTAACGTTCTGTCGTCACTGACATCGGCACTGACGGTTCCCGGTGTCAGGGAAATGGTACTGGCCAACATGGAAATAGCCAGGGGGTGTGTCAGCTCCAGAGGATAGGACACCAGCATCGGTTTGGGGGCGCGGCCGCTCAGTATCAGGCGGGCGACGGAGATGCTGGAGACTACAATGTCGTAGAGGACGATGACCAGATACGGCGGCAGTTTCCAGGGACGCGCTACGAACGGAGGGTCCGGCCAGAAACCACGGGTCAGCTGTGGGATCATCCAGGCCAGAACCAGCCCCAAGACAACACTGGCGCCAGAAATGCCGTCACTCAGGAACTGCCAGATGGCAAATAGGCTGAGGCTGAGGTATGGGTGCGGAAAGCTCAGGCGGTCAAGCATTACTTTTCCTCCCCAACCATGGGTGTGCTCAGGATTTCGGTGTAGGCGCTGGTGTCATGGAGCTGTGCCGCCGTATCTTCGGCGTAGCGGCTGATTGGACCGGCCAGGATAACGATCACGACGCTCAACGAAACCAACGCGCTCGCCGACACAGATAGGGATGGGGTCAGCTTTTGAGGTTCTTCAATATGACCTTCCACATTGCGCCAGAACACGATACTGCCTGCGCGGCTGTAGGCGATCAGCGTGAAAAAGCTGCCAATCAACAACACGCTCCAGAGCCAGGCAACATCCGACTCGGTCACCGCCGACTTGAGAATCAGCAACTTGGCAAAAAATCCACTGAGTGGCGGCAGGCCTACGGCAGCCACAGCCCCCATAAGGAAGAGAACACTCAGGAAGGTGCGGTTGGCGATCCGTGGTGCAGTGACAATTTTGTCCTGGGCACTGCCACGTTGACCATCAACGAGATCTGCTACCAGGAATAGGCCACCGACCACCCAGGTTGTGTTAAGTAGGTAGAAAAGTGCTGCGGATGTGCCAGCTACCGTGCCAAACGAGATGGCGGCGAGCAGCGTTCCGACTGAGATAATCACCTGCCAGGCAATCAGCTTCCTCAGGCTCGCGGCGCCCAGGGCCCCGATGACGCCCATGGTCAGGGTGATCAGCGCCAATGGGAAAAGCCAGTTCATACCCAGGCCGGCCAACTCACCTGCCTGGCTGCCAAAGATCAGGGTAAAGACGCGGATAATGGCGTAGATACCCACCTTGGTCATGACCGCAAACAGGGCTGCGACCGGTGCAGTGGCGTTGGAATAGGCTCCGGGCAGCCAGAAGCATAGCGGCAGGATGGCGGCTTTCAGGCCGAACACCACCAGCAACATCATGCCACCGGCTTTCACCAGGGGAAGGTTCTCTTCGGCCACCTGCGGAATCTTGACGGCCAGATCTGCCATGTTGAGCGTTCCCGTTACGCTGTAAATCATGCCAACGCCGATCAGGAAGACGGCGGAGCCTGCGAGATTCAATACCACATAATGCAGGCCGGGAACGGTTCGGCTGGTGCCTTCGCCGTGCATCAGCAGACCATAGGAGGCAATCAGCAGGACCTCGAACGCAACAAAGAGGTTGAACAGGTCCCCCGTCAGGAAAGCGATGTTCAGACCCAGTAGCTGAAAAAGAAACAGTCCGTGGAACTGACGGCTGTTCTCATCGGTGCCACCGATCGCATATACATGACAGAACAACGCCAGCACGGCGGTCATTACAAGCATCAGAGCGGCAAGCCTGTCCAACACCAGTACGATACCGAACGGCGGTTGCCAGTTCCCGAAAGCGTAGATGCGATAACTACCGTCGTCAGCGAGAACAAGAAGGACGATTGCAGCTACCAGCATCAGTACCGTGGTGGCAATGGCGAGCGTCCGCCTTAAAGCGATGGGAGCGTACCCCATAAACGCCTGCAATATGCCGCCGATCAGCGGAATCAGTATGGGAGCGGTCAGCCAGTGATTCATGTGTTGGCGCCCTCCTGCTTCTGTTCCTTTTCCTGCTCCGGCGGAGTGCTGTCCTGTTCTGGCACGCGGCCGTTGACATGGTCGTCGCTGTTGTCGGCAAGGCTGCGCAAGGAAAGCACAACCACGAAGGCGGTCATCGCGAAACCGATCACAATGGCGGTCAGCACCAGTGCCTGGGGCAGGGGGTCGGAATAGGTTTCCGCGCTGCCGATGATGGGCTGGCCACCGGTCACCAGCCGTCCGGACGAGAACAGAAACAGGTTAACGCCATAAGACAGCATGGTCAGGCCCACAACAACGGGAAAGGTGCGGGCTCTGAGCATCAGGTAAACCCCGGAGGCCGTTAAAGCCCCGATGACCACCGCGAATGCAAGCTCCATTATGAGCCCTCCTTGTAGTGGGTACTCTTGATAGCCGAATGGGGCGACAGGCGACCGACGCTGGTCAGCGCCAGAAGTGTGGCGCCGATAACGGTCAGGTAGACGCCGAGATCAAAGACCAGCGCTGAGGCTACCTCGAATTTTCCAACCACTGGCCAGTAGACGTAGTCGAACGTGGATGTGAGGAACGGATAGCCGAACGCGAAACTGCCGGCCCCGGCGATCAGTGCAAACAGCAGCCCCAGGCCGATAACGTTGTGGTAGCGGATTGAAATACGGTCCTGGGTCCAGGACATCCCGCTGGCAATGTATTGCAGGATCAGCGCCACGGCAGTGATCAAACCGGCGATGAAACCGCCACCAGGCATGTTGTGGCCGCGCAGGAATATGTAGGCGGAGATCATCAGAGCTAGTGGCAGCATCGGCCTGGCAATCTGCTGCAGCATCATCGGGTACGCATCCCGCGTCCAGGGATGGCCCTGGCCATCACCCGGAGGCGGGGTCAGGGCGACATTGCGCAGCATGGCGTAAATACCCAGTGCCGCAATGCCCAGCACCGTGATCTCACCGAGGGTATCGAAACCACGGAAGTCCACGAGGATGACGTTGACCACGTTAGTGCCGCCGCCGCCGGGTTTGCTGTTCTCGAGGAAAAACTCCGAAATTGACGTAAATGGCTGTGTCAGCATGGCCAGAGTAATGAGCGTCATGCCGATACCGGCCGCACCGGCGATCAGAATATCCCTGATGCGGCGGCCTTTCGGCGTTTCGATGGGCGTCCAGGAAGGCATGTAGTACAGCGCCAACATGAGCAGGACAATCGTCACCACTTCAACCGACAACTGCGTCATCGCCAGGTCCGGAGCTGAGAAACGGGCAAAACCGAGCGCAACAAGAAGCCCGACGACACTGAGCAGTACCAACGCAAAGAATCGGTCACGATGCACGACCGCCGTACCCAGAGCCGCAACGACCAGGATGGCAGCGCCGATAAGCGTAGGCCAGTCCACGGGGCTGAGCCCGTTGCTGCCAATGGAAATCCCCAGGTCCCAGAGCGGGAGCACGGCGACGGCAATCACGCTAATGATCAGCAGCATGGCATAGCGCTGCAACGAGCCGTTCTCGATGTAGGCCGTTACTGTATGGGCGGTATCCGAAATCCGGCTTACAATGGCTTCGAAAACCGCTTTTTCATCAATTTCCTTGAAACGGGCATGGAAATCGAAAAACCGCTGGCGCTGTGTATACATCAGCAGACCACCGAAGAAGGCTACAAAACTCATCAGCAGTGGCAGGTTAAAGCCGTGAATAACTGTCAGGTGATACTCGGGAACGTCTCCGCCGAGAGTGGCCGACGCTGCGGCATAGAGCAGTGGGCCTACGGAGAAAGCCGGGAACATGCCCACCATCAGGCAGGCGAAGACCAGGATCTCAACGGGTATCTTCATGTACCTCGGTGGCTCATGGGGCGGAAAGATAGGCAGATTGACGGGCCGACCGTTGAAAAACACGTCGTGGATGAACCGTGCCGAATAGGCAACGGCAAATATGCCGGCCAGTGTTGCAACAAGCGGCGGCAGATAGGCCCACAGGCCTGGAAGATTCAGTTCCAACGCTTCGGCGAAGAACATCTCCTTGCTCAGGAAGCCATTGAGCAGAGGTACGCCCGCCATTGACGATGCCGCCACCATGGCCAGCGTGGCGGTATGCGGCATGTAGCGCCAGAGACCGTTAATCTTTCGCATGTCCCGGGTGCCGGTCTCATGGTCAATAATGCCGGCGGCCATAAACAGGGACGCCTTGAATATTGCGTGGTTGATGACGTGAAACACCGCGGCGACGGCAGCCAGTTGGGTACCCATACCAAATAGCAGAGTAATAAGGCCAAGATGACTGACGGTTGAATGGGCCAGAAGGCCTTTGAGATCATGCTTGAACATGGCGACATAGGCGCCAATCAGCAGTGTGGCCATGCCGGTAAAGCTGACCATGTAGAACCACTGTTCGGTGCCGGCGAGGGCCGGGTACAGCCGTGCCATCAGGAAGATGCCTGCTTTCACCATGGTGGCTGAATGCAGATAGGCTGAAACAGGCGTCGGCGCCTGCATGGCGTGGGGCAGCCAGAAATGGAACGGGAACTGTGCGGACTTGGTGAACGCGCCCAGCAGCACCAGGGTAAGTGCCACCGGGTACATGCTGTGGTTCTTGATCAGCTCTCCGGCGGCGAGAACGTCTTCCAATTCATAGCTGCCTACGATGTTACCAATCAGCAGAATGCCGGCCAGCAGTGCCAGGCCGCCGCCACCGGTGATGGCCAACGACATCCTTGCACCGCGGCGGGCGTCTTTCTTATGGGTCCAGAAGCTGATCAACAGAAACGATGTCAGGCTGGTCAACTCCCAGAACACCACCATTAGCAGGAGATTGCTCGACAACACAATGCCAAGCATGGAGCCTTTGAAACATAAAAGTAGCGCGTAGAACTTACCGACGTTCTCGTGTGGCTTCAGGTAGTAGCGGGCGTACAGGATGATCAGCAGCCCGATAATCAGAATCAGCAGCGTAAAAAGCAGCGACAGGCCGTCCAGACGAAAGCTGAAAGACAGTCCGAGGGCTGGTAGCCACTCAGTGGTGTGCTGCACGATGCCGCCGTCGGCGAGGACTGCCCAGTGGGGGTATAGTGCCGCCAAACCAATGATGGCCGGGACACAGGAAATTACAGCAATTGCCGTGCGTCCGCCCTGGGCGAACAGTGGGGCCGCCAGGGCTCCCAGAAACGGCAGTAAAACGACCAGCGGTAGCGACATCGCAACCTCTTATTGGCTTTCTTCTTTATGGATGGAGATGCAAGTGTTGCCTGAGTTTAGCCCCCGGTGTCCGTGCTTGCACGGGCAACCATTTGAATGGTGGCCAGGATATCAGCAGTGATGGGGTGGATCCGGGAAGTAGGGTAAGCTGCCGCGATGCTTCTTTGCATCAGCAGCGACCGGTGAAAAACCGGGATGTGTATTAGCCAGGGACCTTGCGGTCGTCATGATTGCTCCGATAATCATTTACCCTGGCTGATGATACGTGGCCGTCTACGCAGGTCAAGTACGCTGACCATTTATCCGCGTTCAGATCAAAAATTACGGCGGTCCTGGAAGGGTTTGTCGGGAGATCCGGAGTTGCGGGCGATCGCAATTCGTTGATTGGCCCGTCCAAGGACTTTTTTCTGCAGCTTTGTTTCCCAGTCCAGTGCCACCTTGTCAGTGGCACTCCAGCTTCTGTTGAACAGCAGCTTGCTCGCCGCTACGGCATCGGGCGAGCGCTCGGCCAGTTCCCGGGCGAAGTTTATCGCCTCTGCCATAGGGTCGTCGCTTACACGGCTGACCAGGCCCATGGCTTTTGCTTCAGTTCCGGTAAACCGACGTGCGGTCATGGTCAGTTCCTTGGCGAGATCGATGGGTATCAGTTCCCGTAAGGTCACCGTCAGACTCATGTCCGGTATAAGGCCCCACTTACTCTCCATGATGGAAAACTCGCAGTCCGTGGTGGAAAACCGAAAATCGGCACCCAGCGCAATCTGGAAGCCACCGCCAAAACAGTAACCATGGGTTACGGCAATCACCGGTGCCGGTACATCCCGCCATAAATAGCCGACATCCTGGGCGAGGTTGCTGATCCTGCGGCCGGGCTTGACCAATAGCTTGAGGAAATTTACCGGGTTCTTCGACACGGTCTTTACATCCAGTCCGGAGCAGAAGGCCTCCCCGGCACCGTTCAGGATGATGGCGCGCACGCTGCGGTCTTTCTTCAGGGTTTTGGCCGCCCTGGTAATCGCCTCGAACATGGGCATGTCGAGGCCATTGTATTTCTCCGGCCGGTTCAGCGTCACGATGGCAATACCGTCCTCGATCGTGATCAATACCCGTTCAGAATCGCGTGCGCTCATAGTGTGGGTTCCATGTCATACGTTAGTCGTAGGTCGCTATGCTACCATGTTGCCTCCTGATGAAAACGTCCGCATGAGACGAGACGATCAGATGACCAGATGACCAGACAAAGAGAAACAACATGACCGCAGCCTACCCGAACCTGCTGAAGCCCCTTGATCTGGGTTTCACGGAGTTAAAAAACCGCGTGCTTATGGGCTCCATGCATACCGGCCTGGAAGACCGGTTCTGGAACATCCACAAGCTTGCCCGTTATTTTGCCGAGCGTGCGGAAGGCGGCGTGGGGTTGATGGTCACCGGAGGATTTTCACCCAACTTCGTCGGCCAGCTTTCGCCTCTGGCGTCCACCATGAACCATCGTGGCACCGCCATGCTTCACCGTCATGTCACCAGTGAAGTTCATGACGCCGGCGGCAAGATCTGCCTGCAACTGCTTCATGCCGGTCGCTACGGTTACCAGCCGTTCAGCGTCTCCGCCTCGGCCACCAAGGCGCCGATTACGCCGTTCAAGGCCCGTGCGCTCTCCACCAAGGGCGTCGATAAGCAGATCAATGACTTCGTCAACGCCGCAAAATTGGCGAAGCTGGCCCGTTATGACGGCGTTGAGGTTATGGGATCGGAAGGGTATTTCATTAACCAGTTCCTGTGTGAGCGTACGAATAAACGCACCGATAAATGGGGCGGTCCGTTCGAGAACCGCATGCAGCTACCGGTGGAGATCGTTCGCCGGATGCGTGAAGCGGTTGGCCCCGAGTTCATTATCATTTACCGCCTGTCGATGCTGGACCTGGTGGAAGGTGGGCAGACCTGGGATCAGGTGGTGCAGTTGGGCAAAGCCATCGAAAAAGCCGGCGCCACCATTATCAATACCGGCATCGGCTGGCATGAAGCCCGGGTGCCGACGATTGTGACGTCGGTGCCACGGGGCGGTTTTGCAGATGTGACCGCCAAATTCTACGGCGAAGTGGACATTCCTGTGTGCACGACCAACCGCATCAACACCCCGGAGAAAGGCGAGGAAATCCTCGCAGCGGGCAAGGCCGATATGGTGTCCATGGCGCGGCCGTTGCTGGCGGATTCAGAATTTGTGCGCAAGGCCGAACAGAACCGCAGTGACGAAATCAACACCTGTATTGCCTGCAACCAGGCCTGCCTGGATCATGTGTTTCAGCTCAAGCGGGCCTCGTGCCTGGTGAACCCGCGCGCCTGTCACGAAACCGAATTGGTACTGACGGTGGCTCCGGTCAGCCGTCGCGTGGCGGTGGTCGGAGCTGGCCCTGCCGGATTGGCTGCAGCGACGACGGCTGCCAAGCGGGGTCACAAAGTGACGCTGTTTGAAGCGGACGACAAGATTGGTGGCCAGTTCAACTACGCCAAACGCATTCCCGGCAAGGAAGAGTTCTATGAAACGCTGCGATATTACCAGCGCCAGATCGAGATCCTGGGCATTGAACTGAAACTCAATACCCGCGTGGATGCAGACTCGATGGGAGAACAGGGCTTTGACGACGTGATCATCGCCACGGGCGTGAAGCCGCGGACGCCCGGAATCGATGGTATCGACCATCCGAAGGTACTCGGTTACCTTGATGTCCTCCGCCACAACAAGCCCGTGGGTCCGTCGGTAGCGGTGATAGGTGCCGGTGGTATCGGCTTCGATGTCAGCGAGTTCCTAACCCATGAATTCGGTCATCACCCCGAGGGAGAACAAGTCAGCATGGCAGACTGGCAGGCTGAGTGGGGCGTTGATCCGCAATTTGATGGGCCCGGTGGCCTGGCCGAGCGCAAGCCCACGTCGTCACCCCGTAAGATCTACCTGATGCAGCGAAAAACCAGCAAAGTCGGCGGTGGTCTGGGCAAGACTTCTGGCTGGGTGCACCGCAACAGCCTCAAACATCGTGACGTTGAGATGCTGAGGGGCTGCAGCTACGACAAGATTGACGATGACGGCCTCCACATCACTCTGTCGGATAAGGAGGGCAAGGTTACCGAGAGCAAGGTTTTGGCCGTGGACAATGTCATCATATGCGCCGGCCAGGAGCCGTTCCGGGTGCTGTTTGATGATTTGGTGAATCGGGGCATTCAGACCCATTTGATCGGTGGCGCGGATGTGGCGGAAGAATTGGATGCCAAACGAGCGATTCGTCAGGGAACGGAAGTGGCTGCCAGGATTTGACCGAGTGGACAAAATTGGTCACAAAGTGATCGCCCTGATCAGTCTCGCAGTAATAACAGTCAGTTGCTGTCAGGATAACTGACTGTTGTCTACCGAATGGCTTTCAGGGCCTCGCTGATAGCGTCGGCCTCGGCGGACAGAACCCTGTAGCGAAGGCTATCGGCCTGCTGGCTGGCCTGTAGCAGCTGTTTCTGCTTCATATCATAAAGACGATTGAGCAGTGCGCATTGCTGGTTCTTGTGTGGTGCTTTCATGGTATTGCCCTCCACAGGAAGTGGCCTGTGTCAGTAATTTTTACGTTTGGCTTCGGCTTTTGGCCTTGTAGCAATACCTAAGCATAACTCGGGCCAAAAGCGCGTCCGGGCGGCTATCTGCCAAACCTCGCCCGATAGCTACCCGGTGCCAGACCAGTATGTTTCCTGAATAGACGGCTGAACGAACTGACATCTTCATATCCCACCAGCCGCGTGACCTCTTCAACCGCCACCCGCGAGTTCTCCAGATGTTGCCTGGCCGCCTCGATTCTCAGGATTTGCAGGTAGCCAGTGGGGGTGTCCCCCGTTGCCGCCTTGAATCTCCGAATCAACGAACGCTCCGTTAAGCCGGCCAATACGGCAAGGGCTTGCAGGGTCACCGGTTTGGTATGATTCGCATCCAGCCAATCCTGCAGCTTCAGAATCGCCGCATCGGAGTGGTAGCGCCGAGCTTGCAGGGCACCGTAAGGCGCCTGGCTTGTCCGCCCAGCATCAATCACAAACGCTTTCGCAAGCTCCCGCGCCACCTTCGCCCCGGCATAACGCTCCACCAGATATACCCCCAGATCCCACCACGCCATACCACCGCCGGCACAGGCAATGTGCCCATCCACTGTAATCAGCTTTTCCGGCTGCAGGTCTACCCCGGGAAAGCGTTTTCTGAACTGGTTGCTGAACCCCCAATGGGTCGTCGCCTGACGCCCCTCCAGCAACCCTGCCTCCGCCAGCAGAAACGCCCCAGTGCAGTTACTGGCCAACCGAACCTCCCCAGAGGGTGCTTCCTGGAAACCACTGAGCCAGTCAACCAGCCCGGGATTGGCCTCCAGAACCCGCGCAATCGGCGCGCCAATCGTTGGCACAATAACCAGATCCGCCTGCGGATAGCCGGTGGGAATGTCCTGCCAGTCCCCATCGGCCATCAACGTAATCCCATTGATGCACCGGCAGGGCCTACCGCCCTCGGTCAGCAACTGAGTGGTGAATTCCTGCTCCGGAGGCGTGTCGTTGATGCGCGCCCAGGTCACTCCCGCAAGGCGAAACAGATCAATAACGCCGGTAATCGCACTGGCAAGCGCACCGTCAAAACCAACTACAGAAACCGTTCGCATACCCACTCCAAATCAGGGCTGAGAATAAAAGAAAGTGGCAATTTCAACCATGATTATGTCATTAACGCCGGTTTCAACCAAAACAACCGTATGAGAGGCTATACGCCATAAACAGGAGACCCGAAATGACCGACACCCTGATTGACCGCCGTGACTTGGCGTTCCAACTCTATGAAGTACTCGACACCGAAAGCCTCAGCGAACGCGAGCGCTTCAGCGAACACAGCCGCGACACCTTCGACGCCGTCATCGAAACCGCCGACAGAATCGCCCGAGACAAATTCGCCACCCACAACAGCGCCGCCGACAAAGACGAGCCTAAATTCGTCGACGGCCAGATAGAAATGCTTCCCCAAGTCAAAGAAGCCTTTGACGCCTACGCCGATGCAGGTTTCATCGCCGGACGCTACGATTACGACCTGGGAGGCATGCAATTGCCGGAATCTGTCATGGCAGCGTGCAACGGCTTCTTCACCGCCGCCAACCCGGGCACAGCCGGATATCCGTTCCTGACCACCGCCGCCGCCAACCTGATCCGCGTGTTCGGCAACGACCAGCAGAAAAGCACCTTTCTGCCACACATGCTCAGCGGCCGCTTCACCGGCACCATGGCCCTGACCGAGCCCCATGCCGGCTCATCACTGGCCGATATCCGCACCTCCGCCACGCCGACTGAAAACGGTCATTACCTGATCAAAGGCGCCAAAATCTACATTTCCGGTGGCGAGCAGTCCCTCACCGAGAACATCGTTCACATGGTACTGGCGAAGGTTAAAGGTGCCCCGGCAGGCGTAAAAGGCATCTCCCTGTTTATCGTGCCGAAATTCATTGTGGATGACGAAGGCAACGCCACAGAACGTAACGGCGTGAACCTGGCGGGCCTCATTCACAAGCTGGGCTACCGTGGTACCACTTCAACGGCACTCAGTTTTGGTGACGATGCCCCCTGCCACGGTTATCTGGTGGGGGAGCCCCACCAGGGCCTGAAGTACATGTTCCAGATGATGAACGAAGCCCGGGTCGGCGTCGGTTTTGGCGCAGCCGTGATTGGTTATCGTGGCTACATGCACAGCCTGGAATACGCCAAGGACCGCCTGCAGGGCCGCAAGCCATCGGAGAAGAACCCGGAAGCGCCTCAGGTTCCCATCATTGAACATGCCGATGTGCGACGCATGCTGTTGGCTCAGAAAGCCTACAGTGAAGGTGGTCTGGCGCTGTGCCTATACGGCGCACGCCTGATGGACGACCAGCACACCCATCCGGACGAGCAGAAACGGATGGAAGCCGGCAAACTGCTGGATCTGCTGACCCCAGTCATCAAGGCCTGGCCTTCCGAGTACGGACCCAAGGCCAACGACCTGGCTATCCAAGTCTATGGCGGCGCCGGTTACACCCGGGAATACCCGGTGGAGCAGTGCTGGCGGGATAACCGCCTGAACCCTATTCACGAAGGCACCAACGGCATCCAGGCACTGGACCTGCTGGGCCGCAAGATCTGGCAGGACCAGAGCTACGGCCTGCAGCTTCTGATGCAGGAAATGCAGGTGGACCTGGAAGCTGCCACCACCGATCGCTGCCAGCAATGGGCACTGTCCCTCAGCGAAACCCTGCAGCAAGCGGTAAAAGTGACCCAGAGCCTGGGTAAATCCCTGATGTCGGAAGATCCCGACCGGATTCTGGCCAACGCCTCCTGCTACCTGCACCTGTTCGGCCATATCATCGTATCCTGGATGTGGTTGCGTCAGGCCAATGCCGCCGCCAAGGCCCTCGGCTCTGCCAACAGTGATGAAGAAAGGAGCTTCTACCAGGGCAAGCTGCAGGCCGCCCAGTACTTCTTCCATTGGGAACTGCCCACCGTGGCACAGGATCTGGTGTTGCTCCGCAACCAGGACGATACCTGCATGAACATGAAACCGGAGTGGTTCTGAAACTGGCGGACTGACACAATCTAAACCAGACTGTAGGCAGGCTCCGGAATGCAGGTATCAGCGTTTCGGAGCGCTTTCCTATCCTGCTGCACCCACAGGGAAGAACCTGCCATGACGTCGGGACACGCCTCCAACGCCTATCGCCCGGTGCGCTGTGAAGTTCACAGTTTGCTCCGGGAGTATCTGACCTCCTCAAAGCTGGCTGAGATTGTCTATCGCGACGATGCCGGCCAGATCTGCGCAACCCATGACATCATTCGTGACCTGTTCAGTCGCGCTGGCCAGGAGTTTGTATTTCTGGGGCGTGGCCATATGGTTCGCCTTGACCACGTACTCACGCTAGACGGTATTATCGTGGCCGGTGCCATCTGATGTTTGCAGGTCATTGCTTTCTCTAACTTATTGTTGCCAATAACAAAAGCGTAATCGTCAGGTAATTGTGCCCGCACCGTCACAGTCGTAGACTTGTCGCTGTTGTTTTCACACTCCAATGAAAGGACACAATTATGAACAAGCTGACACTGAGCGCACTGGCATTGTTAATGACGCTGGGCCTTGCAGCCTGCAGCCAGGACGACGACGAAGGAGTTGATCTCGAGGAAGCCGGTGACAACGTTGAGGAAATGGCGGATGACGCCGGCGATGCGGTCGAAGAAACCTACGAAGACGCCACCGGCCAGAATGACAGCGCCTGGGACGAAACCAAGGACGCCGCAGGGGATGCTGCCGAAGAAACTGGCGAGGCAATGGACGAAACCGGTGAGGAAATGGGCGAAGCTGCCGAGGAAGCCGGCGACTCCATGCAATAAGATTGCGTCTGTGGCCTGCCCTTGATGGGCAGGCTTTTTTGGCTGTAAGAAAATGTTAAAGAAACTGTCTTTTTACTGTCTGAAATCTGTCACCTAACCCACCGACACTGTTCTCTCGAAAACCAATAACCCACTCGAGAGAGAGCAGGACCATGGCAAAGCATGATCTGGATCCCAACTACCTGGATCCCAATTACGAGCCCGTAGTCAACCATTCAAGCAATACGCCCTTTCATCAGGTCCTCGCGGCCCGTCTGCAGCGCCGCACCGTTATGAAAGGTTCCGTTGGCGCCGCGTTGGCCAGCGTCATGGGATTGGGCCTCGCCGGCTGTGGCAGCGATGACGACGATGATAGTAATGGTATGACCACCGGAAACCCCGCCAATACGGACCTGGGGTTCAAAGCCGTTGCCAGATCCACCGCAAATGAAATCGTTGTTCCCGAAGGCTATTCCTCAGTCACGTTCCTGCCCTGGGGTACCCCGATCACCGGTTCCTATCCTGAGTACAGCGCCGATGGCACCAATACCGGTGCTGATCAGGAACAGCAAATGGGCATGCACCATGACGGTGTTCATTTCTTCCCGATTGACCAGAAGGCGGGTGGCAACAGCTCAACCGAAGGCCTGTTGGTGATGAACCATGAGTATATTAATCAGGCTGCAATTCATGCCAACGGCCCGACCAATGCGGGTGATAATGGTGGTGTCCGCCCCGCCGACGAGGTTCGCAAGGAAATTGCCGCTCACGGTGTGTCTGTTGTCCACATCAAACGTGACACCAACGGTACCTGGGACATCGTCTTTGGTAGCCCATTCAATCGTCGCATCACCGGCAACACTGAAATGGACATGCGGGGCCCGTTGCGTGGCTACAGCAAGCTGGTAACCACCTACAGCCCGGACGCGACCGAAACTCGCGGTACCCTGAATAACTGCGCGATGGGCCCGACGCCCTGGGGAACTTATCTTGCGGCGGAAGAGAACTGGCATGGTTACTTTGCCAATAGTGATGCGACCCAGCCCCGCGAGCAGACCCGGCATGGTGTAGGTAGTTCGAGCCGATACGACTGGGAGCTGGCAGATAGTGCGGCCGATCAATATGTACGGTTCAACGTGAGCATGACCGGGGCTGCGGCTACAGACGATTACCGCAACGAGGCCAACACCTACGGTTTCATGGTCGAGATTGATCCGTTTACGCCGGAAAGCAAACCCCAGAAACGAACCGCATTGGGACGCTTTGGCCACGAAGGCGTCATCTTTGCGCCGGCAAAGGAAGGAGAGCCGGTGGTGTGTTACTCCGGTGACGACTCGCGTTTTGAGTACATCTACAAGTTTGTGTCGTCCCAGCCATACTACGCCGCGACGGCCGGTGGTTACCTGCTGGATGAGGGTACCCTGTACGTTGCCCGTTTCAACGAGGATGGCTCAGGTGACTGGCTGGCGCTGGACCTGGACGACGCGGATTTCGCCAGCAAGGTTGCTGCGGCCGAAGGCAACATGGTTGGCGATATCCAGTTCGACGGTTTTGAGAACCAGGCTGACGTTTTGCTAAATACGCGCCTCGCAGCCGATATCGCCGGTGCTACGACGATGGACCGCCCGGAATGGGGCGCTGTGGATCCCAACTCTGGCGAGGTCTATTTCACCCTGACAAACAACTCGAACCGGGGCCAGCCAGGGTTCGACGACGTCAACGCCGCCAACCCGAACTCTCCCAATGCCACCGGCCACATCATTCGCTGGACAGAAGAAGGTAACGATCACACGGCGACCAGCTTTGACTGGGACATCTTTGTCTTTGCTGGCGAGCAGGGTACGGAAACCGTTGTTGATGGTGAAACCGTCGTCTCACTGAACGACGACAACATTTTCAACAGCCCGGATGGGCTCTGGTTCGACTACAACGGCCGCCTGTGGATCCAGACCGATGGCTCTGATGCTGATCCGTACTTCAACAACATGATGCTGGCTGCCAATCCGGAAACCCGCGAAATCAAGCGCTTCTTTGTGGGCCCCCAGGGTTGCGAGGTTACGGGTGTCGTCAGTACGCCGGATGTGAAGACCATGTTCGTCAACATTCAGCATCCGGACGGCAACTGGCCGAACGCGGCGGAGTCCCGTCCCCGAGACGCCACCGTTATTGTGACCAAAGACGACGGCGGTGTGATCGGAGCCTGACAGAGGCTGCCGCACGTCGATTAAAACAAGCCGCAACACCGGATTTGTCCATCAGGATGGCTTCGGTGTTGCGGTTTTTTGTTTCAGTTCTTCCTCAATCTGCCGTAAAACCAGTATTGCTCAACTAAAGTAGCAGTTATAAGTAAAGGTCAATTCTTTACTCTCACGAGTAGTCGTCAAAAAAGATGCATTCACTAATAATGAAAACAATGAGGTGGATATGGGTTTGCTCAGTCGGCCTGTTCTGGTTGTGGGGATGTCACTCGCCGTTGTCGTCGCCTTTGGGGCTTTTCTGGTGGCGCCGTTGATAGGATTGGATAGCGCGTCGCTGGTGGCTGGCGTGGCTATTGGCCTGGTCGTCGCCACCGCGTATCTGGTTTTACGCGTGCTGGAACCGGCGGAACGTTCCATCAAGCAACTCAACGCCGGTGAGCTGCCAGCGGATAGTCCACTGGGCAAACAGTGTGCAAGCCTCCTTGCGGATGCCAAAGCAGGGCGTGCGCTGGTGGAAACACTGTCTGGCAGTGCCGACAAAAGTGCCATCTCTGCGGCCCAGGTGTCCTACGCGGCCGACCAACTAAAAACCCGCCTGGACCGGCAGGTCAGTGAAACCGCGCACATGGCGGAGTATGCGGGGCAAATTACCGAGAGTGTGCGTGAGTCTGCCCAGCAGGCCACCGACGCTGCAACCATGGCTCTGCAGAATCGTCAGGTGAGCGTTGAGGGCCGTGATGCGCTGACCTCCGCCATCAATAGCGTGCGAGCCGTGCACGAGCAGTCCAGCGAAAACCTCAGGTTAATTCAGGAACTGAACGAGAAATCCAACAAGATCCAGGGTGTTACTACCACCATTCAGGGCATCGCGGAACAAACCAACCTGCTTGCCTTAAATGCGGCGATTGAAGCAGCTCGTGCCGGCGATCAGGGCCGGGGCTTTGCGGTGGTTGCCGACGAAGTCAGGCAATTGGCCGGGCGAACGGCTCAGGCAACAGGTGAGGTGGCCGAAACGCTGCAGGAAATACGTTCCGACACCTCCCTGATTGTCTCGCGGATTGAGGACCTGGCCAAGAGCGTTGAATCCGGCCTGGGGTCAGTTGAAAGCGTTGGTGAGCGCCTGGATCAGATTCGTGATCAGTCCGACCGTGTGCAGCAGCAAGTGGCGCGAATTGCCGAAATTGACCAGAATAACGAGCAGAGTCTGAAGCAGGTGTCGTCGGCCATTGAAACGGTTCGGGACCAGATTACCGAAAGCGATACCAGCGTTGCGTCGCTTGCCCAGCAGGCAGCGACGCTGATGGAACTGGCGGAAGAAGCCAACGCGGCGTTTGCGTTGAACAGCGGTGAAAGCTATCACCGGTTTTTCTACGACCAGGCCCGGCAGGGGGCAGACCGGATTGGTAAGCTCTTTGAACAGGCGGTTCGTGATGGACAGCTGGCAGAAAACGCCCTGTTTGATAAAAAAAGAGCCCCCATTCCTAAAACCGATCCGCCGAAGTATTCGAGCAGCTTTGACCGGTTTACGGATCAACAATTGCCAACTGTGCAAGAAGCGGTGAAAGGGGCCCATCCGTCCATGGTCTTCGCGATTGCCGCAGCGCCGGATGGCTATGTGCCGACTCACAATCGCGATTTCGCTCACGCACCAACGGGTGACCCGAAAGTGGATCTGGTCAAGAGTCGCAGCAAGCGGCTGTTTAACGACCGTACCGGTGCCCGTTGTGGCAGCCATACCCAGAATATGCTGCTGCAGACCTACCGCCGGGATACCGGCGAGGTTATGCATGACCTGTCAGTGCCGATTTACGTGAATGGCAAGCATTGGGGCGGCTTCCGTCTGGGTTACAAACCGGACAGCCGCTGAGCTCCAGCGGTTTCCGGTGCCTGTTGCTGTGATACACTGCGAGCGTGGAGCCAGAGGAGAGTGACTTGTCAGAGCACGAATACGTCCCCGCCAACGCAGATCCCATATCACGACGTGAAGAACCAAGCCGCAACCTGGCTGTGCTGGTTTATATCCTGCAGGCGCTGTCGTTCTTTGTCGGAGGCATTACCGGTCTGGTGGGTGTGATCATCAATTACGTCAAGCTTGATGACGTAAGGAACACCTGGATAGAGCCCCATTTCCGTTGGCAGATACGGACCTTCTGGATCGGCCTGTTATGGACGGTGATTGGCATTGTGACGACGCCACTGATCATCGGCTGGTTTGTGTTGCTGGGCATCTCCATCTGGATCATCTACCGCATTGTAAAAGGTGCCCTGGCCCTGAACGACGGAAAGTCCCCACAGGTGAGTTAGCTTGCACTGACTTCCCTGAGCCGGGTAGCGCTGATGGCGCCGGCCAGCCCC
Organism: Marinobacter sp. V34; assembly: GCF_055524115.1. Taxonomy (NCBI): domain Bacteria; kingdom Pseudomonadati; phylum Pseudomonadota; class Gammaproteobacteria; order Pseudomonadales; family Marinobacteraceae; genus Marinobacter; species Marinobacter sp. V34. Next base: position 33,219 of record NZ_JBUPZY010000006.1, on the reverse strand, counting down.
ATGAGGCCCAGGGTGATGATGACCGCCACATCCGAGATCATCGCGACGAGGGCTGTCAGCCCGCCGGTTACCAGCAACAGGGCACCGATAACGGTATTGCTGACGGATGTGTAGTCAGTGCGCTTGTTGCCTCCGGCCATATCCACAAGATAGGTCTTGCGCCCGAGGCGAACCCCGGCGTGTGCAATGCTCAAGACGAAGAACGCAGCCGGATAGAACCAGCCTCCGCCAATGCCGCTCCCCACTAACAATGCCGTGACTCCCACCATCAGGCATACGCCGCTGGCAATGATTGCTCCCCGGATCATGACTTGCCTGCTGGATTCATCCGCCATCCAGCCCCATACACTCGCACTGATCGAACTGGCCAGGCTGCTTGCCAGCAGGAACACACCCAGCAGCCATCCGCTGTCGGTGTTTTTTTGGGCGAGCACCACAAAGTAGGGGGATGCCAGCGCGGAACACAGTAGTAAGGCCCGGGTAATCACGAAATGCCGGAATGGAGGGTCATCCCTTAACAGGGAGAGGCTGTTTATCGCGTCCCCCAAGGCGTTACCACCACCGCCGGTTTCGCCCTCGTATTCATCAACAGATGCGAACAGAATGCCAGCGATGACCCAGAGGCTCGCAGCCAGCAATAGCAGGAGGGTGTAGAAGAGTATCCCGGGATCGCCTCGTTCCCAGAACAACAGAGCCGTCAGTACCACGGTGGCGGTGCCACCAATGGTAGAGGCCAGCCCCGATAGCCGGCCCCGGCGCTTCTTGGGGATGCATTTGCCTTGCACGTCTTTCATGGACACCGAACAGAACCCGCGGGCCAGCGAAAACAGCACCAATGCGCCCACCACGCCGGCGCCCGCGGCGTAGCCCTCCAGAAACCAGACGCTCGCTGCCATGCCCAGAACACTGGCCGCCTGGCCAAAGCTTCCCAGGGTCCAGAACCATTTACGCACGGGCTTGCGCCGCACCCAGGCCCCAATCACCATTTGCGGAATCATCGAGCCAGACTCCCGGATCGGGACCAGCCAGGCCACCAGGGCAGGCGCCCCGATAGCGCTCAAAAGCCAGGCCAGCACGGTCTTGGGGCTGATCAGCAAATCACCAAGTTTGGTCAGCACGTTGCTGCCGAGGATCAGGAAGAAATTGCGTGGCACCTCGCGGCAGGCTTCTTCGGGGATGTCCGTGCAAACCCGGGCGTCTTCTTCGTTGGCAATCAGGCTGTAAACCTGGTCGAGGGTGTCCTTGTTTCTGGCGGGCAAGGTGCCGTCCTCCTGAACGAATGGCTTATAAGGATACCAGCTAAGGCCTGTCGCCTTAAGGCAGGAGAACGGAGTTGCGGGGGATTCAGACCAGGTGGTGGTCCCATTGAACCGGCAGATCGGCGATTTGCCGTGGCTGGTTGTCCTGTCCCAGGCGCACCAGTTTTCCGCGTCCGGAGGAAATCAGGAAATCGCCTCCTGACAAAGCCTGAACACCAGCGCAGTCGGGGATAGACGCCCTGGCCAGCAGTTCGCCAGTGATGCCATTGAACACCACGGCGGTGCCACCCACCGGGGACGCGGCAGCGACAAGGTCGCTCTCCGGGTGGGCAACCACGCTGGCGATGTAGTTGGCCAGCGCTGCCTGGGTATCCTCATCGAATCGGACTTCCTGGAGCTGTCCGCTTTCCAGCCGGGCGATGAGGGCAGGTGACTCGTGAAGCGGGCCCTGGTACTGATAGGCAACGTACACCCGGCCGTTTGAACCGGTACTGACGTGACGGGCGCTTTGCTGGTGATGGGCAGGGTTGAATCGCCCAATAATTCGACCACTGTGACGGTTCATCAGGATCAGCGCGGGTTCCATGGTGTCGAGGTTCAGCTTGAGGCGATCGTAGTCCGGATGGGTCATTATGCCGCCCAGGCCAACCACCAGGGTTTCCCCATCCGGGTGCAGTGTCAGTTCATGGGGGCCAATGCCCTGAAGCTCAAAGGTATCGACCCGCCGATAGTCCTGCTCTGCGTCATAAATGGCAATAATGCCCTGTCCCTGTTCGTAGCGGCTGGCGGTGACATAGAGCCATCGGCCGTCGGGGGAGAACACTCCGTGACCGACAAAGTGTTCCCCGGAGGCCGCCTTGACACGATTTGTCCTGTTGCCGCTGTGGGCGTCGAACCCGTAAAACGCCCAGCCGGGCCGGCGTTCGAAAAAAACGACTTGTGAGCCCCCCGGGCGTGCACAGCCGCTATGGCAACGGGTGTCGACTGGCGATTCCCATACGGGCTGGCCTTTGCGGTTGATGGCACTAATGCCGAACTTACCCCCGGGCAGTCCCACGGCGCCGACATACTGATCTGGCGCGTAGTCCGCTTTCCGAGGCAGCAGACTGCAGCCGGACAGGGTGGCTGCCAGTCCTCCCGCCATACCCGCTTTCAGTAATTGTCTCCGGTTGATAAGCGCACCTCCGGGGTGCCTGTTGCCTCTGTTCATCAGTCGCCGTCGCTGGAATTGAAACCGCGAATCACACCCAGTTCAACCGCTGCCTGATCATTGATCAGAGTGGTTAGCTGAGAGACGTCGACGTAGAAGCCCTGGAGCAGGGAAAAGGCGTCGTCGTTGGAAAGCAGTTCGGTCATGGGGCGATGGAGCTCTGGGAAGTGCTCCAGAACCTCTCCGAACTGATTGTCTATTCGTGGAGCCAGTGCTGGCTGGTCGCTTTCCTTGAGCAGTTGCGTCAGGCCAGGCAGGAAAGCCTGTTCCAGGCCGTGAATGGTCGCCTCTATGGTTTTCAGGCTGCTGCTGCTACGCCAGGCATCGGCGGCGTAGATTGATCGCTTGCCGTTTCCACGAAGCCCCATGGGCTGGGCAAGCCGGCGTTCTTCCAGGATTTCCAGGGCGGCCATGCCGGCACGGATCGTGGCGTCGCGGTACTGTTCAGTCGCCAGGTAGTGCTCGCGGAACGCTTGCCATTGGTCATTGAGTTGCCTGCTATTGGCTTCGATATGCCCGGTAATCGCCATCAACAGACTGCAGGTCTTTTTCGCGGGTAGCTCATTGGTGCCGGCATTCAATGGTTCGTCATACAGCAGGTACTCCAGCATTGGAAAACCCTGTACGGCTACGCCGGACTCGGCAATGACATCACTCGATATCGTGTCTTCCGAATTCAACAGGTAGCTGGCCTTGCGGGCAACGAGGTTCTTCGGGTCGGGCCAGAACTGGAACTGCCAGGCAAGGTTGTCGTTTTCGATCGGTCCAAAGTCAACAAAGCGAACCCGTTGCCAGGCCAGGAAGGCAACCAGCCAGGCGTTCTCCAGAGTCTCGCGTGACCCCTGCTCCGATCCGTTGCAGTAGTTATCTGCGGCACCGGATAACTCACTGGTTTCGGCTGCCAGCGATTGGTAGCCCGCAAGGATGCCCTGATGCCATTGCTGTTTCGCCTTGTGGTTCGCTTCAGGCAGGCCTGCAGCCGTGCTGGCAAGTGGAACCAATATCAGGGCAGCAACGCCCACGGCTTTGGTCATTGGTTGCATGGCGTGTCCTCAGAGAGAATTCAGGAAATCCAGGAGTGCCTCCCGGTCTTCGGCGGGCATCTTGCGGTAACGTTCGGCAGCCGGCCCCGCTTCACCACCGTGCCAGAGCACGGCTTCTTCAAACGTTCGCGCCCGCCCGTCGTGGAGGAACCCTGACTGCGGATTAACCAGTTGGGCCAGGCCGATACCCCAGAGAGGCGGTGTTCTCCATTCATTGCCATCGGCCAGGAACTCTCCCCGGCCGTCGGCAAGTGCCGGGCCCATGTCATGCAGAAGCAGGTCGGTGTAGGGCCAGATGGTCTGGTTACTGAGATCGGGGCGATCTGCTGCGGTGCCGGTTTTGTGCCTTGGCGTATGACAGCTGGCACAGCCGGCTTCATTGAACCGTTCCGCACCCTGTTGAACGGACGCCTTATTGAGATTGCGACGCGCAGGCACGGCCAGGCTCTTGGCGTAAAAAGTAACAAAACTGCTCACCTTATTGCTTACTTCCGGAGTGCCGCCGTCGGCAAAATGCCCACAGTTCTGCGCGGGTGTGCAGTCGGTAGTCGTTTTGAGGGTGGAGGTCAGCCCCATGTCACCGGCAAAGGCCCCCATGCTCTGTTGATGGACGTTCGGTTCTGCGGCTTTCCAGCCGAATCGGCCCGGCACGGTCTGCTGGCGTTCCAGGTCCCACACTTGATTGAGCTTGCCGGATATACCGTTGTTGTCCGTGTCCTCCGGGTCAGCCAGTGCCTGGAGACTATCCACTGGAATAGCCTCCAGCAGGCCCATACCAATCATCTGCGGGGCAACCCTTGGAGATACCAGCAGGTCCTCGGGGAGAGGGCCATAGTTGGGGTTCTCGATTTGGTAGACCGGTTTGCGCAGTTCTACTTCGGTGCCGTCCGCAAGGGTTTCCGTCACCGGCTCCCATGCGATTACCAGATCGGCTTCCGGTTTGGTTGCGGGCAGGGCGGCGGTTTGCAATTGGCTGCCGTAAACCGGGGCAGGCTTGAATCCGTGTTTCCGCAGAATCTCGGCATCCTTCTCGGGGCCTGCCGGAACGGCAAGGCGAAGGAAAAGGGAAATGGGCCTGTCATCGGCGCCGGGAGGGTGTCCGCGGCCATCTTTGATGTGGCACCCCTGGCAGGAGTTGGTGTTGAACAGTGGCCCCAGGCCATCGCGGGCATCCGTGCTGGCAGGTGCTTCAACCCAGGGATTGCGGAAGAAGCTGTTGCCAACACTGAAATCCAGGCGCTTGGTCATGGACAGGTTGGCCTGAGGCAGGGAATAAGCATTGTGATCGAACTGATCCACGGTGCCTTCGCCCCCTGTCTTGGCCGTTGCCTGGATCGGGTAAGGTTCCTGGGCGGTGGCCATGGCGAAGGCCGCTGCTACGGCCACTCCCGAAGATAAGGTCAGCAGTAGCAGGGGGCGTTGGCGCATGGTTTCTCTACAACGTGTCGTTACTTTTTAGTGGATCAGCAAGTTAGTGGATCAGCTAGAACGTATGGCCGGCGTCATCAGGCTTGAGCGAGTTGATGCCCAGCTCGCGGGCGGCCTGTTCGATGGAACCGGTTTGCGCCACCAGCGCCATAATCGCGCCGTTCACGATCTCCGCGCCTTTCTCGTTGCCTGGTGCGATCATCATATCGAATTTCATCGGCTCTGACTCTGCTTCGGCGCTGGATTTCATGGTTTTCAGCGCACCCATCGAGTCTTCGAACTGCTGGCTCAGGGTCTCATCCAGTTCCGGGTTGAGTTCGGCGACCAGGTTGGACAGTGACGGTCCGGTCAGTTCAGAACCATCAATCCGGGTGTAGCTGCCGGAATAGATGTTGGCCACACCCTGGCCGTTGTAGTAATGGGAATTGTGGGTATTGTCGCTGAAACAGTCGTGCTCATCCTCGTAGGAGTTGGCTTCCAGGGCGACTTTCATGCGCTCACCGGCCAGCTCACCCAGGGACAGGGAGCCCATGCCAAAAAACATTTTCTGCACAGCAGCATCCGGGGTTTCGGCGAGCAACCGGGAGCGGTAGTTGTCTTCCTGGCCGGGTGCCCACTGGGCGACCATCCACTCTAGATCGGTGATCAGCAGATCGGTCGCTGCATCCAGATAGGCTGCACGGCGGTCGCAATTGCCATGGGTGCACTCTTCGCCCTGGGCGTAGTCTGTTGCAGGGCGTTGTCCGGCGCCGCGATCGAAGCCGTGCAGGTCCTGGCCCCACAGCAGGAACTCAATAGCGTGGTATCCGGTGGCCACGTTGGCCTCCGAGCCTCCGATTTCGTTCAGTTCCGCCAGCAGGTCTGGTGTCAGGCTGGAAGCATCGACTGTAGTGCCGCCAATATTGATCTCCGTGCTGGCGATAATGTTTGCCGTAGCCCCTTCGTTGCCCAGTTCGTATTGGTAGCCATCTTCTTTTACGTAATCAATCAGGCCTTCATCCAACGGCCAGGCATTCAGTTGCCCTTCCCAGTCGTCAACAACGGCGTTACCAAAACGAAACACTTCAGTCTGTTGGTAGGGGACCCTGGAAGCCAGCCAAGCCTGTTTCGCCTTTTGCAGGTTATCTTCGGTCGGGCTTTTCAGGAAGGAGTCCACGGCGTTATCGAGGGATTGCGCGGCGGTCAGAGCGTCTTCGAAGTTTGCATGGGCCAGGTCAGCGTAGTGTTCCACGACATCGGATTTGGTGATGGCTTCTGCTACCGTCGACTCTTCGGTTGCCGAGGATGTGGAGGCGGCTTCTTCGCCGTTGCTGCAAGCTGTCAGTAGCGTCGCAGAGATAGCGAGTACCAGGGGAATACCTGATGCGTTTGGGGGCAGGGCCATTTCGATGTCCTTTCGCTGTTGATTAAATAAAACGTATTATTATTCGCATTATAGAGAGCGGGCGGCCCGTTGCAACGGCTACGAGAATGATTTGCAATTCTATTGGTCCGGCTGAGGATTATTGGACGGAGAGAGCCCCCGGCCCGTCGGAAACGTTTGCCAAATCTGCTCCTGCTGTAGCTTAATGGTGCCCCTATCGTCAGGAGTCTGTAATGCTGAGTTACCTCCACGCTTTTCACGCCGGTAATTTTGCCGATGTTCACAAGCACGCTGCCCTGGTGCTTGCCGTCAGAATGATGCAGGCCAAATCGTCTGCCATCGCCTGCTTTGATACTCACGCCGGTAGCGCCAGCTACGACCTTGCTGGAGAACGGGCGCTCAAAACCGGCGAAGCCGCCGCCGGGATCCAGAAGATCTGGCCGCTTCGGGCCCAGCTGCATTCCGACGACTGGCAGGCCATCCTGCATGGGTTGGCCGCCGGGGAGGGAAAGGACGGACAGTTGGCGAGTTATCCGGGGTCGCCGCGCTGGTTCCTCCGGTATCTGCGAGAGCAGGACTCCCTGACCGCCTTCGAGTTGCACCCCGCCGAAGGCGAAACCCTGGGCCAGTGGGCTGCCAGGTATTCCCGGGTCAAGGTCTTTCAGGAGGATGGATTAAAGGGGTTGCTTCGCCATCTGCCGCCCAGGCAACCAAGGTTGTTGGTGCTGACGGACCCTTCATATGAGATCAAAAGCGACTATGAAGAGGTGGCGCACACATTGGCGCGAGCGTGGCAGAAATGCCGTCATGGGGTGTATCTGATCTGGTATCCGATTCTGGCGGGTTCTCCCCACGAACGGTTAAAGAACGCGGTGTCTGATGGGCCTGTGCGCAAGGTGCTGTGCAGTGAAGTTGCACTTAACCGGGCACCACAACGTGGAATGTCCGGGTCCGGATTGCTGGTGGTGAATCCGCCCTGGGGATTCGACACACGGCTTGCAGGGATGATGGATGCGGTTTCCGATGACGGCTGCCTGGGCCTGGTATCGAAAAGCACATGGCTGGTGCCTGAATAGCGCTATTGGCTGGTCGTATCCGGCGTCGGTGTTGCGGACTCCATGTCTCTGAGCATTGTCAGGAGTTGGTCCATAATGGCCGCTCCGCGCTCGCCAGCCATACGGATATAGGCCTCACGGGCCGGTAGGCTGGCCTCGCGGAAACGGTTCCGCTCTTCCTCGGTCAGTTCAACCACACGGATGCTACTGTTTTCCATGATGGTATTGAGACGGCTTGCATTGAGCTCAGCCTGTACCTCGTAAGCCAGCGGTGCAATCTCATCCATAGCATCTTCCAGCCAGAGTTTCTGGTCTTCGGGAAGGGCGTCAAACCACGACGTATTGGAAACCACTGAGGTGACAAACTGGGCAGGTTTGGCAAACGTCATCACACCCTGGACTTCGTAGAATCCCATCTCTTCAATGGCGAAAACAGGGTTGGCCTGCCCGTCAATGCGGCGTAACTGAAGGTCGCTGTAGACCTGCGAAAAAGGAACCTGGCTGGTTGTCGCGCCATAGGTTTTATAGGTCTCTTCAGCGATGTCCGACGTCATGGTGCGGATGGTGAGTCCGTCGAAGTCCGCGGGGCTCCGCAAGGGCTTGTTGGCGGTCCAGACCATCCAACCCTCAGGTACGAAACCATGAAGCTTGAGGCCCTGCTCCTCGTAAGGCTCGTGGAACAGTTGCTTCAAATCATCGCTGGCAAGGACGCCACGATTCACCTCTTCGTCATCAGACAACAGATAATGGAGGGTGAACACGCCCACCTCGGGAATAACGTTGGCCAGGTGGCCGGGGGAGGCGAAAGCGAGATGGACTGAGCCTTCCCGGGCCAGATCCGTCAGTTGGAGTGACGTGCCAATAGAGCCATAGGGAAAAACATCAACGAGGATGTTGCCATCGGATATACGCTCGATACGGTCCTTGAATTCAAGGGCATAACGGTGTTGTACGCTGCCTTCAATTTCCTCAGGGGCAAAGCGCCAGGTAACGGGGTAGGATGGCTTCTCATCATTGTCACCGCTGGACACCGGTGCGGGGCTGTCTGAACATCCTGCCAGGACAAGCATAACCGTCAAGAGCAATGGGGTTAGCCCGCGGCAGAATCTTCGCATGGTTTGTCTCCATTGGTCTCTACAAAATCATGCCGACAAGATACCACAATCAACGTTGATGATGGCCATTGCGACTTCGCTTGCAGAATCAAAAAGGCCCTGCAATAGCAGGGCCTGAAGCAACCAATGTGGGGAAACGGCTTACATCAGTGCATCAACACGATTCCGAACCTGAGGTTCGCTGTTGTAAGCGGTTGCGATGGAGTTGTAAGTGGGGATGTCCATGCCGGAATCCTCAATCACTGTCACCATCTCATCGTTGGCTTCCATCTGCAGCTCCTGGGCCTTTTGCTGGTTGTCAGCCGCTTCAATTTTTTCCATATATTCATCGCGGATATCGTTGATGCCTTCCTGGGCCTCAACGAACTCCTTCAGTTCCTCGTCGGTAAAGTTGGTTTTCTGGGTGCCGGCTGAGGCAGGGTCACTATATCCGCCGTTGGGATTGGTCGCTTCCGGGCTTTGCTGGTTTTCCTGCGACAGTGCGGGGCCCGCTGCCAGCAGTGCCAGGGATGCGGTCAATGAAATGAGAAGTTTGTTCATGGCGATCTCCTTTTGCGTTGAAGGGACTGCTACGTGTCATTGAATGCAGTCTGACGTTGAAAGGAATGCGATTCCTCGAACGTTGGTGTTGCATAATCAATCTCTGTGCCAGTTTTCTATATTTATAAAATATCAATAAAAACAGTGATTTGGTTGCTTTTAAGCGTTACCTGTGCGTAATGTGTATTGTGGCTAAATGTCACATGTGGCATATCTGTGTGACACTTTGTCGGAGCGCATTATGAAAACGCCTGTATCAAGAGCGCGGGACATGTTTCGCTCGCTGCGCCTGACCTTGGTGCTGAGCATGGTTGTACCGTTGATGATATTCAGTGGGGTTGCCATCTACGTGGGGCTCGCTGCGGTTGAGCGTAACCTGAATGACCGTTTGCGGGAGGATCTGGAGCTTGTGGCCCGGGCGGTCAGTGGTCCACTTTCTCAGGCCATGTCCGATGGTGATGAAATTGTTCTTGGGGAGTCGTTGAAATCCATCTTCCGTATCGGCCGTGTATTCGGCGCCTCAGTGTTCGATGAAGATGGGCAGCAGATCGCCAGCCTTGGCGTGGCGGATAGCGATGTTACACGGAGCGACAGTGCGGAGCGCGCGATAGCCAGTGGCAAGCTGGATGGTGCATTTCGTAGGGTTGATGGAATGTCGGTATTCTCGCAGTTCACGCCACTGATTGCTCCGGACGGTCGAATCCAGGGGTTGCTTCAGGTAACCCGAAAACGTAGCGATTTCCATGAGCTGGTGGCATCGAGCCGAATCTGGGCCGTCAGTATCTGGTCGGCGGTGTCGTTGATGGTCATTCTGGTGGTTGTTCTGGGGCACTATGGTGCTGTTGGTCGCCATGTCAGCCGGTTGCTGGAGTTGATGGAGCGGATGGCACCCGGGCGGTGGCAGATTGAGGGAGGTCCTGCGGGCCCGAGGGAACTGAGACAGATCCATGAAGGTTTGCAAGATATGGGCGCCCGTATGGCGGTTGCCGAAAATGAAATCCGGGAGAGCGTTGAGCGTGAGCGTGAGCTGTCAGAGCAGCTGAAGTACCAGGAGAAGGTTGCCATGATCGGTCGGGTCGCCGGTGGTGTTGCGCATGAGTTGGGTGCGCCGCTGAATGTCATCCAGGGTCGCGCCAATATCCTTGGGCGGGGCGACCTGGCAGAGAGTGACCGACGACATCTGAGGGATATTGAGCATCAGGTCGAACGGATGACCTTGATTATTCAGCAACTGCTCGATTGTTTTCGCCATGTGCCGGATTCCCGCCGGGAGACCGATCTGGCGGCCACCGTTCGCGATCTGACAGCGCGGGCCTGCGACGAGCCCAAATGCCACGGTGTTGAGATTTACACTGACATCCCGGAGGTCAGTGCCGGCGTTCTGGCCGAGCCAACCCGCCTGGAAATGGCTTGCCTGAACCTTGTCCGCAACGCGTGTCAAGCTGCTCACTCACGGGTGACCGTGTCTGTAATGCCCATTGAAGGGTACTGGGAATTGAGAGTGGATGATGATGGCCCGGGTATCGATCACTCCTTACGAGAGCGGATTTTCGAACCTTTTTTCAGCACTCGTGCGGCGGGAGAGGGAACTGGCCTGGGGCTCGCGGTGGTCGGCAGTGTGATCAAGGAGCATGGTGGACGGATTGAGGTTGGAACGAACGCGGACGGCGGGTGCCGTATGTCAACCTTCTGGCCAGCATATGAGAAACGCGTGGAGTCGACGGAGGCCCACTATGAAAGCTAGACCAGCTTCGATCATGCTGGTGGAAGACGACGCCAGTTTGCGAACGCTTCTGTCAGAGGAGCTTGAGGTGGATGGTTATGCGGTGCGCAGTGCGGCAACCGTTGAGGAAGGCTGCGATGGATTGCGGGAATGGCGTCCGGACCTGATCGTCTCGGACCTTCGGTTGCCCGATGGCGACGGCCTGGCAATATTGCGGCAGCTACAGGCGGAAGGCCACTCGGTGCCCTTTATCATCATTACAGCCTTCGGCACCGTTGATCAGGCGGTAGAGGCGCTGAAGGCCGGCGCCGATGATTTTCTCACCAAGCCGCTGTCCACCGACCATCTTCGCCTGAAGATCAAACGCCTGCTGGCTCATGCGGCGGTGACCTCTGAACTCGCGCGCTACAAATCGCAAAGTGAAAGTGACAGTGCCCTCGGGCTGGTGGGCGAGAGCCGGGCGATGGAGCAGTTGCGCAACGAAATACGACAGGTGGCCCGTAGCCAGGCGGCAGTCCTGGTGAGTGGCGAGAGTGGCACCGGCAAGGAACTGGTCGCCAGGGCGATTCATGACGAGAGTGAACGTCGGCAAGGGCCATTTATACCGGTCAACTGTGCGGGTATTCCCCATGAGCTGATGGAAAGCGAGTTCTTCGGCCATGAAGCCGGTGCTTTTACCGGCGCAAAATCCGCCCGCAGAGGGCTGTTTGCTGAAGCGGATGGAGGCACACTGCTGCTGGACGAAATTGGCGAGATGCCGCTCGCCCTCCAGGCGAAATTGTTGCGTGTGCTGCAGGAAGGCACGATCAAGCCGGTGGGGTCTGACCACGAAGAGGCCGTAAATGTGCGAATCATTGCGGCCACTCATCAAGACCTGGTCAGGGCCGTTGAGCAAGGTGGCTTCCGCGAAGACCTATACTATCGCCTGGAAACCCTGACCCTGATGGTGCCGCCACTAAGGGAGCGGGATGACGATGTGGATATGCTTGCCATGCATTTCCTGCGGGATTCGGCCTGGCGTCACCAGCGCGGATTCCTGCAATTGGGCGAAGTGGCCGCACGAATGTTGGCGGATTACCCGTTTCCTGGAAATGTCAGGGAACTGGCCAGCGCGATTGAGCGGGCAGTGACCTTCTGCGACGGTGATGTGGTGTTGCCGGAACATCTGCCAGCCCGTATTCGCAAACGGCAGACAGAGTCTGCCGAGGGCCGGCCGGTGCTGCCGTCCGGAAACCTGGCGGATTGGCCCACGTTGGAACAGGTACAGCAGGACTATGTCGTGCGCGTTATTGATGCGGTGGAGGGCAACAAGCGCCGTGCTGCTCAGATACTCGGGGTGAACCGTCGTACTCTCTATCGCTGGCTTGATGCAGAAAAGGACACTGCCGATGACTAATCAGAAACAGGCAATGCTTTATGGCCTTGGAACCGTATTGCTCTGGTCTACGGTGGCAACTGCGTTCAAGTTGTCATTGCGGGAATTGAGTCCGGTCCAGATGCTGGTGGTGGCCTGCTCTGCATCGGTGGTGGTGATGGCGCTCATCCTGGTGGCGCAGGGACGATGGCATCTGGTCTTCGAACTGTCCCGCCGCCAATACGTGCAGTCTTTTGGCATGGGACTCATCAATCCCTGCCTCTACTACTTCCTGCTGTTCGGGGCCTTTGACCGGCTGCCTGCCCAGGAAGCGCAACCCCTGAATTACACTTGGGCACTGGTGCTGGCGTATCTGTCGGTGCCCTTCCTGGGGCAGCGATTGCGACGTGCCGATATCATCGCCGGGTTGATTTGCTACAGCGGGGTCGTCGTTATCGCAACTCGTGGTGACGTGTTGTCGTTGACCTTCTCTGATCCCCTCGGTGTTGGTCTGGCCATCGGCAGTACCCTAGTATGGGCGTCATACTGGATCATCGCCACGCGGGATACCCGGGATCCGGTGGTCGGTCTGTTCCTGAACTTTCTCTGCGGTCTTCCGGTGATTGTGGTGATTTGCGGGATGACGGACGGTTTTGATTTCAGCCCCACAACAGGGCTGTTGGCGGCCATCTACGTGGGTGTGTTCGAGATGGGGATTGCCTTTGTGCTCTGGTCCTACGCGATGAAAAAGGCGGAAAACACCGCCAGGGTCAGTAATCTCATCTTCATTTCGCCGTTCCTGTCCTTGGTCTTTATCTATTTCATCCTCGGCGAGATCATTCTGCCATCCACTTACGTTGGACTGGTCCTGATCGTTGCGGGGCTGTGGATACAGCAGCTCAAGACCCGGGAGAAAATGACCAGGGCTTCATCGGTATGAGCCAGTGGTTCATCTACATGGTGCGAACGGCCAAAGGGGCCCTTTACACGGGGATCACAACCGATGTGGCGCGGCGCTTTGCCGAGCACCAGGCTGGTTCGCCCAAAGGCGCTCGCAGCCTTCGAGGTAAAGGGCCGCTGGAACTGGCATTTGCCGCCGAGACAACAGATAGGGCGACGGCTTCGAAACTGGAGTGGCAGATCAAGCAGTGGCCGCGCCCGCAGAAGGAAGCGCTGATTCGCGGGGATGTACCGCTGCCGGATACGACTGCTGCCGGTACCATCGCTAATAGCAAGGCAGCGAACTGACAAAAAGGCCGCCTTGAAGCTGGTCAGCTCTCCAGGTGTTGGCGTATGAAAGCTCCAGCAGTCTGCAGGGCTTCGGTGGCCCGGTACAGCTGTCCCGCATGGACCTGGAAAACGTGCCAGAGACCGTTATAGATTTCCAGACGTGTATCAACACTGTCGCGGCTGGCAGCGTCCGCCAGGCGCCGGGCATCGTTCAGCAGGATTTCCTGGCTGCCTACCTGTATCAGCAGCGGTGGAAGGCTGGAAAGGTCGCCATATACGGGTGAAATGAGGGGCTCGGACGGCGGTTTGCTGCCGCAGTAGAGGCGTGAAGACTTGTCGATCCACGATTTCTGCAGTACCGGCTCGCACTCAGGTGAGTAAAGGTGCTGGTGGGAAAGGTCGGTCCAGGGCGACAGCACCATCAGCGAGGCGGGCAACGGCAGTCCTTTATCGCGCAGGCGCATGGCCAGGGCCACGGCGAGCCCGCCGCCGGCTGAATCGCCCGCCAGGCAAAGTGTTGAAGGTGGGTGCCCTTCATCCAGCAAAGCCCGGTAGACGGTTTCGGCATCATCCAGGGCTGCCGGAAAGGGGTTTTCCGGTGCCAGTCGGTAGTCGGGGGTAACCACCATCGCGCCACTGAATTTCGACAGGTGGCCGGTTATTCCCTTGTGCGTTTTTGGCGAGCCGATGATGTAACCACCGCCATGGAAATACAGTATGACCCCATGGGGGTTGTCGCTGTGACAGGCCCTGGTGATAGAAAGCCCTTCTGCCTGGATGTCTTCGAACCGGGTGCCACTTGGCGGAATGGATGTCAGGTAGGCCTTGCTGATCAACCGGCGTTGCAGGGCAATGGGAACGGCAGGGTGCAGCAGGGGACGAACGAGTCGGTTCATGGTCTGACGCAGGCCGGCTTCCAGGGCGGTTTGTATCATCGGCAACTCCGGGGTTGTGGTGTGCTAATCTAAGCACCAAGCTTAATGCAGACACACTGCTATTTTCATACCCATTCATGACAGGCGTTTAACTCTACGTGTACTGGAAAACAGATACCATAGAAATTCCGAACTGGGACAGGGCGTCGTTACTTGAGCGAATGTCGCCCTTCGAGCCTGAAAGCCAGGAACAACTCAGCGAGGATATGGTGGCCTACTGCCGGTTCTACGGCCTCGATCTCTGGGTGGAGCACCCGGAGGTCAGCTATCGCCAGGGTTATGTGATGGCGGACCGGCACCAAGTGATGGTCCACTATTTTCGGCTTCCGGACCAACGCAAGCCCCGGGGCACGGTTTTCATCCTGCATGGCTACTTTGACCATGTAGGGCTATACAGCCAGTTGATCGACCGTTGTCTGGGAGCGGGCTTTGATGTGCTCGCCTATGATCAGCCCGGGCATGGGCTGTCCAGTGGCACGCCGGCGGCGATTGGCAGTTTCCTGGAGTATCAGGCCGTGCTGACGGATGTTATGGCCAGCGTCAGGTGTCACGTGCGGGCGCCCTGGTATGCGGTCGGGCAGAGTACGGGCGGGGCAATCCTGATTGACTACCTCCTGACCAACCATCACGACCGGGAAACCTCGGATTTTCGTAGGGTGGTACTGCTGGCACCGTTGATCAGGCCGATGGGTTGGCTGGCTGCCAAGGTTCTGCACAGCATGGTGAAGCCCTTTATATCGCGGTGGCGACGGGCGTTTGGGGCTAATAGTGGAAATTCGCGTTTCCTGAAATTTCTCAGGGATTACGATCCGCTTCAGGCCAGGGCCGTGCATGTGGACTGGGTTTCTGCATTGAGGCAGTGGGTACCGCATATTGAGTCCGCCCGCCCGGTCGATTTTCCAATTACCGTGGTTCAGGGCGAGAAGGATCTGACCGTGGACTGGCAGCACAATCTGCGGATTATCCGCAATAAATTTTCCTCCGTGGAGGAACTCAGGATACCGGATGGGCGTCATCATCTTGTAAATGAAGCCCAGGATTTACAGGCAACTGTATTCAATACCATCGTGGATACGTTTGAAAACGACCATGACGGGTCTCTGTCTGAGGCCAGTTAAGGAAAGCCAATGGCGGCAATATGCCGCGAACAGTCATACTTGGAAAGACTTTGGAGAATGCTGTGAAGAAAACGATTGTAGCTTTTGCCGTCGCCACCGTGGGTCTTGGCGGCTGTATGACATACGATCCTTACACCGGTGAGGAAAAAACCTCTAGCGCCACAAAAGGCAGCATCATCGGGGCTATTGGCGGTGCCGCCGTCGGCGCTGCGACCTCCAGCAGCAGTGACCGTGGCAAGGGCGCGCTGATCGGTGCCGCGTCCGGTGCGGCCATTGGTGGTGGTATCGGCTATTACATGGACAAGCAGGAAGCGCAGCTGCGTCGCAAGCTTGAGGGCTCCGGTGTTCGTGTCGTGCGCAATGGTGACGAAATTGAACTGGTTATGCCGGGCAACATCACCTTCGATGTCAATCAGTCCACCATCAAACCGTCGTTCAGCAACACGCTGGAGTCGGTGGCACTGGTGCTGAAAGAATTCGACAAGACCATTATTCAGGTTGAAGGTCATACCGACAGCACTGGCTCAAGGGACTACAACCAGTTGCTGAGTGAGCGCCGAGCTGGGTCGGTCAGGGATTTCCTGTTGAATCAGGGCATTGAGCCAAAGAGAACCCGGGCGACAGGTTATGGACCGCGTTATCCTATTGCCTCCAACGATACTGCTGGCGGCCGTGAACAGAACCGTCGCGTTGAGCTGACACTGGTTCCCATGCAGTAATATCAGCCCAGACTGATTGAGCGACTCCGGGTCATGCCTGTGTTCCGGAGTCGCTTCCTTCCTTTTCTGCTCCTTCCCCATTTTGCTTCCTGTCTCAAGCTTCAACGTCTGCCTTTGTTCATTAAAGCTTGTTTATGAGAGCCGAATTGGCCTCATCTGACCTGAATCGACCTTCAATGCATGGAACGGTGAAGGGGAATGTCCCGTGGTGGAACATAAGGCTCTATGTTGTCCGTTCCCGGTGAGCCTCAATGATGGAAAATGAGCAAATGGGAGATCTGCTTTGACAACAACGATCACAAAAACAATTGGTTTTACCCTCAGTGTTCTCTTGGCCGCCCCGGCCTTCGCAGAATTGTCGAATGGTGTCGGCCTGACGGGCACTTCGGAAGCCTCCGAATCCGCGCTTCAGCCGGGAGATCGCATACCGGGGCGCTATATCCTCACACTGGACCCGTTGATTCCTGACATGCTGGGGCTTGCCGACCTGCAGGCGAGCGTCGAATCGCTTCTGGTGGCCGTAGGTGGCGGTGATATTCTTCATGTATACCGAACTGCGATGACCGGTGCGGCGGTCACGATGACAGAGCCGCAGGCAGCACTGCTGTCATCCCTGCCTGGCGTGCTGGCAGTTGAGCCCGACCAGGTTGTTGCCGCAAACGCGGTGACGCAGGGCGACGCCACCTGGGGCCTGGACAGGATCGATCAGCCGGTGCTCCCTCTGGATGGGCAATATAGCTACCCGTCCTCTGCCGGCAACGGAGTCAGCGTCTATATCATCGACACGGGTTTGCGGGATAGCCACGACGAGTTTGCCGGACGGGTGATTGAAGGCCGTAACTTTGCGGTGAACGACACGGGCTTGCTGGGATTGGGTGGTTTGCCGTTGATTGGCCCGATCGTCAACATTGGTGGCGAGACTGACCCGGAAGACACCACAGACTGCAATGGACACGGGACCCATGTCGCCAGTACCGCAACTGGCACCGTCTATGGCGTTGCCAAGAACGCATCCATCTCGGCCGTGCGGGTGTTGGACTGCTCTGGTGCCGGTTCTAACGCGGATGTGATTGCAGGTGTTGACTGGGTCGCTGAAAATCATCAGGCGCCGGCGGTTGCCAATATGTCCCTTGGTGGAGGGAATTCAGACGCTCTGGACGATGCCGTGCGTGGTGCGATACAGCGAGGGGTAACATTTGTGGTGGCGGCGGGTAACAGCGATGCTGACGCCTGTTCCGGCTCTCCAAATCGGGTTGCATCAGCGGTAACCGTGGGAAGCACTACCCGCGAGGATCAACGATCGTCGTTTTCCAACCACGGAGAATGTCTGGACCTGTTTGCCCCAGGGTCTGACATAACCGCAGCCTGGTACCAGGAGGACGATGAAGTAAACACCATCAGCGGGACCTCCATGGCATCGCCGCACGTAGCGGGCAGCGTTGCCCTGATCCTGGGGGCTGAACCCGGTCTGTCACCGGCATCGGTCAGTACCAGGCTGGACGAGCTGGCGACCAGAAATGTACTTGGGAGTATTGAAGAGGGCTCTCCCAATCGTCTGCTAAGAGTGCCGCAGTAATGCTTGAGGGCCGGAACGATCCCGTTCCGGCCATTTATCGTTTCCTAGTTCTTCCCGCCAGGCAGCCACTCGTCAATCCTTGCCTTCAGGTCCCGCAACTGGTCTTCCCCTGAATCCCGGATTTCCGAAATCTTCTTGCGTGCTTCTTCGACGTGTTCTTCCAGCGCCTGAATCCGCTCGGAGAAATCTTTCTGTATTTCAGCCTCCGCCTGGTCGTCATCAGCTTTTGCCATCTTCTCTTCTGCATCGGCCTGCAACGTCTGGATCTGTTTACTCCAATGCTCAGCCTGGGTTTCCAGTTTTTTCTGCAATGATTCCTTCAGTGACATAGGGTGCTCCTTTGAGTGAATGTTGGATGCAATGTCAAAACGTTCACTTCCATCATGGCTGCATCTGATGACATCTCAAGGTCAAAGGCCCGGAAAGCGGATTAATAAGAGGTCATGTGCGGGAGTTGGCCCGTTTGGCCATAAAAAAGCCGGGACCTGTTGGCCCCGGCTTTTCACGTTGCTGAAACCGCCTGGATCAGAACAACACGCGGCAGCGGATGGTGCCCTTCACTTTTAGTAGCTTCTCCAGTGCCAGCTCACCGTATTCCTTGTCGACGTCAATCACCACGTAACCGATGTCTTCCTTGGTTTGCAGGTACTGGCCACAGATGTTGATGCCGTTTTCTGAGAACACCTGGTTGATTTCCGACATCACACCCGGCACGTTCTCGTGGATGTGCAGCAGGCGGTGCTGGTTCGGATGCGAGGGCAGGGCCACTTCCGGGAAGTTCACGGAAGAGACGGAGGTGCCGTTGTCGCTGTACATGGCCAGCTTTTCTGCTACTTCGCGGCCGATGTTTTCCTGGGCCTCAATGGTGGAGCCACCGACGTGTGGAGTCAGGATCACGTTGTCGAACTCGCGAAGTGGGGAGATGAACTCCTCGTCGTTGGACTTTGGCTCGACCGGGAAGACATCAATGGCGGCGCCCAGGAGCTTGCCACTGCCCAAGGCTTCGGCCAGGGCGTCAATATCCACCACCGTGCCCCTGGAGGCGTTCATCAGGATGCTGCCCGGTTTCATCTGGGCAAACTGCTCAGCCTTGAACATGTACTTGGTGGACGGTGTTTCGGGGACGTGAAGGCTGATCACATCGCAGGTGTTCAGCAACTCCTGCATCGTGCCTACCTGTGTCGCATTGCCGATAGACAGCTTGGACACCACATCGTAGAAGTACACGTCCATGCCCAGGCCTTCAGCCAGTACACTGAACTGGGTGCCGATATTGCCGTACCCGATGATGCCAAGCTTCTTGCCACGGATTTCGTAGCTGTCCTTGGCGGACTTCAGCCAGTCACCGCGATGGGCCTTGGCGTTCTTCTCGGGAACGCCGCGCAGCAACAGAATGGCCTGGGCGAGAACCAGTTCCGCCACACTGCGGGTATTGGAAAAGGGCGCGTTGAAAACAGCGATGCCGCGACGGGTGGCCGCCTGAAGATCAACCTGGTTGGTGCCAATGCAGAAACAGCCCACCGCTACCAGCTTCTGGGCAGCGTCGAACACCTTCTCGGTCAGCTGGGTGCGTGAGCGGATACCCACGAAATGAGCATCAGCGATTTTCTCCACCAGCTCATCTTCGGCCAGCGAATGAGTCAGGAATTCGATGTTGGTATAGCCTGCGGCGTTCAGGGTATCAATGGCGGACTGATGCACGCCTTCCAGCAGCAGGATGCGGATTTTGCTCTTTTCAAGAGACGTATTTGACATGGGCTTGCTTCCGAACCTTTCGTCACATGAAATGACCCGTGAGGACCGCTGTTGGCGGGCGGGCTCACAGAACAGGGGCGGTATGATACCATAAACGCAGATTTTCACAGCGCGTCGGACCACCTGAATCAACTCTGCCTACCGACGCCCTGATTAACCCTTTGCGAGACCGGACTATCCATGAATCCTGAACAGATCGTTGCCTCCCTCAAAGCCCTGATGGAAACGGGCCAGACCGCCGGGAAAGTGCTGACAGACGCGGCCGACCTGGAAACTTACGGCAAGGACTGGACCAAGATCTATCCACCCAAGCCCGTGGCCATCGTTCTGCCCAAAACCACGGAACAGGTGCAGGCGCTGGTGACGTTTGCCAACGAGAACCAGGTGGCCCTGGTGCCTTCCGGTGGGCGCACGGGCCTGAGTGCCGGGGCTGTAGCGGCCAACGGAGAGGTTGTCGTGGCGTTCGACAACATGAACCAGATCCTGGACTTCAGCGCCAGCGACCGCACCGTGAAGTGCCAGGCCGGGGTGGTGACCGAGCAGTTGCAGAATTATGCCGACGACAACGATCTGTATTACCCAGTGGATTTTGCCTCGGCCGGCTCCAGCCAGTTGGGCGGCAATCTCTCCACCAACGCCGGTGGCATCAAGGTCATTCGCTACGGCATGAGCCGCGATTGGGTCGTCGGCCTGAAAGTCGTGACCGGTAAGGGCGATATCCTGGATCTGAATAAGGACCTGGCGAAGAACAACACCGGTTATGACCTGCGCCACTTGTTTATTGGCGCGGAAGGCACGTTGGGGTTTATCACAGAAGCTACCATGAAGCTGTCGCGCAAGCCGGACAATCTGACCGTGCTGGTGCTGGGCCTGAATGACCTCACCAACACCATGGACGTGCTGCAGACGTTCCAGAAGCAGATCGACCTGACCGCCTACGAGTTCTTTTCCCATCAGGCCATGGGGCACGTACTGGCCCACGGCAAGGTGCAGGCACCGTTTGAAACCGAAGCACCCTACTACGCACTGCTGGAATTTGAGGCGGTTTCGGACCAGGTCATGGATGATGCCATGAGCCTGTTCGAACAGTGTGTGGAGAATGGCTGGGTACTGGATGGTGTTATCAGCCAGAGCGAAACCCAGGCCCAGAACCTATGGCAGCTGCGTGAGCGTATTTCCGAGTCCATTGCGCCGCGTACGCCGTATAAGAACGATATCTCTGTGGTGGTTTCCAAGGTGCCAGGGTTCCTGCAGGAAATCGATGCGGTGGTCACCGAGCACTATCCGGATTTCGAGATCATCTGGTTTGGCCACATCGGCGACGGCAACCTGCACCTGAATATCCTCAAACCGGAAGACATGGCGAAAGAGGATTTCTTTGAGAAATGCCAGCAGGTGAACAAATGGGTCTTCGAGATTGTCGAACGCTATCAGGGCAGCGTGTCTGCCGAGCATGGTGTCGGCATGACCAAGAAACCCTATCTGGAGTACACGCGCAGCGCCGCTGAAATTGCCTACTTGAGGGGCATCAAGCAGGTATTTGATCCCAAGGGTGTGATAAACCCCGGCAAAATTTTTGACTGAAGGCGTTCAGATGATGCGAGTGGTGGCTCCCGGGAGCGACCTGAATGGTAGAACAGCTTTCCCAACGTGAAGGCGACTGTTTTCTTCTGACCCCCAACCGGTCCATGAACTGGCGGGGCAATATCCGCATTTGGCTTGCGGCCGTGTTTCTGTCCCTGATAATTTCCACCGGCATGCTTCTGGCGGGGGCGTGGCCGGTATTACCGTTCGCAGGCCTCGAGTTGACCGCGTTGGCGGCGGCGTTTTATTACACCTCCCGTCGGTGCCAGAGGCGCGAGGTGCTGACCTTCGCACCGGAGCTGATCCGCCTGGAAAAAGGCCTGACCCAGAAGGAGCGGGAGTGGGAGTTACCCCGGCGTCATACCCGTGTATGGCAGGATGTGCCACGCCATCCCTGGACTCCCCCAAAGCTTCACCTGCAGTTCCGGGGCGAGGAAATTTCCCTCGCACCCTTCCTGAATATCGATGACACAGAGGAACTGATTGCTATCCTGGAGAGGCGTGGGCTGAGAGTGGAAAAACGTCGCAGGTCGGAGAGACTCCGGTTCTGAATACACCCATCTGACAATCAAAGTGTTGCTGTATGAAAGATCACATCGTTGTGCTCACTGGCGCGGGTATGAGCGCCGAAAGCGGACTTTCCACGTTTCGCGATAATGGCGGCCTGTGGGAACAACACAGCGTTTATGACGTGGCGACGCCAGAAGCCTTTGCCCGAAACCAGGAGCTGGTGCTGCGTTTCTACAACGAGCGCCGCCAGCAGTTGAAATCGACGGAGCCGAATAAAGCCCACCGCCTGCTGGCGGAACTGGAGCAACATTACCGGGTAACGATCATTACTCAGAATGTGGACAACCTGCACGAGCGGGGTGGCTCCAGCAACGTTATCCATTTGCACGGTGAGCTCACCAAAGCCCGCAGTGCGACGCATCCGGAACTGGTTTACGACATTGGATTCAACGACATACAGCCTGGGGATACCTGTGATCGGGGCTCCCAGCTTCGGCCGCATATCGTGTGGTTTGGCGAGGAAGTGCCGATGATTGAGGCAGCGGCGGAGATCGTGCCCACGGCAGATCATCTGCTGATTGTGGGGACCTCTTTACAGGTCTATCCCGCTGCGGGTTTGGTGGATCTGGTAGATTTCGATGTGCCTGTGACCGTGATCGACCCCGGCGAGCCAGCCAGCCTCTCCAGGGCGAGGGTTATTCGCAAGGGTGCCGGTGAGGGGGTTGCAGAGTGGGTTAGGGAACTGGGGTTATAACGCCAGATATTCCTCCAGCTCCTCCCGGAACGCCGCCTGAACCCCCAACCGCTTCATCATCCAGTAATGCCCGGCAATCATGCGGTCGATAAAGATGCTCTCTACCGGTGGTTTGAAGTAATCGAGGTACTTGAACACGGTGGTGGTCTTGGCAGCAACGTCCTTGTGCAGCTCTGACTCGGCAAAGTCGTAGGGGGTGTCGCTGTCAAAGGGCTGGATCAGAATGTCCCTCCACATGGCATAGTAGGCTTGGTCTACCGCAGGCTGTGATTCGACCCGCGCGCCTAGGTCTATCAGGTGTTTGTCCAGCGCGGCGTAATCCTCATCCAGCGCAGAGATCAGGGCTCTTCGATAGGCTTCGACGATTTCCGGCTTCAGCTTTTTTACGCAGCCAAAATCATAAAGGATGATGGTGCCATCTGGCCGGTAGGCGAAATTGCCGGCGTGAGGGTCGCCATGGATGCACTGGTAGCGGAACAGCTGGTCCGCCATCATGGTGAAGATGCGGTGCCCGATCAGGTTGATGGTGTCCTGATCGTATCTTGCGGGGGTTACCTGGCTGATATGGTCGCCTTCCACCAGTTCCATGGTCAGCACTCGCCGGGAGGAATGGCTGGCGAAGACGGTCGGGATCTTGATCCAGTCGTCATTGGCATGGAACGACTGGAATTCCTCCAGGTTGCGGGCCTCGTTCTCGTAATCCAGTTCCTCTTTGAGCCGCACCCGGATCTCTCCGAATAACTGGTCGACGTGTTCTTTCGGCATCTTCAGCAGCCCGCCCAGTTTCAGGGCCATGCGTAGCTGTTTCAGGTCGCTGTCGCAGGATTCGTCCACACCGGGGTACTGAACCTTGACGATCACATCCGTGCCGTCGTGCAGGCGCGCCCGATGAACCTGACCGATGGAGGCCGCCGCGTAGGGTTTTTCCTGCAGGTATTCGAACAGTTCCGACACCGGCTTGCCAAGCTCACTTTCCACCTGGCCGACAATCACCTCGAACGGCATGGGCGGGGCCTCTTTCTGAAGCCGCTCAAGGGCATCCGAGAATTCCCGGGGCAGAAAGTCCTGGGTCTGGGAGGCAATCTGGCCGACTTTCATGACCGCGCCCTTGAGTTCACCCAGGGTATCGACAATCTGGTCCGCCATGCGGGTATAGCTCTCAGAGCGGGCGCCCTCGTTGTCTTCCTCACTGCGGAAGATCCGGCGCGCGCGTTGGCCGGCGTACTGTCCGGCCACGGACGCCGTCATGCCTGCCAGTCTGAAGAATCGTCCGCTGCGTGTGGTAACCGGTTTCTTTGCCATGCCTGTTAGTCGTCCTGAAAAGCCGATGGACCTGAGGAGGATCGCAATGTCCCACGCCCAGCCTAGAGCACGGTGGTCTCCACAAACAAGGCGTCTTCCAGTTCCAGCGACAATATCTGGCCGGATTCCAGCGGGCCGACACCCTTGGGCGTGCCGGTAAGCACCACATCGCCGGGCATCAGGGTGAACTGAGTGCTCATATGGGCGATTAGCGGCACGATCGGGTTCAGCATGTCCCGGGTATCGCCGGTTTGCTGGCGTTCGCGGTTAATGTCGAGAGTAAAGGTCAGGTGGTCTCGTCGCAGGCGGTCGATGCACACGAACGGCGACAGGGGACAGGCGCCATCAAAGGCCTTCGCGCGCTCCCACGGTTGGCCCTTTTCTTTAAGCTTCGTTTGCACGTCCCGTAGGGTTAAATCCAGCGCCAACCCATAGCCGAGAATGGCGGCCTCTGCCTCGCTAGCAGAGGCATTGGTTAACGGCCGACCAATCAACACCGCGAGTTCGGTCTCGAAATGAACTGCGCCCAGGTCGCGGGGGACCTCCAGAGGGCGGGTAATGTGCACCGCGGAGGTGGCTGGCTTGATGAACAGCAGAGGCTCATCCGGAACCGGGTTGTTCAACTCCCGGGCATGTTCCGCGTAGTTGCGTCCGATGCAGACAATTTTGCCCAGGGGCAGGTTTACCGGTGTTCCGTCTTTCCAGTGGTGCTGATAATCAGGCATGGCCGCTCCCGTAGTGCGTTTTGGAAGGGAGCGAGGGACTCCCTAATCACCTTCAAATGAGCAAACAGTATAAACCTTCAGCCCTTCTTCCTGCAGCTTGCGTGAGCCCCCCAAGTCGGGGAGATCAATCATCGCAGCCACTTCGACGATGTCGGCGCCGATTCGGCGGATGAGCCGCGACGCGGCCAGCATCGTGCCGCCGGTGGCAATCAGATCGTCCACCAGTACGACGTTGTCGCCGGGTTTGAAGGCGTCTTTGTGCAGTTCCACCGAGGCGGTGCCGTACTCCAGTTCGTAGTCTTCCACCAGGGTGTCGAACGGCAGTTTGCCTTTCTTGCGGATCAGTACGAGCGACGCGTTCAGCTCATAGGCCAAGGCCGAGCCGATGATAAAGCCACGGGCGTCTACAGCGGCAACGGCATCAATATTGTGACCGTGGTAGCGGTGAACGAAGGCATCAATCAGCTTGCGGAACGCGGTGCGGTCCTGCAGTACCGTGGTGATGTCGCGGAAGGCGACGCCTGGCTTGGGCCAGTCTGGCACGGTGCGGATGGCTTTCTTGATGCTTTCGGAAAAGTAGTCCATAGCGTGTCCAAGCGCTGAAAACGCAGCTTAGGCTGCGTCCAGAAAGATGAATTTCAGGATGAAGACGATGGCGATGATAACCACGCTGGGGTTTAGATCCGACCAGCGTCCGCTCAATGCTTTCAGGATGGCATAGGTGACGAAGCCGAGGGCAATGCCATTGGCGATCGAGAAGGTCAGCGGCATCATCAGGGTAGTAACCACCGCTGGTGCGGCTTCGGTAATGTCGTCCCAGTCAATCAGCTTCAGGCCGCTGGCCATTAGTATTGCGACGTAAAGCAGGGCAGGGGCGGTGGCGTAAGCAGGAATGATGCTGGCAATGGGGGACAGCAGCAGGCAGGCCATGAAAAGGGCTGCTACTACGACGGCGGTCAGGCCTGTGCGGCCACCGGCGGAGATACCAGCGGTGGACTCAATGTAACTGGTGGTTGTGGAGGTGCCAAGGGCCGCGCCCGACATGGTAGCCACTGAATCCGACATCAGGGCGCGACCCAAACGAGGTAGTTTGCCGTCTTTATCCAGCAGGCCACCGCGCTGGGCGGCGCCGATGAGGGTGCCAGAGGTATCGAACAGGTCCACGAACAGGAAAGCGAAAATCACGCTGATCATGCCAATGTTCAGCGCGCCTGCCAGGTCGAGTTGCATGAAAGTCGGCGCCAGGCTTGGGGGTGCGGACGCAAAACCATCGTACTCCACCAGGCCCAGCCCCATTGCTGCTGTTGTCACGGCGATGATCCCGATCATCACCGCACCGGTAATCTGGCGGAAGGACAGAGCACAGATAAGCACGAAACCGCCAAAGAACAGCAGGCTCTCGGCCATCTTTACGTCACCCAGGCTAACCAGGGTGGCGGGGTTATCAACCACGATGCCGGCATTTTTCAGCGCGATCAGGGCCAGAAAGAAGCCAATACCGGCGGAAATGCCGAAACGCAGGGACATGGGAATGCTGTTGATGATCCATTCCCGGACTTTGAAGATACTCAGCAGGAAGAAGATAAAGCCGGATATGAAGACAGCGCCCAGCGCCACCTGCCAGCTATATCCCATGCCGCCGACAACGGTGAACGAGAAGAACGCGTTCAGGCCCATGCCCGGCGCTAACGCAATCGGGTAGTTGGCCCAGAGCCCCATGATCAGGGTGCCAATGGTGGCCGCCAGGCAGGTCGCCACGAACACCGCACCGAAGTCCATGCCGGTAGCGGAGAGAATGCTGGGATTGACCACAATGATGTACGCCATGGTCAGGAAGGTGGTAAAGCCCGCAAGTACCTCTTTGCGAACCGTGGTGCCATGAGCCTGGAGCTTGAATAGTCGTTCTAGCATGACGGGTGCCTGCCTCACAGGGTGCTGAATGGGGATTGAATGAACCGGTTTCAGGAATTGGGTGAAAAGACAGCAATGTTACCGGCTGGAGTCGAGAACGCCAAGGGACGATTGGTGATTGTTGGGCCGATTATCCGACGCGACTATCCCGTTGAAGACGAATGTCAAAGCGGACCGCCAGTAGTCGGATAATGAAAATGAACAGCACGCCGATGCTCAGAGACAGAGATTCGTTCTCCAGTAGCCATTGGCATACAAAGTACAGCCAGCAACCGGCGAAGGAAATGGAGGCGTAGACCTGGTCCTTGCGGAAAATCAACGGTACCTCATTGCAAAATGTATCGCGCAGGGCACCCCCAAAGGTACCTGTCATGACCCCCAGCAAAGAAGCAATGAACCAGGAATGGCCCAGATCCAGAGCCAATTGGGCACCGAGAATGGAAAAAACACCAAGACCGAGGGCGTCAGGTAGCAGGATACGGGATTGACGGATACGTTCGACGCGGTGCCAATAGCTGAACACAACCGCCATGGCGAGAATCAGGATCGGCTGCTCCTGGTGTTTGATCCAGTACAGCGGGTGATTATCCATCATCAGGTCCCGGAGCGTTCCTCCACCCAGGGCGGTTACGAAGCCGATGGTGAAAACGCCCACCGGGTCCATGTTTTTGGATCGGGCGATCAACATGCCAGAGATCGCAAAGGCAATCACGCCGGTCATTTCCAGTACGTAAATAATGTCAAACATCTATGGCCCTAAGCCGCCTATTGCGAGCGCTGTGATCCTTTGTCGCTTGTCGAAACGAATTTGAGGCCTATCTTGAAGCGCGTTGCGCGTGTGGAGCAATCACTACGTCTCTGATTCGTCTGGCCTATGCCAGTGAGGCTACTTTTTCGACCAGAATAAGCCCTGTTAATCCGGCGAGATTAGATTTCTTTATTTGCTTCATGACGCGACTCTGTTTAGGTTGATAACCATCAATTGACGTTGTCCTCTATCGACTGTCTTACAACGGAGTCACGAACATGAGAGCGATCCTCTGCAAGGAATACGGCCCGGCGGAGACGCTGGTGATTGAAGACGTCACCAGTCCCGTCGTGAAAGGCCATGGGGTCAAAGTACGGGTCAGGGCCGCAGGCCTGAATTTCCCGGATACCCTGATAATTGAAGGCAAGTACCAGCTCAAACCTACCATGCCGTTCTCTCCAGGCGGTGAAATGTCCGGCGAGGTAATAGAGGTGGGAGAGAAAGTCACCCGCTTCAAACCGGGCGACCGGGTTGCGGGCCTCACCGGCTACGGCGCCTTTGCCGAAGAAGTGGTCGTCCCGGAACAGAATATTTTGCCCATTCCCGAATCCATGTCCGATGAAAAAGCGGCTGCTTTTTCCATGGTCTATGGCACCTCGTATTACGCTCTCAAGCAACGCGCGAACATTCAGCCGGGGGAAACTCTGTTGGTGTTGGGTGCCAGCGGTGGTGTTGGCCTGGCAACGGTGGAACTGGGCAAGGCCATGGGCGCCCATGTGATTGCGGCGGCCAGCACGGCAGAGAAACTGGCGGTGGCGAAAGAGGCCGGTGCAGACGAGCTGATCAACTACACTGAAGAGCCGCTGAAAGATGCGGTTAAACGCCTGACAAAGAGCAAGGGCGTGGATGTGATCTACGATCCGGTCGGCGGTGACTTCACGGAACAGGCGCTGCGCGCCATGGCCTGGAACGGCCGTCACCTGATCATTGGCTTTGCGGCCGGCGATATTCCGAAGATTCCGGCGAACCTGACGTTGCTGAAAGGCTGTTCCGTTGTTGGTGTCTTCTGGGGTAGCTTCACCCAGCGCGAGCCGCAGAACAGTGCCCAGAACATGATGGAGTTGCTGAAGCTGTTCTCCGAGGGCAAGATCAATCCGCGAATCAGCGAAGTCTATGACTTCGAAAACTATGAGAAGGCTCTCGGGGCGCTGACCGGACGGACTGCTACGGGGAAGGTTGTCCTTAAGGTCGGTTCTTAAGGCCGGCCCCTAGCCTGTTTGTTTCGGTGGATGCATCGGTGGGGAGCCCCTCCCAAAAAGCGCTTCAAGCACATCCATGTGCGCTTGGGCTCCGCCATCCATGGCTCCGCACATTTTTGGGAGGGGCTCCCCACCGATGCAGGCAAGGCATGGGAGGTATGCCTTAGATCCAGAAAATCTCAGAACCGAACTTTTCCGGCATCAATCTCGGTAACCAGCTCGGAGGTCAACCGGGTATAACCATCTGTACCGGGTAACCAGGCGTAAACTTCCTCTCCAGGCTTGTCGATGGAATAGCCGGCTTTCTGGATATCCACCTTGCGGTATTTGAACGTGCCCGTTTTCTCGATGGCGCTTGTTACCCGGACGAACACCGGAATCGCGTAGGGCGGCAAGTTGTCGTTCAGGTACTGAAACAGCCGGTTCACGTCGAACTCATGGCCATTGGAGTGGGGAACCAGTGTAACCATGCCCGCTTTACCATTGGTGCCCGGAATCTCCACGCCATACACGATGGCCTCTTCCACCATGTTCGAGCCGTCGATAATGTTCTCCACCTCCGTGGTGGATACGTTCTCTCCCTTCCAGCGGAAGGTGTCACCCATGCGGTCCACGAACTGCAGGTGGCCGCAGCCGATTTCTTTTAGCACGTCACCGGTGTTAAACCACTGGTCGCCCTTCTTGAAGGCGTCCCGCAGGATCGATTTTTCCGTGGCTTCTTTCTGGGTATAACCCTCGAAAGACCACTTCTTGGTGATCTCGCCGATCAGCAGTCCCGGTTCGCCCTTTTCGACTTCCTGCATGAATCCGTTGTCGTTCCGAATCGGGTCGCGCGTGCCGTCGTGGAATTTGACCAGTTTGTAGGGGGCGGTGGAAAAGCCAACGGTGTTGTCCAGGTTGAAGAAATTGCTGAAGCCGATGTTGCCCTCGCTGGAGGCATAGAGTTCCGCCACGGTTTCGATACCAAAGCGTTCCTTGAACTCCTTCCAGATGGACGGGCGCAGGCCGTTGCCGATCATCTTGGTGAGGTTGTGATTGCGGTCCTGTTCGCTGGGGGGCTGATTCAGTAGGTAGCGGCAAAGTTCGCCCACGTAGCCGAAGGTGGTTGCCTGGAAATACCGCACGTCCTCCCAGAACGCGCTGGCGGAGAATTTGCGGCGTAGGGCAATGGCGGAGCCACCGGCCATCACGGATCCCCAGCACACCAGCAGGGCGGTGCCATGATAGAGGGGCAGGGTGCAGTAAAGGACATCGTCCGGTTTCATGTCCAGGGACATCATGCCGAACCCGCCGTAGGCTTTCATGAACTTGCGGTGGCTGCCCGGCGCCGCCTTGGGTAAGCCAGTGGTGCCGGAGGTGAACAGGTAGATGGCGGTGTCACCCATAGTGGGCGGATCGGCCGGCTTGGGGGCCGTATTCCGATGGGCGCTGACCTTTGCCGCCATGTTCACATAGCCCTCCGGTGCATCGCCGAGGATGTTCATGGTGTTGGTATCGGCCAGGAACAGGAATGGGTTGGGGTGGCTGGTCCTGATATCGGCTTTAACGCCGTCAAAAGCCTCCACCAGTTCTTCACCCACCACAACCATTTTGGGGCTGACCAGGTTGATGCTGTGCTCCAGCACTCGCCCTTTCTGGGAGGTGTTGAGCATGGCACAGGCAACACCCACCTTGGCGGCACCGGCGACCACGGCGAGCAGCTCCGGACGGTTTTCCAGGAATACGGCGATGGTATCGCCCCGGGTGAGGCCCTCTGTCTTCAGGAAACCGGCAATGCGGTTAGCCCAGCCGTTGAATTCCCGCCAGGTAATGCTGCGGTCTTCAAACAGGATGGCCGTGCGGTGGCCGTACTTTTCGGCGTTGCGTTCCACCAGGGTGCCAAGGGTCAGGTCCTTGTTCTCGTTTTTGACCGAGTAGTAGTAATAGCCCTTGGCAATGGCGGGAAATCGCCGGAGTATGCCCGGCAGGCTGCGAGCAATGTCACGTGGGGATACGTTGTCCTGGGTCATAGGGTCATCCGTCAGGGTCAGTGTGAAACGTTGTTGTTTGTTTTGCCCCCGGACAACGAATGGCTCCGGGGTTAATCCAGAAACAGGTCCGGCAGCAGGGGCTTGTCGCCTGGCTGGTACCGATAATGTTCGAAATCCGTTACGCCGTCGGCCCTGAGCACGTCCTCATCGATCAGGGACTGCCCGGTCATTGCCCCGGCAGGACGGCTGAGGATGCTCAGTGCGGCGTCCGCCATGATGTCCGGCTTGCGGCCCTGGGCCATCATCTGCGGGCCGCCTACTTCAAATTCGATGGCGGCGGTGGCAATCAGGGTTTTTGGCCAAAGGGTATTTACCGCAATACCATAGCGCCGGAACTCCTCGGCCATGCCCATGCTTAGCATGGTCATGGCGTATTTCGTGGTGGTGTAGGGCCCGTACTGGGCAAACCACCGGGTATCTAGGTTCAGGGGCGGTGACAGACTCAGGATATGGGCCTGGTCTGACTCCTTCAGCCAGGGCAGTACCGCCTGGCTGCAGACAAAGACAGCACGGGCATTGACCTGATGCATCAAGTCATAACGGCTGGCTTTCAGTTTCTCTACGCCGGCCAGCTTGATGGCGCCGGCATTGTTCACCAGTGCATCAATACCGCCAAAATGATCTGCGGCCTCGTCCACCCGCTGGCGCACCAGTTTTTCGTCCCGCACGTCCAGCGCCAGGGGCAGGGCCTGGCCACCGGCTTGCCGTATTTCCTCCGCTACGCTGTGGATCGTGCCAGGGAGCTTTGGATGTGGTTCGTCGGATTTGGCACCGATCACCACATTGGCGCCTTCTCTGGCACAAGCAAGGGCAATGGCCCGTCCGATACCCCGGCTGCCGCCGGTAATAAAAACGGTTCTATTCTTCATGTTGCTCATTGTCCGGCCTCCTCGGAGGTGGCACTGGCAGACGTGATATCCACCAGTAACTGGCTACGTTTGACCTGGTCGCCTTTGGCGGCCAGAACCTCTCCTACAGTACCATCGCGGTCTGCTTTCACCGGATGCTCCATTTTCATGGCCTCCAGGATCACCAGGGTATCCCCCTGTTTCACCGCCTGACCGGCCTGAACCAGAACATCGATAATAGCGCCGTCCATGGTGGCCTTTATGCGGCCGCTACCGCTGGTGGCTGCACCACTGGCCGGCTGGTGGGTGACGTCATGCAATGCCAACGCTTGCCCGGACGCCTGCAAATATAGGTGATCGCCCCGGCGGTGATATTGGCATCGCTGACGAACGCCCTTGTCGATAATGCATAACAGGCCATCGCCCATGCTTTCAAGGTCGAGTTCATACTGCTCTTCGCCCCGGGTCACGGTGACGTGATTGCCAGCGCGGCGGACCAGCAGTTCCATGGTTTTATCGCCGGTATCCAGTTTCATTGGACTGACGGTCGACGGCGCGTTGCTCCAGGCGTTATTGTGGTCGGCCCGAACGTCAGGACGGCCTGAATTGCCATGGCCGAACACGCAGGCCGCCAACGCGAGCTCGCGGATGCTGATGTCTTTTGGTGCCAGGGATGGATCGTCTCTGAACGCCTGTTGCAGGAAGGCGGTGGTGGCTTCGCCCTCGCCGAAGGTGTCGTCCGCGATGATGCGGCTCAGGAAATAACGGTTGGTGGTCACACCGAATACGGTGGTGTCTTCCAGCGCCCTGAGCAGCCGGCGGCGGGCTTCGTTGCGATTGCTACCCCAGGCGATCACCTTGGCCAGCATGGGATCATAGTGAGGCGTAATCGAGTCCCCGGAGCGCACGCCGGTATCAAACCGCAACCCTTCGCCTTCAGCAGGCTGGAACTGGTGCAACGGCCCGGTTTGCGGGGTGAAACCGTTGGCTGGGTCTTCTGCGTAAAGGCGTACTTCAATGGCATGGCCGTTCAGCTGGATCTGATCCTGTGTTAGCGGCAGCGCCAGGCCCTCGGCTACGGAAAGCTGCCAGGCCACCAGATCCTGCCCAGTGATCAATTCGGTCACTGGGTGTTCGACTTGCAGGCGAGTGTTCATCTCCAGGAAGTAGAAATCGCGGTCCTTGTCGACGAGGAACTCGACCGTACCAGCACCTTCATAGCCACAGGCCAGCGCCGCCTTCACGGCAGCTTCGCCGATGGCCTGGCGCAGTTCGGGTGTTACAAACGGAGAAGGTGCCTCTTCGACGACTTTCTGGTGGCGCCGCTGAACCGAACAGTCCCGTTCACCGAGATAAACCGCGTTGCCGTGTTGGTCTGCGAATACCTGGATTTCGATATGGCGGGGCTCAATAACCGCCTTCTCCAGAATCAGTTCCCCATCCCCAAAGGCCTGCTTGGCCTCGGAACGGGCACGCTGGATGTTATCGGCCAGTTCGTTTTCTTCCTCCACCAGCCGCATACCACGGCCACCACCGCCAGCGGAGGCCTTGATCATCAATGGGTAGCCGATATTCTTGGCGGCCTCGATGAGCTCTTCGTCGCTGGCATTGTCGCCTTCAAAACCGGGCACCACCGGCACACCGGCTTCCTGCATGGCAATCTTCGACCGCCGCTTGCTGCCCATCAGTTCAATAGCCGCCTCTGGCGGTCCCACAAATACCAGACCAGCGTCTTTGCAGGCCCTGGCAAACCCGGAATTCTCCGACAGAAACCCATACCCCGGATGCACGCAATCAGCCCTGGTCTGAACCGCCGCCTGGATAATCGCCTCGGCGCTCAAATAGGAAGCCGATACCTGAGCCGGACCAATACACACCGCCTCGTCCGCCATCTCCACGTGCAGGGCCTTGGCGTCTGCCTCGGAATACACTGCCACCGTCCGGTATCCCAGCGACTTCGCGGTTTTAATGACTCTGACTGCGATTTCACCCCGGTTGGCGATTAAGAGTTTTTTTAGCATTTTGCTGGTCTCTTGCTTGGGTGGTTGGTCGCGTTGGTGCGAGGGAGGCATAGGGGCAGGACCGTAAAAAACATCCCTGTTTTTTACGGTCCTGCCCCTATGCC